>JAPLFY010000027.1 GCA_026390435.1 Pseudomonadota bacterium
CAATCAGTATGCGAGCCGATGCTTTGGGTAGCGAGCGGCACGGCGGCAACTAGGCCAAATGGGATTAGGTATAGTAATTTACGCATACCATGATGATAACACAGCACCCTACCCACTAAACCAGTCGGTAAAATTTGCCGACCTCGTCACGCTACCAATCGACATTTGCGCCAAGGAAGTCGATAAATCGACCGCTATCTACAGGCTTCAGTTTAGTGATGACGTCAAAAATACCGCTTGCTGATTCCTCGACTGTGGTCGGTGCTGCTGCCCCACCCATGTCGGTCTTCACCCATCCTGGATGCAGAGTCACCGAAGTGATATCTGGATAATCGATGGCAAAAGACCGAACGAACATATTCAAGGCCGTTTTAGACATACGGTAAGCGTAGTAGCCACCACTACTATTATCTGCAATGGATCCCATCTTACTACTGATCGCTACCATAATCGGCTCAGCTGCTGCCTGTAGATTGGTTAGGAGACTTTGCGTCACTAATAGCGGCCCAGTCGCATTGATCGCAAAAGATTTATGCAACTCGTCCGGTGTCAGCTCAACAAATCCAGACCCTGGGTTTGATAGATAGCCGGCGTTATTAATCAAAACATCGATAGCTTGCCCCGCCAGGGCGGTCCTAAGATGCTGCAAACCAGTAGCGCCAGTTACGTCTAATCCGAGTATGCGAAAACTTTCCGGATAAGCATGCTCCAGTGCCCACAAATCACGGGCACCGTCAGGATTCCGTGCTGTAGCAATAACGCTATGACCATGCGCGAGGAATTTATTTGCTAAGCCGAGGCCAATGCCGCGATTGGCACCAGTGATGAGTATAGTTTTACGTCGTGGTTGCATCGTTCACCTCACAAAAGTTGTAGCTAATATTCAGCATTAAGCCGAAGTCGACAACTTGTCTAACTTCTTTACAGTCGATAACTAGCAGCGCACCAGTTCGTCTGATAAGGCCGCGAATTTACTTATCACAAACCCAGAGCAAATCATTAACCAGTTAATAAATCTGGCAAAATATGCAGCCTTCGGATTTGGCACAGCACCTGCAATAGACAAGATGTTCGGACGATCAAGCATTATCCGAACAAGTTGTGTGCAAGCTGATTGGTCGTCTAAGTGCCCGCTCTATGCTCCCGCTCCAGTTGCCAGAACCCGCTGTTTCCCCAGAACACTCCGCCCTTCCCTGAACAAAAGACGACCAATCAAATTCAAACCTAGGGCAGTCCAATTGACTGCCCTAAGTCTTTTTTGCCACCCTTTTAAACAGCTCGAGTGCGGCTCCACCGATGACTGAGTTCACGTCTAGAACGCGTGCTGAGGTCATAATCACGATCAACTTGTCGTCTTCGGATACGGGCATCGCCACGGCATAGAGCTCGTGGTTGTTAACGTTGGCCAGACTAAATGGCGCTATATTGGATTGGCGGGCGACATCACTAAATCGCACCCAATGCTCTTTCAGACGAGAGATCGCGAGTTCTAGTCCCGGAGTTAACTGAGCCAGGAGACCATCCTCGGCGATAGCGGTCCCCTCGTCCGTGACACTCCAGTTGATCAGTCCAATTACCGCACCGTCACGTTCACGGAACAGACTGCCCTGACTCAAACCCGCAGCATGCAGAGCCGAAGCCGCACGTTCTACAGCAGAGCGAAGGTTGGTTGCTATCGACATCGTTAAGACAGCTCGGTTCAAGCCAGCAGCTAAACTCATGTCCTGCAACGATTCGTTATCCAGTGGACCAAAGAGATCATCTGCTAGGGCATCATCAACTGAAGCAAGAACCGCTGCGGTTGCCTCGTGATCGGCGCCGATGTCACCTAAATCGTTTAGCGCATCATTTGCGGCCTCATTTACCGCTTCATTTACTAGTTCGTTGCCTAAGTCATGCTCTATTTCATCAAGCATATCCAAGGTAGTCGTCAGCGGAGCATCTCGATCATCGACGACATTCTGCGCAAATAAGTCTTCAATCTCATCATCGGTAGGCTGCGTCAGAGGCTCGCTCGGCTCTGTCCCAGTTGTTGCCAATCCCTCCGTATCGAAATCATCGGCTGCCACGGCTGGTTGCGCCTCAACAGGATCCGCAAGCTCGGCGAATAGAGAAGTCTCATCGTCTGCAACAACGTCATCGAGCTCTGCTAGCGGATCGCTGGCATGATTGCCAACCGCCGCGGCCAATTGCTCGGAAACCGCGGGCATATTTTGTGCAGAATTAGCCGCGGAGTTAGCTTCTGCGGAGTCCAAAAGTCCCTCCGCAAACGAACGTTCAGATTCCTCAGAAGGTTCATTTCGCTCGGCTTGAGATGCAGCCGGGCTGAATTCATCGAAGCGACTGACCATCGGCGATGCCACCACATTGGGCCCTCGCATCGACGTCGGCGCCGTATGCAGGGGCTCAATAATTGGTGCTCGCTCCACTCCATCAAGCCTCGGCACTTTGACTGGGGCAGGAGCCTGCGCCGCTGGCGGCGGCCAACTGGTAACGGGTCGACGCTCAACCTTGCGCACCTGACCCTCACCGATCCGAAGTTGGCGACTGGCGGCGACAGCGTGATTTGTCATGAATGCTTCGAGGTGCGTCCGCTCGGGGCGGTACTCTTGGTCGAGGCCCTTAAGCGCGGCTCTGATGGCACTCAATGTCGCGATCACGGGACGTACCTTACTGCCCGTGAAAAAAGCTAACTGATTGAGAGTGTCCTCATCGAGAGGATCCACTACCGCTATATGCAAAACCCCGTCTTGAATCCTGAGGGGGATGGCTTCCAACCTTTGCATCAAAATCCGATCGACTGCGTCAATCGCCTCTTTTTCCGCGGCAGCGAGGAGATCCATTGGCGCCACTCGCCACTGAGTTTTTTCCGCTAAAAATGCGGCTAGTTCGTCCTCAGCCAGAAGGCCGATAGCCAAGATGCTCCGGGCAAAGGCGGCGCCTTCGCCACCACAGTTACGTTTTATGGTGCGGCGGTCGGCTTCGGTCAGCAGACCGTCTTCGACCAGCAGCAAGCCGAGTCTGGAAGTTGCCATAACTGCACCTCTTATTGGCGAACTCAGGGACGGCCGCGACGTCGGAACATAGGCCGCCGTTAACTCTAGAGAAATTATTCTTTCAATTATATTATCACAGCTTTATCATCAGCGACGCAACAGCCAGATCTAAGCGCGTGGAAAGGACAACATGAGCAGCGTTCGCAAGGAACATATCAAAACCCTGAAGGGTCCGGATCAGTTTCAGGTGAAAGTCATGACGGGAGTGGATTGGGCCGTTAAAAACGTCCGAACCATCCTCATTGCCGTACTGCCAGTCGCGCTAGTCGTTGCCGGCCTCGCGGGCTACCGCCTGGTCCAGAGCAAGCGCAAGGATGCCAGAATTGAAGAGCTGGGTAAGTCCCAGGTGATTTATGATACCGAGGCCAGACGCGCTTCGGACCTGCAGAAGCCCATTCTAAAGAAGATGCAAGAAATCGAGGCCAAGGCCGCTCCTAAAGCAGCCGGCCAAGATGGCAGCAGCCTGACACCTCAGCAAGAACAGGAGGTTACAGCCCTTCGCAAACAGGCCGAGGCCATCAAGCCGGATCATGCGGCATCGACTGCGGCATTTCTCGCCTTCTATCAGAAGTACGAAAACCACGCCGAGGGCTGGTTAGCAGGGATGATGGCAGCACACAGTATGATCGGCGACAATAAGCTAGCCAACGCCAGCACCTTGCTCGAAGGGATAGCCAGCAAGTCGAAGGCAGATGCGACCTACCAAGCACTCGCCAATTTGGAACTTGCCGGGATCGCAGAAGAGCAAGGCGAATACGATCGCGAACTAAGCATTCTGACAAATCTCGAAATATCGACTAACAGTGATCTGAAACCCAAGCTACAACTGATGCGCGGCCGAGCCCTCTTTCTCAAAGGCGACAAAGCAGGCGCTAAAACTACTTTGAACACACTGATCGAAGGATACAGCAGTAGTACCGAAGCCCAAAAAGCTCGCTCACTGCTAACTTTGATCAACTAACTGATAGACAGGAGTGCGCGCATGCTAGCGCGATGTATTGCGACAGCCTGGCTGGCGACTTTAGTTGCCGTCGGAGCAGATAGTGCAGCGGCTAGCCCCAGGTCTGACACCCAAGGGCGACCATTTCAGTTAGGCTGTTGGGAGCTGAATAAGCGCCTGGAACGCGAAAAGCCTCTTGCTGCCTTAGATCCCGCAGGTTTTGTCATCAACTCCGGCGTACTGGTCGGTGCCTTTGATGATCAGTGGGTGGGCGGCATGCCGCTCGCCACCAAGCGTGTTCAATGGTGGATCGAGGCTAAGTCCACCCTGACCGCACCTCCTGGCTCCTTTGGTGGGTCAGTCGTGCTGGGTTTTCGCGACGGCAAGCTGATGCGCGTCGATGCTGTCTCCGGTAAGAAACTTTGGACAACTGACCTAGACTCTTTTACCGAACGACCGTTTATCCTCAACGGAACGACGCTCTATGCCGTGACGGCAGCGCAAGTACTGTACGCCCTTGATTTTCAGACAGGCAAGACACTTTGGGTCTTTGATGGCGGCTTTCCCGAAGGCTTAAGTATCCGCACAGGTGCCAAGCCCGTAGCATATGATAACAAAGTCATTTTCGGCACTGCCGCAGGCGAACTCATCGCCGTTGCTGCAGACAGCGGCAAATTAGTTTGGCGTTATAATCCCTCTTACACTGATGCTCGCTTTCACGACTATGTAGGCGAAATGGTGGTGCGCGGAGGAAAGCTCATTGTCGCGCGCTACGACGGACTGGTAGCAGCCATAGATCTTACCGGCAGTATCCGCAACGTGATCTGGCAGGAGAAGCTGCCCGGCCTGACTACCTCAGCTTATCGCGGGGATCGCTACTATGTTGGCGCTCTCAATGGCGATGTCTATGCTCTGGATCCTGACAGTGCTGGACGCCGAATTTGGCGGCATGTCACGGGTGCTGCAGTGACCAATTTGGCCGTCGGCGAAACTGACGTGTTTGCCGCGGGAGTTGGGGGACGAATCACAGCCCTAGATGCCGCTACAGGCAACATCCGCTGGTATGATCGACTCGGCTCAGCAGTGGCTGGAGCACCCATGATTTATGAAGATGCGCTATATTTTACGACGGGTATGAAAGCGCTTTACGCTTACAGGCTGAAATCAGTGAAAAATTGAATTCAGCTTCCGCGCAGATCAAAGAAAAGTGGCGAGCTTTGGGTATAAGTCTGACGGTCTCTGCCCTGGTATAACCGAAAGTACAGCCCAAAGCGCCGCGGCATTAAGTCGCGGTTTAGCGGCAATTGTAGAGTAAACTCGCCAGCGAATGGGAATTGATTTTCTCCTGTAGCTGGGAAGTCATAACTGGCAACGACGCGCCCACCCAACACCGCCTCCATACGGTACGGCTGTTCGGCACAGTCACCATCGTAATACCTAGCTTTGATGGTGATGTTATCCTTCGGCAAGTTCGCCTCGTTGAGGATGTCCCCCATCACAGCCCAACTTTGGTCACGGAGCTGGGCATTAACGGCAAAATGAATATGGCGATTTGTGGTCGCATAAAAATGGCGTGCCTTGAGCGCTTTTAGCAATTCTGCGCGAGACAGCTCAGGCATGAGCATGACGACGCGCGTCGGATCACGCGTGCCCCAGTCAGCATAATGCACATCTTGAGAACCCATAGCTCCCAACCACCACCCGAGTTGATTGGCTTCATCGATATACGGGATGCTACCGAAATAGCCACGAACGTAGCGCAGAAACTCGCTCCAATGGATCGTCTCTACGCCGACAAAACGTTGCACCAGTTCAGGATCTAGTGCGAACTGATCAAATTCAGTCGCAATCCGATAATCGTGAAATCCGGGATGCGCAAACATCACCAACGCTGACTGCTGCTCCGGCTGCTTCAGCCAGGCATAAAAATCATGCAGGTTGTAATCTTCAAAAGCATGGTGAACTTTAGGCGCATTCAGGACTGTATAGTGACCATACATTGGGTGACTGTATTCAAAGCCATATAGCGTGACGAAATCGGGACGCGCGGCAGCCTCTGCAATCTGTATCTGCGCTTCATAACGTCGTTCCTTACTAAACAGCCAATACTCCGGATGATCCGTGATGGCGAAAAAATCTAGATGCGCTACATCACGGGCAAACCGGTAAGCTTCCGCCACCGTCCCACGACCATCTGACTCACCTGTATGAGAGTGCAGCGTACCAAAATACGGCTTTAGCCTCGCACCAAGATTAATTGTGGTGACATCGCGATTGAGCATCGGCCTCTGTGCATTACGTATCTCTGGAGCAGCCAGGACTGGCACTTGGCACGGCGGCGTTAGCGGCGCTTGTGTCTGCAATGCCTGTTGCTGAGTTAACGCCTGAAATTCTAACTTTAACTCGGGAAGATTTAACATCGCTGGTGCTTGGGTGTCTGCATCGAGGATATGATGAGTCACCAATCGCCCAGAAGGCAGGATCCAAAGGCCGAGCCCCAGCAACATTTTAGTATGCAGCCGGATGAGCGCCTCCACCGTAAGAGTGCATAGCAGATGCTGCTTGTTCCAACTCTGCTAGGGAGCGGAATCGGCCGTACAGTGCAATAACATCAGTGTCGCGATGAGACGGAACTAAGACGCTCCACTGCTGCCAGTCACCAAGTACTTTGTGCAACTGATCCGCATCCAAATGCCGCGCATCAGCAATCACCAACACCGGACAATTAGCATAATCAGGCAAATAATCGCGGTAGTTATAGTAGGAGCGATGATTTTGGTCCAATGACACCACGCGGGGCTGTCCAGGCAGATGAAAAGCCAACTGCGCCGACCAAAACCAACGTAGAGATGCCACCGTGATAGTCTGCGGACAGTTACCTTGCTCAACGGCCTTCCCGTCCGCTTTTAGATACGAGGCAACTCTAGCATCTTGCATTAGTGATTCACTAAGAGGCTGCCAAAGCGTTAGTTCCGAAAGTGGCCCGGGCTTGCCATCAAACGAATTTACCAGGGCCTCGCGCAGCGGCTTTAGCGTCAACACCCAGGGCAGGCCCCATGCGATGATTACCGCCAAGACAAAATTGGCACGGAAAGCCCAGCGCGGCCAGCTCGTGAGCGCCAGCAGAGGCAAGACCATCCAGCATGCTGGAGCGAGCCAATGGGGCAACATCTGTTTACCAAAGGCCAATATCTCAAGTAGTGCGAATAGCGGTGCCGCTGCAGCCACCGGCAGTAGAGTTAGGCTTAAATCGCGCTGGCGCCAAATCCCCTGGATCGTCCCGATCACCACCAGCGGCGACAAAATGAGAAGCTGACCGAGGTAAACCCGAGCTGCGGCCAGGGGAGTAAAACTTAACCCGGCAAAACCATGCGCACTTTGGAAGCGAAACGAGGCCCAGTCGTGAGACGCATTCCAAATCAACACGGGCGACGTCACTAACAAAGCCAGCAACGCAGTAACTATGAGAAATCCAACAAACTCACCGAGACGTTGACGACGGCTACCATAAATCAGCAGACCAATCCCCAGACCGCACGCAACCGGTGCTGCATGATACTTACAGAGACCGGCAGCACCCACAGCGAGCCCCGCTGGTAACACCCACCGCCAGGCGCGTCCGTGCTCACTGCTGGCTGCTCGCAAGAAAGTATAAAGACTTAATGCTAGTGCTAGCAGTAGTCCGGAGTCAGGGAGAAGTAACACGCCCTCTAGGGAAAAAGCAGGAACGACTTCGGTAAATACTAAAAGCGTCCAGACCTGAGCCCTGGTTAAACGTTCACCCTTTAAAACCCCGGCGCAAGCCAACAGAACCAGAGTCGCGGCAAGGTGCAAAAACGGCAGCAAGAATCGTGGCCCCAAAGCAGTCTGGGAGCCCATGATGGCATCCCCAAGTGCTGCCACCCATGCCACTGCCGGCGGATGATCGATGAAACTAAGCTGCAGCGCCCGTGACCAATCCCAATAATAAGCTTCATCATTGGCAAGCGGCGCAGCATAAGCCCAGTAAAGCCGCACGGCCAAAGTAAGTAGTAGAAAAATTAAAGTACCGCGCTGCTGCCGACCGGTCACAGCAGCTCCCGACGACCTTTTTCCGTCAGCCAATCGACAATGCGCTTAACTTCTTGAGAACGCTCTTTTGGACACACCAGGATCGCACCACCGCTTGAAACGACCACATGGTTGTTAAGCCCTAACACTGCGACAAATGGGCCATCGGTATCCACCGTGGTGTTGACGGAGTCTATTAACAAACCATCGCCAAAGAGCAGATTACCATGCTGATCGGGAGTGAAGCTGCGGCTTAGCGCATCCCAACTACCTATATCCTGCCAACCGATATTGGCCGGAATCACTCCAATATTAGTGCTGGTCTCGAGCACCGCGTGATCGATGGAGATTTTCGGCAATTTTTTGTAGGCCGCAGCGAGCGGAGCCAGATCTGCCTCAGAAAAACGGCCGCCGACTTCAACCTGCGCGGCGATTAGCTTAGCTAAGGACGGCGCCAAAGTACGCTGCAACTCTTCCAGTATCACATCGACACGCCAGACAAACATGCCTGCGTTCCAATAAAAATTCTTTGATTCGACATACTCACGAGCTGTGGCCAGATCTGGCTTTTCCCGAAAGCTCGCAACCTCATAAGCACCAATCAGATCAGAGAAACCAGCGCCGCGCTCGATATAGCCGAAGCCGGTTTCGGCGTATTCAGGGACTACGCCTAGCAGCATCAACTTGCCTTTGCGAGCAGCTGATACGGCCGTCATCAAGGAAGCACGGAATGCCTCCTCGTCTTTAATAAGATGGTCCGAATGGAGTGAGATCATCACTGGTTGTTTTGCTTTGTGATCGATCGCGGCGATCTCCAGCGCTGCCATAGCCAAGGCATTAGCAGTGTTGCGAGCATCTGGCTCGGCGATGAAGATGCCAGCTCTGGCCCCTACTATAGAGCGCGTCAGATCGAGCTGACGGACGTGAGTCACGACAATGCGGCGTTCGGGCGGAATAAATCCATCAAGCCGGGCCAGAGTGATCTCGATCATGGTTCGGCTATCAGTCCCAAGAGCGCACAACTGCTTGGGACGCAGCTCACGCGACTTTGGCCAGAAACGGGTGCCACTTCCTCCGGCAAGAATTACCGCATAAACATCATCACCGGGGGTACCGTGCTTGAACATGAACGAACTCCTGAAGCATAGAAGCGAGCTGATTAGTTACCGTTATCACGATCTCCGTCAGGTGACGCCAACTTTGAGTTAAATCTAGCAAACCGGTATGGCAGCACTCGACCGCCCATCAGTTCCTCATAATTGAATAATGCTAGCCCCTTAAGATAAGACGGAGCTAAAGGATAATTCAACAAAGCTCTCGCCACCTCGGTGCCGTAGGAGCGCAGCACCTCTTGCTCTTTCGTACTTCCAGCCAAGGGACTGGCAGCACTTTCCCCGTAAAAAGTAGAGAGTAGCCAAAGACTGTAGGGATAAAGCGGGGTCCCAATTGCCTGTTCGGAAATATCGTGCCACGCAACGAGCAGGCGTTCTAGTTCCTGCGCCGTGGGCAGCTGTAGCCACTGCCTCTGAATCGCAATGCCCTGGCCTTGTAGATGGGCGCGCACCGCGTATGGATGTCCCACCACGGAGACCTCGTCACTAGCAGGAAACTCTTCGTAAGTGGCCAAACGCGGCCGCCCCTTTTCCGGGACAGCGATTGCCACCATATTCTTGCGCTGGAAAAACTCAACCGGTGAAAGACCGCCAGCGTGGCGTGGCTGCAAATAAAAATACACTACCGGCCCACGACTGCTTAGCCCTGCCAACGCCAACCAGTATGTGTCCGCTTCTTGATTCAGTGCCTTGAGTGCTGTCGTACGAACCTTTTCCAGCAGGTTGACGCTGGTATCTGTCTGCAAGTTCCAGAGATACACGCCGTCGCGGTAGCGCGAGCTGCCTGTCGCGGTGTAAATGATGCGATCACCTGTCGGTAGCCAAAAAAACTCCTCTACCCCGTCGTGCGGCGCCACCATAAATAGCCCGTCTCGCTTCAGGTGGCGAATCACAAGTCTCCGCGTCGAAGAGACAGGGTCGCCATATAGTCGAGCAAGCCATTGATGGTTCGGGGAATCAGCTCCAGACAGTAAAGCCGCCGGATAAAAGCTCGGCACGGGCAGTTGCGGGTAATTATAGGTAAGCGGCTCGTTGGCACGCTCACCCCAGCTCACGATCGCGAGGTCGAGCGGGGATGTGAGGGTATTTTGAAACTGGTCTGCACCAAAGGAGCGCAGCAAAAAATGCCGATCATCCAACCGTAGATAATCTATCCGCTCGCCGAATGGGTCGTAGGCATCAAATGGCAAGCTATAGCTATAAGCAAAGGCACGCAGGACATTTAGGTTATCTGGATTTTTTTTGTATTTACTAAAAAACAACTGAACTGCAGCGACGTCTTCTTTGAGTTGCTGCCGCGTCCGCTGCAGAGCCTGAACCGGCAGTATTGAGGGAAGCGTTAGCACAACCCACAATGCCGGTATCAAAATACCAATAAATACGAAAACATACGCCAATCCAGAGGAACGCTCCGGTGACGGCGACGACTCGCCCTGGGCGGCTGTCGTAGTTGTCTGTACCTCAGGTATACTATTAGTAGGTTCCACTCACCGTCCGTCCCACCTAATTCCCAGCCGGCTCTAGCTAGCCCCGGCAATATACAAGGCTACCCATGATGAATCGTCTGGTATGGATCAGATTGGCTTTGATCTTAATAGCCTTCACTAGTGCTCGGCAAGTCCGAGCCGAGACAAGTGGGCTAATCGGCCCTCCAATCAGCAAAAGTAATACTCATTGGATTGCCTCCGAGCCGCTGAACATCAAGGCCGCAAACCCTGCCGGTGACCAACCTAGACGCGTCCGGATCGGGCTACGACTCACTCCGTTCAAAAAGATCATAACACGGCAGCAGGGCGGCCATGTTGAGAGTCGCTTTATCCAAAGCGAGGCTTTGCGCCATACTTTGCGCGCACGCATTAATGAGACCAATCATTTTTACGTCGGCAACTGGCACATCGAGACGGTGCCGCAGAAGTGGGTTCGAAAAATAAAACGCTATGAAGTGGAACTCCGAATCTTCGAACGCTACGGCGACTATGGTCAGTTAGAAGAAAGCATCGGCAAAGTTCGCATTGCCGGGACCCTAGAAGAACAAGATCGCAACACCGATGTGCTCGTCGGTGTCGCCAAGCAAAGACTCCGTGATCGCTCAGGTAATCCGCTTTTAGACGTAGTAGCCGGCTATCAACCCGGAGAGCCGATGCAGCCAAATTTATCGCTTGGTCAGCCCGAAGACTCTAGAGCAGCACGGCGCTGAAATTCCTCACAAGATAAACCCACAGCGCATATTTATTGCTTATCCCCAGTAACGCTGCTTAAGTAATTAGCAGTGTAGCGTTACGAATTTTGCATTTTACTGGGGGTGCGGCATGAAGGCACAAAGCATCTTGGTCGCTAAAGTCGCGACTTTAGCCGTATTAACTGGGTGTTCCGTATTAACTGGTTGTTCTGTCGATGTCAGCAAAGACGGTGAAACCACGGGAAAACGTCTGTCTATTTCAAGCGATGATCGATCTTCTTCACTGGACTCTGCCAGCTGCCGCTTCGTCTCCGGACGCGGCTGCCTAAACGGCCACGCTGGTGCGATGCAGGGATTTTTTGTTGATGGCAAAGAATTTTTTAACGCAGATGACTTGGCGAGTCGCATGCATGAGCTAATGCAGGTAGAAAGTGACGGCAAGTTAGTTGCACAAGGCGAGGATGGCTACCGCTTGGCACTCACCACCCCCATTGATAACGACAGCTTCATTTCCGGCTTTAGATACGACCTATCAGGCCAAGTCGCACGGTCTGGCGACCTCCACCGCGACGGCTCCTTCAGCACCAATGATCTACCGGCCGGTGACTACCAACTGCGTATTCAGCGAGCAGTTCGGTTTCAGCTAATCACCACTTTAAGGTCATCTGACAAGACTCCAAGCGATCAGGACCCAACAGCGCCAAAAGACGCGGGCGCATCGATACCCGCTAATATCCACATGATATCTGCACCGGCAACTGCCGCCACCAGATCTGAGCCGAAACTATATTGTGCGACGCTATATTCAGACAACACGATCTCGGTACACGAGAATCAGCCTGCTTGGATCAATATCAATAACTTTCGCCTACACGTCACAACGCAGGAATGTGCTCAGGGCGAGACCCAAACAACTCTGCACCTCTGAGTTATCTAGGTGGGGCAAATCATAAGCTCCAGCGCTTGCCAAATAGGTCTTGGTAATTTGACCAGACCTGTTTGGCGGCCTGCTCGTGACTCCATCCACGCTGATGTGCCAGAATATCTATAGTCCCCACGACATTTGCCGGCTCGTTCCGCTCCCCTTTACGTGGCGGCAGATATGGAGCGTCTGTTTCGGTCAGAATCCGCTCTACTGGCAACGTCGTCAGCATTTTCCGAAAAGCTTCGTTAACGGTAGCGTTCGCTGGAATAGAAAAATACCAGCCATCTGATTCAGCACATACCTGAGCCAGCTTAGTCCGACCACCGAAGCAATGAAAATTAACTTTCTTCACTCTCCGCTCGCGCAAAATATCGATCGCGCGTTGCTCTAACTTACGCGTGTGAATGATCAGTGGCAGATCGTAAGTTTGCGCTACATCAATCAGTCGACCGAATACACGCTCTTGTTCAGCAAAAGTATCTGCCGTAAGCCAGTGGCCATCCAAGCCACACTCGCCAATCGCGGCTAAACGTCCGGCCTGAGCATTACTAGCAATGAAATCGATCTCTGCATCGACATCAAAAACTTCAACTTTTAGAGGGAAATCTGTAGGCAACAAGCCACAGACAGCATCTACAGGATAAATACCAAGGGCAGGCTTTACCGCCGAAAAACGTTCTGCCATGGCGAGAATTTGACGGTTAGATACGGGATCTAAGCCATTCACAACGATCGCGGACACGCCGGCCAAGATCGCACGCTCAATCACCGCACTTTGATCCGCTGCAAATGCTTCGTGAGTTAGATGAGTATGCACATCAACGTACATGGTGGCCTCGCTTGATCATCTGCTGCGCCTGCATAACCAAACCAGAATGGCAGGTCAATGCGCCACAGGTATAGCAGAATTTATTGGTGCCACCGGAGCAGACTTCGGAGCTGGCTGTTCTTGCTGAGGTTTCTTAATATCTACGTCCCAAGGGGGCGGGACTGATTCGGGAAGCCTCATAGTCGCCAACTGCACATGCTCGAGGGCCGCGGCAGCAAATATCTTTTGCAGTGAAGCCGACAGTATCGGGACAGTCGTCATGGCTGTTTCCTGATGCAAGACCAGAGGAAAGACCAGATCGCGATTAGGAGTCTTTTGCAGGTGTTGCAAATATTCCCGGAAAATTGAATCCACTTCCTTACTAGTCAGATAATCCATGGTGGCCAGACTCAGTGGAATTTCGGTAATACTACCGGCGTCCGTGATTACCTTAAAGGGCTGACTGTGTGGCGTGAGATCTGGCCACAGGGCGCGCGCCCAAGCATAGATCGGATAGTATTTGAGCCGCTTGGTAAGTAAATCAGGAGCCACCGCCGAAAGATCGTACTTCAGACCCGCACGGACGGCTGCCTCGTGCAGCTGAGGTGATGCCATCCAGCCCTGCACGGAAACTCCAATTGGTCGCTCAAAACCGTTAGCGGCTAGCGTACTCAGTCCCTTCGCGAGAATCTTGGTGATATCTGAATCGGGATAAATATGCAGTGGTACATCACTACCACAGTCGATCGCGCAATCACCAGGCGTAGCAGCAGAACTCCAGAAAGTCGGGGCTTGCCGATAAATCACACCGGCTGCGGCTACCAGCGATTTCCATCCACCTAGTAGCACCACAATCTGATCCTGCGGCTGAATTAATGAACGCAGCGTCGCCGTCACGGCGGCCTTATCTGCCTTAGCCTTGGTGAAATACGCCGGACTGACCAAATGGACTATGGACAGATCGCGATGTTGCTCTCTGAATTCTGCTAGGGCTGATAAATTATGTTCCAAAAGATCCTGCCCATCCCACACTATGGCGAGCAGCAACTGGATTTTCCCAACAGTGGCTTCGCTTTGGGACATGGTAATTGGCGGGGCTACAGTTGGAGCCGGAGCGATAGCTGGAGTTGCAGTTACAGCTACAGCTACAGCTGGAGTTGCAGTCGGCGAGTCAGTCTCGCTGGTCATGGCTCCACCCAAACTGCACATCACCACCAATACAGCGGTGCTGGCGTATCGCAGCCATAGCGATCTGAGTCGCACTAGGTTTTTTGCTGGCTCCATAGACTTTTCCCAAGCAGCATTTGCAACTAACAAATGCGCTTCGGCATCAGCGACCCCAGACCTTAAAAGTTTCACCCAGCTTTCAGCAGCCCACCCAAGACCCAACCTAAAAAGCCAATGCTTTTATTGGCCATTGTTCCCCGTTTTGGCCTCAACCCAAAGTCTAGGTGGACCATGCCAACGCAGCCTCCCCTCTTCGATCACCATGGCATGATCGCAGATTGTCACGATCTCATCCCACCGGTGGCTCACATACCACATCGGGGTATGCTCGACGGCCACGCGACGGCGCAGAAACTCGAGCGTTGCCAAACGCTGAGCCGAGTCAAGAGCCGCAAGAGGCTCATCAAGCACAAGCATGTCGTGAGGTGCAAGCAATGCCCGCGCTAATGCCACACGCTGACGCTCGCCTCCCGATAGTTGTCTCGGCTTTTTGCTAAGTAAGCCCTCTAATTGCAATGCAGTGATCACTGCGTCAAGGTCTGCACCAGCCTTAGCCGTTAACTTTATGTTACTCAGAGAAGTTAAATGCGGAAGCAATGCCGCTTCCTGCGGAACCCACGCACAACGTCTCTCGCGCGTTGATAGCCACACGCCGTCTGCCGTTGCGAAAAGTAGGGCGCTGCCAACGCGACAGTGACCGCGCACTAAGGCTCTTGATTTAAGGCCAAGCAGCACCTCCACCAGCGAACTCTTGCCACCTCCAGAATGACCGTAAATCCCTGTAACCTTGGCATCCCACTGATGATTGAGTTCTAACTTGAACGGCAGTTGCGAGTCATGAGTAGCGAAGGCAAAATTTAAGTCAAATCGCATGTAGCTATCCTCGCCGTTCTACACTGGGAAAACGCGTGCTCAGATAGCGACTGGCAACCGTAGCCAACACAGCTAATGCCGCAGACCATAAGGCTAGCATCCAAGCCTGATCTTCATTGCCATTATTGATACTGTTATAAATGGCAACGGCCAGAGTTTCTGTGCGCCCAGCAATCGCACCGGCGACCAAGCTAGTGGCACCAAACTCGCCCAGTGCCCGAGCAAATGCCAATAATCCTCCAGCAGCGAGACCTGGAGCAGCGAGCGGCAAACTCACCTGAAACCACAACCGCCAGGGCCCTAACCCTAGACTTTCGGCAACACCCTCAAGACGGGGTGACACTGCAGTAAAAGCCTCCTGAGCAGCCCTTACATATAGCGGAAATGCCACCGTGAAGGCGGCAATCGCAGCAGCCTGCCAAGTCAGTAATAGGCGTTCGCCAGTCAGTAGCTGCCAAAATGTTCCTAAGGGTCCCCCAGGTGCCATTAAATTTAACAGCACGAGTCCAACCGCAACCGGGGGCATGGTCATCGGTAAAAGCAGTAAGGCTTCGACCAATAGTTGCGCCGGCACCTTGCCACGGGCCAATGCCCAACCAACTGCCGTACCAATCACCACAATCATCAAGGTTGCCACGCCAGCAACCCTGATGGTGAGCAGCACGCAATCTAATACAGCATCATTCATATACAGCATCATTCATAGGCGCAGAAATCCATGGCGCTCAAAGACAGCCAGAGCTTGCTGCGATTTTAAATAAGTTAAAAAAGATAGAGCCGATGCTTGCTTCGCACTGCTCCGAATAATCGCTGCGGGATAACGAATATTTAAACCCGTCTCTGCACCAGCAGTATAAATTATATTAACGCGTTGTTTGGCAATAGCTACGTCAGTGCGATAGACAAAACCAACATCAGCAGCGCCACTCGCCACTAGTGCGAGAGCCGCGCGAACATTTACCGCGAATACGAACTTTGATCTTAGCAGCTTGACTAGGCCAAGACGCGTCAGTAATTCCTGCGCATAATGCCCAGCTGGTACGACCGGGTCACAGAGCACGATCCTTTTGACTACGTCCTTACGAAGGTCAGTTGGCGACTTCAAAGAGGCTTTAGCCGCAGGGCTATTGACCGCCACAACCAGCACCAACTCATTACCAACTAACTCGATGCGGCTTTGACGGGTTAATAAACTTTCTCTCTCCAGAAGGTCCATAGTCACGGTATCTGCGGTGATTATAGCGTCGAAAGGCGCGCCATGCTTCGTTTGATTGACCAATTCTGAAGACGCGGCAAAGCTAAATTTCACCGGCACATGACTACTGGCACTAAAACCTGCCGCAACTTCCTGCAAAACTTCATGCATACTCGCGGCAGCTCCAACCAGGAGCTCCTCCGCGTGAGCTTTAGGAGCGAAGTAAAGGCTTACACCGCAGAGCAAAATCAGCGTGTGCAGGTGCCTAAGCAGACTCATAATCACGCTCCGAGACATATCTAAGACCTTTTGCATCAATGACTTACTGTAAGATAAGCCGGCGCAATAAAGGTCGGAGCTACAGGATAGTAATAGCTCTTAAAGTCTTTAAGATCTGGACTACCGCCTTGTTTGTAAGCAGCAACCCATAAGTGCGCCAAAGTTTGTGCGCCCAGGCTGAGACGCTGCACGATAAATGGCCGAAACGATGTAGCTACCTTCGCAGGAAGCTCACGGACAGCCGGAATCTTCATGCCGTGTTCGCCACTGCTCGCTCGCTTCAACGCCGTCTTTTTATCCATCGCGCGCAGTCGCTCTAAATTAGCGTGGCTGTCGAGTGCTTCCGCATAGGCTAACTCCATCGGCAAAGTCTCGGCGCGTTCGCGATCAACTTTTGCTATCGAGCTCAGAAGAACTTTTAGTTCTCGCCGCGGCAATGCCGCACGGTACACGCTATCTAGCAAACTGAGATCTTGAGCCTGCACCAGGTCGCTCTCGAAATAAGCATGAAGACCACCATGACCTGTTTCAAAACCATCGTAATCGCGCGTCGTATGAAGAGGCTGCGCCAAGTCGCCAATAAAATGCGCTAAAATGCCGCCTGCAATCAATGCATCATTGACTGCCTCAATCTTCGTCTTTGTATCTTTAGCCTGACCGGCGCGAAGAAAAGCTGCTGCCATCATTTGCTGAAGCTGCTGCACACGCAAAGGAGCTGTACCAGTTTTTGCAATGGCATCGCTGCCATTGGCAGCTATATCGCTGCATATTGTGTCATTAGCCAGGGTGGTCAATTTACAGCGCTCACGAACCGCAGTTTGAGTGGCTGAAAACGTACGCGGCAGCAAAACTAAGGTGGGTGAAGCGGCGACATATTCGATGTCAATGAAATGCGTCGATACGTTTAAGTCTGTCGTTGCTTGATCGATACTACGCCAAACAATATCAGGCACATTAGCCAAGTGGGCTAGCATGAACTCTTTATCAATTAAAATGCGCGACAGAGATACATCGGGGCCCAACTCCTGAGCGCTGAGTCGAGCAGCAACTATCGCTACAGAATGATGTCCGCGCTCGCCCCAAGCATAAGCATGTGTACTCAGACACAGTACCGCTATAAAAATAGACCTTAGAGCGCTCATTCCATGAAACATAACGTCAAACCTTACTCAGATACCGCGGGGACGACGGGTTACCTTAGAGAACCGCACTTCAAAAGGCTACCGTTTTATTTAAATTTTTTTCCGCTTCAACCGCAATGTTTCCCTCCCATCGAAATACCTTAAAAATCTCGCGATTACTGACGGCTCGGGCCGCTTATTAGATGCACACACCCAAAACACTTAGACCTTTAGAGTTATCCACAGCATGTGTTGATAACTACCCCTGAGACCGCCGGAAGTCCCTCGTACATAAGCGTTTTCGCCGAATCGCCTAAAGAATAATCACTTGTCCGCTGATGCCCTTTTTGCGACAGTGAATTCGCCATTGATTGATGCCTCAAATTTTATTTCTAGGATGAATCCCATGGTCCCAAAACTATCTGCAATTGAAGGCAATACTCAATGGCTGGACGGTGGCGCCATGTTTGGCAATGTCCCGCGCGCAGTGTGGGAAAGCTGGATTCCGTCGGATGAACGCGGCCGAGTCCACTTATCGTGCCGCGGCATGCTCATCGAATATCAAAATAAACGCATACTCTGTGAAACGGGAATCGGCGTTTTTTTTCCACCGAAGCTGGCCGAGCGTTACGGTGTAACAGAATCAGAACACAAATTACTTGCCAGCCTCGAAACATTAGGATTGACGGAAAAAGATATTGACGTGGTCATTCTGTCCCATCTGCATTTCGATCACGCCGGTGGCTTGCTACCTAGCTATGCAGAAATCACCGCTGGTAACGATCGACTGCTCTTTCCCAATGCCCGTTACGTCGTCAGCAGGACCGCCTTTGAACGAGCCGTAAATCCGCACTTTAGGGACCGCGCATCCTTCATCCCTGGTTTGACCGACAAACTGCAGGCGAGCGGTCGCCTGCTTTTGATCGATGGCACCAGCACCCCCGAGCTATTTCCGGACCGACTATCGTTCCGCTTCAGCAACGGACATACACCGGGACATATGCACACGGTATTTCGCGGTGACCAGCACACAGTCATTTTCTGCGGTGATCTAGTCCCTGGCGTGCCTTGGCTACACTTGCCTGTAACTATGGGCTACGATCGCTATGCAGAACTAGTGATCGACGAGAAGAAAGATCTCTACGAGACCGCAGTTCGTGACCACTGGATGCTATTCTTTACCCACGACATGCGTAATCACGCAGCTACCATCAAAGTAGATAGCCAGGGCAAATACTCGGTGGACCAGTGCTGGCCGCAGATCCACCGCCTGAGTATTTAAGCTGCCTCATCCCTGAGGCGGCAAAAATCATGCGGAGTTGCCTTTAAGGCCGTGACTGCTTATTGACCGACGGACTGCAAACAGCCTTCGGTGCAACGGAACTTGCCGCTGCCTGAACCCCATGGGGTGCCTTCTTGGCCTTCCGAGTAGCCAACGAAGGAGCAATCTCTGCCATCGCGGTTGTACGCGTAGCATTTGTTGGAAGAGTCATTATTGTTGTTGTCGCCTCTCCAACCTGGATCGACGTTGCCGTTACCGTAGTCAACGGCGGAGACACAAGGGACGTAAGCCGAGTCCCAGCTACCTGGCCAAAGACATTCTTCCGACCACTCTTGGGCGGATGCTGCACCCGAAATGAGCATCATAGCCAGTACTGCAGCTTTAGCGCCGATACTTAAAGATTTCTTTGCGATCATGATTTAACCCTCAGAATATAGTTTGTTAACTGAAGAGGCGGCTTTTTAACACGCCCATTTTAAAAACAAAATATATTTATTTAATATTAATAAATCAGAGGCTCATAGTGAGTGGCCGCCGTGCGACATCACCTCTGGTTGCGAGATCAGGGCAGTTAGTCAGGGCAGGTAAGGGCTGGCACCCTCACATTCTGCTAAAGAGTCGCATATAAAAAGAACTACTTCTTCCGGCAAAGATAAAGGCCGTCAGATACGTTAAGCATCACCCGGTCAACCCGGTCATCCTTGGCGATGAAATCGTTGAAAGTGCGCAGCACATTTGTATCGGCCTCTTGGTTGGCTTCATCTGCAACTGTGCCACTCCACAGCGCATTATCGCACATGATCAAGCCACCGCTGCGCAGCAGCTGCAGGCCACATTCATAATAGTTCATGCTGTTAGCTTTATCGGCATCGATGAACATGATGTCGAAACTGCCAACGCCGAACTCCGCAATCATCGAGTGCAGAGACTGCAAGGCTGGACCAATGCGGAGCTCAATTTTGTCTTCTAACCCTGCCGCAGCGAAGTAACGCTTCGCCATAAGTGTGGTATCCGCATCAATATCGAGGGTAAATAATTTACCACCCTCGGATAGACCACTAGCCATCGAGATCGCGCTATAGCCCGTGTAGCAGCCGATTTCAACGATGCGGCGCGCTCCGGTCAGTTTCACCAGTAGGTTCATGAGCGCGCCCTGCTCAGGAGCAATGAGCATTCCTGATCCAGGTATCGTGAGCGTCTCCTGCACCAAAGCTGCCAGGACCTGGCTCGGTGGTGGCGTATGCGCCAGGATATAGCTGTATAACGACTCAGTTAACGGAATGGCTTTCATGATGGACCCTCTCTCATGCCTGCTTCAGGCCGGTGAGGACTTTATCATGGGATTCGGCTAGCGGCATCCACCGTCTTCACCCCAAGATAACGGGAAGGCACGGGGTACCCATTAAAAGGCGTTCGGAGCGTCAAACACCTTCTAATGGTGAATCGCGCTATGGTCTCGTCCAACAGAAGTCGGAAAATTGGGATGTTACAACGCCATTGGCATCAGCCACAAAGCAGCTAACGGAATAATTAAACTCATCCCAGTTACAGGTAGCACGATGATAAATATCGCCAGCCCTCGACCAACAACTCACCGTGCTGCCGTTGCCACAGGTAAAGGTGGGAGTATCACAGTAATTGTTGCCCCCTGGCATCGCGGCTGGACCGGATGGCGGCTGCCCCTCCTGAACACGGCACGAATGCGAGCCGTTAGGATCGGTCACCGCAGGATCCCAGCCATATCCATTACCGGTATTGCTGCCGTTGGTGCAGTAAGGGTAGTCAGCGCCGAATGCTGTCAGGGACAGAGCGGCTACCGCGGAAAGTAAAATTACGCGCAAAAAACTCATAAAGTGAAGCCTCAGAGGGAATAGGGTTAGTACACAGTGGCATGAGCTCTTATCATCTCACTGGCTCACTGGCAAGGAGTCCAGCAGACGAGTCCAGCAGACGAGCCCAGCAGACGAGCCCAGCAGACGAGTCCATCATGGGATTCGGCTAGCGGCATTCACTGTCTTCACATTACAGTCTGGAGCTAGTAACCTAGCGTCTTCATTGAACTGTATGGGGGCTGATAGAGCCTCCACGAATCGCTCACTCGTGATATGGCGTAGATTAACCATGCGTTTGAGCAGGCCGTTGACTAGTTCACGGAAATTAGCGGTCACGCGTCCCTGGCAAAAATAGCGATAACGAATCTTGGGGCTCGGCAACAAGTTCGCCAGATAAGCCGCCTCGACCAAGTTTAAACCATCGGGACTTTTACCAAAAAAGCGCTGCGATGCCGTAGTTATGCCGTAAATACCGGGGCCTAGCTCGACAATATTCACATAGATTTCGAGAATGCGGTCCTTACTTAGAATTTGCTCCAAGTGCCAGGCCAGGAAGATCTCCTGCGCCTTTCGGGTCATCGTTCGCTCGGGCGTCAGAAACAAGTTCTTTACCGTTTGCATCGTGATCGTCGAGCCACCCAGGGCGATACGCTGCTCGCTTAGGTCTCGGCGCAATGCACTTGCAATGGCATTAACATCGACGCCCTTGTGTAGATAAAATCCAGCATCCTCAGAGGCAACGAAGGTTGAATTCACGTTATGCGAAACTTTATCTAGTGAGGCATAAGTCGGAGAACTGGGACTGACCTCGATATCAATCGGTAGTGCATTTTTAGTGACTTGCCGGCGGATCGAGAAGGGACCGTTGAGCCTCTCGGCTGAGTAAGCATAAGGCGCTTCATCAACTTTGCAGTTAAATAACGCGTCATGCAGCGAGACATAAGCATCTCCGAGACTGCGCGTCTTCATACTGATATCTAAAGTAGCAGCTACGTCACCACTGAGGCGAAAACCATTCAGTGCTGGCAGCAATCCTTGGGGCGCCGCATTCAAGGCGGTTTGGCATGGCGTAGACGGCAGACTCAAATGCGCGTTTACCACCTGACCGCCTAAGGACGGTGGCTCCATCTGCCAGCTACCGTTGAGCGCAAAACGCGCTGCGCGATCCCCGTACTCACGGTTCACATTATTCGGCAGACTGACGGTGCCACTGTCGATGGTTAAGAGGCGCGAGGTGGGCTGATAGGATCCCGACGCCTTGAGGTCGAAGTAGACCGGTCCAAGTGGCTGTGAACTCACGAGCGGCAGCTGAACGATGCTACCTTGACTCTGAACCTGCGTATTAAACTGCCAGAGATTTTCCCCTCGGGTCAGCTCTAAAATCACTCGCCCACGAAGTTGCTTAAGACCTATCGGCAGATCTTTGAAGATCGGTGTTATGAAAGATGGCATTGAGTGCATATCTGCAGTCAGCTGAATATTTCGTAGGTCCTTCTGCAGGATCCCAGTCACCCCCCAAGCATTTTTATTGCGATTGGAGCCATCTTTACGCCGCAGAAAAAAGCGGTAATCTTTCGCGCTAGGGCTGAGCTCAAATCGCGCCAACAGATCACGCTCGCGAATACCACTACGAGTCTTCAACTCACCAAGTCGCAACAATACTCGACTGGCTTCGCGCTCGACCGAAAGCTTAAGTCCCTGCACGCTAAGCGCAGCTTCACCATCGGAATCTAGCAAAGTGATACCCACACTACCCATCGACAGCTCAGGACTGGGTAGTGAGGCAAAAAGTTTTTCAATGGTACGCTGTGCCTCTTGGCTGCGATCAGAAAGATCGCTCATAGTATTCTCGCCACCGAGCAGCGGAGCGCGTACCTGCTTTTCCGTCGCCTTTATCCGCATATCTGCGATGGCGATGCTGCTGATTTCACCAAAACTAGAGTCAAGCGGATTGATATTCAAATCAGCCCGCATGGAGCTGATGACCACCTGAGCCTCACTACCGATCCGCACATCGAAAAAGCGAGCGCCACCCAAGCCAATATCCACGCGCCCAATTACGATGGGCGCCCCGATTTTTTTGCTCGCGCGCTCAACGGAACTATCGATCTTTGAAAGAGCATAACCTTCAAACTGCGACCACGAGTAGGCAAACAAACATAAAGCCACGGAAGCGCTGATCAGCGCCACCGCAGTGCTCTGCAGAACTAAGAAATGCTGTCGCCGGAGTCTCCGGTAGCGTCGTTTAAAAAGCAATATTGGTTCAGTGTGTGAAAGGGGGTCAATTAGCGTGGTTACCCCTTTATAATACCATCTTTAATCGTTTGGGGTCAGGCACTGGCTGCAACATGTTGAAATCCATTATAGTCAATTGATTTCAGATAGTTACGGAGAGTGCCTGACCCCACCCAAAAAACATTAAAGTTTTTTCAGCTTTTTACCGATAAAGCCAAATATCAACAATGATTCTTTTTTTATGTGTTTTTAACGAGACAACCAATTTAGAGACCGTGGAGAAAAGCATGAGAAAGAGCTGCCAATCGGCTTTGTCGCTGAACACACGCGTTCGCTTCGTTTTGCAAAGAGCAACTATCGGGGTGATGGCAGGCACCACTGTGCTAGCACTAAGCTGCTCTAACCAGAATTCCAATAGTAGTTTAGAAAGTACTATTTCGGAGAGTGCCCGCGCACTGTTTGACGTGTACTCGCTCGCAAGCACCTCCAAGGAGTTCTTAAGTTCCCTAGATGCGGCACTCAATAACGAGACAACTAGTCTCAGCGAGACTTTGCCAAAAGTGGGCAAGGTCGGGGACTTTGTGTTTAACGACTTCGATCAGCGAGTCAAAAGCCTAGCCACCAAGCAGCCTTACAAATTTAAAGGTAATTTGCGCAAACTTTTGTCTCTAGGAAATCAAACATCAGCAAGGATAACGGTGCAAGACTTCCAGCTAGCTGAGAATTATATAGCTGATAATCTTAAGGCCGTGGAAAACTCGGCGGCAAAGCAAACGCTTGCTAAGAAATACACTCCGCAGGAAATCTTGCGTGCAACCCACGCAGCGGCCGTGATCAGCGCCCTTCCGCAATCGTCGTCAGCACGCGTAAACGCGGCATTAAATTTAACGCCGGGTAAAGACGTAGGTGCTGCCGCTAAAGGCATTGGGGAAGGAGTAGGTGCAGCAGGTTCCGGCGTTCAAAAAGCTGCAAAAGGTGTAGGCGCAGCCACTGTTTGCGGCAATTTAGTCGGTTATGGATGCGGCAAGGCAGGCCAGGGTTTTGCTGACAGAATTAACGATTTTAACAACCAAAACGGCCAACAAAATCAGTGCAAAGACAACTCCAAACCGAGCGAAGCATGCACCTATGAAGTTGCTAGAAGAGCTGGCAACGGAGAGATAATCGGTGAAGCTCCATGTGGTTGGGTGAAATATAAATGCGAATGCAATGAGACTTATACGAAGGTGGGCGAGGGAGCCGATGAAACATGGAAACATAAGGATAAGGAGACAAGCGGTTGTCATGCCCAAAAAGATCCTAGTTCGCAACCTGCCACACTTCAAGAGCCCAACAGCACTGCTGTAATCAATCTATGCAAAGAGATGAACAACATTATGAGTAATTGCACGGGTGGGTAATAAGCAAGATGTATCCCTAGCGCATAACCGCCAGGGATAGCGCATATCTTACACGCGCAGTGGTCTAGGATTGATTTCAGATAGTTACGGAGAGTGCCTGACCCCATAGCTCAGAACGGCTTGAACAGCACCAACCACACGATGACCAGCATAAGTACGGTCGGCACTTCGTTCAAAACTCGCAAACGTTTAGAACTAGGCAAATTATCCGCACCTTTTTCAAAGCGGCCGATCAGCAGCCCAGCTTTGACGGTATAGTGTGTTAGAGCCAGGACCAAAATAAACTTGGCGCCAAACCAATGGCCCTTGGCAATCGCTGGCACCACGGCAACCATGCCGAGGCCTGCGACATAGCTGACCGCCGCCGCCGGTACTGTGATGTATTTAAACAGCCGCCGCGACATCAGTACCAAAAGGCCTTTGATGTCTGCGTTTGCGCCACGCTCAGATAGGTAAATCAGCAGGCGGTAAAGATAGAGTATTCCAGCCATCCAGCTGATGACACTGACTACATGTAACCATTTCAACCACAAATACACGCCTTCACCTCACTACGAAGTTGATGATTTTGCCCGGTACAAAAATCTCTTTGACTAAGGTTTTACCTTCCAAATGACGCTGCACTGACTCTAGCTCTTTAGCCGCAGCGATGATTTGGTCCTTGGTGCTAGCTGCTGCCACTTGAAGCGTACCGCGCAACTTACCGCTGACTTGGACCGAGATGGTGATCTGATCATCTTCGGTCAAAGCCAGATCGAAGCTAGGCCACGGCGCATAGGCTAAAGTGCCTTTGTGTCCCAATTGCTCCCAAAGCTCTTCCGCTAAATGAGGCGCATAAGGCGCCAGCAAAAGCACTAAAGTTTCTGCTGCCTGACGACTGACTGCTGGCTCTTTATAGGCAGCGTTTACCAGCTCCATCATTGCAGAAATTCCAGTATTAAACTGCATGATAGCGGAGTCTTCACCCACCTTCTTGATGGTCTTGTGCAGGGTGCGCTGAAAACTTTCGCTCATCGGTGCATCCGTCAACTTTTCACTCAATGCCCCGTTCTCTTGCAGCACTAAGCGCTGCACCCGCTTTAAAAAGCGGTATACGCCGTTGATACCTGCTGTCTGCCAAGGCTTAGCTGCGGTCAGCGGCCCCATGAACATCTCATAGAGCCTCAGGGAGTCGGCACCCCATTCACGTACGATGTCATCTGGGTTAACGACGTTACCCTTACTCTTCGACATCTTCTCGTTATTTTCACCGAGGACAATACCGGGATGTAAGAGCCTTTTAAACGGCTCCTTTGTCGACACCAAGCCGCAGTCGTAAAGCACTTTATGCCAGAATCGAGCGTAAAGTAGATGCAGCACGGCATGTTCCGCGCCGCCAACATAAAGGTCTACTGGCATCCAGTAGCTCTCTTTTGCGGCACTCCAAGGCTCAGCATGATTATCAGGATCGATGTAACGCAGGTAATACCAACAAGAGCCTGCCCACTGCGGCATGGTGTTGGTCTCACGACGGAATGTCTCGCCGTCTTTTTTGTATTCGAGCCAGTCTTGCGCTCGCGCTAACGGAGACTCTCCGTCGCCCGCTGGCTTAAAATTATCCAACTCAGGCAGAGTCACTGGTAGATCGGAATCGTCTAGCAGATGCGGCTTACCATCTTTATCGTGAACCAAAGGAAAAGGCTCACCCCAATAGCGCTGACGCGAGAACAGCCAGTCACGCAACTTGTAGGTGACAGCTCCGCGTCCAAGTTCCTTCGCTCCGAGCCACTCAACCATGTTAGCAATCGCAGCGGACTTATCTAAACCATTCAGAAACTCAGAGTTCATCAACTCGCCGTCGCCGGTGTGTGCGGCCACAGTAATGTCAGCCTCAGCTCCACCAGAGAGCACGCGCTTGATCGGCAATTCATACTTACGCGCAAATTCGTGGTCACGCTCATCATGACCAGGCACCGCCATGATGGCGCCGCTGCCATAGGAAATCAGCACGTAATCGGCGACGTAAATCGGCAATTTCTCCTGATTCACCGGATTAACCGCATAGGCGCCCGTAAAGACGCCGGTTTTTTCTTTACCGAGAGCGCTGCGCTCAATATCGGATTTTACTTTAGCAGTCTCGACGTAGTCTTGGACCGCCGCTTTTTGCGCCGGCGTAGTAATCTCGCTGACTAGTTTATGTTCCGGAGCCAAGACACAAAACGTGGCACCAAACAGTGTATCCGGACGTGTCGTAAAGACTTCAAAGTCACCGTCGTGACCAGCGACCTTAAAACGCACATGTGCGCCGGTGCTCTTACCAATCCAGTTACGCTGCATTTCCTTGAGGCTATCTGGCCAATCCAAATCATCAAGGTCCGCAAGCAACCTTTCTGCATAGGCAGTAATCTTCAGTACCCACTGCCGAATGGGTCTTTTAATGACTGGAAAACCACCGACCTCAGACTTGCCGTCGATGACTTCCTCATTCGCCAAAACCGTCCCCAGCTCTGGACACCAATTGACCGGCTCAAAAGATTCATAAGCCAGGCCCCTCTCGTACAACTTGCGAAAGATCCACTGAGTCCACTTATAATAGCGTGGATCCGTAGTATCGATCTCGCGCGACCAATCGTAGGACATCCCAAGGCGTTTTATCTGGCCCCGAAAACGCTCGGTATTGGCCTTGGTAGTGAGGCGTGGATGCTGACCAGTTTTTACCGCATATTGTTCAGCTGGCAGTCCAAACGCATCCCAGCCCATAGGGTGCAACACGTTGAATCCACGCATACGCTGAAAGCGGGCGTAAATATCAGTCGCCGTATAGCCCTCGACGTGTCCAACATGCAGGCCATCCCCAGATGGATACGGAAACATGTCGAGGATATAGCACTTAGGCTTACCGGGTACTTCGACCGTCTTAAACGTTTGGTGAAGGTCCCAGTAGTCCTGCCACTTTTTCTCAATACTGCGGAAATCGTAATCTTGCCGGCCGTCACTGGTGCCCGTGCTCATGCAATCCCTTCCCTCATGTTAAAGCCACGGGGACCCTATCACAAAAGTCGGGATTTTCTGAAGGCCTAGTGCGGGTTAATGCGCTGGCGGCATCCACTCAGATGGACGTCTCTTTGCCGCTACGGGCTTGGCAGCCGTATCGCTCAGCTTGATATAAATGCCGTCACCGATTCGCCCCCAACCTTTTTCCAAGTCTACAAGTATCCGATCGCCGCGCACAAGGCGGCCAACCGATTTAGCTGAAGCCGAAGGCTCTGCTCTAAGCTGCGCTAGTTTTACTTTAACATGGCGCACAACCCGCGATTTTTCCGCAGGAGCCGACGCAACTTGACCGGCAATGGGCGCCGCAGCTCCCGCCTGGCCATCCGCAGCGGCATCAACCGGAGCTGCGACATTGGCAGCAGCAGCTGAAGCCACCTGCTCGGCTGAGGCACCAGCAACGCCAGTAGCCGGGGCCGCCTGTGCCTGATCGTCCGCAGCGGCTTCAGACGCCACTGGGGCTTCCCCCTCACCCTCCGCACTAGGCGCTAGGGCATCTTCATCCGTATTATTGCTTGAACAGGCGGTCATCCCGCCAAAGCTAACTGCGAAAACTAACGCAGCTTTCCAGCATATAACCAGTTTTTGCATAGCCATGACGTGATCCTCTCCCTGACTAGTCGTGCCGAGTTGCGCAAGCCATCTCGGGACACGTGGACATATCGTTTCAAGCATCCATCGGTGCAAGGTCGGCAATCTTTAATCACTGGGCCAAGCTTTGACTTTGGCCGCTATTCTATTAATATGGGAAAAGCTTCAATAATTTTTAAGATTTATCGGAGAGCCGAGATGCCTATACTGCGGACGAAAACAGGTGTCCGAAGCATCCTGCAGACCACCATGGCCGTTCTGTTGGGCGGATCTTCCCTCCCGCATAGAGCTAACGCCGAGTGCATGAGCCTGATCAGCGGACCAGTGGTCGTCGAAATCAATGGCTGCAAAACGATCGAACCGGAATCAACGTTCGACACCAAGAAAGACAAGTATTCCTGGGTAGCTGGGCTCGACCGCGCTGGTCGCACGCAGTTTTTCGATAGCTACCGCGGACTTTATGTAAAAACCAAAGTCATCATGTCCAAAGCAGTCGCCAAGGGCCTTAACCCTGAAGAGGGAGGGCTGGCAGGGCAGACTGTATTTATGATGATTGCTCCACCAACTACGTTGACGTGTCCCGCCATCAACTTCAAGCGCCTAACCGCAAATGTAAAACAGATTTGCTGCGACGGCAGCGGCAACGTGCCCTGCCTCCTGGACACTCCTTATCTGCTCCAGCAGCCACAACTTGCGACCAAGGGCACCATGAGTGCCGGCAAAAGCAAAGCTAAACAATCAGCTGATTACATGGCCGCCACGTCCGCTTACAATAGCCGGAAATTCAAGGCTGCCGCTAAAGGCTTCGAAAAAGCCAGAGTCAACGGCGAGCTTGATATCGTAGGCTTTTATCATCTCGGTGATTCCTATCGCCAGCTCGACCAATGTCGTGACGCACTAGCGCCCCTCAAATATGTCCAAGACCAGGTGCAACAGCGCCAGGTATGGGCTGATGAAGAAAACAGCGCCAGACAAGCCATATTTCTGCTCGCGCGCTGCTACGCTAAAATGAACGATCCAGAAGCAGCCACGCAAATTTTGAGCAGCTACCTTTTAGAGCCAACGAAATATCAAACTGAATTGAAAGAGTCGCTGATTCACAAGGACTTTGGCTGGATCCACACCAGTCGCGAGTTCCTCGATTACGAGAAGCTAGCTCGCCAAAAACTAAAGACAGCTGGACCGGCGACGCCCTAAACTTTGCCCGTTGGAATGATTCATCGCTTGGACAACCATTGCCCCAAAGCGGCAAAGGCCAGTGCTCTGTGACTAATTTGGTTCTTAACGGGACCCGGTATTTCGGCGAGGGTCCGCCCCTGCCAAGCTGGGTCAGATAACTTCGGCACAAATAACGGATCGTAGCCAAACCCATGGCTACCTCGTGCTGAGTGGGTCAGCTGCCCCTCGAGCACCCCAGTGAACTCATGGCCCTGCCCTGATTCGTCGATAAAATAGAGCGTACAGACAAATCGAGCCGCCAGATCTTGCTCTGCATAGCTTTTAATAGCAGCGGCCAACTTTGCATTGTTAGCTAGATCATCGCCATCGACACCGGCGTATCGACTCGAATGCACACCAGGCGCGCCTCCCAAGACGTCGACAACTAGTCCCGAGTCATCTGCCAGCACGCAGGCGCCCGTATGAGCCCTTAAAGCCTCGGCCTTGATCTTGGCATTGGCGAGAAAGCTATCGCCCACTTCCTCCCAGGTGATCCCTGGTGCCAGATCGCGCGCTAGCTGAACCTCCCAAGGCGGTGACAAGGCCGCCAATAGCGCTGTTAACTCGGTCGCCTTGTGGGCATTGTTGCTGGCGAGATAAAGTCGTGGCATAGTTCAGCTCCTTTGAGCGGAGTGATTAAACATGACTACGGCTGATATCATCATCGCCAAGATTAAAGAACAGCTACCATCGGCGCAAATCAAAGCGACCGATCTCACCGGTGGTGGCGACCACTGGCAGTTGGTCGTTAGGGCCAGTGAATTCAAAGGCAAAGGCCTGATTGAACAACACCAACTGATCTACAAAGCACTCGGTGACATGATGCGCCAGGAAATCCATGCGCTGTCACTAGACACCCGGGAAGCCTGAGACGGCCCGAACTTGTGCATCAGACTAGTCGGCGTGCCGAGTCTTCGCACGCTTGGCTTCGTCTTGGTCGGACTTTATGACCATGCGTACGATCTCCGGGGACGTTCGCATGTAGGTGATCATTGCCTCCTGCAGGAGCTTTCGCTCACTAAATTTCACAGCAAAAATGCCCAATTCGCGGAAGTGCTCGACGACGTTTTTGATGATCGTATCGGGCTCAATGCGCCAATTTTCCACGAGCATACTTACCGGCTCAGAATCATAGGTCTGCGACACAAAGAATTCGATGGGAATTGACTCGTATATCATGTGGCTGCCTCCCCGCCCTTACTGAGCAGGTATCGGCAGCCCTAGCCCGAAACTGAACCGCCCTCAGACCGGCTTCAGAGTACTCATGTCGATAACAAAGCGGTATTTGACGTCGCTCTTGAGCATGCGTTCGTAAGCCTCATTGATCTGCTGAATAGGTATCAGCTCAATATCACTCATGATTTCGTGCTTAGAGCAGAAATCGAGCATCTCCTGGGTCTCCGGCAAGCCCCCGATCAAGGACCCAGCCAAGCTCCGGCGACCAAAGACCAGGTTGAAAGCGGCGATACTCGGATCTTTGTCCGGAATCCCAACTAAGCACAGGGTGCCGTCTCGCTTCAGCAGGCCCAACATGGCGTTGAGATCGTGGGGTGCCGACACCGTGTCGAGGATAAAGTCGAAGCTGCCAACATGCTGCTGCATTTCATCGGCATTTTTTGACAAAACCACTTCATGAGCGCCCAACCGCAAGGCATCGGCCTTCTTTTGTGGGGATGTCGTGAAGCACACGACATGTGCGCCAAATGCACGCGCAAATTTCACTCCCATATGGCCTAGGCCACCGAGACCCACGACGCCCACTTTTTGGCCCTTCGTCACGCCCCAATGCCGCATAGGTGAGTAAGTCGTAATCCCTGCGCATAGGAGTGGTGCCACCCGCGCGACGTCCAGATTCTGCGGCACTTTTAAAGTGAAGGCTTCGTCGACGACGATGTTATTCGAATAGCCGCCGTAGGTAGGTGTTTTGCCATCGCGCTCAAAGCTATTGTAAGTCCCAATCATGCCGCCTTGGCAGTACTGCTCGAGACCATCTTTGCAGTTTACACAGGTTCGGCATGAATCCACCAAACACCCAACGGCCGCCAAATCACCGACCTTGAACTTGCTCACTTTACTGCCAACACGCACAACTTTGCCGACAATCTCGTGTCCCGGCACCATAGGAAACATCGAGTTTCCCCACTCATTACGCACCTGATGGATGTCGGAGTGACAAACGCCGCAATGCGTAATCTCAATAACTACATCGAGATCGCGAGGTTCGCGCCGTTCGAATTTGAACGGTACTAATGGCACTTTGGCTTCTTTAACTGCGTAACCGTAAGATGCGACCATAGTTAAAACCCTTTACGGAGGACTGTTGCATTTATTCTAGAGAGGCGCTCGCGCTCTCTTAGCTTTTTGATATCACCCTTCAAGCACCTTATGCGCCCTGGCGCCAAATCGAAATTATTACTTTGTAAATATCACGCCTACCCATCTAGACCAGCCACCATGGCGCGTTTGGCCGCTCCTTAGGCGATGACATAATGACATCAGCTTGTTGCGAAGCCCCAAGCGTTGACACAAGCACTCACCTTGATGAAAAAAGGGCCGTCCAGAGACGAGAGCAAAAAAGTAAGGACCACTTCCGTGAACGAGCTGTTTCCCATAGAGGAGCTGGCGCGCCGCGCCGCAATGTTCGGTGTCATCGCCAATCTGATCAAAGACTGGGATGATCCGGCTGCACCCACTCCAATAACCTCCGCCTTCGCCAGAGGCACGAGTGTAAGACACCAGCCCTTACTTCCGCGGATCAATGTGCGGAAGCATCAAGTAATCTGCAACAATACTAGCCTGGACTTGACCCGAAGGCCGATGACACTGCGACTTTTCGATGTGTTTTGCAACGCCCCTAATCACGAGAGGTCGCGCGACGATTTGTTGATGGAGGTTTACCGCATCAAAGACCTGAACAGTCATACGGAGCGCTATGTGGAGTCCGTTTATAACAACGGCGTCAAATTAATTAGCCGGGCCCGTATACTAGCCACGATGCATTTAAGCTTTGCTGTCAGCCATGGGATAGAGTGGTTCGTGTATGACCAGGAACGTAAAATCTGGTGTTTATACCGCCTGAGAAATGAATATTTGAGCGATCACCTTGGACGGATGGCCCTAAATTATTCCTGAACTAGTCATCAACTTATCGATCGCAATCACCCGCGCGAACCCAACGTCGCAGGTGATTCACTCACCTGTTGCGCTATCTCCCGCCTGATGTTGCCGCGTTGCGCCGCAAGCAACCAAATTCTATAAATCGCCTCGACGACAATGCTGCCGGCCATTTTTGATTGGCCCGCGCGCCTCTCGACAAACAAGATGGGGACTTCGCGCAGCGAATATCCGGCTAAATGGGCGCGAAATTTAAGTTCGACCTGAAAGGTGTAACCCTCACTGCGGATGCGGTCGGGATTGATATCTACCAACACTTGCCGATGCCAGGCATTAAACCCCCCAGTCAAATCGCGCGCCTTAAGACCCAAAATGGTGCGAGCATAAAGGCTACCACCGATGCTGATAAAGCGGCGAAAGCGACTCCAATTGCGCGTACCGCCACCAGGGATATACCGGCTACCAATGACTACCGGACTTGCTGGCACAACCTTCAGCAGCGCCGCCAAATCTTCCGGCCTGTGGGAATGATCGGCATCCATCTCAATCAGCACGTCATATCCACGCGCCAGGCCCCACTTGAAGGCGGCCACGTAGGCTGTACCCAGACCGAGCTTACCGCTGCGACTAATGAGAAATACCCGGTCGACATGCTCTGCCTGAAGCTCAGCAATCACCTTCGGCGTGCCGTCTTGACTATTATCATCGACGAACAAGATGTCCACGTCGGGAGCATGCTGACGAATTCCTGCCGTCAAAGTCGCGATATTGTCGACCTCGTTATAAGTAGGAATGACGACCAGAACCTTCAACGCTGATGCACTTTGCAAGCTGGCTCTCCTGAGGCTCGACGGGGTCACAAAGTACGCCGGCTTAGAAGCGTCACTGTGACAATAAAGTGTAATGTTGTAGTATGATAATGCAACAGCGTAAAGGGCTAGAAACCTGGATGAGTGACGACGATAACGAAAAAAATGTCGTGAATTTAGCTGATGCTAGGCGCCGCCAGCGCACCGCGCGCGTCACCCCAAAAGCCGGCAAAAGCAAATCCAGCAAGGGTCCCATCGGCCTGACAGGTAAGGTATGGGTATACGCCCAGGCCCTGGTATTTCTAGCTCTGGTGTCTTATTTTATGAGGCTGTGCAAAGGGCCGTAATAGCAGGTCGTAACTAGCGCCATCGCCTCAGATCAGCCATTGTGATATCGGCAAAGGCCGCAACTTCCTCGGTAATAGCGGAGTATCTGGCAAAGCTCACGCCTTATTCAGAAGAGAAGAACGTCCTCTGGGTCGTCAGAGAACGCCTTGGCTCGGGCCAGCGTCCGCTGTGCAGATTCGAAGGTCGTATAGTCGATGGATGCGGTGAAGCACTGGGCGCGCTTCAACATCTTTATATAGACGGCCGGATTGTCGCTGCGCGTTAGCTTCTTCACGCCGCCAAGGTAGTCCAAGCGGTAGACCGTCGGGATGATGATGGGTACCTCGGACGCCGCGTACAGCTCACGGTTCATGGCGATTCGGCTCAATCGGCCGTTGCCGTCCGTAAAGGGGTGTACCTCGGCCACCAGGAATTTGACGAAGGCAGCGCGAGCGAAACCGGGCTCAAGCGCCTGGAGGAACTCGAAGCCCTTATGTAGTGTCCCTTCCACCAGCTCTGGTTCGACGAAGGCAGTGGAGCCAGCAAAATTGCGGACACTCTTGAACTGGCCAGGAAGCTTGTCCGGGTGTGCCTTCATGATCGACGCGTGGTAACGCATTAGGTCAGCCGCCATCGTTCCGTATGACGCCCAAGTCTCGGGACGAGTCGAGGCTATCCCCATCAGCGTACGGAAGGTGCCGAGCATGTCGTGTCCGTCCGGACGCCGGTCGGGAATCTTGCCCTCAAAGGCGATGGCGCGTGCTTCGTCAATCTCGAATCGGGTTCCCTCGATGTAGTTCGAGAAGTAAGCGTCGAAGAAGCACAATGTCGATGGAGCGCTACCCGAGTGGAGAACCGCATCTAGGGGTAGCTTCGTGGGCAGGCTCGCCGGTTGGCGAAGCGCCTGAAATAGTCGCTCGAAGCGAACGACCCTCTCCGGATCATAGGGAAAGCCGGTCGCCCTCTGTTGCGCGCGGTCCGATTTGAGGGTCCCATCGGTGCGAGTCTTTAACATGGTCCCGACCAGTTTTTGGAATCTCTCCGCCTCCTGGGTGAATCCGTTAGCCTCTGCCAGGCGGTGGAGGGCATTTATCCTCTCCCGAAAGGCGTTCTCGCCGCTGACGCGGATATAGTCGTCGAGATGCTCCTCTAGCTTCTCCTGTGAGAGCACTTTGCTGAACCCGCCGTGAGCCTTGACGTGGCGCAGATTCTCCAACCAGGCCCGTTCAGGAGACGCGAGATGCAGCCCCCCAGCGAATGGCATGTCGCCCGGGAGCGCCTCCGGCCCCTTGACCAAATGCACGGTCAGGCCCGGGAGTCGCACTTTCTTGTCGTACTTGTAGGAGAGAACGATGTGCCAGTCGTCACTCAGCTTGGCTGGGCCTGCCTCCAGGGCGCTACGGTGGCTGATAATCGCACCTGCATAGAGCGCGCCCAGGACCTGGTATAGGTTACGCCGGAGAACATCAGCCGGCTCTTCCGCAATTGCGGTTGTATAGATGCCGGGGGCGAGGCGGCGAAGCCCCCCTACCTTGACGGCCTCCGAGATAGCATTTGCGAGAGTCCCAGCGCCTGTCGAAAGGACCAACTCGCCCATGAGGTTTTGACGGATGACAGGTCGCATAAGCCCCCCGGCGGGCGTGAAATTCTGTCCGAGGAGTGGCCCGCGTGCATTACCTATCGGTAATTTTCATCCAAAAAAACCCTTTTGTCGTGAATTTTTTTCTAATATATAAATATTCTGTGAAATCATTTACTTATGGAATATAGGAGTCGCTCGAGCCCGCATAGTAGGAAAATTTTCACACTAAATCATGAATCCTGGATGAATCTTCACATCATTCCGGAGTCAGCCACCTTTGGCGTGACAACAACAAAATTTTTATGGCTGACGCGCCTGCTCGAGATAGAGCAGCCATGCTGCAGCGGTCAAATCGCGCTTCTGATTGTTGCAAGGCTTGCAGGCCGGCACGATGTTGCCAGGGGTGGATCTTCCGCCCTGCGCGATCGGCACCACGTGATCCATGGTGACCTCCGATTTCTCCAATGATTTCGAGCAATAGTAGCAGGTCGCCTTGGTGATCAGCGTCTGCCACCACCTAGACTTACGCAAAAGCCGCGCCTCTTCACGCTCGCGCCGCAGATGCTTATCTGAAGAAAAGTCGCCGAAATCCACTATCAAGCCCTCAATCTATTGCGGACCGTATAGCATTTTAATAAAAGCTTGATAAGCCTTACTAAGCGATATCGCCGCGTTGGCTAGCGAGAGCCGCGACAGTCAGAAATATAGCAATTAATACAAGGCCATAGCCGACGTGATTGAGGAGTGATGCGGGGCTGATCCCAGGTGCCTCGAGCACTCGGTCCACCAAGTTGAATGCCTGTAAGTCCCAAGCACGCGCCAACACCCTGACTATGGCTTGCGCCTCGGGCGGAGTTTCCGGCGTTAGCGCAGCCGCAACTGCAGCGCTCGTCAACCCGACCAACCACCCCCCAACACCGGCAAACAATGCCAGGGAAAAGCGCATCGAGACAGAAAACAACAAGGACAGTGCAAGCAGCACGAGCCAGCCGAGGAGCATGAGCAGGTACACGGCTAGCTGCCCCATACTCAAAATTCCATAGTCACCAAGAATCATCCCTAATTGCCAAATAATTAAAAGCAGCGCACCAAGGAGCAACGTGCTCACTGCCAGACCAAGATATTTGCCAAGCAACCAGGACGTGCGACTTATAGGGGCCGCGAGTTGCCACTCAATGGCACCATCCTGACGCGAGTCTCCGACACTTTTGCTGCCCCAGAAAATAGCCATGATGCTGCCCACAAGCTGGAAGCAAAAGAAGCCGACATCAAACAAAATTTTGATCTGGTCCTCAATACTCCAAGTACTTGCCAAAAGCGCCAGCACGGTGGTCAAAAAGCCCGCAATCACTGCGGCTCGCACCATTTTATCACGACGCAACAGAGTGAATGTCTGCCAGGCAACCAGTCCTATCGCTCTGAGCATCTAGGTACCCCCCGCAAAATGTTGCAGCAGATTTTCTTCAAAGGCCAGTGCATCCACCCCAAAGTGAGTGACGACATATCCGTGCGCTAATAAAGTTTGCAGCCAATGCGCACTGTGCTCATAGCCGACAAAGCTCAATTCAGCCAGGACACCCTCCTGACGCAATTGGCGCCAGGGCGGCAAGCCCTCGCGCTCTGCCAGACGCTCCAAACCATCCGCGCGCAGACCAGATACGTGCACTATATATTGCTGTGCAGAGTTTGGCCCTAAACTCCCGGAGACCACCAATTTGCCGCGTCTTAGGATGTGGTACTGGTGACACAAGGTCACCAACTGCGCGAGTTCATGAGTGCAGAGGATGATCGTTGTGCCGCGCAATTTCTCCGCCCGAATCCAATCGAGCATTTGGCGGCAAGCTAAAGGATCTAGACCAGAGGCCGGCTCATCCAAAATCAAAACGCGAGGCTGATGAATCGTGGCTTGGGCCCAGGCCAATCGCCGCGCCATGCCCTTTGACAGGTTACCAACCAACTTGTCCGCATGTTCGCCCAGCTCGACAGCAGCAAGCGCAGCTTCAACCGCGTCCCGTTTTGCCGCGGCTTTCGCAGCAAATTCCGGCGCAAACATCCGCAGCTGAAATAACAATACTTCCCGTGCAGTCAATGCCGCCGGAAGCTTGTTCACTTCTGGCATGTAACCAATCAGGCGCTTTTGTTCGAGGCTGATTTGCGAGCCGCCAATAGTAATATTGCCAGCATCTGGCTTTAGCAGACCAAGGATCAATTTAATCGTCGTTGTTTTGCCGGCACCATTGTGTCCCAGGAGCCCCGTGCAGCGCCCCGCAGGAAATCGGCAGGTCAGCTTCTCAAGCGCGACCTGCGGACCACGCAGCAAGTCGCTGCGAAAAACCTTGCGAACATCAACCAAGGCAACGTCTTCAGCAATTTTACTTGTTGCTTCAGTTTGCACCCGCGGCGCCCCCCTGAGTCTCAACTTTAGGTTCTATCACGCTGGTGCTCGGAGCATCTCGTTCCGCTATTCCAAGAGTACGGAAAAACTGCTCCTTCGCTACTTGGCGTTCTTCCGGAGTTAATTCCACGCGGGCTGACAGTTTGGTGGCAAATCCCCGTAGGTACGGGGGAGCTCCTGGCCGCGATGATGCTAGTTCATAATAGAGGGCCGCAGATGCGGGATCGTTCAGGAGAAAAGCATCCACATAACCCTGAGTCATTGGCACGCGCCAACTCAAAGGCAACGCTTTGATCCCATCAATCGTGATGCCAAGGCATTCATTGGGCTGCTGTAGTTCAAAGGCTAAAACGAAGCAACTTAGCAGGTATAGAGATTCCAATTTAGGCCCATGTCGGGTCACCATTTTAATGGTATCGACCAGAGCCTTTGGATCCAGCTGTTTTACTTTTTGATCACCTAGCGTCTGCAGCAACCAAATGTCGGCGAAGTCGTCGTAAAGACCACGGTGACCAAGCGTCACGACATTCAACATCGAAGTCGATAAACGGCTCAGTGGTGGCGGCGAGAGGCGATCTGCGCTTAAATATGCCTCTGACCGCAAGCGGTCCGTGACGTGATAAAAGGCGACACCCAGCACCGCCGACCAAATGATGGTCAGTAAGACCTTTAAAAGCGCCTTAGGTTTAGGGACCAACTCGTCCTTCCATCCGGATATAAGGAATGATGCCGTACTGCACGAACATGACCAGTAACAGCACAATCATCGGTGCCCAGTCGATGGGCCCCGGTAGATTACGTGTTAAGCGTCGCAATGGGCGGTAGAGAGGTTCTGTCAGGTTGCGAATTACGCCAACCATCTGATTTCCCGGATCACCACCAACCCAGCTGATTAATACCGACGCTATCACCAGCACCTGAATCAGGTTGAGTATGACTTCTAAAATGCGGGCAATGGCATCGGCTATCGGCCCAAACATGTCTATCCCCTTCGTGCCACGAGATTGCGACATCTAATTTGTTCGGTGATTCATCTCTACGGGATGATAACGAACACCCAAAGAAAATAAAAGCCTTACTCACGAGTTCCGCCGTGGGCCAAACAACGCGGTGCCAATGCGCACGCAGTTAGTTCCAGCGGCAATCGCTGGCCGTAAATCCCCAGACATACCAAGCGAAAGGTCTCCGGCACCGACCTGGTCTGCCAGAGCCCGCAACTGGAGGTAAAGCTCCGGTGCGTCAGTTTGATTAACATCCAAGAGTGGAGGGGGAATCGCCATGATGCCGCGCAACGCTAATTCAGGTAACTCGCGCTCGATCACACGAGCAAGTGTTAGAACGTCCGCCACCCCGACGCCGTCCTTACTGGTCTCATCACCTGCATTTACCAGAATATGAACGGGCAGTGGCAAGCGTGGCGCATGGACTTTGGCAGCTTGCGCGAGAAGGCGTGCGTGACGCTCACCACTCAAACTCTGAACGGCCGCGGCAACCCGCACAATTGCGGCCATTTTATTGCTCTGGATACGGCCGATAAAAATCCAGCGCAGGTCGGCCAAGTCGCTAAGCTCGGCAGCTTTAGCGACCATCTCCTGCACGTAATTTTCGCCAAAATCTCGCTGGCCAAGCTCATATAAAGTGCGGATCGATACCGCCGGATGAGTTTTACTCACCGCTAACAGCCGTACGTGCTGCGGTGCATTAGCCACGCGTACGGCGGCCTCAATATCAGCTATCACCTGACGATAACGGTTCTTCAAATCATCCATAGTCTTCATCCATAGCCCATGGATGTAATCGCTAAATCGGTAGGTGTCTAGAGCTGCTTACTTTGGAGTAGCTGCACTGTCTCCGACAGGCCCAGCAGCACTTTCGTTACCGACATCCTGCCCACCGGGACTTGAGGGAGGCGGTGACGCTGGGACTGCCGACGGAGCCCCAGCAGCTAATGCTCCTGGTTTTCCAGCACCATTGGGAGCAACGGGCGATCCGGCCTTCGGCAGTAGGCCGTTCTTGGACGGCGGCGTGACCTCTGGAGCTGGACTAGATGCAGGCGTAACGGCCGACTCTGCGGCACCATTATCGGTCGGCGCCGCAGTCACAGCTGCAGACATGGGATTTGCCGCTGGAGCAGCCGGACCAGGTTGTGCCTGGACTGTTGATTCCATTTTTTGCGCCGGCTGATGGGTGGGCTGGCTTAGACCTTGAACGTAGCGACTGAGAGGGACGAAGCTATCTTCTTCGTTCACCTGATAGTGAGGCGCCACCAGAAAGATATCCCCTGACTCGCTGATGTGAACATCGACATGCTTCAGGTCCTGGCTTTTGGCACTCGAAATATCGATTCCATTTAGGAAAATATTTCGCAGTCCAGTGGTGCTTGCAAGAGCAAGTGTGGGCATGCCAACTAAGACGGCGACGATGGCAACGCGGAGTCGTTGCATGAGGGCCTCCAGAACTATATGATTGTTCAGTTATATTTTAGCACGAGCTGGTAAGGGTCGGCCTAACTAGGACGATACCTAGTTGTTCGTTCGTATCCGAAACACTTTGATCTTATGGGAGTAATCACTGCTTATGAAGGACTCGACCATATATAGCCTGGGCATGTTCGGACGGCGTTTTGGCGGAGCTTTGGCAGTAGTTGCGGCGAGCCATGCCTGTACCCCCTCGTTCCAAGGCGAGTACTCTGACCCGGCCAAAGCTGAGATTGTCGACGACCGTTGGAACGAAACCGATGCCCGTAAGACAGCTGAGCACATGATTAAGGGCATGCTCGAAAAACCTTGGCTCGATGGTTTCAAAACGTCTAATAAAGGACTCAAGCCAGTCGTGATCGTGATGGACGTGGAAAACCGCACCGACGAGCACCTAGACGTTAAACAACTCACTGACTATGTCCAAGATGAGCTCATTAATTCGGGCAAAGTTCGCTTTGTGAATAAAGATGCTCGGCAAAAAATCTTGGACGAGATCAAGTATCAGCAAAGTGGTGCCGTAAGTAAAGCCACGGCAAAAAGCAGTGGTAAGGCCATTGGCGCTGACTTTGTCCTTAGCGGCAACATCAGCAGCAGCGTCCACCAAATGGACGGTTTAAAGACGGTCAACTATCAGACCAACCTCATCCTAACCAGCATCGAAACTCAAGAAATTGAATGGTCGACTAAGTATGAAGTGAAGAAACGCTTCAAACGCTCCGGCAGCGGCTGGTGAGCCCACTGACCATGCGTAAGCGATCACGATCAGCTTGGAAGTGCCGGCGAGTTGGGTTCGCCGCCGGCCTTTTCTCCCTACTCTCGGCTTGTGCGTCTTATACCGATGAGACTCGCGAGATCCGGTCCGATTATCGCGGCAGCAGTTATGCCGACGCTCTAAAAAAGCTAGATACTTCGACGTTAAAAACTGAAGACAAGAACCGGCTGCTGTATCGACTTGAAAAAGCGATGATTCTCGACCGCATGGGCGAATATGCTAAGTCGCGGACTTTGCTTATCGAGGCCGACAAGATTGCGGATGAATTGTACACCACCAGTATTACGCGCACGGCAGCCTCCTTCGTCGTCAACGATTCATCGACGGATTACGCTGGTGAAGACTATGAAAAGGTCGCCATCCACACCGAACTAGCACTTTCGTATATCGCGACCAGAGATCTGGATGCAGCTCGTGTTGAAGCCCGCAAGATCAACAACAAGCTGGCACAGATAAACGGCAATTATGAAGAGCAAAAAGACCGCTACAGCGAGGACGCCTTTGCTCGCTACCTCTCCGGGATCATTTACGAAGCTCGCGGCGAAGTAGACGATGCCATCATCGATTACACCAAAGCGGTGAGTCTATACCGCGGCAACTTCGCCCAGTTTGTCACCGGTGGTGTCCCCGACAATCTTGTCCGAGCTTTATATCGCCTACTGGTCAAACGAGGCCGCACAGATCGCCTGGCACAACTCGAACACGATTATCCACGCGAAGTAGCTCTCGCCAAACAGGACCTCGCTGATGATGATATGGCCGAGGTCATTGTGGTGCATGAACTAGGCCACATCGCGGTGAAAACAGCGCAGGAATTTGCACTGCCTATTGGCCGGCAGATCGTTCGTTTTTCCTTTCCCGTCATCAACGCAGGGCCTCGCTCATATTTTGGCAACACTGGAATCACTGATATGGCGACCCATACAACAGTGACTGCCGACAACGCGGAAGACTTGAATGCGATTGCTCGCGCCAGCCTCGAAGACCGCCGTGGGCGCATGATTGCAAAGGGTGCCGCTAGGCTCCTTGCTAAAGGTCAAATCACCGAACAAGCCTACAAGAATTTCGGCCCGCTCGGCGGTCTGCTTGCCAACGTCTACTCTGTTGTCACAGAAACTGCAGACACTCGCAGTTGGACTCTTCTGCCGGAATCTTTTGCCGTCACTCGCATGCGCTTAAAAGCAGGCAAGCACATCTTAAAAATACAAAGTGGTGGCCGTACCGGCAAAATCGAAGACATTGCCCTCCGCAAGGGCCAGATCTTCGTCTTACGGGACGCCGGTTAACGACAGCCGGATCCGTAGTGATTAGTAGTGCCGCATTAGTGCGGCACTCGCCACTTGATGTTACAGCCAATACTGGGAATCTGCGGTTCAGCAACTTTTTTGCCGTTCAGCATCGCATCCACAGCTTGGCGTAGGTCATGCCCTGTGACTGGCACGTCATTGCTGGGCCGCGATGAATCAAGCTGCCCTCTGTAGAATAACTGCAACGTAGCATCATAGAGGAAAAAGTCCGGTGTGCATGCTGCCTGGTAGGCACGCGCCACCTCCTGGCTCTGATCGAATAAATACGGGAACGCGTAGCCTCGGGTCTTGCTTTCGACAGCCATCAGTTCGGGGCGATCATCTGGGTAATTATCCACGTCATTCGAATTGATCGCGACGACACCAACGCCTCGCTGCGGCAAATCTCGGCCGAGTCGCGCCAACTCTCCAGCCACATGCTTAACAAATGGGCAGTGGTTGCAGATGAACGTCACCAATAGACCAGATGGACCTCGCAGTTGCTCCAGGGTCCATACCTTGCCTGAGGGATCAGGCAAGGAAATTTTTTCAGCCTGACCACCCAGAGGGGGCATGGTCGAAGGTGTTCTTGCCATAATGCACACTCCTACGGCTTAAAGTCCCGGCGACCTAATCGCACAAGTCCCCGAGATAACATGGAAAGATTCATAATCCACAACCACATGGCGCGGCAGTATTGCCAATCATCAGCGTCGGCAATGAGCCTTTCCTTGATAATCCCACACGAGCGACAGTGCAATGCCCAGCAGGCACTTAAGCATGGCTTAGCGATGATGTTAGTAATTTGCAATTGTCCCCCACCCCCCCTTCCGCTATGATCAGCCTTCCATTGGTTATTTGCATGCCGATCCGTGCTTTGCGCGAGGCTGCCACCAGCATTAATTTGACTCTAAGGAGGACGCATTATGCGCCATCCCAGAATTACTTCTCCGATTATTATGGCGAGCTTTACTGCCGCTGCAATTTCGGTGGGTGTATTGACTGTTCGACAGGTGACTAAGTTCTTTGATGGCTTGCCTCCACCCGGCACATTCCAAGAGGGCGCTGGAGATCCTGCAGCTGCAGGCCCACCGCGCACCGCAATGAACCCGCTCATTCCTCTCGCTCCGCCGCCTCATTCGATCAGTGAACATGTCATCGCCAAGAACTCTACTCTCGCCCGCACGCTACAGAATCTAGGCTTTCTCGCCCCCGAACGTGCCACCATACTATCGGCACTTAAACCATGGGCATCTCCAACCAGGCTCATCGCCGGGACCCAACTCAAAGCCTATATTTTAAATACCGAGGACAACTACCCGAAACGCTTCGATCTACACCTCGACAAGAATACAATCGTCCGTTTCTCCAAACAAAGCAGCGGGAACTGGACGGCATCTAACTACGAACCACCGCTTGAGCGACGCATTGCCTCCTACAGCGGCGTCGTCAACGGCTCCTTATGGAACTCTGCGGCTGGCGCAGGGATGGACCCGCAAATCATTAGCAGACTCACTGAGATTTTTGGTTGGCAGGTTGATTTCCACCGCGAAGTGCAGCGTGGGGATCGCTGGCGTTTAACAGTGGAACGATTCTATAGCGAAGGCAAACCCGTCCGGCTCGGCGAGATCATCGCCGCTGAATACGACAACGATGGCAATATTAACACAGCGGTCCTTGCTCCTGATGAAGGGCAATATTACACGCCTGAAGGCAATAGCCTGCGTCGCATGTTTCTACGGTCCCCGTTGCGCTTTGCCCGCATTACTTCTGGTTTTAACGCGCATCGTTTTCATCCAATCTTGCACATAGCTAAGCCACACCTTGGCATAGATTACGGCGCCGCCACCGGCACGCCTATCATGGCGGTAGGTGCTGGCACTGTCGCATTTGCAGCCTATCACGGTGCCTCCGGCAATACCGTGACTCTGAGGCATAATTCCGTTTATTCCACTCACTACAAACATCTCTCACGCTTTGCCGCAGACGTTCACCCCGGCTCGCGCGTCAAAATGGGCCAAATCATCGGCTACGTAGGGCGGACAGGCCTTGCCACGGGCCCACATCTGCATTTTGAATTACATGCTAATGGCAGATACGTGGACCCAAGCGGTATCCGCCTGCCCACCGCTGACCCGCTGCCGGCAAAACAATTGGCCAGTTTTAAAGCTGTAGCCAGCAAAGCACTGTCCGAATTGCCACCGTGGAGTGCTGGTATGCTCACCGATGCTCGTCGCGCTTCAAGGGATAGCGATGACGAGGAAAAAACTCAGTGAGCTAGTGAGCCGTTGACGTCATAACTCCAAATACAGCGCCCTGCGGATCTTGAGCCACGGCCTGTGCACCCCAAATATGGGACACGGGCGCGGCCAAGAGGCGACCACCGCCTGCCTTAATAGCAGCTACGGTCAGCTCCATATCTTCGACTTGAAAGTAAGGCAACCAATGGGCCGGCACTGCTTGGAAGCGAGTGCTCAACGTGATCATCGCAGCTACCGGGCGCGCACCCACGGTAAACATTTTTATATTTATAGGCCCTTGCCCTTCACTTTCAGCCTGCCAATCAAACATTTGCTGATAAAACTGAGTAGCTACCTCAGCATTGTGGGTGGACAGCTCATGCCAGGCCAGAGACGCGGGACTAGTTGTCGATGCATGAGCGTCCTGCCAAAGACCAAGAGGAGCACCAGTAGGGTCCTGAATCAGAGCCATGTGCCCCAAATCGGCGAAGCCAAAAGACTCGGCAGTCACTTTCGCCCCTTGTCCCTTAGCTGCCGCGAGAGCCGTATCGACATCAGCTACACCCACATAAGGCAACCAATGCGCTGCCGCTGGCCTTGCTGCGAGCTCTACCGACATTGGATAAAGCCCACCAAAACGCCTGTGGGAATGCCTTAGATGCGTATAAATCACGCCGTCGGCCAGTTCCTCGTCGTCCATCTGCCAGGCAAATAAACGCTGGTAAAACTCCTTAGCCGCAGGCGCCGTTGTCGTCATAAGCTCCCACCTAACGAAAGTTCCTGCTGATTTGACCGGGACCTTTGACATGACAGGTGCTCCTACGATAAGGGATCGACAACGCCCTCCGAGGCGTACCACAAGAAAATTGCCGAGGAAAGCCCATGACTACAAGTCAGCCGTCAACATCTGCTTCCCTGCGAGAAATTCAACACATAGTCGACACAGCGCCGGATGCGACAGCAGCATTAGACCGCGCGATGGCCTATCTGCATGCAACCCGGAAAGATTATCACTGGGTGGGGATTTACCGCCTGGTCGGCGATGTCCTCGAGCTAGGGCCCTACCGCGGTCCGACCACCGATCATGCACGCATACCAGTCGGCCGCGGCGTCTGTGGCACTGCCGTCGCCGAGAACCGCAATCAGGTCGTGGGCGACGTCCGCGCCTTGAGCAACTACCTTGCCTGTAATTTAGAAACGCGCAGTGAGATGGTTATACTTATTCGGCACCCAGAGACCGCCGCAATATTGGGTCAAATCGACATCGACGGCACCCAGTTGAACCAATTTAGTAGCGAAGAAGAGCGATTTATCAATGAGGTCGCAGCAGCACTGGCGCGGCCACTCATGGCACTCAGTCACGCTCATCAGACCTGAAACCTATTTGCAACGGTCCCCCTTTGGATTAACCTTGTAGAACCGAGCACATAGGGGACCAACCATCCAACCAAACGCGCACCGACGCCGGCTGTCTCTGACGCTAATCACTGGCGCTGTTAGCGAGAGCATCAACAAGATTGCTCCGCTCCTGGTTCTTTACATTGGGCAATCTGTACTGACAGTGTCTGGCTTTGGCTCAGTGCAATTCGCGCTGTCATTCATCGATCTTTTCCTGCCCTTCATTGCTTTTGGCTACGGCGGTTTCGGCTCCATCGCTATTGGCAGACCCGAGAGCAGCCCGATACCGATAAACAAAGTAGCTCCAGCGATCGCAGTGCTAAAACTTGCACAAAGCATGGTGGCACTTTCGATTGCCGCTCTTTTTTTGCTACTACCGAGATACGTTGAATACCGCACGTTAGTGTGCGCACTTAGCTTTCTCTTCATCTCGTCGGCGTTAGACACAGAATATGTACACTCAGGAACACAAACTCTAACGGTCCGAAATTTATTTAGCATGCTGAGTAAAGGCATTTGCCTTGTCGGCGTCATCTTGCTGGTAAAACATCCAGAAGACAGCCTTCGGTATGGCGTCCTGACAGCATTACCTAATGCATTAGTCGTATTTATGTCGCTATTTTATACCGTTCGCAGGTTGCCATGGCATAAACCGTCGATGGCAGATCTAAAGACAGTATTCCTGCAAGCCACCCCCTTCGGCATCACCACCATACTTTGTTTATTAGTGGAGCGCTTTGACGTCTTCTTTGTTGAAGCGATCGGTGGAAGTACAGCAGTAGGACTTTATGCCGGACCATTACGTGTCGTTCAAAGTATCGCCACAGCTGCCACTATGGTCAGTGCGATCTACTTCTCTGAACTAGTTCGCATCAAAGATCCGCGATCTTTCAGCCGGCATGTTGAGTTCAGTATCTTGACGGCCGCTCTTGTGTTGGCACCGGTGGCCGTGGGCGCATGGTTCGTCGGTGACGACCTACTGGCAACGGTATTTGCCGCCACTTACTCGGGGCGCGGCCCGATCCCAGGTTATGTACTCGGCATTTTGTCGTGTGGCGTAGTCGCTACTGTTGGCATCAACGCCTTTGGTTTGCAGGTGCTCTGGCTGAAAAACAACTTAAAGCCTCTAAATTGGATTTATTTCTTCGGTCTTTTAGGTGGCTGCTCAATGGCCACCCTCTTAGGTTGGACGTTCGGCGTACTTGGTGTCGCAGCCGCAGTCCTCATTGCAAAGTTAGGCATCGCCATTGGCTGCTACCTAGTTGCGAAACGCTTTCTTCCCGGCTTCTCATGGGCTTTCGCAGTGCGCATTAGTGTGGCCTGTATTGCCATGGGTGGCGTCTTAGCAGCCGTCGGTGCCAATTACTCGGTATGGGCACGCATCGCCGCTGGTGCCGTCACTTACGGCGTGGCTACGGGTTTATTATTTCGCCATGAATGGCCAAGGGTGATCAAATCTCTGCGACGGTCATGAAGTAACATCGGTCACTGCTTTGGAGTTAGAGTCGCATTGACCAGGGTATTTATAGCATTTGAGCTAGGGGGCCGGATGCTCGAGCAGCCACTGGCGCACCGGCTGGATCACCAACTTGACGTCGCCGATGCGGATCTCGTCAGCGTGATCCCAGGTTAATATGCGTATTTTCTTAACCCGTAGTTCGGCCGAGGCCTGTGCTAGAGCGCGCAGCTCGCGGTCACGTGTCTTTTGTTCGTGCATCGTCCAAGCCACTTGGATCAGCTCATCGTTCTGTACCCCAATGCGAGTCAGAAAATCGACCTCATAGCCACCAGCGGTGACGTAATAAAACAGATTCATGTTTGGTTCAAACCCGCGCCGCACCAGCTCGATGAAGACAGCATTTTCGAGCAAATGCCCATAGTCCGGACTGTTCGAGATTTTCTTGGCCGTCAGGAATCCGTTGTCATAGACATAGGCCTTACGGTCGAACTTCAGGCGCTTTCTTGCCCCGAAATGGAAGCGAGGCAGCTCGGCAAACAGATAAGCCTGCTGGCCATACAGTAGAAACTTCTTAACAGTTGGCGAGCTGATCGCGGCGTCTAGTCCGCGCACAAGACTGTCGTTACTAAAGCGCGATGCCACACTGTGAAGCACAAGCGTATAAAGATCGTGAAGCTCTTGAACATTACGAATCTTAAAGCGGCGCACGACATCTTTGAGGACAATAGAATCCCAAAGTGCGCCGAGGTAGCTGCTGACATCGGCCTTGCCAATAACGACTTCTGGGAACCCGCCGTGAGTCAGATAGCGCATCAGCGCATCGTCGCCTTCGGCAGACCCAGCGGCCGAACATTCGCGGTAAGAAAACGGCAGCAGCTTTAAGGCAAAATGGCGGCCGGTCAGAGCCGTGGCCAGCTCGCGACTGAGAAGGTGGGCATTCGATCCGGTAACCAGGCAATTGTAGCCTTCACGATGCAGCCGGTGGAGGAACGATTCCCAGCGCGGGAAGTTTTGGATCTCATCGAAAAAATAATACTTGGCTGTGGGGTAGACCTGCTTAAGCGCCGAAATGATGTCGTCACCAGTGGCTTGCTGGGGAAAACCTTCGTCCTCGAAGTTGAGGTAGGCACAGGCTTTGCCACGCATGACGAGTTTGGCCAGTGTCGATTTTCCGCACCGGCGTGGTCCGATAATGACCTTGACCAGTGGTGACTCAAGGGCATCCAATAACGTTGTTAGGCTTTCACGGCCGACTATGGGCTCACTAAGAGGCCGTCGGAGTTCGGCCTTTTGACGCAGCACCAATTGGTAAAGTGAGTTGCTCATACTTTATAATAATTCCATTTATTCTAAAGTACAAGATTTCTATTTCTTGACGGTTGACGGGGTCAGTCACTCTCAGCAAGCAACGGTTATTGCTGCAAACAAAACATTTCAGTAGCTTGGCGGAAGTGACTGACCCCACATAACTCCAAGGAGCCCCTCATGAATCTAACTTTCATCAAGTCATTTCTTGCCGGTAGTATAATGATGTCAACCGCAGCATTTGGCGCCGCAAAGATAGACCCGGTGGAATACAAACAGGGCAACGACACCTTGGAAGGGTTTATCGTTTATCCCGAGAAAGCTAAAGGACCTGTTCCCGCAATCCTTATGGTCCACAATTGGCTTGGCAATTCAGAAGAGACTAAACATCAGGCCGAGCGCATCGCAGCACTTGGTTATGCTGTATTTGCCGCCGATATTTACGGCAAAGGTATTCGCCCTAAGGATCAAAAAGAAGCGGCACAGCTTGCTACTGTTTACAAAAATGACCGTAAAAAATTCCGCGACCGATTACAAGCGGGCCTGGCGACCTTACGCCAGCAAAAAGGGATCGATCCGACGCGCATCATCGCTGTCGGCTACTGTTTTGGCGGCACCGGAGTTTTAGAGCTGGCGCGCAGCGGCTCTGACATCAAAGGTGTGGTCAGCTTCCATGGTGGGTTAGATAGCCCTACCCCGGCAGATGGCCAAAAGATCAAAACCCAGGTTCTCGTCTTGGCTGGAGCTGACGACCCCATGCAAAAGTCAGATGATCTTCATGCATTCGAAAAAGAGATGAGGGACCATCATGTCTCTTGGCAAATGGTGATGTACGGCGGCGCTGTGCATAGCTTCACCGACCCCACAGCCGGGAGTGATAACAGCAAAGGAGCTGCCTACAATGCTAGTGCTGATCGACGCTCATTTGAGGCGTTTAAGCAATTTGCTAACGAACTGTTTGGTGCAACGTAGGTAGGATAATCAAAGCCTACGGAGGCAAACCTCTCGCGAGGTTGTTTTGTTAGAGCTACAAGATCCATAAATAGATTATTTAATATCAGATGGTTGAAAATAATATTCGCGCGGAGCTCATACCACACGAGTCCAAGCCGATAGCTCGGATGGGTGGGTGTTTAGAACTACCCACGACCGGCTAGCAAGAATTGCGCGAGGACTAGTTATGAGCAAAGCAGCAAAAGTTTTCTCACAACCGTCAATTCCGACGACCAAGACAGCTAACAGCCAGGGGTTTACCGGATACCAAAAATTCGTCGTCGCTCTTCTGGCGTTTCTTCAATTCACGATCATCTTAGACTTCATGATTTTGTCACCACTCGGCGCCATGCTTATGCCGGCGTTGGCGATCACCCCTTCTCAGTTCGGTCTGGTTGTATCGGTTTATGCCTTCAGCGCCGGAGCTTCCGGAATTTTGGCCGCAGGCTTTGCCGATCGCTTTGATCGCAAGCGTATGCTGCTATTCTTCTACATCGGATTTCTAGGCGGTACGTGTCTATGTGCCTTGGCCACGTCCTATCCGGCTCTTATCTTCGCCCGCATAGTTACCGGCATCTTTGGCGGTGTCATCGGATCGATAGTCTTCGCCATCACGACCGATTTATTCCCATTCAGTATGCGTGGGCGCGTCATGGGCTTCGTGCAAACGGCGTTTGCCGCCAGCCAAGTGCTGGGTATCCCACTGGGGATATATCTATCTAATGCCTGGGGATGGCACGCGCCATTCGTGATGATCGTCGCCATCGGCGCGGTTGTTGGGCTGATCATTTTCCGTTATCTCAAACCAATCGATGGCCATCTCGCGACAAAAGTCGATCGCAATGCGTTCCACCATCTTTGGACGACAGCCCGATCGCCCAGGTACCTCCAGGGGTTTGCCACCACGGCACTCATGGCTGTCGGTGGCTTCATGTTGATGCCCTTTGGCAGTGCCTATAGCATCCACAATCTTGGCGTCGACATCAACGATCTGCCCCATGTGTACATGGTAACGGGACTATGTGCGATCGCAGCCGGACCGCTAGTCGGTAGACTTTCCGACGCCGTGGGAAAATTTCGAATGTTTTTGTTCGGGACACTTTTGACGATCATTATGGTAGCGATCTATACCAACCTTGGCGTCACACCGTTGCCTTTAGTCATGCTTGTCAATGCACTTCTATTTGTCGGCATCACGGCACGCATGATTCCGTCGCAAGCCTTGATGTCGGCAATTCCTGAACAGTCTAGCCGCGGCTCATATATGGCTATCAGTGCCTCCATCCAACAGATGGCGGGTGGCGTCGCCTCCGTACTGGCTGGACATATAGTTGAAGCCCATGTAGATGGCTCGATCGGGTACTTTAACCGCATCGGCTATGTGGTTACGCTGGCTTCACTGTTCACACTCTTCATGATGTCACGCATCCATCGGCTCATACCTGAGCAAAGGCGAAGTAATGTAAGCATTGGAGTGGGTCACTAGTCGGCATTGATATATCAATAACCTCTTCGCGCCTTAAATCCATCGATGATCTAAAGTCAGGTCGATTGTCTCCGTAAGGTTTATTAGAGAAGCGATTGGTGATGGAATTCGGGATGCGTCAACATTCTTAATTTTATCAAAAAAATTCTTATTTGCTTCTTTTGTGCTCATCCTGCTATCGTTCCCGCACGGAGAAAACACAATGAATGCTCCTGAAATCCTGTCGTCAGGTGTTTCAGCCTTTGAACATTATATGGCTGTCGATGACCGTCCAAAATATCCTATGGTTTTTTGGCTAGTTTTGACGCTTCAGGGTCAGGCTGATCAGGGTCGATTGAGCACAGCCTTGAATACAGCTGTTAGCCATCATCCATTACTGTCTAGTCACTTAGTGGGTGATCCCCGGGGGCGTCGCGCTCAACTACTCTGGCGACACGTAAAAAACGCCACAGTCTACTTGGATAGCGGATCTCAGGGGGCTCCTTTTAGGTTTCCAAATGTGCAGAGTTCTGGGGCTACACCTTTTGGTAAAGAAAATCATACAAACTCGCTAGCAATCGATCTGAGCCGTGAAATTGGGGTGCGCGCATTTTTACGTCAGGGTAGCGAGCAGTGTACTGTTCACCTTCAGTTTCATCATAGTGCTACCGATGGTCTTGGTGCTGTTAGATTTATGGAAGATGTATTGAGGTATTATGATGGCTCGGGCACCAAGGCCGTGATGCCGCTGCGCCAGCCGGCACCATTAAAAAGACGAAGCTTTTGCGGTTTAAATTCATGGTTGATCTTTACCGCGATACCACTCTTTTTGGTGCGAGCGTATCGGTTTTATCTTTCGAATCCGGAGCCTTTAACCTTCGGTTCGTCGGAGGGGCTAACTGGCGAGGCTGTGTTGCAATGTCCTGCGCGAGAATGTGGACAGCTTTCGGCACCAGAACTGGCAAACTTAAAAGCAGCATCGCGCAGTGCCGGAGGCACAATCAATGATGCGCTTCTAGCACATGTTTTTTCCTCGGTTGATAGTTGGCAGCGCGCAAAGCAACAGATCACCAACGAACATAGAAAGCGAAGAGTACGCATTCTCGTGCCAGTCAATATGCGTCAGGTGCAAGATCATTTCATGTCCGCAGCAAACATGATCGGAATGGTTTTTGTAGATCGCCGCGGCTCACTGCTGGCTCGTCCAAGTCAGTTATTGCAGAGTATTGTCAGAGAGATGGGAGCGGTCAAACGCCATAGACTGGGATTTGCATTAAACTTCGCCACTAGTTTAGCCGGATACATCCGGGGTGGCGTCGGGGCTGTTGCATCCCAATGTTTAACATGGCGATGCGCGGCGACGGTTGTTTTGAGCAACCTGGGTGATCCGTTAGCGCATTGTAATTTGCCGCGCAATAAGTCTGGCCAAATCAAGACAGGCGGACTGACTCTTTCTTGTTTAGAACTACTGCCGCCACTTCGCCTATATACAAGCATGGCTATTGGCGTGGTCACATACGCAGGTCGTTTGACCATGACTGCGCACTACGATCATACGATCCTCGCTAAACATGATGTGCGCTTCCTGCTAAATGGAGTTTTGGCTAGTGCACGGGCAGCGAACGCTGTTGCAGTGTCTGCGCCGCTTGAAATCCAGGGTGCAGAGCAACTCGCGTCTGATTTTTAAGTCAATGAATTGATTGAGTTAAATACCATCCAAAAATTCTCAGCCACCAGCCTTGCCTACCAGCTTCCCTAAGCCCCTCGCATAGCTGCTGGTCCTAGAGACATAGCTACAGACTTAGTGGGGTCAGGCACTGGCGCTAAACTAGCCAAATCAATGGAATTCACATGAATACATTGGCATTCGGTGACGTCCGACTGACCCCGTATTCACACATCTCATCGCGCTCTTTCTTGATTTGCTACGTCTGACGCTCATGTCCAACGATGTCTTTGGCTTTTTACTCGCCACCATCTCATCCTGCGTTTGCATACGCCAGGAGGTATAAGGTGGAGCTACTCGACCCAAAGAACGATGCAGTCTTTAAACTCATGCTTGTTGACGATGATGCTGCTGAGGCGCGCATCAGCTTACTCTCGGCCATACTGAGGCCCGAGTCCCCGATTACCTCAGCTACGGTCAAAAATCCCAATATGCCCAAGAAACACATACGGGACAAAGATACTATCCTCGATATCTTGTTAGAGCTGGATGACGGTAGACGCATCGACCTCGAAATGCAGATGGCCTGGCGATCGTATATCCCGGAGCGAGCATATTTTTACGGCGGCAAATTAATGACCTCGCAGCTTAGCCGCGGCCAGAAATAGCAGACGCTAAAACCGGTCTCGATCATTTTTCTACTTAATGCCATAGGCTTTCCCGACGCTCCACCTGACCACGCTCACTACATATTCAGCATGAAAGAACGGGCGAATCTCACCCGAATCCCACCTTATTTCACTATGCATTTTGTCGAGATTCCCAAGCTAATTAGCAAATTAGGACAGGACTTGCGACCACCGGAAGACTTGCCTTTGCTCAACTGGTGCAAGTTTTTGTACAATCCAAACCAACCCGGTTTGGATGAGGTCATTGCCACCATGCCCGCACTCAAAAAAGCCAAAAAGAAACTCGAAGAAATCTCCGCTGACGAAGAGAAACGCGAGATTGCCCGTATGCGCGAGCGGGGACGTCGGGATTACGAGAGCGATCTGGAGGATGCCCTAGTCCGAGGTAGAGCCGAAGGAGAGGCTAAGGGTAAGGCCGAGGGTAAGTTAGAGGTCCTAGTCGCGTTGCTGGCTAATCCTTTAACAGCAAAGTTGCCAAGCAAAGAGATCGCGAAAGTGTGCGGCCTCTGTATTGCTGAGGTTGAAAAGATGCGGGCTACATCGTGACCGCGAATCGCGACCTCTACCGCGCGAGCTATTATGGCTCTGGAGTCAAAGTCGCATTGATCAACGGCATTAATTTCGGTGCCAAAACTTTAAGTATTTGTACCGGAAGTGCGCTAGTAAAGCTGAATTTAGACGCTGCAGCATCGGGTACATACGCCGTGATCGTTCCGTAAAAACGTTCACCGATATAAAAGACAAAAGTGGCCGTTCGACTGACGGCACGCGATTCGATAACGCGCCCGCCTGGTGCAAAGATAGAATAACGATTATCACCAGTACCAGTCTTGCCACCAACTTGTAATGGCTTATGGTCAGGTCCGAGAAAGGCACCTTTCACGCGCACAGCAGTCCCGCTATCGACCACTTGCCGGATAGCATCACGCACGGCGTTAGCTATGTCAGTAGACAACACGCGCGTACCGAAGCTGGGCTTGGTGCGAAATTGCGTTTCAAAAGGTGTACCCACGCCAAAGTCCATGCCAGTTACTCGCGTGTTTGCATACTGCACACCACCGCTTAATACGATGCCCATTAGATCTGCGAGCGCTGTCGGTTTATCACCGGAGCTGCCTAGTGCCGTGGCATAAGTAGGCACCAACGTCGCAAAAGGATAACCAACTTTGGCCCAATGCTCCCGAATCTGACGGAAGGCCTCTTCCTCAAGCATAATTCTGATGCGGCTGTCCTGGCGATTTTTACCCTTAACGTTAAAGAGCCACTTATAAGCGTCCTGGCGAGCGCCCGTACTAGCCTGCACAATCTGGGTGAAGCTGACTTTGGGAGCCCTAAAAAGATAGGCTACCAACCAAAGTTCCAGTGGATGAAGTCCAGAGATATATCCTCTATCTTGCAGAGTTAATTTTGGATCTCGCATATCAGCATAAAGCTTTTTAAGCTGGCGATCCTTGAGACCCGCGCCAGGGAGATGACGATTCAAGAATGTTTGGAAATCCTGAATTTGTGCCTCTGGATATAGCATCGAATGTATCACGGCCAAACGCTTGGGAGTTTTTCTCCCCTGTTTCAGCAATGTCAGCAGCATGTCATCAGAACTGAGACCTCGGTAGCGCAAGAAAAAACGCCCCAAGAACTCACGCCCTTCTTTATTGGCAAAGCGTACTAAATACTGCTGACGCTCGGGATTATTGATGTCCGTCAACATGGCATTCCCATTCGGGATTTGCCCCATAAAGTAAGACACCACATCGCGCATGATGCGCACAAAAGGAAGATTGATAGATCTGCGCACGGCTTCATGCACAGTCACAGTGCGCGAGTTGTCAGCTTTATCGAAATTATTGAAATGGTGAATGCCACCACTGGTCAAAAAGCGCTCACCAGGATTGGCCGAATAGGTGCGATTCAGCGCGGCCTCTAACATCTCACTAAGCGTTGCTTTACCATCTGCGTGACCACGCTGAAACCATTCGATAGCCCATGCACTAAGATGATCTGAACGACCAATCTTTGATTCCTGCTGCCGCAGCTCCGCCACACTCAAACGCCGGTAGCGGACCCACAACTCCTCAATGATCTCGAGATAAGTAACCAAGGTACGCAGTTTAGCCGTTGAGCCGAGCTCCAGTTTACCGCCCTCACTGACGTTGAAAGGCCCATCCACGTTGTCTGCCTGCACACGCAGCAGATTGGCGTTTTGGCGCCATTCTCTGAGCGTAAAACTATAAATCACGTCCGCTGGGTCACCTTGAGCCAACAAGCGGGTATCGACCAAACCATTAGCCTGAGCGACGTCTTTGTTTTTAAGTTTAACCAATAATTCCTGCACCGCTTTTTGCGTGTCATAATCGATGGTCGAATTGACACGTAAATCAAGCCGATCGAGCGTGTAGAGGCGATCGAAGCCAAAATAATTCATCAAATGCACACGCACAGCATTCGCTGCTTTTCGCTCGACAAAATTTAGGCGCTCAGGCTGAAAAATGACGTTGTTATTACGAAATGTCAGTTCAGCTTTCGTGACAGCGCGCCGCAAACGCTTAGGGATAACTTTGCCCTTAATCATCACGTCGACATGCTTATCAACCAGAACTTTTAAGGCCTCATGATCCTGCACCAAATAATACGCTGGGCGCCGCTGCGCTAAGAAAAGGCTAAGCACCTGTTTGTAAGCGAGAGCCTTTGCCTTCAGCCTTTCAGGATTAGACTCTTTGGCTTTTATATCTCTGAGCAGCTCGTTTACTTCACTAAAGCTAGCCCCGTGCCACGCGGCCAGTGCATGACCAATGCCGCGAATTTCTCCGGCACCTGGAATGGCTCCGAGGGGCACGGAATTGATATAGTCCGTGATAATCCTTCGCCGCGCTTCCGTCGTATTGCGACCGTCCTGATAAGCACGAAAACTTGCAGAAATCATCTGAACTAACTTCTGTTTGGCCGAAACCGTGCGCCCCTCAGGCGAGTGGCGATACTTCTCCAACTGGGTCGCCAACGTACTACCGCCTGGACTCTCGTGACTGGCAACAAAGCGGTTAACGATGTTGTCAAATATGGCGACGAAAAGCCTGCTCCAATCTAGAGTCGGGTTCTTATACGGATATTTTGCTGCCAGTAGTTCACGATTCTCGATCATCAACAAAGTGCCAACGATCGCGGGCGGGATCTCATCAAAGTCACGATAAATAAGTTGTGGGTATTGGGCAGAAAACAAAGGCTGCGACTTAGTATCCAGAATACTCAGGCCGGCCTGCGATTTCTCCTTGTAGATTGGATAAATCAGACCTTTTTTGACCAAGCTCAGATGCTCTGGCGACAGCCGCGACTGCGCTTTGACCTCGTAGCCTCGTTTTGTAACGCGCTCTGTAATAGACGGAATCAGCGAGTAACCAAGGCGCTGATCAAAAGGCCCATTTTCGGGGAACATAATTTTGTCGCTAGGTCCACGTTCGACTTCAAACTTAAGCTTCTCAGCCACGCCGGCAAAATACAGCGACTGAATCTGACTGGTGTAAAACTCGCGCAGGATAAGGCCTGCCAGCAGAATCGCCATAGCCAGCAAGCCGCCAATAGCGACACGCTTACCTGTGGGCAGACGCAGCGGCACCTCAGAAGTCACAATTCTGGTCCCCTCGACTAGCGCTCGTTAGATGGATTGCTGAAGGATAATGATTGGTATTGGTTAATTTTAGCACTTCTAGACGGGGACGACGAGGCGGCGGACTAAACAACAATCCGAATGAACCTAGTGATTTACCAAGCGACTACAAAGAGGACTGCAGTCTTCGCAATATAGCAGTTGGCCTTGGGCGGCAAGACAGGCGGCGGCAAGAGGATCCGGGCGGCGAAGGCAACTACGGTCAGCTGCTAATGGAAAGCAGGTCGCAGGGCCTTTGAAATTGAATCCAGATATGGGCTCCGGCTGCACAGCCGCCGGCTCCCTTACTGGCGCTGGTGGACCAGCAAGCTCGATCAGCGCGGGCGCCTCTACCTGGGTCGGCGGGAAGCGCGGCGTCTCGTCCATGTGCGACGAGATCTTGCCGCGGCATCCACCCACAACCAGTATCAGAGCCAAGATCTGGAGCCGCCAGTCATACACTGGTTAAACCAACATCTGCATGGGTTCTTCTAGATAAGAGACCAATGTTTGGAGGAATTTAGCGCCAGTTGCGCCATCGACCACTCGGTGGTCACAGGACAGCGTCATCTTCATGCGCTGCTGGACTACCAGAGCCCCATGCTCATCGACCCATGGCGTTGGCAAGGCTGCGCCCACGGCAAGAATTGCCGCCTGCGGAGGATTGATAATCGCCGTGAATTCCTCGATTCCAAACATACCGAGATTCGAGATCGTGAAGGTACCGCCGGCGTATGCATCGTTGCTGAGCTTACCGTCTTTAGCCTTACCTGCAAGATCGCGAACAGATGCAGCGATATCACGCAAACCTAAGGCATCCGCACGACGAATGACTGGGGTCACGAGTCCCTCTGGCAGAGCCACTGCGATAGCTACATGCGCTTCGGCATGCTGCAGAATAGTGTCCCCTTGCCACGAGGAGTTAACCTCAGGATGTACTTTAAGTGCCCGCGACGCAGCGAGAATAACGACGTCGTTCAAACTCACTTTCGTTGCTGCGACGCCAGCTTTTGCTGCCTTTGCGGCGGCTCCGTTAAGTTGCTGACGCCATGCTTCGAGTTTGGTGACATCGGCAGAAATCGTCAGATAGAAATGAGGAGCGTCATTCTTCGCCGCAAGTAACCGCTTAGCGATCGTCTTGCGCATCATGGTTACAGGAATAGTCGTAGAGGCCGCGCCTGCAACCCCTGGCTGCACTAGAGCCGACTGAGCAGCTGCCGCGCCGGATCCTGAACGGTGCTCAATATCGCGAAGTACGACCCGGCCAGCCGGACCAGAACCGCTAATCTGCGACACATCAACGCCTAGCTCAGCCGCAACTTTGCGTGCTAGCGGGGACGCTTTCACGCGTCCAACGCCGACGGGTGCAGCTTGCGCCGATGTCACTGTCACAGTACCAACCGGAGCACCAACCGGCTTAGCGGTCGGCTTTGGGGGCACTGCACTAGTCGTTGGCGCAGCAGCAGGAGTAGTTGCAGCAGTTTTAGTGCCGCCACCCGTCAGTGCTGCCAAATCGAATTTCTCACCAGCTGCCCCGATGATAGCGATCGGAGTACGAAGAGCTACCGCCTTGCCGGGCTGCACCAAAATCTTGAGCAGTACGCCTTCTTCTGGGGATTCGTACTCTTGCGTTGCCTTATCGGTCTCAATCTCGACTAAGGGTTCACCCTCGCCGATCTTTTCGCCTTCTTTCTTCAACCAGTTGGCGATTCCGCCTTCTTCCATCGTATCGCTTAACTTCGGCATCTCAATGACTAGAGCCATGATCCGTTAGCCTCCAAGCTGCTGCACTTCTGCCAGGTAAATTGCGGTTAACCGACGTAAAGGACTTCCTTCACTGCCTCTACAACCCGCTCTGCTGTCGGCAGTACTGCGTGTTCGAGATCCTCAGCATAGGGCATCGGCACAAATAGGGAGTTGACCCTCACGACCGGTGCATCGAGATCATCGAAACACTCTCTCTGTACCCGGTCAGAAATCTGCGCGCTAGTCGCGGCAAAATCCCAACCTTCGTCGACTATGACTAAACGATGCGTTTTACGCACGGAACTAAAAATTAGTTCCTCATCTAGCGGTTGCAAGGTACGTGGGTCTAGTACCTCAGCACTGACTCCGATTGATGCTAGTTGCTCTGCTGCAGCCATCGCTACGTGGAGCATTTTATTCCAGGCGATGATCGTGACATGCTCGCCTGCGCGCTTGATATCACCGACGCCAATCGGGATTAAATATTCACCCTCGGGCACTTCACCCTTCAATCCATACATCATCTCGCTTTCCAAGAAGATGACGGGATTATTGTCGCGAATAGCGGACTTCAGCAGTCCCTTCGTGTCGTACGGAGTCGACGGCGAAATCACTTTCATCCCTGGGACGTTAGTGAGCATCGCGTCAAAACTCTGCGAATGCTGCGAGCCAAGCATGTGAGCCGCACCGTTTGGCCCCCTAAACACGATCGGCACATTGAACTGACCACCTGACATGTAGCACATCTTAGCTGCATGATTGACGATCTGGTCGAAGCCTTGAATACCAAAGTTCCACGTCATCATCTCGATGATCGGGCGCAGACCAACCATCGCGGCGCCGACGCCAAGTCCAGCAAAGCCAGCTTCAGAGATGGGAGAGTCCCAAACTCTGCTCGCGCCGAATTGATCCAGTAGTCCTTTGGACGCTTTGTAAGCGCCGTTATATTGAGCCACTTCCTCACCCAGGAGGAAGACGCGGTCATCGCGGGCCATCTCTTCGGCCATCGCCTGAGCGATGGCTTCGCGAAATTGAATCAGTGCCATAAGTAGTTAACCCTCGTCGTCTTAGTCAGCAAATACGTTATCCCAGAGCTCCGACAGTGCTGGCTTCGGCGATGCGTCCGCAAAAGCTTCAATCTCGGTGAGCCGGTCTTTAATTTCTTTGTCCCAGGTTTTTAGATCTTCTTCAGTCGCGACTTTAGACTTCTTCAGATACTCGCCCAAAGTGGCGATTGGATCCCGCGCTTGAAATTGCGCAACTTCGTCTTTAGTCCTATATGCCGCTGGATCGGACACTGAGTGTCCGCGGTAGCGGTATGTGTGAACCTCTAACAGATAGGGCTTCGGCTTCTTGCGCATTTTCGCAACGATTGGGCCCACATGCTCGTAGACCTTGAGAAAGTCCATGCCATCGACTTCAGAGTTGTCGATATCAAAAGCAAGTGCCCGCTTAGACAAGCGATCAACGCTAGTGACGCGACGGAAATCAGTGCCCATGCCGTATTGATTATTTTCAATGATATAGAGGACCGGTAGGTTCCAGGTAGCCGCCATGTTCAAAGCTTCAAAGAACTGACCCTGATTACACGCACCGTCGCCCAAATAACAGACGATGATGTCGTCCTTCTTGTCGTACTTAATGGCGAAACCAACTCCAGCTGCGATGGGCGTTTGGCCACCAACTATGCCGTGTCCGCCAAGGAACCGATATTCCTTGCTAAACATGTGCATGGAGCCACCCTTGCCGCGGACGCAGCCATCCACCTTGCCAAACAACTCAGACAATACCGATTTAGGGTCCATGCCCTTGGAGATCGCCTGGGTGTGAGAGCGATAACCGGAAATCATGTAGTCCGTAGGACGAAGCGCCCGCTGCACCCCGACGCACACCGCCTCTTGCCCAATATGTAAGTGGCAGAAGCCGGCAAATTTGCCTTTTTGGTAAGCTTGGTTGACGCGTTCCTCAAAGCGTCGGCCGAAGGCCATTTCTTTGTAAACTGAGGTAAGAAAATCGCGATCGTATTTTGTTTTTGCCTCTGCAGCCATTACCAGCCCATTGCAATGTGTGACCCAGGGAAACCCCTGGAAGAATTGTTTGCGACGTGTCCGTTATAGCAGCCGAAAGCCCTCGGCAACAGCTTAAATTCCTCGGCGATTCAGCCAATTAAGCGAGGGAGGGCAGCTACGTCTGAGAGGGGATAGGCTGGGCTTGTTTCGCCCCAAGCTTCACCCCTCCACTAATCGACTTACATCTTTAATCTTGGGATGTTGCCTGGCCCCGAGAGCCCCAGCCGAAGATCCGTTAAAGCTACGTTAAGGGCGGGGACCAAGGATACCTTCGAAGTAACTGGCTACCTCCAACACCTCCGGAACTGGCGGTGCCACTGAACCAGAGTGCTCGTAGTAATAGCCCTTAGCCAAGACCTTTAGGGTATCGACAAGCCCGTCTAACATCATGCGAAAATCCGAGCGAAAGGTGCTCAACTTAAGCGCAAATTCGGCAGAACCTGTCGTACCACCCATGGATTTAAAGTTAATCTTCACGTTGCCCGTGGTGAGGTCTATTTCGTAGTCTTGTTCGTTAATATGGTAGGTATCGTCAGAATGTACCTTCAAAATTGCGTGACCATCGACAGTCTGCATTTTCATCGACTTTTGATTGTAGTGATTGCCACCAGAAAACCAGTAATAATCACCACCGTCGATCCAGGGAGCCGCACCAAACGGTGTGTCGACCGTTCCAGTCACCTTACGGCAGCGATAAGAGGCCACCTTTTCAAAGGCCATGGACGACAAGTTAACGCTAACTCCGTCGCCAACCAGCGAGGACCCTTCGGCGCCGCGGCCAAAAAAAGCCGATGTACCAGCAAAATACGGCTCGCTATAAACTTCCAGAACAAAGCCATCGCGCACATAAACGCTTGTTGCCCGCTGATTCCACAGGTCGCCCAAAAGCGCCGAAAACGCATCTTTACCGCCTACATGCGCCGTCCAATGAAGCCCTGTCATGTTGACGTCTGAGAACAAGATGCAGTCATCCTGATCAGCTGTAGCATCTGCTCGCGCCATACTGGGAAATATTGTGACTAAGCTGTAAAACATGACTACTAAAAAATATTTTTTATTCATGATGAAACCTCCAGAGGTTGCTGGCAGCGCTGCTAATACAGCGTCATAAATGGAGTTACTCTTTACAGTGGGAGAACTCAACGGGAAGAATTGATGCAGGGAAGCTTATCTAACCGCAGCTTTTTAACAACGTTTCATTAACATGCTTATTACCGCCCCGCAATACCTTCAATGAGCATAATTTCTAGCACTCAAATGTTGGACGACTTACGACAAGCGAGTACAACAGTAGTGACAGGTGAGGTGACTTGACCAGATTGGCTAAAGATCTATGGTCCATCAAGACACACAAGAAACCGCCTCTGAGAGCACAACGCTCCATGCCAAAGTTGCTGCACTCTGCAACACAGAGGTTTATCAAAACCGCTGCCAGCGTGTGGATACCATCGAAACGCACATGTCCTGGATTTTCCTCACAGAAAATCTGGTTTATAAACTCAAAAAACCTCTGCTGCGTTCGTTCATCAACCTATCTCATTGCGCAGACCGACGACTAAACAGCTGGCAGGAACTGGTCCTTAACCAGAGACTCGCCCCGCATGTTTATCTAGCCGTATTGCCTTTGACCCAGGACCCTCGAGGCACCCTGAAACTAAACGGCGCCGGACCAGCCGTAGATTGGCTGGTGAAGATGCGGCGCCTTCCCGCCGATTTAATGTTCGATAGACTTATTAAGGAACAAAAGCTCTCCGAGTCGGATCTCCGCCGCTTCGCGTCAACTATGGTTGATTTTTACTCTCGCTGTGCCCGGTCAACAATCACTCCGGAGGCGTACCTTCAACGACTGAAAACGCAAATCAAGTCCGAGCAACAACAACTACTTGACCCTAATCTGTCGTTACCGAAAAGCAGCATCGATCATATGGCCGATGAGTTACTTAAATTTGTTGATAGCGATGCGGCAGCCTTCGAAGCACGCGTTAACTCTGGACTAATCGTCGAGGGTCACGGCGATTTACGTCCCGAGCATATCTGCCTCACTGAGCCCGTCGTAGTTTTTGATTGCCTTGAGTTCTCGCAAGATCTGCGCATCTTAGACACGGCCGATGAATTAGCATTTCTGTTTCTTGAATGCACAAAGCTATCCGGTGGTGACGCCGTTGCGCATGCCATCAAATCTGTCTATGCGGACATGACCGCTGACAATCTACCCTGGCATGTGCTCCAGTTTTATATGGCTAAGCGCGCCATGCTCCGCGCTAAACTAGCGATATGGCATATTTACGATTGCCCACCCCAAGATCATCCACGGTGGCGATCTCAAGCCTTAGCTTACCTGCGGACTGTGGCAGATCACCTAGGTCGGATGTGAGTGTTCTGCGATTGTCTCCAGCGAATGAATCGCCTCAATAGCCTTAGCGCAAATCCGCGAAGAATCTAGCACCGTGATTTTATACCTTAGCCGCTGCTGGATTGTGTCCTCTGTTTGCACCGTATTGGTAATAAAAATCGCGTCTATTGCATCTGAACTCAAATGTTCCGCAGATTTGCTGGTGAATACAGCATGGGTCGCCGCTACTAGCACTTTCTTGGCACCGGCCGCCTTACACGCCTTCGCCGCGTTAGCCACAGTCTCACCTGAGCTGATCAAGTCATCGACGATGACAACTGTTTGCTCCTTCGCAACACCCACAATTTTACCCGTCGTCAACTTTCCTTCACTGCGTTCTTTTTCCAAAAAACCAAGAGTGGATGCCTCACTTTGGCGGAGCTTATCCAACATTTTACGAAAGCTCTCCGCACGTTTGACTCCACCTAGATCTGGAGACAACACTAATAATGGCTGCTTACCCACTTGCTCTGCGAGGCAAGAGCAAAGCAACTCTCGCGCAGATATATGAGCGGTCGGGATCCTGAAGGCAGATTCAAAAGCAGCCCTATTGTGGACGTCTACTGCCACAATTTGGCTAACTCCAACCGCCTCCAGTAAGGTGGCTAAATATTTAAGGGTGACCGGATCCCGCGTCTTTGTGCGCTGATCCTTACGGGCGTAGCATAAATAGGGCGTCACAACGGTCACCGATTTAGCCATCGCATCACGCAAGGTTCCTACAAAAAACAAGAGCAGACACAACTTCTCATGCAAGTTTCGACTAGGCTCATTAGTCAGAGAATTCAATATAAAGACATCCTCGCCATTTACGTTGGTGAGAGGACGTATCTTGTGTTCACCATCGTCAAAAGATCTGATTTCAAATGGAGCGAGATCAATACCCAGCCGATTCCCAATCTGCATAGCTAACTCTTGCCGTAGGTCTAGAGAAAATATGCGCATAAGAACCTCCGTTCCATTCTAGATTTGTGCAAGATACGCAACAGCTCGATCAATCGATGTTAATTTTGGATAATCAGCCTCAGGGATATCGCGCCCGGTCTGTTTATGTAGCTGAATTATGAACGACAGATAATCGACCGAGTCGATGTCGTAAAAACGTCGTAGGTCTGCATCAGATTTGACTTCGACCCCCTCCAAATCCGGAGCAACTTCATAAAGAGCTTTGAGCACGATGTCTCTGGCAACCTGCGTGTCCATATTCTCCCCCGACTGGCACTTTCATAAGGCCTCCGGATTTTGCAGTAGTTCACTGATCCTGTTTAGAAGGCGACTGCCCAAATGACCATCGCTCACGCGGTGATCCGCAGATATGGTTATGGTCAGTAGGTGGGCCGCACCTACCATGCCGCTTTCGGCCCATGGACGCTCCCGAATTCCCCCTAAACCGATAAGAGCTACCTGCGGCGGATAAATCACGCCGTAAACCACATCAACACCCTGCTCACCTAAACTGCTGATAGTCACGGTTGGGCTTGTGATCTCAGAGCTGCGCAGTTTTCCACGCCGCCCACGCTCTATGAGATCTCGCAAACGGCTCATAATTTCGGGAACGGTGGCCGCATCTACAGCAGTAATTCCCGGCGCCACTAATCCACCACCGCGCAGCGAGATGATCATTCCTAGGTTGATTTCTGACTGGCGCAGAAATGCGCCGTCCTTATAAAAACCGTTAAACTCGGGATAATCTCTTAGACCTAGGGCAATCGCTTTCATAATTGGAGCGACTGCTAGGATGCGTTCGGTGACGGGAATCCGGCGATTCTCTTCCGTGAGCCAGGACATCAACTTTTGGACATTTACGTCCTTTTGCAAATAATAATGCGGGATTTCACGTTTAGACCTCACCATAGCCGCCGCAACGGCACGCCGCATTTGATCCGAGCTCGCTACTCCGGTGGTAACAGGAGCCGCAACTAATTCGGTAATCTCGGTAGTCTGCGGTATTTCTGTTTTCTTTTTTACTGCTGCCTCTACGTCTGCTCGAGTTATTGCGCCATTTGGCCCGGTGCCCTTAATCTCATTTAATTCAACACCCAGGTCCTCAGCAATCCGCTTTGCTAACGGCGATGCATGTGCACGCTGTGGAATTTCCGCTGCGCTTGGCTTTGGCTGCTCGATGATTTTCGGCTCTGGAACAGACGGTCGCTCTTTATCCTCAACACTACGTATTTTGGCCAGCACAGTCCCTACCGCCACCTCTTGCCCGGGCTCAACCAAGATTTGCTCGACATCACCTGACTGCCAGATTTCGACAGCGATAACGCCCTTATCTGTCTCGACGTCTGCGACCACATCACCACGATTTACATGCGCACCTGGAGCGATGAACCATTTTACAACGGTCCCCTTCTCCATGTCGGCACCGAGCATCGGCATAAGAAAGTCACTCATGACTACCCACTAATGTCTCCGCTGCCTTTTTAATCGCCGCAACCTGCGGAATAGCAGCGTCTTCAAGATGCTTCGGATACGGAATCGGCACTTCGGCACCGCACACTCGCGCCACCGGCGCGTCCAAAGCATAAAATGCTTGTTCCATCAGACGGGCGCTAATCTCAGCACTAATGCCTCCACTTTTCCACCCCTCGTCGACGATTAATGCCCGACTGGTTTTGCGCACGGATGCCAGCATCGTTGCGTCGTCTAGCGGCCTAAGACTACGCAAGTCGATCACTTCACAAGAAAATTTTTCTGCGAGTTCTGTAGCAGCCCGCAGTGCTTTGTTTACGCAGGCTCCGTAGGTAATGATACTCAGATCATTGCCAGGTCGCCTGATAGCGGCACCCGGCAGCGGCACCGCGGTCAGACTTTCATTTAATGCACCTTTCTCGTTATAGAGAGTCACATGTTCAAAGATGAGTACAGGATCGGGGTCAGCAAGCGCCGCCTGTAGCATCCAACGAGCATCATCAACAGTGGCTGGTGTCACTATCTTCAGACCTGGAATATGGGCATACCAACCTTCCCAACTGTGAGAGTGCTGGGCGGCCAGCTGACGGCCGGCCCCGGTAGCCATCCGGATCACTAATGGCACATTGATCTGACCGCCTGACATATGAAGTAAAGTGGCAGCGTTATTCACAATTTGATCCAGCGCCAAGAGACTGAAATTAACTGTCATCAGTTCTACGATTGGCCGCATACCAGCCATGGCGGCACCAATTGCGGCACCAACGAAAGCGGACTCAGAAAGGGGCGCATCACGAATCCGCTGTGGTCCAAATTCACTCAACATCCCGCGAGAGACGGCATAACATCCACCGTAACTGCCGATATCTTCACCAATCAGAAAGACCCGTTCGTCTGCAAGCAGCGCTGAGCGAACCGCATCGTGACATGCCTCACGGTAAGTAATCTCCTTCATTTGACACCACCTACAGACTGCCGAATCTCCAGTTCTGAATAAACATGGCGCAACAGGTCTTCTACCGGCTCGAGTGTTCCTCGCTCAGCAAATGCCACCGCCTCCTGCACGATCACCGCAACTTCCTTTTCCAAAAGTTCCAGGTCAGTAGTAAGCAGCTGACCGGCGGCCACGGATTTTGACAAAAATCCGGGAATTGGATCACGAAGTTTCCACCGCTTCACCTCCTCGGGATCTCTGTACAACTCCGGATCAAACATTGAGTGGGCACGAAAGCGGTAGGTCTGGCACTCGATAAAGGCGGGTGCGCCGGTCTCGCGGATATGTTGCACAGCTTCAGTCGCTGCATTCACAACGGCCATCACGTCCATGCCATCGACGCAGGTAGATTTTATCCGGTAGCTGGACGCCTTGGCGCATAGGTCGATTTGCGATTCACTCCGGTCTAAAACTGTCCCCATCGCATATAGGTTATTCTCGCAGATAAACAGGACGGGGAGCTGCCACAGTGCAGCTAAGTTCAGCGATTCATGAAATTCGCCCTCAGCAATCGCCCCCTCGCCAAAAAAGCAAGCGGTGACATCACGACGATTTTTCAACTTCGTCGCTAAGGCATAACCGACAGCAAGTGGTAACGCGCCCGCGACGATCGCATTACCACCAAAAAATTTATGCTCGCGGCTGAATAAGTGCATGGAGCCACCACGGCCATGGCTACACCCTTCCCTCTTACCAAACATTTCAGCCATGATTGCACCTGCTGAAACCCCCCGCAGTAATGCATGGGCATGGTCTCGGTAGGTCGCAAACACAGCATCTCCCTCAGCTAGAGCACGCATTGCTCCCACTGCCACAGCCTCCTCCCCTATGTAAAGATGTAGAAAACCGCGGATACGACCAGCGCTATATTCTTCGGCACACTTTTCCTCAAAGCGGCGACAGAGGAGCATATCCCGTAGCAAGTACAGTGCTGTTTTCCGTCCACTTGCTTCAGTCGGTTGGGCTGCAGCGGTCATCGCGAGCCCCCCGTTGCCACGACTGGTCGCTCAAGAGTCGATGTGTCGCCCTCCGGCAACCCCAGCTCGCGGGCTTTAAGTAGTCGGCGCATGATCTTGCCGCTTTTAGTTTTGGGCAAATCGGCCACAAATTCAATTTCACGTGGAGCCACAGCCGGCCCGAGACGGCGGCGAGCCAACGCCATAATTTCCTTGCGCGTTGCTTCATCCGGAGAAAAACCAGATTTTAAGGCAACAAAGGCTTTGACCACCTCCATCAACAGAGGATCCGGTTTGCCTATGACAGCAGCTTCAGCGACAGCAGGATGTTCAAGTAAGACACTCTCGACTTCGAACGGGCCGATTAGATGTCCAGCTGACTTGATGACATCGTCAGCCCTGCCTACGAACCAAAAATAACCGTCTGCGTCGCGCCGAGCTAAATCACCCGTTAAATAATAACCATCTATAAAGCATTTTTTGTATCTCTCTTCCTGATTTAAATAACTGCGAAACATCGAGGGCCATCCCACGCGCAGAGCTAACTCACCCTCCACATCGGGCTCTGCGAGAGGCTGCAAAACTCCATTCACAACACTAACAATTGCGGCCTCGACGCCAGGCACAGGACGCCCCATTGAGCCAGGCTTGATATCCATCGCCGGGAAGTTGGCGACCATGATGCCGCCCGTCTCAGTCTGCCACCATGTGTCATGAATGGGCCGCCCAAGCACGCGTTGCGACCACAATACCGCTTCAGGATTTAGCGGTTCGCCCACGGAGACGGCATGACGCAGGTGCGACAAATCATAAGATTGTGGCAGCGCATCTCCAGATTTCATCAGCATGCGTACAGCAGTAGGCGCTGTGTACCAAACATTGACTTTCTGATCTTGAAGTATCTTGTACCAGCGCGCGGCATCAAATTCAGCTTCATCCACGACGAGAGTGACTCCAACTGTCAGCGGCGCAATGATACCGTACGAGGTGCCCGTGACCCATCCAGGATCTGCTGTACACCAGTAGACATCGCCTGGATGGAGGTCGAGCACGTATTTCGCGGTCGCGTAATGCACCATCACCGCTTGATGAACGTGCAGCGCACCCTTTGGTGTACCCGTAGTACCACTGGTGAAATGTAGGAGCGCAGGATCCTCGGGCCGCGTCGGCGGAATGGTGAAATTAGGATCCGCACGCGCCATTAAAAGCCCGTAGCTTTGAGTGCCCTCGGGTAACATTTGCTCCTGATACACATCAACTAGAATAACGTGTGCCAAATGGGACAAACTAGGTCGCATCGGTGCGATCTTCCGCTCATAGAGATTCCTCGATGTCACCAAAACCTTAGCCCGGCTTAAATCGAGTCGCATGCGCAATGGCTCAGGACCAAAGGCAGTAAACAGCGGGCAAAAAATGCTGCGGTTTTTTAGCGCGCCAAAACAGACCGCATAAAGTTCAGGAATCCGACCGAGTACGGTACAGACCACATCACCAGCGCCAATTCCCAGACCCCTTAGAACATTGGCAAAGCGATCACTGAATTCAGCGAGCTGCGCAAACGTAAAGTCACGCCTGATATCACCATCCGCTGCGAGCCAACGGACGGCTATGTGCTCGCCTCGGCCATTACTGAGATTTTGGTCGATGGCAATGCTTGCTATATTTAAACTGCTATCAGCAACTACATCGGCATGACCCCGCGTCAATTCCTGAGCCAAATCACGCCAAGAAAACGACGCATAGGTCTCGTCATAACGCTGGAGATTCGGCTGGAATTCACCCTCCAGTCGCTGCTTCTTGATGACAGGTAGATTCCTCATCCAGACACCACCAAGTCATAAGTTTGCGCACTAAAACGCTCATAGTTGGATTTCCAACTTTGAGAACCTTTGACTTTGGAAATGCAAGAATCGGACCTGAAGGGTGAACCCAGCAGTAAGTCATCTTCGAAGCGGATTTACCGACGGCGTTAGCTCTTTGTAAGCTCACAACTTGAGGTCTTCTCCAGAGACCTATTCGGATCTCTGGAATAGAAAATCTCTCGAGTGCTCAACCTGTTTCCGAAAAATGAGAGCTTTTTCAATGTTGAACGAGTTTCTATTCTCGCTCCTTCTTTTCGGAATACAATTGAAGTTTCAGTGCGATCGATCTCAAACTCTCTGAAAGTAGAGCTAACTGTCGCACTCCGAGTGATCGTCCAAGAGCCGCCACTGACAGATTGATGAGCTGTTTCTGCGCCGTCAACCAGGAAACGTTCTCCATTGACTGAAAGCAGGTAGCAATCTGTGAAGTTTAGATCCATTTGTATCGCCTGTAGGTCATCGCACGTTCCTTCCCACCGACCTCGGAGTTCCGGACATCCAGCGAAGGATTGGTCGGCTAGTGCTACCAAGAGCGTAAAGATAATTGCTGCTATTTGAGTGTTATGCATCGGGAGCCCCTTGGTTTTTACCACAGCATGACATTTGGAGGCATCGCGGACCTTATTTGTGCACAAAACATGCTACATAACTTCAAGTATGCTGTCAACGAACGGTGCTGTGATTTGTAGGTTAATCAAGGTGTGTTTGGGAAGCGCGCCTCTTTGCCGAGCGCGCCTACACGGCAGCCACCTAACCTGTTAATCTGTGAGTCTAGCCGGCAAACTTGCCATTGTCTTTCTCCTCAGCAGCTTTGAACCATGGGCATGAGTCCGCAAGCATCTACAACCTATAGATGTCACCCAGCTTCGGGCGTCGGGCGTCGGGCGTCGGGCGTCGGGCGTCGGGTAGCAAAACAGACTGGAGACATAGGTGACACATTTTGACTTCGTCCAACCTAAGCCCTGGCATCCTCGCTGACTGCGGCCTAAGCATCAATGCTGCCCTCGCTACACTCGGCGCTGCGCGGCATTGACACTCAGACCACAGCCACCGAGACGACCAGGGCTTAGTTAGGTTGGACGAAACTCAAACTTACTGCCACGGAGCTCCCGATGAGATCATTTCGCACCCACGATTTAGCCGTCGCCTTCTACCAACAAGGCCGCACTCTCAAGCTGCCTACCGAGCTGCGCGACCAGTTCCGCCGCGCCTCGAGCAGCATCGCCCTCAATCTTGCCGAGGGTACCGGCCGCGCCACTTTTGCTGATCGCGCGCGGTTTTACCGCATCGCCCTTGGTAGCCTGCGTGAGTGCCAGAGTATCTTGCAACTACATAGTTGCGCCGATCACCCACTGCTCGTCTTGCTCGATCAACTCGGTGCGAGTCTGTATCGCCTGTGCCGTGCCTGCGAATCTCGGTGACCGCTGGGGCCTGCGGCCTCTTCGGCCGCAGGCCCAAATCGCTAGCGTGGGCGATGCACGAGGCGCCAGACGCTAGCAGCGAGATGATCGAGTTGGTCGCGCTGGGTGTCAGTGAAACGATCACACGCGAGATCAAAGATGGCCTGTACTTCGCGGATAGATCCCAGCGTCATGACGAAAAAGCGGCGTTGATCCGCGACGCTAACGCGCCCGTAACCCTCGGCCAAGGTCAGCGCACAGGATGCCGCGGCGCGGCGTAGCTGATCACCGAGTGGCCGGGGTAACTCGATGCTAACGATGTCGCGATAGAGTGAACGTGCGAGTTGGTAACTGCGAAACGATTTCATAATCAGGTCCTTTCAGAAAAAAAACAGTTCACGAGTAGTGGCTGTTTTTTTCCTGGAAGGACCTGAATAGATTGTAAGGGATATTAATAATATGTTTAGTCAGAAATCAGAAATCGGAAATCGGGCATGAACGCAATACACGAGAAAACGCGTCTCCCGGACTTTTGATTAAGACCGGGAGACGCGTTTTCAGGCAGCTGCACTAAAACAGAACCAATCTTTAGTATAAAAGACCGATTTGAATGCCGTACATGCCAGCACCTTTACCGCCAAAGCCACCTAGCACAGGACGGTAGTTAGCAGCGACATACATGGAAGTGTCGGCCGTGCGCATGATGGAATAACCGACGTTGGCTCCGACGGTGAAACCAGACATAACGCGTGCGCGCTGCTCAGCTGTGGTGGCTTGATAGAAAAATCCATAACCAACGTCTAGACCAACGAATGGCGCCTGTTTGCTATTTGTTAGGTAGTAATCGAGGCCTAAACCAGCACTAGCACTGAAAGCTTGCTTAATACCAGGTCCTACGTTGAATTCTGAGAACATGCGGGGAGCTAGTTGATCCCTTTCCCAGACATAGGCTAATTCAAAGTTATAAAGCATTTTTGTTGTGTTGAAACCGTAGGTCCAAGTTGGGCCGAAGGCCACCTGAACCCGTTTAACCGTTTCCTGACGCGCAGTACCGGACTTAACTTCTGCAGCAGTTACGTCATCTACAGTAGCTGCTTTAGTTGCCGCCTCTTCCTTCAGCACAGATTTCACCAGACGAGCGGTGCCGAGATCTAACTCGTTTTCGCTAGCTACTTTGAAGTTATCTTCGTATGTCTCTCCGCTTTTAGATTGCTTCTCAAGACCCAAGATAAAGCCGTTACCGACAGCAGTAATCGTGGGGCTGAAGGTGAGATCAGCAGCAGCCTTATTATCGCTGACTACGCGATACTTGGCCTGCTTGAGAGACATTTTGATCAGCTCTTCATAGGTCTGCAAAACCCGGTCGCTGACACCGATTCCCTTCGCAGGAAGCACAACTGCGGTCGCAGCTAATAATGACGATGACAGAAAAACTGTACTCAAGACACATAGCACAGCGCGGAATAGGCGCCTAAACGGACGTCCGATCGTGTTCATAATACCCCCACTAAAGTCATTCTCGAATTGAACTTCGTGATCTAATTTAGAAGGTTATACCGAAAACGATCAGCTGTGCCATTGCCAAATTTAGTAGTTCCACTGAGCCTGCAGCCTAGCCAAACGGCCGTGCTCGCGCTGCGTCAACACTTTCGGATTCGTTCGTTTCGAATCGACGTACATCGCTGTCAGCTCAAAAGCCTTATTGAGTTGCCACTCAACACCCACTTCAGACTCGTCCACTTCGTACCGGATCGCATTCACATCATGCTTGCGTCCGCCGCGATAAGTTTGGTGGCGGACAAAAGGAATGACATTGTCATACTTATAGCTCACCAGAACATAACCACCCTCAAGGGCTTTGTCCTCAACGATATTAAGCCCAATATTGTACTCGGGACCCTTACCGATAGTGTACTCTGCCTGAACACCAAACGGCTGCGGATAATAAATCAAAGAAGCGGCCACGCGTTGATCAAGAGCCTCAGTCAAGCCGCCAGTACCGTCTTTTTTGGTCACTACATATTTACCGCTGTAACCTTGAATACTGGCCTCGAGGATCTGCTCACCAAAAATTTGGAATGGATAGGTCAAACGCGAGACGGTATGAACCGTGCGATTGGCTTCAGGTTGGTTGGCTGTTTGCCCGTTATAAGCTCCAAGAGCAAAAACACCATAGTCACCGCTACCCTTGAGTCCGCTATCAACAAGCATCTTGAAGCGTGTGCGAATCTCTGGCGGTGCCCAGTAGTAAAAAACTCCCATGTCGCGCTCGTCTTTGGCAGCTGTATTCAAAGCGTCATCCCGATCGAACGGCAGACGGTTTTGACTCGACTGCATGTTTTCGAAGCCGAATGGCACCTTCGATTGACCAAAGCGCAGACGCGAAGACTTATCCTGGGTCAAAAAGACATCGGCGTATAGATCACGCACTTGCAGGAAGTTGCCTGGACCCGGGCTCACTGGAGTGACGGCGAAATCCGGTTGAATATAAACCGCCACCATATCGGTAGGCTGGGCGGTCACAACGAGTCGGGCCCGACGAAGGAAAAAGCTATTATTGCCACCGATGGATTTGTCACCTTGATCGGAGACTAACTTGGAATTGGTAGCTCCGAGTTGATTATAGCGCAACTGCGCGTAGCCGCGGAGGCTGATGGTTTCATACCAAGGTTTGTGTGTCGTTGCCGCAGAACCACCCGCCGGACTTTGAGTCTGAGCGTTTGCACTATCAAGTGCGCACAAGGCTATGAGAAGAATGAGCGATTTCGATTTCAATTGCATTATATATGCTCCCGCAACTCTTCCAGAATTAGAGTCTTGGGGGTCATAATCCAGAGCAAAGAGCCTTGTAAATCAAATTGCGATTCTTTTCTTAATCTTCACAAAAAGCACCCAGCATACTGTCGCATTTCCATCAGGGAGATACGCCGTTAACGGGTCAATCAAGTATTTGCCGCCCCATAATGTAAATCCCGCTGATTAACACAAACCAACCGAATACAGGCTTCAGTTTAGAATTTGGAACATAGCGTTAGGGGTTCTCCAGGTCCGTGGCGAGAGATCGCCCATAAAAAATATGAAATTACTTTTTTGAGTGACCAGCTGTGATCGGCAGCTTCAAATAGCTTTGGCCGTTTGTCTCCGGAGGAGGCAGCTCCCCCGCGGCAATATTGATCTGTACACTTGGATACAACAGTCGAGGTGCCGAGAGAGTCGCGTCGCGTGCCTTACGAAACTGTACAAATTCTTCCTCTTTGGTCGCAGCATTCAATTGAATATTGCGCTGCTTAGATTCAGCAATGGTAGTTTCGCACTGCATTTTTCTACCGCCTGGCTGATAATCATGGCCGACAAACACGCGGGTTGCCTCGGGCAAAGAATAGAGGCGTCCAACAATGGATTGATATAGCGAGCGGGCATCGCCTTGCGGAAAATCACATCGCCCGGTCCCATAATCGGGCAGAAAAATTGCGTCGCCAGTAAAAATAGCATCACCAAATAAATAACTGGCACAGGCCGGCGTATGACCTGGTGTAAACAGCACCTTAAATGACAGGCTGCCAGCTCTGACCATCTCGTCATCCTTCAAGAGCCGATGAAATTGGCTACCGTCCGTGCGGAATGCGGCTGGAAAATTGAAAATCTTCTTAAATGTTTCTTGTACTAAAGTGATTCTTTCGCCGATTCCGATTTTGGCGTGCGGCAAATGCTTAGTAACCAGCTCATGCGCTCCGGACAGGTGATCGGCATGAGCGTGAGTTTCCAGTATGTAGTGAACTTTGAGTGCCTGCTCGCGAACAAATGTTAAAAGCTTCTCTATAGATTGAGTGCTGGTCTTGACGGACGCAGGTTCATAATCCAGAACCGGATCTATGATCACTGCATCCTTGGACGCAGTGTCGAAAACAACGTAGGTAAGGGTATAGGTATCATTATCAAAAAAATGCTGGATCTCCACCGCGCTTACCCCTGCTTGGAATTTAGGAATTTCATGAAACCGGCATGTACGTAAATACCCGCGACCATACTTGCGACAAAGATGAGTACTGAACCATGACCCGAGACAGATGCCACTATTGCTGGACCAGGACAGAAACCCCCAAGTCCCCAGCCGACACCAAAAATGATCGCGCCAAGTAACAATTCGGCATCCAGATCACGCCTACTAGGGATGAAAAATTTGGGAGTTAACACGGGGCTAGGCCGCCGCATAATCATGCGGTAGGACACGCTATGCACCGCAATAGCACCGATCATGACAAACGCCAGACTGGGATCCCACGCACCGGTGACGTCGAGGAAACCTATAACTTTCGTCGGCAGGGTCATCCCGGCTACGCCAAGACCGACACCAAAAACCAGCGCTGAAAAGAAAGCAGAAAGAATGAGCTTCATAGCGCTCCCCCAAATAATCGCATCAGCGCAACGGTCGCTGCACCGGCAGTCATAAAAGTCAGCGTTGCGGCAATGGATCTGGGCGACAGTCGACTGATACCGCAAACCCCATGCCCACTGGTACATCCACTACCTAGCTGAGTGCCAAAACCGACGAGAAGCCCGGCCGCCACGTACCGCAAAACTGTACCTTCAGTCTTTATGGCTAATGCTTCAGGGTAGATCACCGTCAACAAAAACCCAGATACCAAGAATCCTGCAAGAGCGGCAAATCGCCATGCGGTATCGCCCTTAGACGGGAGTAGAGCTCCCCCTAAAATTGCACTGATGCCGAAAATACGGCCATTCATGAGGAGCAGGAGCGATGCGGAACATCCGATCATCGCTCCTCCAATCAGCGGCAGCAAAAATTGATTCAGATCCATTGATTCCTCCCTGCCAGGAAAATATCTTATACTCAATCAGTATAGTGCACGCAGCGTGCCTACGGTAAACTGCGTGTCAGATTGAGCCCTAAGTAACCGACAGAAAGAACACAATGAGCATAAAAACGATTACACCGGTTGAGTTATCTCAACTTCACCAGGCGTCTAGTGCCGTTACTGTGATCGACGTGCGCGAGTCGGACGAGTTCTCCGAGGTATCAGCACCTATTGCGAAAAATCATCCATTAAGCCGATTCGACCCCGCTGACTTCGCCAGCAAACACGATAAGCTCGGTAAATTTTTCATGCTTTGCAGATCTGGCCAGCGCTCACTCAGAGCAGCACAGATGCTGGATGCCCAAGGATTTGGCTCAGTCTTCAACGTAACGGGCGGCATGATCGCATGGGAATCCGCTGGATTACCGGTCGTTAGAAAAAAATAGTCACTGTTGAAAGCAGCGGTAAACGTTCATTCCTGCGGCGCCCTCATTAGGACGCCGCGGGAATCTTCAGTGACCACTATCCATTCGTCATGCTTTTGAATAAAACAGTGCCGTTTGTTCCGCCAAAACCAAACGAATTGGACAAGGCGTAACGCAGTTTTCGCTCACGCAATTTGAGCGGGGTGTAATCCAAAGGACAGTCGGGATCACGCGTGCGCAAGTTAGCCGTGGGAGGAACCAAACCATGGTGCAAAGCCAGCACCGTATAAGCCGCTTCGATACCACCGGCTGCACCAAGGCAGTGACCGGTAACGCCCTTGGTAGATGATATAGAAATATCATGGGCCCGCGCGCCAAACACCTTACCTATGGCGGCACTCTCGTAGCGGTCGTTAAGCTCAGTCGATGTGCCGTGGGCGTTGATGTAGTCGATTTGGTCATACGGAACTTGACCCATATCTAACGCCATCCGCATGCACCGTTGTGCCCCTTCGCCTTCCGGAGCTGGCGCAGTGATATGATGAGCATCACCAGACATACCGTAACCAACTAGTTCAGCATAAATGCGAGCTCCGCGACGGCGTGCATGTTCAAGCTCCTCTAGCACCAAAACACCTGAGCCTTCACCCATAACGAAGCCGTTGCGATGCAAATCAAAGGGGCGCGATGCTTCCTCTGGCGGCTCACTGTGGGTGCTTAGTGCCTTCATTGAGGCGAAGGCCGAAATCGAGAGGCGAGTGATCCCACTCTCTGCGCCGCCTGCGAACATCATATCAGCCATACCGTTACGAATATAAAGGAAGGCCTCGCCGACACCGTGCGTACCGCTGGTGCATGCCGTCGTCGTACAGATATTCGGCCCTTTAAGGTGATTTAGACGGGACACCACTCCTGCGGCCATATTCGCAATTGCATATGGCATGAAGAATGGCGACACGCGTCGAGGGCCTTGTTCACGGAGCGTAGTGGCGCTTTGTTCAATCTCAGAAATACCGCCAATACCGACCCCAATGGAGACGCCGTAGCGATCGCGATCACCGACAAAATCACTCAAGCCAGCATCGACGAGTGCCTCGCGCGCTGCCACAGCGGCAAATTGGACAAATCGGCTACTGCGGCGCAACTCTTTTGGATCGAAAACATCACCGGTAGAAAAATCTTTTACATCTGCAGCGACGTGCACGCTCAAGTCAGAGCTGTCAAAGCTGGTGATTCGATTAAGACCGCTTCGCGCATGTAAAACCGCATCCCAAGATGCTGTTACATTATTACCGCAAGGAGTCACCAAACCCAGGCCAGTTACCACTACCCGTCTCATCAAGAAACTCCCTTGCATGTGCCGCGCCCACTCGGCTTTTTACTTCGGTTGAAATAAAGAACTGATTTGGTTGGAGTATAGGGGGACGCCAGCACCAGACTCAAGCTCTTTTCCGGGTGTATTTATCAAAAATTTTAAATCGATTAATATACGGTAAATTTGCTAGATCCAGAGTTCCTTCAGACGGTGGCAATCGATTTTTCTGGTACACCAAAAATCCACCTACGATGGCTAAGATCAAATTGGGCACCCATGCTGCCACCAACGGATTGATCAATCCCATTTCGGCCCAACTTTTGAAACCCATCATCAGCACGTATCCGATCATGATGGTCACAATCGCTCCGATGTAAGCGCTGCTCTTACCGCGACGCGGATCCGCCACACCTAACACCATGCCGAACAAGGCAAAAGTCAACACCGCAAAAGGAGCAGCAATCCGCTGATGCCACAAAAAGCGCGCGCGCCTAAGAGCCGTATTTTGCTGCTCGTCACGCTTATCGATTGCCGTCAAGTCTTTAATATACTTGAGTAGTTCGGATGGAGTAAAACTGCGAAAATCATCATCCGCTGCGTCGGTACCGATAATTTGCTCACGAAAGATCCGCAATAAATCGATGTCCGCACGATTGAACTTCACTATAGACACGGCGGCATCCTTACTCTGCCCCAGTGAATATGCCATGCCAAAATCCAGCGATAATTTAAGATCCCCAGTCTGCACAGATCCCGAAATCCGCCCTGATGGCGCTAAGAGTGTGAAGGCAGCTTGATGATGATCACCGCCCGGAGCGAGCAGGACGTTTTCGAACTTAGAGTGATCGCTTGAGACCTTCTCGGCATAAAGCACGTAACCTAAGAAATCATCGAGAAATACGCCTGACTGCAACTTGTACTTGATCATGTTGTCGAGTTCGGTCTGCGATTTTCTATATAGAAACTGAATAAGCTCGCGCCTGCCCCAAGCCTCAAGATTGACTGCGGCAACAGCCGCGATCCCGTAAAGTCCGAGCCCCAAAGTTAACACTATGGCGGCAGATCTCTTCAGCGGATAGCCAGCCGCGAGCAATGCTGCGTATTCCCCGTCAGCCGAGAGCCTGCCGTACGTTAAAACCACAGCGAACAGATAAGCCATCGGAATGGTCAGCGAGATAAATGGCAAGATTATAAATAAAAATGGCAGGAAGATGTTTTCGACGGAAATGCCAAATGTGACCAGAACCTCAGACAACCGCACCAACTGCGACACCACGATGATCGCGCAAATAATGATCAGCGCCGAGAAGAACTGCGGCACAAGCTCCTTGAGGAAGTACCTAAAAATGAGCAGACGCAATCTCCCAAGGCGAAACGATTTTAAAGCTAAGCAAACTCTGGTATAATACCATTATGACTTGGACAACATCGCACATTATCCGCCGGCGGGTTATTGCGGCCGTGCTGGCGCAATTTTGTGGATTTTTGTGTCCTCAGCCAGGCCTGGCTGCGACGAGCAACACGTCACCGCTGCCGTTGGTCCCAAACGAGCTACCTGAGGCCAGCAACGACGGTATCATCTACCTGAAGTCTGCGGACGGCCAACCCCGCGCCACCACCTTAGATCCCGTGCTGCAGCGCCATCTGACCAATTTCCTCATCGACAATCAATCACCAATAGCTGCACTAGTGGTCGCAGAAGTGCGCACAGGCAATATTCTCGCCATGGTCCAGGGGCGTAAGCCAGAGGATTGGGGCGGCCACACTCATACGGCACTCCACTCTGCGTTTCCAGCCGCATCGGTGTTTAAAACAGTGGTGACAACGGCCGCATTCGAGGTCGCTGATTTTGACAGTCAGGCGCCATTTGGCTTGAACGGTGGCTGTTCGCATGTACGCGAGACCGGTGACTGGCTCAAAGAGAGAAACCCATCAGATGTGAGTCGCATGACCCTCAGGATGGCATTCGGCAAATCCTGCAATGGGTTTTTTGCCAAGATCGGCGTAAACCACCTGGGCCTCGGAATTATTACAGAATTTGCCCGCCGCTATGGCTGGGACGGGGCGATTCCAGCCGACTTTCACGTCGATAAGAGTCCCTTTTTACCCCCCGCTCCGCAAAATTCCAGCACTCATACCGTCGGGAGCTTTGCTGCTGGTTTTGGGAAAGTGGGGCTAAGCGCAGCTCATGCCGCTTATGTAATGCTAACCATCGCAAATCACGGTGCCACTACGCCGCTAAGGCTGTTCCGCGACTCCCCCACGCTACCTCCGCTATCGCAAAGACCCAGGATTTACGGGGAAGAGACCGCCGAACGCCTTCGTGACATCCTTGACTCTTCCGTCAAGGGCGGTACCGCAGCCTTCGCCTTCAAGCGCGGTAAGTACCGTAAACTACACGATATCGTCGGTGGCAAGACGGGGACGCTGACAGGCAGTTCCCCCAAGGGCTTGACCACCTGGTTTGCCGGACTCGCCCCCACATCTGCTCCTGAAGTCGTGGTGGCCAGCGTCGTACTGCTGGAAAATCGCTGGCGCATCAAGGGTCCCAACCTGGCAGCAGAGGGTCTCGCCGCTTACTTCGATCAGCACTCGGACCGCAAGGCTATGAGCACCGCTAGACTGGTACCCGTAGCCAGAGGCAAATTCCGCACCGTCGTTAAATGAGATCGACATGAGATCGACATGAGATCGATCAGGTAGCAGGGGTACCCAGTGGGTCACAAGCCTTTACGTCAACGCCCGTTTATTGATTTTCATGGCATTCCAGCCAAACGCTGGGTATAGACCTTCGACCGCCTCGTCATTGCTTTATACATGACTGCATGCATCGGTCGCAGCCGCTGGTAGCCAAATACCGCGGAATCATTCGCGCACTGGAGGTTAGAATGCCCACGCAAAGCATCCCCGTTGTAAACCTAAAAGACTTTCTCGCTGGCGGCGAACGGCGCACGCAATTTATCAGCAATGTAGGCAAAGCCTTGGCTGACATTGGTTTTTTTGCCTTAGAAGGCCACGGTGTCGACAGCTCGCTCATCGGTCAAGCTTACGGACTGGCGGAGGCGCTATTTCTGCTCCCAGAAGCCAACAAACGGCGCTATGAAGACCCGAAGCTTAAAGGCCAGCGCGGCTATACCAGTTTCGGACGCGAACATGCCAAGGACGCCGTTGCTCCCGACCTAAAGGAGTTTTGGCACGTAGGGCAAGAGCTAGCAGCTGGACATAAATTAGAAGCGGTCTATGCACCCAATATCTGGCCAGAAGAGTTGCCGGAATTTCGCTCGGTCTTCAGTCAACTCTACCGTCAGCTTGAAACGTGCTCGCTGCAGCTACTGCAGGCTTGCGCTTTATACATCAACGAAGATGCTGAGCGCATTGCCGGCATCGCGGTGGACGGTAATTCCATTTTAAGAGTGATCCACTACCCACCGGTAGCGGCTGATGCCAACCCACAAAGTATCAGAGCCGCCGCCCACGAAGATATCAACCTCATCACGCTGCTGTGCGAAGCCACCGCCGGTGGACTTGAGCTGTTGGAGCGTGAGGGAACCTGGCGACCAATCCAAGCCCACCCAGGGCAGATCATCGTCGATGCCGGCGATATGATGCAAAATCTGACGAACGGTTACTATAAAAGCACTACTCACCGAGTGGTCAACCCAGACAATTCGCGTGAACGCCGTTTCTCGATGCCGTTTTTTGTGCATCCGCGTTCGGAGGCAGATCTAACTCCGCTGCCAAGTTGCATCGCCCGGACCGGAGGCCAAGCGATCTACCCACCCATCACAGCAGGCGTATATTTGCAGCAGCGACTGCGTGAGATTGGGCTCGAAGCCACGTCGGCGGATAAATAAGCCGGGTAGCTGCGGCGCTTTAATCACTTACAGCTAAGTTCACCGGACAACCAGCCAGGGGCGTACGTCGGAAAAATCCGGCGAACAACCTGGCAGGCATTGTTCGGCAAGGTGTTGTTGGTTGCAGCCACCTTAACGGCATCTTGAATCAGTTTACCCAAATTTGTGCGTCCGGAAGTATTATCCAGGCCTAAAGTCGGATAAGTTTGGCCCACACGTTTCGCCCACGCCAAAAGCAGACTCGCTTTTAGCTGCTCTTTGGAATTAGCCTGCCCATTAGTCAATACGACCGCCGAGTACACTTGCTCTATACCATAAGCGATGATGGCTCCTATGGAGTGTACCTCTTGGAAGGAAGGCGTCTTGCAGCTCTGTGGTGCTGCGACAGCTCTATTTGAAGTAAAAGTTGCCAGCACCTCAGCGGTCATCACTTTACTAGTGCCATCGATGAATACGGACGAGCCAGCATCACGGGTATTTTGAAAGCAATCGAGCGGATCCGTGACTCCTGGATCGCCTCCTAGCGTGTAGTAAGCATACAAATCGGCAAAAGCCTCATTCACAGCAATCAACAATTCTTCATTATTAATTTTTCGAACCGCTCCTGACTGGGCCTGAAGAGGCTCGCCGAACAACGGCAAAAAATTAAAAATCCCTCTAGTTGAGCCAACAATGCCCGAGTGAGTATTAAAGACATGATGACCAAACTCGTGTGCAATGGCCCATGGCACTTCCCAGAAATTGACATTGAGCCAACGGCCTTCACGCACCGACTTGGCACCTTTGGGGTAGATAACAAAGGTAGGGTTCCCGCGATAATTTGGCGAGTAAGCTAAGTTGTCGACGGACACTGTAATCTCATCGCTATCTTCAAAAACAGTTTCGATTCGCGGCAACACTAGAAGTGCGGCATTGGACAACTTCGTTGAGGCCGCCGGAATAGTTTCATAAAAATGTAAAGCAGTTGCGAGATTGCCTAAAGCAGCGCGCCCCACTCCTTCCACCGAATTGCGCGGATAATCTACCTTCTTCGAACACACACGCAGGTTCTGAGCATCGTTTACAACATCCGCAGTCCCGCAATCGTTCGCATTTTCATGCGTTGCGCAGGTCGTCCGCTGATAAAAGTTATAAAATGAGACATTGATGCCTTTGCCTGTCAAAATTGAGCTATCGCGCTTACTTTGGCAATCAGTATCCGCCACGAAGTACTGAGATGCATAGGCACTGTCAAACAAGACGCCTGTAGTTAAAGGCGCCTCACTCTCGCCAGTCTCGCGTGGCTTGATGGGTCCGGAGCAAGCAATAGTCAGCCCTGTAATCATCAGAGCTGACATTGGCAGGCGAAAGATCAGGAGGGACGGCATAGATGCCTCAGCAACAACGGAGGGGGGGGGGACGCAGCGGGGGGAAGAACAACGGCAAGAATCAACAAGAATCAACAAGAATCAAGAAAGCCGGGACACTACTTCAGGAAAAGCTATGCACCTAAATGCATAAGTGAAGGTACAGACAAATCACAGGCGATGGTGATACCACCCTCGGCACGAGGTCTAAACTTCACTTTAGTACCTACCTGTAGCTGCTTAAGATTAGCTTTAGCTACATCAGATGGAAAAAACATAACACTACCCTGTTCAAAGGCTGGATCCTCAACACTCAGCCAACCCACACGTTCAGGGTTATAGTGAGTAACGCGACCAATAAATTCAAAATCTCCGTGGGATCCACCGTCGACAACCATTGAGCCCGTAGTTTTTATGGCACTCAAGGCTTTTACAAAAGCATCACGCTTTGGGTCATTTTCACGCACAAAGATATACAACATGTGCTTTGCACGAGTACATGCCACGTAAATCAAACTTGCCATAATTGGGTGATCTACAGGCAAATTATATTCACTAACGTTCATCAAGATGCCGACCGAGGTTTCTAAACCCTTAAAGCCAGCGATCGTACTAATCCCAATCGAACTCTTTGGGGCTTTGGCTTCTTTCCAGCTCTTCTTTTGCGTATGGGTTAAACGGTGCAGCGGAATCTTGATCACTTCTTCAGTCTGATAAAGGACCGATTCCTTTGCTGCCGGATTCCTTGCTGAAAGTATTGTTAGATCCGAATTCTGGAGCCCTTCTTCACGGGTAAGCTGTCTGACCAATTTTCCAAGCAGTCTGCGAGCATCTTCAGCGTCTTTGTAAACCACGATTTCCGGAACATACCCCAAACGACCCGAGTGACTATGCATCATGCCGGAGTTGCGACGGAAGCTCCGCGAAAAGGCGGCAATTTCACGCGTCGTACGGTAGTTATGCACCAGCGGAAAATAAGGTGGCTTGATCGGCAAGGTATCGGTAGCGACAAAAGCTTGTTCGTCACTTCCGGAACCAAATACGCCTTGGCTACTGTCAAAAAATAAGTAAAAACGCGCGTCATCGTTTTGAACGAGTAAGGTTTCTATAGCTTCCCACCAAAATGGCTGCACATCTTGAGCTTCGTCACAAATCAGCACATCATAGCGCTCCGTCGATGCGGCGATCGCCTTCTTTAGGCGCTCAGGTGCTTCGTACTGCACCCAGTCTTCGCGCGCGCCAGTGTATTCACTAGCTGGCATCAACAGATTTATGCCGTGATTGGTCCCGATATCCGTATAGGTCATAGCCACTATACCTTCTCCGAGATCACGTTTTAACAGTAAATTGAGCAGGCCGTTTGAGCCAAGCACGAGAACTTTCTTGCCCTGATCACGAAAATGCTTTGCCAGCATGCTAGCTAACATTGTTTTACCGGTGCCGGCCTCGCCCTCAATACCTAACCTATTCACACTTGCGATTGGCATGATGAGCGTCGTGTGGATATTTTCAACGTCTCGCAATTGATTTTCGTGACCATCGATATAGTCGCGCAAATAGAGCTTAGTGGTGAAGGCTGCACCAATCAACAAACGGTCAAGATCAGCACCCACATCGGCAAAACGGCGGTAATGTTCTGGCTGTGATTTGCTAGCGATCTCAGCCAAGCTGCGACCTAAATCCTTGATGCGTTCACGGCCAATGATAATCTCAGGAACTATACTTGATGACTGCGGAAATTCGCTTTCAGATGCCCCTGGGAAACAAACGGCATGACTGACCGGCACTTTGACATTATGGCGACGAAGGAAGCGCAAGAAACGCCCCTTCCACACCAAAGACTGCTGAAATGGGTCTTTTATGGAGAAGCTTTCACCTCTGCGGTTGACCGAATAGAAGACTCCAGTTTGGCCGTCATGCCGGATCCGTCCACCCTTCACCTCTACGACAACGATGCCGTATTCGGGATGGTAACAAACAAAATCGATCTCGTTGTCTTTAAGGCCTTCATCTCCGTCCATAGTAGATAGTGTGCAGGAGTGATAAACTTGCCAGCCTGCGCCAAGGGTCGCCCGGCATTGTTCGTAAAACTGCTCTTCGGCTGAACTGGCAAACACAACCCTGGTCTGCTCATCATCAGGATACAGTTTGGCCCTAGATCCGGATGATTGTTTCGCATTTGACTGGGAAATTTCTGTCATTTCTTTTTCGCCTTCGCAGCTTTGACCATGGATTGAACTTCAGATTCAGCTAAATATGCACCATGTAGTCTGCGGGCTTGGCCAGCAGCTAGGAAAATCATATCACCTTTACCCAGTAAAGTTTCGGCACCGTTCTGATCAAGTATGGTGCGAGAATCGATACCACTCATGACCCTAAAGGCCACTCGAGTTGGGAAATTGGCCTTAATCAGTCCGGTAACGACGTCGGCTGATGGCCGCTGGGTGGCAATCACCATATGGATCCCGCAAGCCCTAGATTTTTGCGCCAAGCGCGTGATCGGTGTTTCAATTTCTTTACCCAGTAGCATCATCATGTCAGCCATCTCATCGATGATCAGCACGATATAAGGCATAATCGACCATTTGCCCTCGTATGCTAGAAAATCGCTTCTCTTCTGTGTACGAATGATCTCGTTAAAGGAATCGATGTTACGAGCACCGACCGCTTGCATCCGGCGATAGCGTTCGTCCATCTCAGCGATCAGGCGCCCCAAAGCAAGGCGGGCCTCAGCGGCTGGATCAGTGATCACCTTGCATGCCATATGCGGCAGGTCATTATAGGCTGCCATCTCCACCATTTTCGGATCGATCATCACTAGGCGCAAGGTTGATGCGGAATGGCGGGCGATCAAACTGCCGATCAGAGTGTTCATAAACACTGATTTACCAGCGCCAGTCGAACCGGCAACGAGTAAGTGTGGCATTTCTGCCAGATCCTCAACCACCGCATTGCCAAAGATATCGACACCCATAGCGATCGGCAGTTTGCGTTTATTTGCGCGAAAATCTTGGCTTGCGAGTAATTCTGCGAAGCCAATCACAGCGCGTTCGCTGTTTGGCACTTCAAAGCCGACGGTATCTTTGCCAGGAATGGGAGCTAGAACTCGCAAGCTCTGCGCCTTAAGCATACGCGCCAGGTCTTCACCTACTGCAGATATCTTACTAACTTTAGTTCCTGCAGCTGGTTTAAATTCAAACGTAGTGACTACAGGGCCTTGGGTTACGTCGGTGATCTCGCCATGAATCTTGAACTGAGCGAGCTGTTCAACCAGGTGAGCCGAAAGATGACGGAATTTATCGCTTTGGTCCGGAGCCTTTTTTGTCGTTGAGAAGAGGCTGGCATCAGGCTTGCCGTGAGCCGGACCATCGTAGCTCAGCTCCATGTCAAAATAAGGTTCTTGGGGAGCGCTAGCTGAATTTTGGTTGGAACGTGCTCTTGCAGGCGTAGCTGAGGAAGATCCCGCGCTACCAGCACTTTGCATAGGCGCGACAGAAACTTTTTTAGCGTTATTGTGAAACATCCGCTTGTAAAGCCGGTAGAAAAAACGCCGGACATAATAGAGACCTTCGCGCCAGACCGACGCTGTTTGTGATAAACGCAGGTTCCCGGAAAGCACTAGACCTACAAAGCCGACAACCGCTAATGCCGTAAGCGTCCCACCGAATCCGAGTTGCGGCATAAAACCGCGGTGGAAGTGACGCCCAATGATGCCGCCAAAACCAAAGCTAGGTACCGAGAAGCCGGTGCGCGGTAGTAATACTTCGGCAAACCCCGCAAAGTCAGCTGCTAGGATTAGTAAACCAATCACGCGCCGAGCTTGGGGCCACAGCACGAATCCTGTCACTGTTAGAGCACCCCAGAAAGTGATCGCGATAGGCCAGACCATACCAATGACGCCAAACCGACCGAGAATATGGGCGGCTGCAGCGGCACCGAGTGGGCCAGCTAAATTAGTGACACCGCGAACATTAACGCCAGCGGCGGTATAGTCATATGGATTGAAGCTGTAACAAGCGAGCGCTAGAAAGCAACCCACCCCCATAAGTACAAATCCCCACGCTTCAAGCCATGCCGACTTAACCGGAACAGCTGCGTGTAGTTTTCTCTCAAAGACCGTGGGTATGCTAATCAAGGTAGTCTCTCCGTCTGTGTGCGAGCGCGGATGTCCGCTCAGCTTGATATTCAAGCCGCGTTCCAGCTGGAGAGGCATAACTAACAGTCTAAAAATACTGGGAATACAGTGTCGCCGAGGGTACTAGAAAGCGACCAAGGCCTTGACACGACGTAGCTGGGCTGACAGGGGGGGCGTCCCAACAAGTGCTACCGACGCTCCCCCCCCCCACACACAACTTTGCCTGGACCTTAGGCCCGCTCCATCTCTGCCGTGTACGCCCCAAGTCGAGCAGCACTATTTAGGCGAGCGCGGCGAGCAAACGCGGCAGCTCCAGCCTTAAGATTTTCAGGTTTACCTCCCCATGCTTTCAATGCAGGTGCTTGCAAGGCGCGTCCGTAAGAGAACGACAACTGCCACGGCAAGTTTTTGAAGGTCGCATTCATCGCATGGAGATGCTGCGTCGCCAGCTCATCTGATTGACCACCGGACAAGAACACAATTCCAGGGACCGCTGCTGGCACCGTCCGCAAAAAGGTCTTAATGGTCCGTTCGGCCACGCTCCTAATATCAGCATGCACACCAGCGTCGGCTCCTGACAAGATCATGTTCGGCTTGAGCAGCATGCCCTCCAGTCTAACGCGCTGCTCACGCAGCTTATTAAACACGTGAACTAAGGCACGCGAGGTGACCTCCTCACAGCGATCAATGCTGTGGGTACCGTCCATAATCACTTCGGGCTCGACTATCGGAACGATGGACTGCTCCTGCGCCAAACTTGCATAGCGCGCCAGAGCCTCTGCATTCGCAATCAAGCAGGTCTCACTCGGAATTCCGTCAGCGATATTGATCACGGCGCGCCACTTAGCAAAGCGAGCACCTAGTTTATGATACTCCTTAAAGCGCTCGCGTAGTCCATCAAGGCCTTCGGTAATTTTTTCACCGGGACAATTCGCCAAATCCTTGGCTCCAGTGTCGACCTTAATGCCGGGAATTATGCCAAGTTTATTAAACAGCTCAACAAAAGGCGTTCCGTCGGCTGCTTTCTGCCGTAGCGTCTCGTCGTAAAGAATCACACCGCTGATATATTCGTTGATACCGGGGGCGGCGAAAAGCATCTCACGGTAATCCCGCCGCGCGGTTTCAGAGTTAGCGAGGTTAATTTTCTGAAAGCGTTTTTCTATCGTCGCATGACTTTCATCCGCAGCCAAAATGCCTTTGCCGGGAGCTACCAGTGCCTGGGCCGTTGCGATTAAATCTTGTACGCTCATATGCGAGAGTCCTTTGGTTAAGCTATAGGGCTTAGTGGAGCATAGCATTGAGTGGTCCGCAAGAATGGTCCACAACGGGTCCAGTAATAATTTTTAGCTTAAATGTGGAGACTGCTCGATACGAAAAAGCCCGCCGGATAGGCGGGCGAGGTAACTTAATGAAGCAAGTCAAATCACAATGGAGTAGTCGGGCCAGCCCCCCCTTTGACGCAGTCATAGACTAAGTACAACTCTTTCAGATGATTTATTTTCCACTGGTCTTTCTGTAAGCAGTTCGATGATATAATGGTCAAGGTATTAGCATACGCAAAGGCATCGAAACCAGCAGCGGTGAGAGCCACATTATATTGATACCGACGGTGACCCTGGATATCGAACCCGAGATCGTTTGGGGGGACAACGCCGCTCGTAGGAGTTTGTATCAGCGCATAAAAGACGTCACGGTCGCCAAAATAACTCTGCTCCAAAGTATAAATATGCGAAAGATTCGACTTCGCTTCCGACTGCTTCGCCTTCGCCTGAAAGCTTTGAAACTTCGGTACAGCGAGTGCAGCAAGCACTCCAATAATCGCCACCACAATCATCAGCTCGACTAAGCTGAAGCCCTTATCGTTTTTTAAACTAAATGGTGCTGATAGCGTGCTCATATCGTTCTCCTCGGCCGGTTATATCGATCCCTCTCAGTGAACTTTGAGCAATGCGTTCCAACCCATCCGTCTTGCTCTTAGGTGAATTCGGCAACTTGCGGACGAAACTTTAGGAGAACCTGCAATCACTCTGGGACGGAATTCCGGGACCTAGAAATTATTCTTTCAAATCAACTGGATCCAGCGCGTAGGCTTGACTCAGGATGGGAAAGCGGCACCAAGTCTTGGGATCCAAGCTCTCATCATCAATATGAAAAGACGGCGCAATACGCTCCCGCTTCCACTGATTCTGCGACCAAAGGCGAAAGAATTTCGCCAGATAGGCCGCGAGCTTTGGACGCGGAATCTGCGGGAAGTCAAAGGCCATGGTCGTCAAGATATCCGCAGGGCCCAGCCGGTCCCGCACCATGTAGCGCTCAGCTCGCTCCAAGACAGCGTACGGCATGAGATCGTCTTCGTCGCGCTGCGCAGCTCCGGGCGGCCGGAGTTCTGCTGTTGGCTGCTGCGCATTCACTGCGTGAAGAGCACTGACCGCACCCAATCCTAAACTACAGGAATGCTCGGCCCAGATTAACCAGGAGCGTAAGAACGGCTTATCAATGCCAGCCAACGGAGCAAGACCACCCGCGGTATCACCGTCCATGGTGGCATACCCGACTGCGGCTTCACTACGATTGCTGGTGGTCAGCAGGATAGCTTGCCGCACATTGGCCAGCAGCCATGCCAACGGTGCCCGGGCCCGCGCTTGAATATTCTGTAGGCTCAAGTCGTCTTCCGCCCAGGTAAGTGGCCTTTGTAAAAGGAGCTCTGCAGCTTTGGTATAGGCATCCACCATGGGTTGAACATCGGCGTCGAACCAAGTTGCGCCGAGTGCCTTGGCCAAAGATTCGGCCGCTGATTGCGTCACCGGCCCGCTATTTTTAGTCCTCTGATAGACACAAATCAGCACCCGATGAATCAAATCACTGACAGCAGCTCCCGCGGGCAGCGCCGGCAATTTAAGACGAGCTGCGGCTTGATTTAATCCTAGCTCAGAACTTGCCGCAGCGAGCATATGCGCCACTAGCACTGCGCAGCAGGCAGAGTCGCAGCCACCACTGAGTGATACGACATACCCCTTTGACCCTGACTTTCGCAGGTAATCAAAAAGCCCCAACATCTCCGCGTGCAGGAACTCTTCCTCACGGCTGAGATGACGATACTCTGGACAGCCGTTGGCAGCCAATTGCTGCGTCGATTTGCTGACAGTGGTCTCACCAGCCTCACGCCGCACCTGACGCAGATCACGCGCCTGAATTTCTAGGCGCGCCAATTCATCGGCATCTGCCGTGACATCGATCTCTCGCACGGGCTTACCCATGAGCTTATTTGAACTAGCGAGCTCTGGATTCAGATCGCGAAATGCTAGCTCGCCATCACTAAAGCCAAAACGGCGACCGCGGCCGACGATTTCACCGGCTTCCGCAAAGATCACACCACCGTCATAAATCATCCGGCCGGCCTCTAAGCCGACCAAGTTGGTGTAAACGTAACTCACTCGTAAAGAGCGACTGCTGTTGGCCACCAAATGCTCGCGCTTGGAGTATTTACCCAGAGCAAAATGTGAGGCACTGGGATTCAGAATAATGTTGACGGCATCGGCATGGGCAGCCGAGGCAGGAACGCTGTCCCAAGCCTCTTCACAGATTTCTACAGCAACACCAAGAGTGCCAAAACAATAGCGGATATCACCAAGGGGAATGCGCGCGTTAGCAAACTGAGTCGTCACCACTTTGCCAAATGGCCAGGGCCGAAACCACCTCGGTTCGTAATGAACGCCTTCGCGAGGCAATACTCTTTTCGCATTCAGCCCAAGCACCTTGCCGTCCTGAACCATGACGGCACAGTTATACAGTGCTCCGTAATAGGCATGCGGCAATCCAAGTAGAACAGTAATGCCGCGAGTGTGAGGTAAAATCTCTAGTAGGCTTGCTTCCGCCGCTTGCGCTGTCGCCATGCTGAAAAAAGCATCTTCGCAGCCGTAGCCAGTGATGCAAAGCTCAGGCAGACAAAGCAGCTCAATGCCGAGTTTTTTAGCATCTGAGATGATCGCTATAATGCGATCGCGATTGCCGGTAAAATCGAGCGGAGTTTGATTTAGTGTCGCACCAGCGACCCGCAGAAGCTCCATGCCAGCGCCCTCATCATTCCACTAAGTAGCCATAGACTACCTGTCCAAGTACTAACGAAATTAGCACGGAAAGCTAAGCTAAGCCATGTACCATCTCCCCTCGATCACGTGCAGCTGGCTCAGCCTGCCAGCTCCAGGCCTGCTCTATGTCGGCTCGCTCCAGCACAGGCTGACTGCGCAAATCGGCAAGCGTTCTGGCCACACGCAAACAGCGTACCACTGCCCGGCTGCTAGCCGTGCGAGGAATGATGGAATTGACGAGTGCAGCAAAGTCCCCGTGCGGCAATCCAGAGGCAGCGACCAAAGTCTGCGGCGGCAGGTCGCGATTGAATTCCACCCCAAACTGACTGTTCCGCTGCAGAGCGATGTCACGTGCTTGCTGTACGATCCGCTGCAAACGCTGGGTCTGCTTGCTGGCCTGCCCTTGATCTAAATCCACAAAAACTGCCGCACTCTCGGCCCTATGCTCGGGAACATTAATATGTAAATCGATACGGTCCAGAATCGGCCCGGATAATCGCTGTTGATATGCCACCAGTCTATTGCCACCGCAGCGACACTCGCGGCGGGTACTGCCCGCCCAGCCGCAAGGGCAATTATTACAGGCCGCCACGAGCACCACCCCAGCTTTCCACACCACCTTTCGCTTAGCCCTAGAGACCCGCACTTCCCCCACTTCAAGAGGCTCTCTTAGGGCTTCCAACAGGTCGCGGCGGTATTCGGGCAGCTCATCTAGAAACAGGACGCCACCATGCGCCAGAGCCAGCTCACCAGGAGTCTCCGACCCCCCAATGAGCGCTGCGGCACTGGCCTGATGATGCGGCGCACGGTATGGGGGGCGACCAGCAAGCAGTGGCGCAGCCAGTCGCTCAGACACCATACTGTGAATCCTGAGCGCCTCTATGTGCTGGTCGCGGCGCAGGTCAGGAAGAATACTTGCTAGACGCGCCGCTAGCATGGACTTACCGGTACCCGGTGCCCCGCGCAGCAGCATGCTGTGCATACCGGCACAGGCCGTGACCGCAGCAAGCTCGAGTTTCGGATGCAGGATCATATCATCAAAATTTGGCCCGATACCCTGAACAGTCTCTGTGGTGGCTACTGCCGCCGCCTGGATTTCAGGCTTCACATCGCCAAACATCCAAGCCAGTACGGCTTTCAAATCAGGTAGTCCAAGTACATGTAAGCGTCGAGAATCATGCGGACTTAATCCAACGGTCAGAGCCACCTCTTGATAATTTTCCGGGGCCACGACTACGCCTGCCAGACCTGCGGCCATCGCAGCCACAGCGAATGAGACGGCCCCTTTGACTGGCCTAAGCTCACCGGACAGGCCCAACTCTGCGGCGAACAACCAATTTCCTGGACTAATCACCGGGGTACGCTCGGTTAATAGCAGCGCTAAACTCACCGCCACAGGCAAATCGAATTGATTGCCGTCTTTTTTAACGTCCGCAGGAGTCAAACTGACGACTAATCGCCGCGGGGGAATATTGATTCCCAAACTCTCCAAAGCAACGCGTGCCCTCTCCTTGCCGTCACGGCAGACCTCTGAGGTATTGCCGAGGAGTTGCATCCCGGCAAATCCACGGGTAAAACCACACTCTATCTGCATAATGCGGGTGTCCATCGCATCACAGACAGCAGTGTTGACCTGCGTGCTCGACGGGGTGCTGGACATGGGACAGGTGCTAGTGCTGGTCATCGGGGCCTCCTCGGCGTTTAGACGACCAGACACTGCTCCGGCAGGCAGACAAATACCAACGACATGCGCCTGGTCAGCGGCGGACATGATTCCCTGAATCAGTTAAAAATCAGTAAAAAAGTTGTGGGAAATGCCACTGCGGCGGTTATCCTACGGCATCGGCGATCTCGCACGGAGCAGAACTCTTATGGCTATATCACTCAATCATTACCCTCTGGACCCATGTCGTGCTGACCTAGGCGCACGCCTACACGCGGCACTCCTGACTCTAGTTCCTGAGGGTGGCCATTTGGAGCTGACTCCGGCAGCCATCAGTCACCTTCTGGAGCAACCACCAGAACGCGAGCTTGGTGACTACGCGCTGCCGTGTTTTCGGTTTGCTAAAGACACTAAGAAAAAGCCGCAGGACATCGCGACCGCTCTGACCTCGATCCTGACTGCCGGTGGCTGGCTGACAAAGAGTGTGGCAGTCGGCGCGTTTCTTAATATCTACATCAATAAAGAGCGCCTCGCCGCAACCGTGCTACCAACCGTGGCATCGGGCGATGCCTTTAGGCTATTGGCCTCACTGCCGGCCAATCGTGCGCAGCGCGTCATGATCGAATTTTCGCAGCCAAATACCCATAAAGAATTCCACGTCGGACATGGACGCAATGTTTGCCTCGGCAACAGTTTAGTGCGCCTGTATCGGTACTGCGGATACGAAGTCGTCAGTGCTAACTATTTTGGTGACGACGGGACCCACATTGCTACCGTCTTGTCCTACATCAACCGCCTCAACCCTATTCCACCTAAAACGGCCAGGGGCGAATGGCTGGGCCAAATGTACGTCGCTGCTAAACGCGAACTCGAGAGCGCCGATCCTGAGACTAAACAGAAGTTGTTGGCAGAGATCTCAAAGGTCCATCGTCAAATTGAAACCAGAAACGGTGACGTTTACCAGGCCTGGCTGGAAACACGCCAATGGTCACTGGATGATTTTGCGACTATTTACGACTGGCTAGATGTCCACTTCGATGTGCTGTTTTATGAATCTGAAGTTTCCGAAGCGGCACAATCGACTGTAGATGAGTACTTAGCAAAAGACGTTTTCAAGCTCGATCAAGGAGCCGTGGGCGTTGACCTGAAGCCTTACAAACTTGGCTTCTGTATATTACGCAAATCTGACGGCAACACCCTTTACGCCACTAAAGACCTTGCGCTAGCCAAACGGAAATTCGAAGATTTTGCGATCAGTCGTAATATTTACGTAGTTGCCGATGAGCAAAATCACCATTTCCGTCAAGTCTTCAAAGTCCTTGAGCTGATGGGGTTCCCGCAAGCTAAGCAGTGCTTCCACCTGAGTTATGGCATGGTGGTCTTACCCGAGGGTAAAATGTCGTCACGCGACGGCACCGCCGTATCTTTCCATTCTCTGCGCCAAATGATGTCTGATCACTTAAGAGCAATTCTCGCCAAATATGAAGGTGACTGGTCTGCCGACGAAATAGCTAAGACTGCTCACCAATTGTGCGATGGCGCCATTAAATACGGGATGATATCAACCGATCCAGTCAAAGAAATTGTCTTCAACCTTGAGGACTGGCTCAGTTTTGAAGGCAACTCCGGCCCCTACCTCATGTACAGCTATTCACGGACTCGTTCGATTTTGCGCAAAGCTGGCGAACATGGCCTCGCACCTGACATCAGCGTTGCGGCAACAGAACTCAAGGCTGCATCCGAGCATGAGCTGCTCCGCTACCTCCACGACTTCAACCAGGTGGTTGCTGCGGCATGCGAGAATTGCAAGCCAAGCTTACTTGCGACGCACCTGTTCTATATGTGTAAATCGTTCAATCGATTTTATGTCGATGCACCCATCTTAAAAGCAGAGCGGCGTGAGCTTGCCGCTGCACGCCTCGCCTTAACCTCTGCTTTCGGGGACACCTTGCGACAGGGACTCATGCTTTTAGGCATTACCCCGCCAGAACGAATGTGAACCTAGCGATCGGCAAGTTCCTATAAGCTTTTGCCGACGCATGGATTGTCATTTTGACTGCCACCAAGATTGGCGAATGCTCCGCCAGTGTTGGCGGCTACCCATGCCAAGGCGCGGGCTTCTTCGACGTCTTGAGCTGATTCATTCTCACCGACCCACAAAATGTGGATACGGATTTGCGAGCCTTTCGCAATCTCTATGACTTTCTGGGCCCTAGGCGGAGTCAGTGTTGCGCCGTTTCTGGCCACAACGACCATATCAACGCCCCGTTGTGCACTCGGTATGTAACGCAGCTCGCCAGTGGACAGGGCTAGGGTTACGTTATTGCCCACCCCCATAGCTTCACCAATCAGCCCAGATAATGCTAGGTAACCCTCGTCTTTGTCGACTGCAGGTAATCTTGCGATGTTTCTGATCGCAGCGACTTTCAGATAATCTGTCGCTCGCCCCGCGCGAAATTCCTGCACAACCTCGGCAGTTGCACCGGTCGATAATAGAGCCGTATGCACCCGATCAAGGCCGTTGGCGGTGGCAAAGTTAGTAAATGCCTGTGACAGCCGTGTACAGAACTGGTTCTTATCAATCACTCGCAGAGGCAAAGCTGGCCTCTGAGGAGTAGGTGCCGACTCTGCGGCAGCTGGAGTCTGTGGTGCGGCGTAGCTTTGTGGTACAGCCACACCTAGTGCTACAAACGCCGCCATAAAAACGACTTTTTGTTTGTTAAGTAAGTTCATCTTAGCCTCCCTCTAACGGCCTAATCTTTTGCAATCCTTGAGATAACAAAAGCAAGCTGCGGGCCAAGAATTTTTCCCCTTAAAATCATAATGTTACCGGAAGGTGCCGCGACTAAGCCTTAGACAAGTGAAGGGAGTTGAGCAATGATTGGGCAAGGTCACGCCTGGCCTAGCGTGCAAGTGCTGAGGCCGGAGGACTTCAACTTTATCAGGTCTTTACTATGACGAGTCTGAGAGTTCTATCTGCGCGGATTGATGATAGAAAGTATTTTAATAGTACAAAGTCATCTAAATTTTGTTTATAAAGAGGCCTCTCGCCGTAGTTAATGCTTTAAAGGATCACACCCCATGATCATTTTTCAAACTGCTGGTTGTGGCTGCGCTAATGGCCTAAAGCTCAGCGCGGGTATCCTTGATCGCGGCTCGGCCTCTGCCACCACATTTCGCAGTAATGATTACATTCATAGGTTAAACCGCACCCTCCAAGCCGAGATGCGGGCGGCGTCAGCTTACGCCAGCTTATTGATTAATCCTCAGGATCACGCCAACTTCGTCCTAACGGCAGAAAATCATCAGCTTGCCAGTCGCGAGCTCATTCGTCTGATCATTGCTAATAGAGGCATCCCCGAAGACCGCGCCGGCCTCAGCCTTGATTTGACTCGCAGTCTCATTAGGTTATGCACGTTAGTACCGACACGCCTGACGGACAAGGTAAGCCTCTCGACTCTTAGACGAATCGAGCAGGGACTTATCGTGCGATATCAAAAATTGCTAAAAATGGCTCCAGCGCGAGACCAAGAAGAACTCCTCCATTTGCTGGCACAAACCCAACAGCAAAATGTTGCCTTGAACACGCAGCGGTAATTTCCACAATTGCCGTCAGGCAGCTTCACGCTGGGTCCAAGGATTTTGGCATCCATAGCCAGGAATCGTTCGACAGCAGCATCCATCCTCGGGACGGTGATAAATCCCACCCAGTGGGTGGGCGCTCCATGAGCGGCACCTTGCTGACTTAGCGGAACTACCCGCCCCGCTACCCGCCCCAACAATGCCTGGTAGAATGCTTGCGCCGCTCTTACATCGGCCGTGCGCAACTACACTTTAGAAAAGCCTAGCGCCATGAGGCAAGCTCCTACTTGTAGATTGGGGAACGCCGGAGTTGCCCAACTAATTCTCTCATTTGTACTTGAAAGACGGAAAACAACCCTTCTAGCTTTGCTCGTGGCAGGAGTGGGCTCAGTTGGTCCAGAAAAATCATTTCCGTAGCCTGATTAACAGCTACATCGAGTTGGTGAAGAAACTCGTCCATAGTCATCGATTTAGTCTTTTTCAATGCGGGAAGTCGGCTGTTGATACTCCTCAGTCTGCTTTGCAGAACGTCGGCGTGGGGCATTGTTTTGACATTCACGTACCAGTAGTAACAGTCATAAAGATCTCTCATCAGCCTTCGCTCGTTCCAGGCTGCGAGCTTGTGGGCAAAAGCCACATCGTTTGACATGACGCGGATGATTCGCGGAAGGGCTCCCACCCGCTGAGCCAGCAGCTGGGTTGTTAGAGTTGTCGAAGGCATGCTTTCAGCTACGTTATATTCAATCTGAATCTCAGCTCTGCCAGCTCTCACAAGGTAGCGCCCAGAATTGGAATGGAAAGATTTCTGAATGGATACTCCTGGTATTTTGGCGAGTATGCAGTCTATATCAGGCTCAATTGCCTTTTTCGAAGCAAATGGGCTGAAAACATAGTCGAGATCATTGGTCGCTCTGTCGCTGCTAAGCAGCATGAGTTGCATACCACCTTTCAAAAGTGCTTGATCTCTGAATTCTTCAGCAAACTGATGGATGATCCAGAGCATGAGAACATCATTTGATATCTGGTCTGACTCAGGTAGCTGCACACATCATCCCCTTGGCGAATGCGACGAACTTAGGATTTTTGTATCGTTGAAGGTGGAGCAGAATCTTTTCTTGGTTGATATACCCCCAATTGACATCGTTATAGACATCAAAAGGAAATTGAATACCGTGCTGATGAAAATATAGAGTGTCCAGGAGTGCCTTCTCAGGCGTCGCTTTGCGAATTCCCCGAATTGTTTCGTAGCCAAATAGAATATGATCGATGGATCCCAGTTGCCTAATTGTACAGGACGGTCCAGCGTGCGTTTTGGTTCGCCCTGGTTTGATGGCATCGATCTGATTCCTGGGCAAAATGCCGATGATGAGATGTTCCGCCAGTATGTTTCCGAAGCTAATGTAGGACTCTGGGCATATCTTTTGGCTCAACACCTGCGCATCAAATTGCTGAGTGACATAAATTCCCTTTATGAATCTCTGCAATGTGCCGGCGTTCTCTAAGTGTTCGATCCGACGATACGTGGCAGTCTTGTGCGACTCGGCGAATAATGTCGCTAATTCAGAGAATAGGAACACTCCACCCAAAGTCGGGCTGTATCTCTGTATTAAGGCGTTGTCTTCAATGAACTTTTTCATAGGCATACTAAGTATACAGATATGTGTACTTAGTGTACATATAAATTCATATGCGCGGCTAGTACACAATTTTGTGGATTATCAGCGCTTTTGAATTACATTATTAATATTAGATAAGCATTAGGCATGTTGAATTGAATCTCATCGATAAATTTACTGCGGTACGTACTGCCCAGATGCTTTCTTAGTGGCGACATATAATTCCTTGCCATCCTCATCCATAAATCGCGTCACCATCTCTTGATCGTTTAATTCAATGTCCAAAAAGCCATGAGCTCCTTTGACGAACTTCACCTCTCCGGCATCAGCGTCGACGGTTTGATATAGGTCACCGCCGCCACCGCCAGAAATGAACATCCCCATCCGGCAATCGTCTGGCTGGCGATGTTCGAGATGGTGAGAATGCCCCGAAAGGTAAGCGTCAATCCGCGAACAAAGGTATGGTTTCAGCAGCATGCCACGCACGCCTCCCCGGTAAGCGAAACCATGATCGCTAGATCCAGCGATGGGATGATGTGCCGTCACTACGGTCCAGACGGTATCTTTCTGTTGCAGATTTGCCTGCATGAAATCTAGGCCGCAGAATGCGGGATTAAAGCAAAATTCAGTGACATTAGAATCCAACGCCACGACCCTGAGCAGATGCCCAAAGGACACACTGTAGAAGCGATTCGGCATGTGCCAGCGCTGATTGATCAGGGAGTATTCGATCTGACTGCTGGGATTCTGCTTGTAGTCGTGATTTCCTAGCACCGGATAAATGGTCGCATTGCCGATACAATCACCTGCATACGGCTCGACCACTTTAGTTTGCCACTGACTATCGCTGACCGATGAGAAGCCAATCGGATAAGCATTGTCACCAAGCAACAAGATTCCATCGATGCCACCATTTAACTGCTTACATCTGGCATTCATCGCCTGCGCGACCCGCATCTGATGCTCGCCACCAGTCCCAGTGTCACCCAGAGCAAAAAACCGCATGCTTGCTTTCCCAGGCTTCTTAGTATGCAAAGCTCCTACTCGAACCCGCGGCACTAACATTAGCTCTTTCCGAACAGCCAGAAAGCCCGCCAGTGCCAGCATTACTAGGGAACCAAGCAATAACTTGCGATTTTTAAGTTGCATAACGACACCCACATGGAAATTAGCGTCGGACCATCGCTATTCTGCCACGGGTGGGGGCGTACCAACAATTTTTCGTCGCCGTCCACGGCCGCCGCGACGACGACGCGCCGATTTGGCAGCTGGGGCTGACTCGGCTGTCCCCTCGTCACCCTCGCCTTTTTGTTCGGTCACACCTGACGACTCGCTAGGCTCTTCACTCACAACCGCGTTATTCGGCATATTTGAGGCGCTAGGAACGCCCAACTCATTGGCGCTGACCTCAGCCATAATTTCGGGAGCGGGGGCAGAACCATCCTCCGGCGCCTCAGACGTAGCTCCCCGACCCGAGCCTCGACGCCGACTCCGCCGCTTTTTTTTGGGTTTGAGGGGATTTGCAGCATCGGGGCCATCAGCAGCTATGGCAAGTGGCTCGTCGCTAGTGGTGAGCGCTGGCTCTATGTCCTCACGCTCCAGTCTCTCTGCGGGAGCCGGCCTCTCTATCAGACCTGGCCTTTCTAGTAGAGTAGGTCTATCGCTCGGAGCCAACCTCTCCAAACCTTCCGCCTTCTCGATGCGCTCCGCTTGCGGCACCTTGCGAGCTGGAAACTGACGCCAATCAAAATAATGCACTTCATCGGCGTGTAGCATGAGGTCGCGGTGGACCGAGCGATCTCTATCGCACCACAAAGTTAGCGTAGCGCCGGACTCTTTAGCGGCAATCACAGCCGGGATGAAATCACTGTCTCCAGCGACTAACACTGCATGTTGAATATGACCAGCAGCCGTATGGTGCACCAGATCTACAGACAACTGTACATCCACCCGCTTCTGCGCGAACACCTCTTTATCGCCATCGCGGCGCCGCTCCAGTTTACCGAGACGAACTTGCCAACGATCGCACTGCTGCTGAAGTTCCGCTACAAATCGTTCATGCACAGCCATCCGACGCAACTCTGTTTCCGTCGGCTTCTCAGACATCCACGGTGGACAATAGTAAAAGTAACACCGCATTAAATCGAGCTGAACGTTGCGCCGCAAAGGCTTTAATAAATAGGCTGCAAGGTTGGTATAATCGGGGGTGAGACGGGCATCCTGTAGCTGCTTGATTAGATAACCGCCGTCAATGAATATCGCTGCACGCATAAACCTAACACTCTTCCTTCCTAATCGGGTCTTATCACTCGCAAGGCTAACGGCCCTCTAGGCCGAGTCTCTGCTCTCGGCGGAACTTTCCGGAGGCCACTTCGAGCGCCTTGTGTTTGAGCGTCGACCATCATACCAAACAAGGTACGGTTAATAATGTCTACCTCTTGCCACAGACGCCGCGCCTGCTGTTTTGACTGTTCCTCAACGGCAAACTCCGCGCCCAAGGCATCGAGCGCGCAAAAGTTTTGATAGGCCGCCTCACGTTGACTCATGATCGCAAAAAATTCCTCAGTTTGCGCGTCAAGAAGTGACGCCAGCGCCGCTCGGCCCTGGCTGAGGTACGTTGCTAGCGCGGCCTGCGCCCGGCCACTAAGATCTTGCATGACCAACCACCCGTCAAGTTATTTGAACCAATAGTTCAGAGTCGCTATCGGTGCAAAGCTCCGCTTAGTTAATAGTTGCCCCCCATGGAGGCCTTTCCGTAACTTTTGGCTTTCTTGAAAAAGCCCTTAAAATTCAGCCCTGACTGCGGGCTTGTCTAGCCACCCGCCCGTTCCCATTTTGACCGGGCGCAGCTACTCTTTCCTGGCTTAATACGCTCGGCAGCTGGAATCCACGCAGCCAAAGTACCGCCATGAGAGCCGCAGTAGGCAGACCAAACCAAGTCACAACCTGCCACACGTTTTGTTGCGAAAATTTAGCCGCAGTTAGGCCGCATAGTATTATTAGCGACAAAACGTGAAGCACGCAGTAAATCCGACCATAGCGCCTAATCAGGCCGACTCCACGAGCGGCTACGCCGCGCCGCATCAGCTCCAGACCAGCTGGTAAAAAAAGCAAATCAGATGGCCAAAACAGCATAAGATTAATGTTGTGCCAGCCATCGGGATGACCAGAAAAGCCCCAATTGAGGGCCAAAGTCCAACCCAAGATGCCGCTTAAAAGAGACCACCAGATCGTGGCTAACCCTAACCCTCGATAGGCTACCGTGGCGGGATTAACCCCAGCCACAAAAATAAGTGCAGCCACAGCCAAGCCCACTAACATCGGTAGTATAGCCATAAAAAAATCATTGAACCGGGCCGAGTAAACTTCCGGATTATCCAGTAGCACTTGCTGATCACTCAAGAGTTTCGTGTCAGGCAAAGGACGTCCACTGTCGTCTAAAGCTGGCAAGGTCTGCAACCAATGACGCAAATTCGCGGGCAGGAACATGTCGTCCCAAGCCGAGATAGGCTGATCAATGTTGCCATTCATGAGCACGTCGAGCAGCGGGACAATAAATGGTGAATAAGTTAAATTTCGCCGTACATAGTCGCGGAACACGCGATGCGTCGGCATTGCAGTAAACCGACTTTTCAGTTGCCCACCGAGCACTTCATCGAAAAAATCCCGGGGAATCGTCGCGCAATTCTTGTACCAATATTGGTAGGAAAACTTGCGCCGCGCAGGTTCTGCATTCCACGCAATCTTGCTCAACAAGCTACGCTTCTGCACAGAGGTCAAGTTGAGACGATCCATCACAACCCTGCGATTCATCTCGCCGTAAAGCGCCACATCTCTTTCGAACGTTCTGATCGCCATGCTGTAATCGAGCTGTCCACGAAAGAACTTCCAAAGAAAACCAGGGTCATCGAAAGAAAACTTCCCCCAGTTAAAGGCCACATCCGTGCCCTCAGTTCTGTTCACGACACGAATCGCGGTATGCCCGAACCTATCGTTCACCTCGGAACCCGGACTCCCGGTCATCAGATAAAACTCAACATCCCTCATATCGACGGGGATGCGTGGAACGTAATAAGACGCCCGCATCCCCAGGCCTTGACCCAGACCTTGATCGGCAAGCGCCAGCGGCGTTGCACCTAATGCCGTCAACAGAGCGAAACTTAGTATGAATTTCCAGAAGCTAACAGCCATCTAAGGCCCCTTACGTCAGGTTTGCTACGACCGTACATAGATTAGCCATAGTTCTCCGCTCCCGCCATCCTTTATCAGATCTCATAAGTCACTAATAAAGCTGGTTATTTAAAAATCCCCGACGAGTGTCAAAGCCTGGCACGAGCCTTGCTCCAGAGGTTCCGTGGTGCTTGCCTCCGACTGTCTAGGACTACACTCATGCGTGACATCGACTCCATGCCTCCGCACCGAGCCCAAGGTGTGCAAAATTCTAACCCTACTCTTCCCGATAAATTGGAGAAGATTGTCGCTCTCCAACCGTATGTCACTGTAGCTAGCCGACCAGGCACTGGGGCCTGGATGAAGCGATCCGTCGACATCGTCCTTGGCAGCGCTATTTTGCTTTTAGTTCTTCCAGTTATGATGGTCTTGGTTATTGCAATCAAGCTCAACTCAGCTGGACCCGTTCTATTTGTTCAACACAGAGTTGGTAAGGGTGGCAAGATATTTAGACTCTATAAGTTTCGCAGTATGATTATCGATGCCGAAGATCTCAAAACTACTTTGCAAACCTTAAACGAAAAAGATGGCCCGATCTTCAAAATGGTCGCAGATCCCCGGATCACAACCGTCGGCAAGTTCATGCGACGCCACAGCCTTGATGAGCTCCCTCAGTTATTTAATGTCCTTTTTAATGACATGAGCCTAGTCGGGCCGCGCCCACCGCTACCGGAAGAAGTCTTAAACTACGAGCCTTGGCACCTTAAAAGGCTGGCAGTCAAACCCGGACTTACATGCACCTGGCAGATCTCGGGTCGCAGCAACTTATCCTTTGAAGAATGGATGAGACTTGACGTTGCTTATATCGACAACTGGAGCATCGGGCTTGACCTGAAGCTGATTTGGAAAACGATCGGTGTCGTTCTAAATGCCGACGGCGCATATTAGTCAATTGTAGCAATACAGTACTTATGGCGATTCCGTATAATTCAATCCAACTGTGATACCGGTAAATTCGCCACGACGTCGCAAGTAATTGGGGTCCTGCGATATCGCCAAGCGACCGTTGACTACTACGCTCAGCAACTCATTGACCGGAACGCTCAGTTCACCATGTGTAAGGAAAACTCCAGTTTGATCTGGTTCCGATCCACCTATGCGCGGCGTGTTGAAGGCTAAACTGTAATCCGCGACCAGATTCATCTTCCAGCCATTCTTAAATAGTCGCTGCCAACCCACACCAAGTCCGATCAATGATGTGATCTCATAAGTGTCATAGTCTGGATTTGGCTGTGGCTGATTATAATACTGAATCGGCAATCTGAAGGTGAGTACATCACTTAGATTGTCAACGAACGGGAACTGTAAATTCAGACTATCCCATTCATGCGGTGCGTAATCGTCTTCCTTACGGAGCTCAAGGTGCAGCTCTGCATATTTACGAAATTTCATCCCTAAGAAAATCCCGTCTCGCATGACTCCAAGAGCATCAGGAGTCAGCGGCAACTGCAATGCCAGTGGCGTCCGGTATCCACCGCCGCTCAGAATAATGCCAAGCCCTACTGGCACAGCGAGACTGGCGTCACCAAAATAATGTGATTCACCTAAGGTAAAATAGCCGAGATGAGCCGCCAACCGAAATCCTGTCGGGCGTCCATAGGTAAATCCAGTTGATATTTCATTACCATTTTCGTTTGCTGCGCTTAAGGCCGTGTCATGCAAGTCGTGAGCCGCCAACTTTAGATCAAAATTCCCCTCATAGCTGACATTGACGCTGCGTCTAAAATATACATCATCAATCCGAACTATCTTAAAATCTGTTTCAAACACGCCAACATTACCGGAGCTAACGGACCCCACTACAGTAGAGGTCTGAGCCTCGCCCCTAAGCTTGTTGATCAAGTCTTGACCGCGGCTAATCTGCTCAGCAAATCCTGCCTGACTGCGCCACCGACTTGCGCTCGCAAATTGAGCCGCTGCAGCTGTCAAATCTCGCTGCCAAATCCAGCTATAGAGATACTCTGCAGTGGCAGTATCATCGTCAGGCCTAAGCTTCAAATATACTTGATAAGCCTCGCGGCCACGCGCAAATTGCCCCTTGCGGGTCAATACGCGTGCAAGAATTAATTGAGCATTAGAATTCGAAGCATAGCGCCGATCTTGATCATCAATCTTTTTCAGCAAATCACGATAATTTCCAGTTTTTGCTCGCGCAAGAACTACATCTTTTTCCGCACCCGTGCTGCGCCCGCTATCAAGTTGTTGACTAGCCTGAACCTCACCAGTCATAGCCAACAAAAATGCTTGCCACTGTAAAGTCTGATCTTGCCACTGCGGACAGCCGAGCAGAACAGTACCATTCGCTATCGCGGATTTTTGTAGTAACTGGGCAGCAGCAAGATAAGTCTTGAATGCACCCTGCGAACAATCCACAGCCGCTGCCCAACTTGGGCTAGCCGACAAAAAAAATAGAAAAAACACGCTGACATTAATCTTCATAACAAACTTCATTTCATCCTTCCCACTTCCCTTGGCACCAACTCAAAACTGCTGCTCGATACTGACACGCACTACCTGCCGTGCCGCCACAGCACCCGTTTTGATCTGCATATTTTCTGCTACTACAGAGCTAGAGAAGCTAAGACCACTGGGTTTTTGGTCTGATTTGCGACCTGGGTAAGGCTGCAATATAAAGCGCAGCTCTCCCGTTGAAGCATTGGCTGGTGTTCGACCCTCAAACCCCCTAACCCATTCCTCTTGACTATATTCGCCGCGAATTTCCACAGCTTTAGTGGCATCAAAGGGAACTCGAACGTTTGCCGCATAAACATCACTTACTGTCACAGCAAAACTTGCGGCCGATTTATTAACGCCGCGCTGCCAGCTGACGCGACTGGAGTATTCTTCGCTCGAAGTAGTCACTGCGGCATTTGCCGTAACAGTCTCGCTGAGACCGCTTGCATTATTAAACGTTACCCACCCTACTTTCGCCTCTGCTGTGGATTCGGACCCGAGCTGGTATCTTGCGCCAACCTCGGGACCACCCGCATTCAAATCGACAGTGTCGGAGATATAGCGCTGCTCTATTCCACCGAGCAGAAGCCGCCATCGCGGATCGAGCTCAACCTCTAAATCAACATCAGCAACATACGACTCAAAAAAAGTCGAGCCTCGCTCAAGTAGCGTCGCTATGAAATAGCCAACCAAGTTCGTCCTGGAACTCAAAGCTAGAAAATGATCACTACTTGCACTTGCGGAATGGTAGCGCTGCTTATCAGCAATTGACAAACGAACATTGTCCCATTGCTCGAATACCGGCCGACGCTCTAACCCAGTCGAGTCGTAGGATAAGGATCCGGTTAATTCGAGATGGTGTGTCTGCCGAGGCAACTCCACTTTGACCGATGGTTTCACAACTAGCAAAGCATAGCGCCCCGGTGAACCTGGAGATATCCCACCAGCCCCCGAAAGACCCAGCGTCCAATTCCAATTGCTGACGACGAGTGACGACAGGGAATCACCGCGCACGTTCCAAAAGTTCCAATAATAATCATTTAGGCCGACTACTTCACCCGATTGCTGATTAATTCCCTCGTAACCGAACTCCAGCCCGACGCCTTGGTCACCGGCAAAAGCCAAAGGATCGACCAAAGGATCGAGAATAGGCAGCAAAAGAATAAAAATGATCGATATCCAAAGCCTGACAGCAGCTACACGACGGCTCCAGCTCAACAACTTGAATCTCCTACTCAGTAATCGCTGCATCCCTGTGCACCGCCGACAACACCAGTTTGAGCACTTGCTGCCTTCAGGGCCGTTTGGACTTGTGAAACACTGTCTAAGCGCACAAATGTGTAATTTAGCTCTTTTAGCTGCGGCAAAAGAGTTTGCAGCAATTGGGCCGTGCGCGCATCTTCGCCGTGCAGCAAGACTATGCCGTGATCCTTGCTTTTCACAGCCTTGAGATATCCAGCCGCACAATCGCCTTCCGACTTACCCGCACGCCAACAGTCATTATCGCTAACGAGACCACTAGTTTGGTCACCAATATCCCAGCCAATTGGGCCAACGTAGCGGCTAAAACCCGCTTTATTCAATTGTTCAGCTACTTCAGCAGTCAAGTTGACACCCCCGGGACTACGAAGCAAAAACATGTTCCCTGTTATATACGGCCGTATCAGTGCGTCAGTTTTCCGCACATCACGCTCTGGATCTCTCGCATTTTCAATAGGTATGTCGCTATAGGCAAAATTAGCCACTAAATGGCCGTGCGCCTTAAGAGTCGCCAAAATCGACTCTCGGCCCACAACATTATGACCACTCACAAAAAACGTCCCTTGAACCCCATTTGCAAAAAGTGCGGCGTCGATCGCTGCAGTTCCATCCCCGGGACCGCCATTAAAGGTTAATACTAATTGTTTAGCTTCGAGAGACGCACCATTGTAGCCTTGGACTTGCACGCCTGCTCCAGCGGGGCAGGTCTGACTGAGGTCGGTAAACTCACATCCCCAAAGCCAAAGGGATGGCACAAGGGACAATACAAGGAATTGCGCGGTGATGTTCGCTACCGGGCGTACCGACATATTCACAAGTCTTATCTCCGGCCACAAGTACCGGCGCTTTTGGGATAGAAAGTGTTGGTTTATCCTGTCAAAAATTCTAGCAGGTGTGGGCCACATAGGCACGTGACCAGCACCAACGCTGCAAGGGACAAATACAACCAACTAATAATACTGATGTTTATAAAAACCCACAACCGGACGAAGGCTGGCACCGCTATTGCAAACTGAATCCTGAGGTCCCTCTTCCGGAACAACTCCGAGATTGTCTTCAAAGCAAAGTTAGCGGCCCTATCCCGGTGTCCACATTGACACCGACATGGCCGCAAGGATTCCCAGAATGCGGTTGCAAAAATCAACGATTTCCCGCCCTAACCAGTGGCCATGCCTGTTGCTGATGGTAGCCCTCGCGATATCAGGCCTTACCGGTTGCCTTCGAAAAAAATCTTCGTCATCTGTTACTTCGATACCCAGCTCTCTTGTTCTCAGCGGAAGGGTCACCCTTACCGACAAGAGTCCAGCAGCCAGCGCCGCGATTTACCTTGGTATCAATCAAACAGCTATCACAACAGCAGGAAGCGACGGCGCATTTACCATCACTTTAGATGCCAACGCCATTTCCTTACTGAGCGGAGAGGTAAAAAATAACTCGATTCGACTTTATGCAGTCGACGCCAAAGACACCGCACAGCAAGGCTCTAGCTCACCGATAAATCTCGGCGCACGTGGCGGAGTCGATCTAGCCGACATAACATTAAGCCAGACAGCTACGGTCAAGGGCGAAGTCCTACAGATTGCTAGTGGGAAAAAGCAAAGTCAGCCGGCTATAGGCGTTCGCGTTTTTTCCGGACATGCCGTCACAACCACTGGTGACGACGGTTCTTTCACCTTAAAAGGCGTGGTGCCCGGCACTGTTACTGTTGCGGCTGGTCCACTAAACTCCTCCGCTCAACAATCTATCACTGTGCAGCCAGGGCAGTTGGCGGCTTTAAAAAGACCCCTAGTCATTTTCCCCCTAACTGGGGTGAACGGTTTGCTAATACCGGACGCCAGTACCTCTGTTGCAGACTTTGCCAAACAAGGTCGGCCATTCATGCGCACCTTCAACCCAGTGGCTAATAGCTCAGCCTACTATATTCGCTACTCTAGTGACGCTACTCAGCTGAGTGCCGCGGCAGCAGGTGGGGCTCCCTGGCAACAAATTAACGACAGCTTCGACTTCGATTTCCAGAAGAACGGTGGCTCGACACTTTATTATCAATTTGCCGACATTCAACAACAGGGACTAAGTGAAGTCTTTACTCTACCTGTAGTTCTCGACAATTTTTTAGCGACTACAGGCCTGATTTTAGGCGACGGCTCAGGCATCCTCACCTCAAACGTGGCACCGGTCACACTTATAGTTCCACCAGCGGCCTATAGAATGCGCGTCGCTCCAAGTATCGATACATTATTAGTGACGCCCTGGCAGGAACCAAAACCTAGTTTTGTCTTTAACTTTCCCTTTATCCGCGACCCTTCAACAAATTTCCTTCAGGGGTTCGGCAACGTCACACTGTACCTGCAGTATCAGGACGCAGGTGGCATGGTCAGCCCTATGTATAACGCATCTGCGACGCTAAATCTGTTTCCGCCCGCCATCAGTCCTCAAGTCTTTAGAGTCAATGGCGGCGCTGTAGTTACGAGTACACGCCTGGTTCAATTGGATATCAATGTTCCGCCAAATGCATTTGAAATGCTGATATTTGAAGCGGAAACACCCAACAACTTCAACACACCGATACCAACGCTTAATACCAATTCGACCCCCCAAACACGAAACATTTGGCTAGCAGCACAGCCCTCCAGTTTTTATACATTCACTTCGACAGGCAGCAAGACGCTCTACCTGCAATTCCGCAGTATCGACCAAGCAGTAAGTCCGGTTTATAAGTACCCAATTATCGTGCAACCATTCCCTGATCCACTACTCGGCGGCTTTTTGATTAACGGCGGTGCTCCCATAGCACTCTCGCCATTCTTGGATATAGCACTGAAAATCCCACCAACTGCGACCCACTTTAGGATCTTCGACAGTGCTCAAAGAGCCTTGATCAACGCAGCAAGTGTGACACCTAATAACTCTACTGGGCTCTCAGGAGTCTTTGGTATTGAGACCAGCCTAATAGTTCCTTGGCTGGAACTAACCCCGAATTTTATTTTTACTCCACAGGTATCATCGGGAGTTGTGACACTTTATATACAGTTCAAAAACCAGGATCATGATGTGTCACCCGTTTATCAGCGCACGATCAATATTCAGCCGCAGCCACCCGGTAGCGGTGCCTTTGCTGTCAATCCCGACCCCGTCACCCGTGACTCTGCACTTGTAACTACGTCGTCTTTGGTGTTCCTAAAAATCGTACCGCCGCCTGGCTACATTGGCGGAGCTATGACCATTTACGAAGGAAATATCCCTGATCAATTGCTCGCGAATTTTATCGCGGTACCTCAGCCAGATCCGATCTCCGGTGAACAACCACTCACCCCGTTTAAACTAACTGGAATAGGTGCTCACACCATCTATGTGCGTTTCAAAACCATTGATCAAGTCGGAGTGGAAACACTAAGTCCAGCAGCGCTCATGCGCACGATATTTTACGAACCATTTCCTCTAGCTCTGACAGGCATTAAGATCAATAACGGCGCTGCGACCGTCGCCGTCGCAGACATCGGTAATGTTTTGCTAGCTCTGACGGCCCCTACTAACGTTACCAAAATGCGACTCATCACAGACCTCATCGACGACTTATCAACAAAGCCATTTCAAGCCTTCAACGCAGCGATCAATAACTTCGCCCTACCCGCGAGCACTGGCCAGCACACCGTGTACGTGCAGTACCAGAACAATGATGGGGATATAAGTTCAGTGTTCTCGAGCTTTATCACGGTCATCCCATAATCGCATTCAGCGGTGGCAATGATTTTACTGCCTATGCTAAAACGCAAGTATGGATGCGTTATTTAAGCAAATAAGAGAGTCTGCTAGCCCAGCAGTCTGGTCAAAAGGCGTCGAGCTTGCTCGTCAGGACTCAGTCACTGGCGAGGAGCATGGCGATGAGGTCAAACTCCGGATCCTGACCAAAACAGGAGTCAGTCCGACGGTGACTTTGGTCCCTGCCGAAGAAGACTGGCACTGTACCTGCGGTGATGACGAAGATCCCTGCGCTCATGTTGCAGCAGCCGTGATTGCCTGGAAAAGAGCTCGTGAGCAAGGCCGTCCGCTTCCGCAGTCACAAAAACACGCGGGCAGAATTGCTTACCTATTCAAGCGCGCGGCACAGGGGCTCACCTTCGAACGCGAGGTTATCAACGGTAACGATGTGGCTCCCCTTACGGTGGCCCTTTCGGCCATTACCTCTGGCCGAGTCTCTGGCCCGGGACTGACCGCCACCGCCGAAGACCTTGAGGTGGAAATCGCCCTCGGCGCTACCCGTCGAGGCCTGCTGCCAGCAGCTGTTTTTCCGCCACTACTCAAGGCTCTCAAGCCCCCCCTCACGGCCACACTAGATGGGGTTACCATCGTAATAGATCCACGGCCAGTGGGTCTTATTGCCGAAGCGCGAGACGACGGGCCGGGAGTTCGTGTCCGAATCATCCAGGACCCTTCCATCACAGAACTTTTTGACAACGGCGCAGCTCTTTGTGGCGACATTTTACGTCCGGTCGTGCTGCCACAGCTTACTCCCACTGAACGCCAGCTGCTGCGCGATGGCCAATTTTTCGGGGTGCGTGAACTAGCCAATCTCGTTGCAGAATTACTTCCCGCCCTGAGCCTGAAAATGCCTGTCCTATCTAAGGGACGCAATCTGCCAGAAAAAGAGGAATATCTACGTCCCGAACTCGAGCTGACGACCTCCAGAAGCGGCGACCATTTACATTTACGCGCTGCCATTATCTACGGACGCGAGCCCCTGGCACGCTGGCGCGACGGCCACTTCACGATTCTAGGCGAGCGAGTTCCAGTAAGGGACCAGGCAATTGAGGCGGAGCTATGTGAGAAACTGCGCCTCAATCTCGGTATGGACCTACATTCGGAAGTGGTACTAGGCCCGGCCGAAGCCATTCGCCTCGTCCAAAGGCTGCATCGCTTTCCTGGCGTAATCGTGGGTGATGCCTTTGACGAATTCAAAGTCTACGCCACTTTAGTCCCAAGCATCGTCACGGACGATGGCCACGAACATGCCACTATTACGTTTGCTGTCGCCGGACACACCTCGGGCAAAGTCGAGAGCAAATTTGCCGACCCCGCACGCGTTGTGAGTGCATGGCAAGCCGGTGAGACGTTAGTTCCACTGTTCGATGGTGGCTTCGCGCCACTGCCCGTGGGTTGGCTACAGCAGTATGGCGAGCGCCTATTGGATTTCCTAGCAGCACGCGGTGACCCCGCGCAGCCAACGCCTCGACTCGCTTGGCCGTTGCTTGCGGAACTAGCCAATGCTACCGATTGCCCCGAAGAACAACTGCCAAAGGCGTTGGTCCATTTCTGCGCCGAGCTCAAGCACGGCGCTAAGAGCTTACCGGTAACGGCTATACCTGCGACGCTAAAGGCCGAACTTCGACCTTATCAACAAGAAGGCTTTCGGTGGCTCGCATGGCTAAAGGGGCTCGGATTAGGGGCTCTGCTGGCAGATGACATGGGACTCGGTAAGACCGTCCAAACCCTGAGCGTGCTCAGTGGACGCACTCTGATTGTCGCCCCCACGAGTGTTTTATTTAATTGGGCGAATGAGGTGCGAAAATTCCGGCCAGACTTAACCATTTGCCTTTATCACGGCAGCAATCGCGAGTTAGATCCGAAAGCAGATTTGATCATCACGACCTATGCTCTCCTTCGCCTGGACTCAGACCGTCTGTGTGCCGTTGATTGGGATTGCTTAGTGTTTGATGAAGCCCACATGCTGAAAAATCCGGACAGCCAGGCAACTAAAGCCGCCCGCAAAGTACGGGCTGGCTTCAAATTAGCCCTTAGCGGCACACCGGTAGAAAACCGCTTGGAGGATCTCTGGAGCATTATGCAACTGCTAAACCCCGGCCTCCTAGGGGATAGGCGCTTCTTTTTGGACCGGTATGCCCGGCCAATCCAAAATGGCGACAGCGCTCGAGCAGCCGGCCTTAGAACTCGCGTAGCTCCATTTATTTTACGGCGACGAAAAGTCGATGTTTTACCAGATCTACCTTCTCGAACGGAAACAGTCCTTTACGCAGAACTGTCCACTGCGGAGCGGGAGCGCTATGAAATAGTGCGAGCCACAACGCGCCGAGATATCCTCAAACAATTGGAGAGTCAAAGCGGCGGTGATGGTGAGACCCGCGTCAATATGATTGCAGCTCTAGAAGCCTTACTTCGACTAAGACAGGCTGCCTGCCATCCAGACCTTCTGCCCGGAGTCACAGGCGAAGCATCTGCCAAACTAGCTTTGTTAACCGAGACCTTAATTAACTCTAGTCAAAATCAGCATAAAACATTGGTGTTTTCTCAGTGGACTAGATTTCTCGACCTCATCGAGCCAGCATTAGAGTGCGCTGGCATTCCCTTTCTACGGCTGGACGGCAGCACTGTCGACCGTCAGGCTATAGTCACAGCGTTTCAGACCGAAAATGGTCCACCTGTTTTGCTAATGTCTTTAAAAGCTGGAGGGGTGGGGCTAAACCTAACGGCTGCCGACCACGTGATCATTACCGATCCATGGTGGAACCCAGCCGCTGAGGATCAAGCTGCAGATCGCGCCCATCGAATTGGTCAAGAGCGACCAGTCTTGATTCAGCGGTTGGTGGCCCTTGATACAGTTGAGGAGCGCATCCTAAAGCTTCAAGAAAGAAAAAGGTCGCTTGCTTTGGCCGCTCTGCACGGTACCGAAGCAAAAACGACCTCTATCACACCTCAAGACCTACTAGCTCTTATCGACTAGAATCCACACACACGCAAATCCAGCCTAAACATGACAGATAGAGCGCAGATAGACTGCGCTATCTTGTTATGTCGCTTAGCGGGCGTTGTGACGGAACGTTTCGACCAGCTGCTTTTTCGTCAGCTTCAAAACCTGCTCTTGATAGTGATGCATGGTGTCGATCACTTCGCGGTTAGGAATGCCAAACAAATTGGTCAGCTTGGGCAATACTTCCAATGGAGGAAGCGACACGCCGCGTTCCCAGTTACTAACAAACTGCGCCGTGGAATACTTAAGGTGGTGAGCAACGTCCCACTGGGTCAGACCAGCCTTAGAGCGCTTCTCGCGCAGAAAACGGCCCACAATTTTTTGCCTTAACACATGTTCGTTTGTTTCTGCCTTCATATCCGTCCTTGTCCTTCATTCTGTGTACAGCGCAAGGTCTTATCAAAAAACTACCCGAGCCAAAAGCTCATCCGTACATTTCTGAAAGATTTTTTCGTATTTACTTAACCGTTTTGCTGCAGCAAGCCGAAATAAACGCAAAAATTCTAATAAATTTTAAGTTTGGTACACAAATTATCTAAACATAGTGGTGTGTTGCGCCATAAGGGAAGCGATCACCACAATAAACGGCTTTAACTTTGCCTCTCCAGGCCACTAACAGCTGATGTCACTTTTTTGGACCTAAATTGCTCAGGAATAATCGACTCCCCCTGGCCAGAGCGGGCCCAGGGGGAGGATGTGTAAAAACAACAATACAATCAGCTACTTAATATTATTTTCTGGGGGGCGGGGCGCAGCGAAACATCAAACTAAGTTACAACACGCTATAATTATTGGGAATTAACTAGCACGACAACTTAAGGCAAGAACTCCCGCGTAATATTTCGAATGCCGCTACGCGTGACTAACACGTCATCTTCAATGCGAATGCCGCCACATGGAGCTAATTGCTCAATTAGCGCCCAATTAAAATAGGTGGCATTAGCCCCCACCTTCTGAGGGCCGAGCAAAAGATCGATAAAATAGATGCCAGGCTCAACCGTAATCAGATTACCCGCGTCTAAAATGCGCCTCGTCCGCAAATTTTTAAATCGCCCTGTGGATGGCGCTACCGCTCCCGTGCGATCAGATTGCGTGCCTCCTACATCATGCACGCATAATCCCAGCATATGCCCAAGACCGTGGGGGAAAAATACAGCTGAAAGCCCAAGCTCAACTGCGCTCTCATAGCTGATGCCACGTATTAAATCATGTTCGATGAGTAACTGAGCTATCTCTGAGTGAGCCTGAGCATGCAAATGTTCAAAAGATAGTCCAGGTTTTATCAACATGCAGAGTCTTTGCTGCAATTTACTCATTCCACTCAGAAGTGACCTAAACCCTTCCGGAGCTTCGTCGGCAGCATAGGATCTAGTTATGTCTGAGGCATAACCTTTATATTGAAACCCAGCATCTATCAGAAAAGTTTTACCCATACGGGTCTTGTCGCGCTTGCGTTGATAATGAAGAATAGATGCTTTTTCATTTAAACAAACGATAGTTTCGTACGGCAAATTGTAGTCCGTACATCTGACAGCGCGTATATAAGCATGGTGTATGTCTAACTCAGATCCACCGGCAAAGAATGCTTCACGAGCAGCTACATGACCCGTTGCTGCACGGCGCGTGGATCGTACAGTGCACTTAATTTCGTAATCGCTTTTAAAGCTTCGTTCCCAGTTTAGTCGAGCCAACAGGTTTGAGGTTTCCGTCTTTAGTCCGTACGACTCAGCACGGTTTTTGTCTGGACCAATATAAGCCGTAAATGGGAGGTTTTTAACCTGTGCCCAGATCTCATCTTCGGTGGCGAACGACTTCATCTCAAATTCTGAAAGCCAAAATGCATCGCTGAGATCGGCATGTTCATGCCAAAAATCTAAAGGCATATGGGCGAGCAAAGTCGGCTTTTGTCCAGGCCGTATTAATAGCAAATGGTTAGGCCCACGTGCGGGACACCAATGGTTAAAGTGGTGATAACTTCGAAAGGGATAAGATCGGTCATCCTCAGTGTGGTAGTTCAGGGCGCCTGCCCCTATTACAAGCGCATCATATCGACACTCTCGTAGCGCCAAATCTGTTGTTTTCTGACGCTGAGCCATGTGTTGCCGAAAAAATGCAGCTAGTACCATTTCCGCCCCCTTCGATCTGGAGTGAACCTAGGTGTTATTTCCCGCGATAGGATTCGCTTAAACTGAGCGAGCGCGAAATAACGCCATCGCTCTCACAATAAGCGGCATAAGGTTTGCAAACAAAGACTATAGTATGTTCAAGGCCTTGCTCCCATAATAATTTGGACGGGACATTTGACTCTCACTTTAATCAGGAGGCAACTATGGCCATCACGGTAAATTCACGCAAAGGCTGCGCCGTAGTAGGCCTGTCTGGTAATGAGACCGGCCAGGGCTTGCTCAGCACGGCTGTCACTCTTGCGCGCCGATTTAATATAGAGCTGCATTTAGTGAGTGTTGTAGAGCCAATACCGTTCGACTTAATTGCCTTTGATTCGCCGGCCTACCTAGCCTATCCACCAGTCAACTTGGAAATTGAAGCACAGAGAGTCAAGCAGCGGGAAGAGGCTCTCGCCGATATTATTAAAAAGCTATCTCATAACCACGGTGTCGCAGCCACAGGGAGCGTGCGCAGCGGTAGTGCTGCCGCGAATCTTATTTCTGAAGCAGTGAGTCGTCATGCAAATCTGCTCCTTTCTGGCTACGATAGTGAGGCTTTTCGCACTGGCGCCAGTGGCTTCACCACGACTTTAACTCTGATGCATGATGCTCCCTTGCCAGTCTTAGCAGTACCACACGCAAAGCCTTTAGATTTCTCCAAGCAAAACTTTCGGATTCTACTTGCCGATGACTTACTTGATGGAACTCAAGAGGCTGCTCGTAAAGCTTATGAGTTAGCGGCATCACTTCCGGGTAGCCACATTCGACACGTACATGTGTACGGAGATCTTCAGGAAAGAATACGAAGAACATGGCAAACTCTAGTCAATCGTTCTGGTATCCACTCAGCTGAAAGCTTGGTCACGAACGAGGACGAGGCAATCGCACTAGAGTTCAAAGCCAGAAAAGATCGCTTAAGTCGACAGGCCTATCCTTTCACGCAGTTAGCCGAGAAACGAGACGTAAAAGTCGAATACGATCTTCGGAGTGGTGATGTAGATGCCGAATTGCAAGTCGCATTAAAAGACTGCGACCCAGATATTGCGGTATTTGGCAGACATCACCTCCTTCATACCAGACCCCTCCTGATAGGACGGGTCCCGTTTCGGGCAATGCTGCACTTTGGCTGCGGTGTGCTCACGGTCCCACCACGTGGCGACCTATATGCTGCGGTTCCATTCCCAGCGGCTCACGTTTAACCGAGATAAAATAAGCCAGCGGTCAACCGACCTCCGGCTTATTTCTCACAATTGAACTTCTCTTAGTCTCTACTAGGCTTGCTATCGACCATGTAATTAAGCGACAAACCATTGAGCGTTCTGACATGAATCAGATATTCGCCCTTCGGGCCTGACGTCCCTAGATCCTTCTCAATTTTGTAGTGAGTCGATAATTTTTGCGACGTACACTCGTCGCCGTCGGCAAACTCTGAGATTGGCTGTACGATCAGGACACCATCCTTATCATAACTAGTCCGAATCTCCTTGGTCACCATACACCCTACCAGCATGTATGGGTAATTACCCTCAATGCGCAAGACTTCACGATCACCGCTGTCGTCAGCAGCAACGGTAGCTATGTCTACGGGCGCATACAAATAATCGTCCTGAGTCGCCTGCTTGGCCGCCTCAATATTTAATTTAATCGGGGCAACGTTGGGACTGCCCGCCAGCTCCACACTATAAGTACCCTGGTCCAAGATACCAAGATGCACCGGCTGTATGAAACTAATCATCACATCGGCACACATTGTCTGCTGCGCACGGTAGGATTGCGCGGTGATTTTGATTTTCTGAGCCTTCTTGTCAATATCGACGGACACTGGCCCCGTCTTGTAACAGGTGTTGGGGAACTGCCCCTTGAGAACCAGCTCGACGTTATCGTTGTCGTCAAATCCATGCGGCACATAAATTTTATCTACTGGCGCCCGGACCAAAGCCGGCTGTGGAAATGACGGCTCCGAAGCAAACGCGAGACCGCTGACCGAAAGTAGCCCACCCGACAGACATGCTAAGAAATTAGACCGCATAACTTCTCCTCTTCTCAGGACAGGATCACCAGCAAAAAATAATTTGTAACTCTACTTCGGAACTATGCAATGTTAATGCCATCAAAACTATCAAATGATTAGACCTAAGCAGTGCCAAATGACACTACTCTTTTGAAAAAAGTTTAGTCCAATCACCGTAGCCTTCCTCAGTTAGCCTCTCTTTAGAGATGAACCGCAATGCAGCTGAATTTATGCAGTACCGTAATCCCAGCGGCTTAGGTCCATCCTCGAAGAGGTGACCAAGATGAGAATTGCCCAGTTTTGACCTGACCTCAGTACGCACCATGCCAAACTGCTTATCGACATGGTTAGTTAAACAATCTTTAGTAAGCGGTCGCATAAAGCTCGGCCAACCACAACCTGAGTCAAATTTATCCAATGAGCTAAACAACACCTCACCAGAGACAATATCGACGTAGATACCATCGTCATGATGGTTCCAAAACTGATTCCGAAATGGAGGCTCAGTTGCTGACTCTTGGGTTACAGCAAACTCTTCAGCAGACAACCTTGCTTTAAGCTCTGTCTCCGAGGGCTTTATAAAAACCTTAAGGCGCTTCTTTTCTAGTTCATTGCTCATCCATAGCCTCCAAGAATGGCCTCCAGGAGGCGACAATGCGCTGATCTTAAGAAAAAGGCAAAACTAAAGCCCCTGACTACCTTTCGGTGATCAGGGGCTTCGTTTTTTAAGGCTGCATCGTGCTACTCTCCCACTCTTAAAAGAGCAGTACCATCGCCGCAGAGAGGCTTAACTTCCGTGTTCGGGATGGGAACG
>JAPLFY010000123.1 GCA_026390435.1 Pseudomonadota bacterium
AAGAGGTTTTTGGCTTTGGCAGCTGCGGAGACCCATGCAACTGAAGTCGTTCAGTTAAACATGCAGCTGTTTCCTCTCAAGAAGAAGACAAAAGGGGGCACCCCATGATGCGAGTAAATAAAGTGAATATACAGCTTTTGACATCTCTAATTATCTTGGCTCACCTCGGCTGTGGGGTGGAGGCGGGAAATCCCGGCGGTAAGGGCGGAAGCACGACTCCGACCGGCTCCATTAATCTATTTTTTGCGAAAGAGCCGAATGCGGCGGCAGAGAGTTTAAGTTTAAATATTGCTGGAGTTGATTTACTTGAAGGTAGTGATGACAGTGTCGTTGCTAGCTTGCAGTCTGTCGTTAATCAGGTTGATTTACTCGGGTTAACCGCAGCGGTAGAAGACACCGTTGTGGCGAAATCGAGCGAGATTCCTACAGGGGTTTACGACCGCATTGTGGTGCGTCTTGGTGACGATAGACCGGTGCGTTACCGGGGGCGTGACGGTATTGAGAAGCCAGTCCGACTGGACGAATCGCAGGGTAAGGCGTTCTACATATCGCAAAGTTTCGAAGTCGCCGAGGGCGCGACCACATCGGTAGTCCTGACGTTAGACCCGTACTCTTCATTACAAGCAGATGGCGACGGGACACAGGGATTCATCTTTAAGCCAAAGGGTGATGCCAAGCTGCGGGATCGCGGCGTACGCTATGAAGGTCGTTCCACGACTTCTGGTGTTGAGTGGGTTTGTGCCTATGCTTACGCAGTGGCACCTCCTCCTGTTCCGGGAGCTGATCGCCGTAAGGAGTTCAGTAAAAAAGGCGAAAAAGTGCGACCAGGTCCAGAATTGGCTGGACGCTCGACCTATGGGACTAAAGAGGCCATCGTCAAAGACACCACAGTCAGTTGTGGGAATGCGTTCACCAAGGCTCCGGTAAAAGACGGCAATTATGAGCTCAGGCATCTAGTCCCGGCATCGTATTCGCTGCGCTTTTTTAAAGTCGATGGTAGCTACGAAGATGCGGCAGAGGATTTAAACCTGGGGCCGAAGGGTTAGTACCACGCTTGCGTTCACGGAATTAATCCCTGCAGTGCCTCAGCCAATACTTTTGCCGCGTGCCGCTGACCATACGCAGATTTAATGATGGCCTGATTTAGTTCGATTTCAATGCCGACGTAGAACTTTGACGGAAACATAGTTCGCAGCGTCGTGGTGAATCCATCGGCGGCACCGTTGTACGGGTAGTTGCGCCTAAGGCGCCAATCTTGGTGATCGTGATCGATACTCTCTGCTAGCTTATGTTGCAGCGTTTGTGCGAACGCCTTCTCGAAAGTGCGCTTTGAGTCATAAAGTAGGCCGATCTCAGCATTGCGCAGCACGCCGTGCAGCTCTGGTGTGAATGAGTGAATGCCGAGGTGTAGTACGCGCTTTTTTTTCGCTACCTGAGTCTGAATCCACTCCGCTACCATGTCCCGGTGTGGGTTGTAATAACGAGCTGTAATATGCTTGCGTACCTTTGGCGGTAGATGATGGGTAAACTCAGAAAAAACGCGCGGGTGCGAGAGTGACCGATTCAGATCAACCAGTAGTCGAGATATCGTTGCCGCGAATAAAGGTGCGCCGGTCGCTTTTGCCAAAAGATTAGCAACAGCCAGGGCGCCGATATCCAGTCCGCGGTGTGTCGCCAATACCTTGTTATAGCCGCGAAACAGACGAGAAAACTTCGCCGGAATGCGGTTACCGCCATGTTCACACGTCAGAATCAGCTCATCAAACCAAGGTTTGTCGCCCGACCTTTGTCGGCCGTCTGCCTTAGCCATCAAAGACTCCGCCCTGCGGCAAGAGTGTGCAGAGTTGACGATATACGGAAGCGATCTTTTCTTCCGTCGGGTTCGGCCCGAGAGCCTTGACCAGGCGGCGTGCTAAGCAGCCGTTGCGCACGAGCGTTTCTACTTCAGTGCGGTAGTGACTGACTGGGTAATTGCCGGCCGCGATCAGATCACTGGTGATATGACGCCACAAGTCTTGGGCTTTTACTGGTCCAGTTTTTGGGTAGTTAAACAATTGCAAGTAAGCATCATCTTCGATGGTAGCCTGGCTACCGTCACGCAGGCAGGCCACGAAAATGTCGCGCAGCTTGGTCTCATGCCATTCGCGTTGACGGGCATGAGTGGCCCAGCGGCCCTGAGCCAGGGCTTGCACCGCTGACGTAACTGCCGTGATCACGGCCAGATCCATGCGTGGCGACTCTTGAATGTCGAGCACCCGAATCTCGATAGCGTGGCGATCAAAGCGTGCGATGGCTCCCCGCGAATTGAGCCATTCGTGGTGCAGGATACCGTCAGGATCATGCGGCTTAATGGCTTGATAAACGGGCTGAAGGATCAGTTTATCGTAGTCAGCATAGGTAAAGGCGCGTTCTGGAATCACCGAGCCAGTAATCAGGGGAACGTGGCGCTGGTTCTGCATATAAAATTCGAGTCGACTATCCATGAGGCCTGATGGCTTGCCCTCGTAGATTGGCGACGATGCCGCAAGTGCGGGCAGGATTGGTAACAAGACGCGAATGGCAGCGTGCAAGTGGCCAAATTCTTCGTCATTGAAGAAGGGGAAGTTGATGTGGACACTTTGCAGATTGGACCAGCCGTGGCCTTTGCAGCTGAAAATTCGGTCATAGGCATCGTAGACTTCGGCGTCGTCACTGACCCACAGTTGGGTGTCGCGAGCGGGATTCATAAATGGGTGCATAGCCGTCGGCATAAGGCAGGCATTCTTACTCGCCAGAATCTCATTGATGCGCTTGATACCATCAAGAAATTTCTCATGAAGCCCGTTTAAATCGCGGCAAGGGCCGTTCGTTTTTAGCTCAATAACGTGCTTCACCAGCTCATTGGACCAGGCCATGTCGCCTAATTCGACCTCGTTCACCAGCTCGCCAGCGGCTTGAGTAAGCACGTAGTCACAAAGCGGTTGAACGGCTAAGGTCGTCCTGTCGACGATCATGAACTCCATCTCGATGCCATAACCTTCGAACAAATGCAGATGGTCCGTGCGGCTCATTGATTGCTACGTCCTTCCTTGGCATCAGTAATACGGCGCAGGAAAACCTCCATAATCCGTAAGTAGAGGTCGTCCTTGAGCACTAGATCTTCGTAACCATGGTCGATGTTGGGATTGTCATTGATCTCGATCACGCAAAAGTTGTTGCCGATCTGTTTGATGTCGAGACCATATAGCCCGTTGCCGATGAGGTTGGCCGCTTTGATAGCTAGATTCATAAGTTTGCGGGGTGCCAGCTCTACCGGCAGTGTTTCCGAGCGACCATTAAGCGTGCGACCCTGCTTGTCCTTGGAAATGACCTTCCAATCTTTTTTAGCCATAAAATACTTACAGAGGTAGATCGGTTTGCCGTCGAATACACCTACCCGCCAATCAAATTCGGTCGGTAGGAATTCCTGGGCGATGACCAAGTCCGATTTCTCAAACAGCTGGTTGAGCTCACGGTCCAGGCTCTCTCTGTCGTCAGCCTTAGATACGCCCTGAGAAAAGGAACTATCGGGCTGTTTCAGGACGCAAGGTAGTCCGACCTTCTCGATAATCTCGTCCGTATTATCCCGGTGCACAACTAGGGTCCGTGGGGCCGGAATCTGGTTTTTTTCGAGTAGCTCGTTCAAATAGACTTTATTACCGCAGCGTAGGATCGATTCAGGATCATCGATCACCACCAAGCCCTCAGCCGCAGCCCGCCTAGCAAAGCGGAAGGTGTGGTGATTGACGGCCGTAGTCTCGCGGATAAACAAGGCGTCAAATTCACCCAGCCGCGAGTAGTCGTCGCGGTCGATGATTTCGGCCTCCATATGGAGCTTCTCAGCTGCGCGGATGAAGCGCTTGATAGAGCCCTCGTTCGACGGTGGCATCACCTCATTTTTGTTCATGAGAATGGCGATGCTATAGCGGATGTCAGGGCGTTTTGCCTGACTGGTCCGCCTGCCCTCGAAGTATTCTTTGGCAAATCCCACGACTTCATCATGATGAGTCTCAGGGATCTCTTTAGCCGCAATCGGTCCAACTTTACGCAGCTGCCATTTACCACCTTCACGGTGAAAGTGGGCGCGAACAAAGGGTGCATGGAACATGCGGTAAATCTGAGCGCTCAAGCGGTCATATTTCTTCGCGACGTTCTTGCCAAAGTAGATGCTCAGTACGAACTCGTCAGGTTTGACGTCGTGCAGGCTCTTTTGAATTAGGTCGTCAATCTCGTCAGCCGCTAGCTTAACGATAGCCTGGGACTTCATGTCCTGGATCGTTGAGACGGAGGGCATCGGCTTGTGGCCGCGGGCCTCAGCGAGTAGCGATACATAGTAGCCAATCGTTTGGTACTTGTATGACTTACACATGTTAAACACGCGAATATTCCGCTGCTTACGGAATGGTTCGCTGGTGAGGTACTCTTTCCCGGAAACGACTTGGACCTCCGGCAGATTAAGTGGCCAATCTGCTGGACTGTCGACGATGATGATTCTTTGCATCCTTGCTTCCCGCAAAAGCTGCAGGTACTAATCCTGCGGCTTGGTGATCACAATCAGGTTACCGTCATAGGTAACCACCCCTAATAGAATAGCATTAACCAGGTGGTCGACGTTGATTCCATACACATGACCATGGTCAAGCGACTCTGGGTGGTATGGATCGGCGACCGTGATGGTGTTGAGCTCGGCGTCAAAGCTAGTCAGGACAACAAAATGTCCCTGCGGCTCCCCACGGAGATCATCCCCTATGGGGTACTTGCCGTATTCGCGGATGGCCCGGTACAGATAGGTGGCGCTTAGTCCGGTTAGCACCGGGTTGCCTGCCAGCAAGAAGTTGCGTAGCAGATTGGCGGTCAGGTCCTCGAAGCGAACCTCGCCGCCGGCCTCGATGAATTCAAGATAGGCTTGAATGGCAACGTGCAGCTTTTTGCCGCGTTTCACTGCCATTTGTTCTTTTAGCTTTGTGACGAGGGCATCTTTATCTAAGCGCACGGGCTTAAACCAGGTCGGATCGAACACCTCGAGGTTATAGGAATAAATAGCGACTTTATAGCCACGCTTTAAAGCGTGTAGCCCAAGCAGTGCCCCGAGAGTGCCACCGCCACGCAGCATGGTCACTTCACTGATGACCGTCTCTAAATCGATGGGGTCACCGTGATAGTCGTACACGGAATGCAAGCCGGTCGGGCCGCATGTGATGTCGTCTGGTTGCCTACGAATTGGATATTTCTTCTTGCTCGGCATGGACCCTCAATTCGATGTAACGGAGGCAACCCTCTAGTCTGAATGATCATTGCCCTGAATTGGGAAAAGTACAAGCGGCGGCGCGATGAGATTGGGGGTCGGGTCGATTGGCTGTTGGGGGGTGAGAGAGTAGGAGCGTGCAACGGAGAGCAATGGGAACAGCAACAGCGACAGTTTGTAATTTTTTTCGGAGACAAACCAATGTGGAAAGACAGCCAATCGACCCGGCGTCTGAGGAACCCAGACGCCCTATACCTATTGCACGCGTTGTGCCAAGACGCGGCGTCTATTGTGATCGGGCGGTTAAGAGGATGCTGAGGCGCGCGCGCCCAAATTCCTCAATCGCTTGCGATACATGGGGCAGCAAAAGCTAAACATCTGACAAAAGTTTAGTCAGATTGGGGGGGGCTTCGGGTGGTCTTAAATACTGCATTTGCAAGAACCCACAAAGCTGAATTAAATCACCATAATGGTATATGGTGATCAATATGGCCCTTGAGGTTCAAATGACAACGGCTAAGAAAATTACTGTGGATGTTCCTGAAGAGCTCTTGCGGGAAGCCCAGGCGCAGACCGGCGAGGGCATTTCTGAAACGGTCAGGCGAGGCTTGCAGTTATTGGCGGCATCCCAGGCCTTCAGAGATCTGCGAGCGTTGCGCGGCAAGGTTAAATTTTCCAAGTCCGTTGCGGAACTAAAGGACGACGAGCCATGATAGCAGTGGATACGACTACGCTCGTCGCCTACCTTGCTGGAGAAGGCGGCGATGATACGGCTAAAATGGATCAAGCTCTTATTGCCCAGGTTTTGTTTTTGCCGCCTGTTGTGCTCACCGAAATACTAAGCGATCCGAAATTGCCCCCCGCAGTAAAGTCTCGCCTGCAGGCACTGCCACTTCTTAGCATTCATCCAGGATACTGGATCCGCGCTGGAGCTGTGCGCGCGAAATTGCTCGGACTTAAGTTAAAAGCTCGCGTTGGTGATGCTCTCATTGCCCAGTCATGTCTTGACCACAATGTGCCTCTAATCACGCGGGATGCGGATTTTCGACACTTCGCTAAGCATGCCAAGTTGTCCATTGCCTAGCGTACGTTGAGCTTTAAACACTATATTTAAAATCACTTTATATAGAAGGCCGCGATGATACTATACTCATCGCAGTGGATAAGAACAAATAGCGCCGGAAACGGAGCTGGCTGGCAGAGACGTTGCGGCGCTCGCCGTATAGTACAAGCTAATATTGCCTGAAGCACTTGTTTGAAGTGTGCCGTCAGGAAACTTGATCCCGTCGGTGCCCGCCGTACCCGCAACCTCAAGCTTGGCGCCAGGCGCCAAATTAATCTAGACTAGGCTGCTTTATGCATCCTGAGCGACAGCTTCCTGGGGGTCATGTCGTGAGCCACCAGCTCGGACCACTTGCCGCCCAACTTGATCGAAAGCTGCTCGGCGCAAAACGCACGCACCGCAGCTTCATTGACACGAGACAGGCGCTTTTGGGGGGCCTTCTCCCATTTCATGATACCCGCCGCGGACAGTCCAAGTTCCTTAGCCCAGCTGCTTAAGGTCATGCCGAGGGCTTTACGAAGAAACACCACTTCGGCACCACGGATAGGCACGCGCGCCTCAATAATCCTGACGGCAATCGCACGGTCAATGGACCCCATGGGCAGGTCTATATATTCCTCGCCTTGTTTGGTCTTCGAAGTCGGCACGACGATGTACACGTAGCTGAGGCCGCACAGTTGATAGTGAATCGTTCTGAATGCCATAACTGGCTCCTAATATAGCGTCACAACAATTACGTGGTCATGAACATCACAGATGATGGTGAGCTTTAGGTTATCCAAATCCTTACCGGTGACCTTCCAATTTTCCTTGCCAGGCTGGAAGACCACTTTGGTTGCTGTCTTTCCGCATGCCATGATGTCGTGCTCTGTTAAGAATCGTTCGTCGCAGCGTAGGGCGGCATGGATAGAAAGACGAAAGTCGCCTGTCGCCAACTTTTGTTTGAGCCACTTGCCGAAACTGTCCACCAGACTCTCTCCATCGGCAAAACCACGACCTACGTTAACTTAGTTAAAATGAATAACAAAGTAAATAGTTGGCACTACCGACCCCTGAGACTTCATAAACTATTGTATATATTAGATTATTTAACGCGAATAGCTACGGCCTTTGCTGATCTCCCTAGCGTGTGAGTCAGGAAGTCCCCGAGGGGCTCGATGCAGTGATGAGCTCTTCGGGTTTAGTCCAGTCCAAACAGCGGGGATCAGTCGCAACACATGATCTTAAACGAATAGTTACACGGGAAGAAATTCGATGGGGAATTATAGGCCGCGTCCCACACCGCGCCGTTGTAGGGGTTGGCTGACCCATTGGATGTCCAGCCCGCACATGCCGTTACCTGTTGATTACCCGTTCCAGAGTAGCTCCAATAAGTGTCAGCTACCCAAGCATAACCTGAGTTGGGCGGAGTGGGTGACGCTCCATCTTGCAGATGCTGATTAATTGCTCTTGAGTCGCACATATACGCTCGCGTGGATGAGCATGCCGCAACTGCCCTGCATTTGGCTGCTGCTCCTGTCCACCCACCAACCCCCAGCCCATCGTAGCTGCTTGCTGTGACGCCGCAGTAGCGAGTGCCCTTCGCAGCACGGATCTGAAGGCTACCATCGGGAAAAGCAATGCCATCGACGCCTGTTGTGCCAGCCACCGTCAGCTTAGCAGTTGGCGC
>JAPLFY010000152.1 GCA_026390435.1 Pseudomonadota bacterium
GCGGATCGACTACAATTAATACTACGGGCACCGCGGCGACTGGAGCACTGACAGCTGCGAGTGTTAGCTCCCAAGGCAACGTCACGATTCTTGGTAACAGCACTACAGCAAATAAACTGGTGCTTAACGACAAAGGCTCGGTCAACTCAGTCGCACTGAAAGCTCCTGATACTTTATCGTCATCAATGACCTTGGAATTGCCGTCAAGCAGCGGCAGTAATGGCCAAGTACTCTCCAACAACGGAGCAGGGATTTTAAGCTGGGTATCTGCTGCGACTGGAAGTGTCACGAACGTCACAGGTACTGCTCCGATGTCAGTCGCCACAGGTACATCAACGCCAGTGATTTCTATGTCGCAAGCTAACAATACCACCAATGGCTACCTAAGCTCGGCCGACTGGACCACGTTTAATGTTAAACAAGCTGCTGGTAATTATTTGACTGGCCTAACTGGTGACGTATCAGCGGCGGGGCCAGGATCTGCGGCGGCAACACTTGCTGCTGTCGCGATCGCAGGAACGTCCACTAAAGTGACCTATGATGTGAAGGGTCGGGTGACTTCTGGCACTTCACTTACAGCTGCGGATATCCCGCCACTAAGTGCGGCCATCATCACTTCCGGAACTCTGGCGGTCGCCCACGGTGGTACTGGGGCAAATCTCAGCAGTACCGGTGGTACAGGTCAGTACCTGAAACAAACCACCTCAGGTGGTAGCGTCACCGTCGGGACGATTGCTGCAGGTGATATCACTTCATCACTTGGTTATACGCCACTTAATAAAGCCGGTGACACCTTGACCGGCGCACTTAATCTAGGTGCTAACGATCTTAGCAACTCCGGCAATATCCAAATGGCTGCCTCTAAGACACTAGCTCTAAGTACAAACTCCGCAGATCCATCAGGACTAGCGGCGGGTGATGTCGGGAAAACCTGGTTTAATTCGAGGACTAATCAGATTAAGTACTGGAACGGATCTGCCGCTATTGCACTAGGAGCCGCCGGCTCAGGACTTGCTAATTTCAACGGTCAAACAGGTAACACTCAGACCTTTGCTACGCCTGGTGCATCTGGTACGGCACCAACTTGGTCGTCAGCAAGTAATGCCCATACGCTTAATATCCCGATGGCGTCTGCGGCAAGTGTGACTGCTGGTTTATTATCCAACGCTGATTACACAGCATTTAGCGGCAAAGTAAGCGCTGTTGCGCAGGGCACAGGCATTGCGGTAGCAACGGCAGCGCAGGGCACAGGCATTGCGGTAGCAACGGCAAGCGGCATGGCGACAGTAAGCCTTGGTACAACCGGGACTGCTGGCACATATTCCAAAGTCACCACTGATACTTACGGCCGCGTGACCTCGGGCACGACCCTTAGCGCGTCAGACGTCCCGCCACTAAGTGCAGCCATCGTCACTTCCGGCACTCTTGCAACGGCCAACGGTGGTACCGGCGTGAACTCAACAGCAACCTTCCCGACCTCGGGCGTGGTGGTGACCGAAGCAGCTACAGAAACGCTGACCAATAAAACTTTGACTGCCGCCACGATAAACGGTGCATCGAGTATTGGCGGCGCAACTACAATCAATACCACTGGTACTGTAAATTCGAGTGCCCAGACAGTGACTGGCAACGTCACCATTCTTGGTAACAGCACAACGGCAAATAAACTTGTGCTTAACGACAAAGGCTCGACTAACTCAGTCGCACTGAAAGCTCCTGATACTTTGGGGTCGTCTCTTACTTTAGAATTACCGAGCAGCAATGGCTCGTCCGGACAAGTCCTCGCAACCAACGGCTCTGGTACTTTAAGCTGGGTATCTACTTCAGTCGGTAGTGTCACCAACGTAACAGGCACGGCTCCAATATCAGTAGCAACTGGTACCTCAACGCCAGTTATTTCTATGTCGCAAGCAAATGGCAGCACCAACGGCTACCTAAGCTCGGCCGACTGGACGACGTTTAATGGTAAACAAGCTGCCGGTAACTACATCACCGCTCTCACTGGTGACGTCACGGCCTCAGGCGCGGGATCGGCCGCGGCAACACTTGCTGCTGTCGCTATCGCAGGAACATCTACTAAAGTGACCTATGATGTGAAAGGCCGGGTGACCTCGGGCACGACCCTTAGCGCGTCAGACCTCCCACCACTAAGTGCAGCCATCATCACTGCCGGCACTCTCGCTGCTGCTAACGGCGGTACCGGCGTGAACTCGACTGCAACCTTCCCGACAACTGGAGTGGTGGTGACGGAAGCGGCGACGGAAACACTGACCAATAAAACTTTGACTAATGCCACAATCAACGGTGCATCGAGTATTGGCGGCTCAACTACAATTAATACCACCGGTACTGTAAATTCAAGTACCCAGACAGTGACTGGCAACGTCACCATTCTTGGTAACAGCACGACAGCTAATAAACTTGTGCTTAACGACAAAGGGTACGCACTCTTCGTGCATCTGTGGGCTGTGGCATGATTCTTGGGGGGTCTACCCGCCGACGTGCTATCCCCCGCGCAGACCTTTTGAGTCAAAGCCTGGATCAACAGGTTACAGCCCGTTTAGCGACGACGTGATGA
>JAPLFY010000085.1 GCA_026390435.1 Pseudomonadota bacterium
TGCGAATTATCTTTGCTTGAGCCTTTTGCGCACCCTCTTCTCGTCCCTTCTGCAGCCCCTTCTGCAGCCCCTTCTGCAGCCCTTCATCACGAGCTTCATCAAGCTCCATGCTGACGCGAAGCATGCCAAGCTCACGGGCGCGGGCGATCTGTTGTGCTTCGTCCATAGCAGATATCTCTTTCAGCTTGTCAAAAGTCTTCTTGATGATGGGATCAGACATAAGGCCCTCGCTAGCGTTTGGCTGGGTAGCCTTCATAAAGAACTCGGCCCATAAATACAGCCTATCTGGCTGAGCTTGGTGGCCACGTTGGCCTGGCTGCCTTGGGTAAGTTGAAAGTAACTTAGGTAATTCGACGAAATCCAGTCGAAAATGCTCCACCGCTGGTACCATCAGCGGCTCCCGGTAGGCGCGGATGATGTGGTGGGCAAGCTCTGGCTCGGCCGTATATAGCGGATGTTTCAACAAAAATATGCTGCGCACGGCTCGCAGGGCAGGGTGTAAAGCGCCAATTTTGAGCTGAGCGCTGTAGACCTTGGCCCAGTGGTACAGGGCTCGGTGCGGCAGGATCTTACTGGTCGAGGTCTGCATCTCAAGATTGACATGAGAGCCGTCATCTAGGCGCAGAAGGAGATCCAACTCAACACCCCTCTCGTCCACTATTTGCCTCGGAACGATCGGGTTTAGGACTTCTAGGCTGACGATGGGTGACGGCGGTGTGATGATGCAACTAATCAGATCGATCAGCCCCTCCCGGCAGTCAGGCGACGAGAGCAGCATCTTGCTGACGACGTCTAAACAGGGGTCCAAGATTTTGCCGTTGTTGTCGGGATCGTCGTTTCTTCCTTTATTTCGGTCTTTAGCCATGCCAAACCTCGCTAGATCATGTGAACAATGTTTCGTGCGGCACAAAACGGTGTGATCACCTGATCTACGCCACAAGGACTGGCGAGAGCCAACGACATGGACGGACATCGACCATGAAGTCTTAGGCTGACTTTAAGGCTGCTCATCCCATGCCGCGCGGCAGCGAGGTTGGCAGTACTAAGGTGGAAGCTAGGCTTCGATCAGGGACTTAAACTTATTTGCAGAAGAAGGGATTTCAGCAACGACCGTTCCTAAAGTCACGCGTCAATAAATCTGATCCCGCTCCAACCTCCCGACTCTTTGGACTAAATACCCAGCAATTATTTTAGCTAAAGTTGCGGTGGATTATACCGATCACAATTATTGGTAACAAAGAGACGGCCGCATCAGCAGGACTCAGTCAGTAGCAGACTAGCTCGCGGCCAGCTTTGAGGAGATCTGGGTGGTGGGAGAGGCGAACAAAATATCAATCACGCCGCGACGCACTAAGCTTTTTTTGTGCATCGTGGCCGGATCGTTTGCCCTTCTTTTAAACGCTGCAGCTAGCTTCGCTGCCGACTACAGACTCAGTTACTCGGGTCGCCTCACACAGGCAGACGGTGCTCCGATGGCTGGGCCTGTCGACATGGCGGTCAAGTTTTGGACCGACATCAGCAGCGGCAACACGCTTGGCTCGCAGATTGATTACACCGCGGTGCCTCTAAACCAAGGGGTGTTTTCGCTACCTTTAGTACTAAGCAGTGCGCAGGCAGAGGCCATCTTTCGCGATGGATCAGAGCCAGTTTTCATCGAAGTAACCGCCGCAGGTAAAAGCTATCCTCGCCAGCAGTATAACTACGTGCCTTATGCTTTAAGGGTGCCAGTCGATGGTTCGTCGGTTGTGTTTGATCAAAACGGTAACCTCGGGATTAAGGGAGCACTGCAAGCCTCAGCCGGGAGTTATTTAACATCCGACGGTAGCGGTGCTGTGTCGTGGCAAAGCCCCAGCTTTGGCTCGCTGACGCCGCAAAGTGTTAGTGCATCGAAACCCAGCTCAGGCCAGGTGCTGACCTTCAACGGCGGACAGTGGGTGCCGCAGAGTGTTAGCTCATCGGGAACCAACGGCGGCAGCGTTACTGCGGGAGCAGGTTTAACTGGGGGAACATTTACAAATAGCGGCACTATAGCTTTGGCTAATGTCGGCACTGCAGGTACTTACGCCAAAGTCGTCACGGATGCCCAGGGCCGAGTGACCTTGGGTGCGTCTTTAACAGCTGCGGATATTCCGCCGCTAAGTGCAGCTCTGATTACTTCGGGAACCCTCGCAGCTGCCAACGGGGGTACTGGTGTCAACTCAACTGCGACCTTCCCGACCTCGGGCGTGGTGGTCACTCGTGACGAGGCGGAAACTCTGACTAACAAGACTTTATCTGCCGCCGTAATTAGCGGCGCATCGAGCATTGGCGGCTCAACCACTATTAATACGACCAGCACGATAAATTCAGGTGCCCAAACTGTATCGGGCAACGTCACGATTCAGGGCAACAATACGACTGCGAACAAGCTCGTCTTGAACGACAAAGGCTCGGCTAACTCAGTCTCCTTGAAGGCCCCTGATAATCTGACGTCGTCATTTATCTGGGAACTACCAAGCACCGCCGGCTCAGATGGACAAGTGCTCTCGACTAACGGCTCCGGAACTCTCAGCTGGACTTCCGGCGCCGCTCCCACGGGCGCCGCGAGTGGCGACCTCACGGGCAACTTCCCTGGACCCACAGTTGCGATGGTCGGCACTTCGACGGCGGCAAACATTCATAATGCAGAACTAGCAGCCAATGCCGCGACCGAATTGAACACACCATCCAAAATCGTCAAACGCGACGGCTCTGGTAATTTTATCGCTGGGACCATCACAGCCAACCTAACTGGCACAGCCTCGCATGCAGCCTCGGCCGTGTCATTTACAGGACCTCTAGTCGGCGACGTGGCTGGGACTCAAGGTGCCACGTCGGTGGCGAGTGTTGGTGGTGTGGCCGCGGCCAACGTGGCAAGCGGGGCAACCTTAGCGAACAGTGCCGTGAGCATCAATACGCCTTCAACCATCATCAAACGTGACGGCTCCGGTAATTTTACGGCTGGGACCATAACGGCTAACTTAACTGGCACAGCCTCGAACGCCACCTCGGCCGTGTCATTTACCGGACCTCTTTCGGGCGATGTGTCCGGCACTCAAGGCACCACGGTGGTGTCGGCAGTAGGTACATCGTCAGCGGCAAACATTCATGCTGCAGAACTCGCTGCCAATGCTGCAAGCTCATCTAATAGCTCACTCGCACTAGTAAAGCGTGACAGCAACGGCGGATTTAGCAGCGGCCAAATCAGCGCGACGACTCCCAATGCAACGATTCAAGGCCTTGTCGTGAAGGGCTCCGCTAGCCAGTCGGCTAATCTGCAGGAGTGGCAAGACAGCAGTGGTGTAGTGCTTTCGGCTATGAGCTCAGCTGGATATCTAAAGTTAAAAGACAGTGACGGCACCGATAATTTTGTGTCCCTTCGCGCTAGTCCCAGTATGGCCGCAAATTTAACTTACACGCTGCCAGGCACAGTATCTGCCGGTGCTTACTTGACCACAGACGGATCAGGTACTCTGTCCTGGAGTTCGCCAGGTAGCTTTAGCGGGTCACTTGTCGGTGACGTGACCGGCGCGCAAGGCGCCACCGTGGTTGCTAACGTTGGTGGTGTGACCTCCGCAAACGTTGCAAACGGTGCTGATTTGGCTAATGCAGCGACTAATGCGAACACGGCATCAACCATAGTTAAACGTGACGGCACTGGTAATTTCATTGCTGGAACCATTACCGCGAATTTAACTGGCACAGCCTCGAACGCTACTTCAGCGGTCTCATTCACCGGCTCTCTTGCGGGCGATGTCACGGGGACTCAGGGCGTAACATCGGTGGCTACGGTTGGTAGTGTGAGCGCCGCAAACGTTGCGGCCGGCGCTAATTTGGCAATCGCAGCGACTAATGACAACACGGCTTCGACGATTGTAAGACGCGACGGTTCTGGCAATTTCATTGCTGGGACCATTACGGCCAACTTGACGGGTAATGTTACTGGTAACGTCACTGGGAATCTAACGGGCAACGCATCCACAGCTACTTTGGCGACATCAGCAACCTCAGCCACGTCATTTACCGCCCCCCTTGCAGGTGATGTAGCCGGTAACCAGGGATCTACGACGGTGACCAAACTCCAAGGCCGGACCGTGGCTAACACAGCTCCGTCGTCGGGACAGGCCCTGATGTGGAATGGCAGTGCCTGGAGCCCACAGACGCCGGCGAGCTCATCAAGTGTGTCCATAGCTACTAAGAGCGCGGACTATATCGTTACCGCAGCTGATGGGGGCAAGTACTTTTTAGTGAGTGGTAGCAACACGACCTTGACCTTGCCAGCCGCTAGCTCAGCGGGGGCTGGTTTTACCATCACGGTGAAAAACGTCAGCGGTACAACCAAGATAATAGCGTCTGGTAGTGAGCAGATTGACGGAAGCGTGGCAACAATAGAGATAACCAATAAAGGTGGCGTTCAGATTGCGACGGATGGCACCGCCTGGTACCAGGTATATGCCATTGGTATCGTTGGTCGAGGTGTTTCCTGCGGGACTAATTGCTACACCAATACTACTGCAACGACTACTGGCTACGCTTACACAGCATCCGGCAAGAACTTGACTCTTACTAACGGTGTTTGGGTGCAAAGCGATGGCACAAATGTGCTTCGCGTAGATGGTTCCGATAACTGGCACTATGCCCTCAACGCTAACGGCAAAAGCTTTAGTACTACGGTTCTCCTTAACAAAACGACGGCTAATCTTGGTGGGCGGGTTTGCCCATCTAGTGTTTACGTTGACGATACTAACAAGGTGGCATTTGGGCGGTGTCTTTACTATGACATTGGCAATGCAGCTCAAACGCTGAATGCTGCAGGTACCAGCCAAACGACCTTGGCTTCCATGGGTTTGGATTACTGGAATGTGGCAGGCACCGGCAATGATACAGCATCATCCTGGTATGAAGGTAATATCAAGACCTGTGCTGATAAGGGGATGCGCCTTCCAACGCTCTATGAGACCGGCGCAACCGACCCTGGTAGCGCTAAGCCGGCAGATGCAAGCCCAGCACCGACATTCAACGCTGCTAGTGGGGTGCCTAGCGTTTCAGGCTCATCCTATACCTGGACTTCGTCGGCCTATACCGGCGCTAGCTGGGGGTATTGGCTCTGGTCGGCCTCTACCGCCAACTATAGCTACAACATTGGCGGCGGCCGCGACGTCAGGTGTGTTGTCCCGTAGTTCGCGGCGAGACATCGAAAGGATCAGATGGCAATGATCCCCTCTCTCTTTAACAGCGCGACTGGACTTAGGATCATTTTGGTGAAGCTAGCGCCAGGGACAAAGTACTTTTGCAGCCTGTGAAACTGGTTCAGGTAGATACTGCGGCGAAGGTGGTATGAGTTGGCATGGCCCATGGTGCCATAATAGGAGTTAATCACCTGCATCATGTTTTGGAGCAGCCCGACCGTGGGTAGCATTGGTGCTCTTGTAGCGCCCGAGCGGACATCGCGGCCGTAGCGACAGTCGGGTGGTGGGTTAAAATGCGGGAAATTTTTTGGATCGATGAAATCCTGGAGAGCCAACTAACTTGCATGTTGCATAAAAATAACGCTTTTTTCGACTGCTTGCTGGCCATGAATTAGCTTGCATCATTATGCTGAATATAGCATAATGTGATTATAAGGGGATTCATGGCAATCGACATTCATTCTGCTGCCCTTAAGGAACTACAAAGGTTCCCATCGCCGGTCCTATTCCGAGCCAAGGAGGCGTTCGCTTTCTTAGAGCTTGGAGAAAAGCTTTCTTTGCCTTTATCAAGGCCTATGCCATCGATATGGCCCGGCTGCCACGAGATCAGGATTAGTGACCGTCAGGGGACGTTTCGTATCATTTACGTGTTTGTCACGAAGGGGAACATCTTCGTACCACACTGTTTCCAAAAGAAGAGTCAGTCAACGCCACTAAGTGATATCGCACTGGCGAAGCGTAGAATAAAGGAGTTTTGCGATGGCAGGTAAAACAAAACGGTTTAAGAGTAGCGATGAGCTTTTTGTTGCTGCCGGATTATCGCCTGAAGAGGTCTTAATTGCCAATTTTCGCGTAGCCATGTGTATTGAGGTCTGCAAGCAAACAAAAAGACTTGAATTAACACAAGAAGCCCTGGCCACTCGTGCGGGTACCTCGCAGGCGAATATCAGCCGCATCCTCAATAAAAACATCGGCAACCTATCGACCGACTTGATTTTGCGCGTTTTAGTGGCGGTTGGCGGAAAGGCTAAAATCGATTCGTCTGGCGCGGCCCATAGGAAGGCTGGATAACGGCTGGATCGTAGCCAAAGGTGCTCACGCACTTATTATTTAAATTGATTAAGGCACTCGTCAGACAGACCTTGACTCCATGCTCCCTCACCGTTCGCGCAAATGCCCGAATCCAGTGGTGCCCCCATTCAGCAACACATACCCAGCTTTATCAGGGCCACGGTGCACCAGAGCCGAGGACATCAGCCTAATATCATCAGCATCAACCCGCTCAGATTTTAACTTAGATATTCCAACTATCCCGCACATCTCTCTCGACCTTGTGGAAATTGCAGCAGCGATATCGCACAGTCGCAACCGGCCTTGGGGTTAGATTCATGCCTTATGAAAGCCGTGGGCGACCTGCTCACCAAACGAGATCCTTTGCGCAAGGCCGAGCGCGCTGCCGCGCGGCAGCGAAATCTTGATGATGATCTGGGAGGCCGAAACAACAATGTCGAGAA
>JAPLFY010000064.1 GCA_026390435.1 Pseudomonadota bacterium
CCGTCAACCGCACTAATTCTTCCCACAACTCCCGATTAGCGACTGGATTGCCCTCTGCAGTCTGCCAGCCGCGTTGGCGCCACCCCCAAACCCACTGGGTAATGCCTCGAATGACGTAAGTTGAATCCGTGTACAGGATGATCGTTTCAGTAGCACTGCGTACTGCCTCAAGACCCTGAATAGTGGCCATGAGCTCCATACGATTATTAGTAGTATCGCCTTCGCCACCACCAAACTCTCGCACATCACCACCAGGCCAAACCACGATTGTGGCCCAGCCACCGGGCCCGGGATTACCCGAACAGGCGCCGTCAGTGAAGATCACTATGCTTTCTAAATCTTTAGACATCTGGCACCTACCAGCCGGGAGCCAACGTCAGTTGCTGCGCAAGAAAGGAGCGATTACTTGGCAGGTTCAAATCAACATAACTGGAAGCTTTTAGCGTTTTATATTGGCCACCAGCCCAAACGGAGGTGAGTCCACCGCCAGACGTAGTCGCTGCAAGAGCATCGTCAATCAAAAGTGGCCCGCCCGAGTCACCTGAACCGCTCGCCACGTTTTGACCTTGCGGGATAACTCCATCAGCTGCTGTGGGCACACCGGTAAATTCGATCATTCCATTGCTGATGCTCTGGATTTTATTCGTGCCCATGCGTTTGACACCGCCGCCAGATCCAACTTGATTACCCTGTGTGTCACGATCGTAATCGTTCAGACCGAACCCGACGATGGTGAAATCCTGACCCACCTTGGGCCGTCGTCCATAGAGCTTTACCGCTGCTGGAGCGGATCCCTCTGGATAGGTCAGAACTGCAATATCATTTCTGTTCAGTACTGTTGGGTCGTTGACATAATCGGGATGATAGGCAAATTTGAGCGCGCTAACCTCGGTGACCGATCCGTCGGAGCGTTCATTAACGAACTTAATCGAACTAGCATCACCGCCGCCGTCTAATACGGCAAACACACAATGGGCCGCGGTGACTACCTGCGAATCGTTCACAAATGTGCCGGTGCACATACCGGAAGTTTGGCCCGCCTGGAGATTCAGAGAAACTACAGCCGGGAAGGCCGCACCAGCCTTCGCTCCATTGGTAACTTTCAAGCTATTTGCCGAGTTCGATGACGCCCCGCAAGCCACTATATTTAATATTGTGACTGCAGCTATCGCACTAACCAAGTTAAGGCGGCAGGCGCTCATTCTGGACTCCTCTCGTCATACCTGAGGAGCCCTTTATCCCAAAACTGGCTGGCTGGCTAGTTACAACTACGATCTTTGCAGGGATTTTACCTTAAAGCCAAAGATCCTGTGCTTGTCGAGCCTCAAGGCGTGGCCGCTTTCGCCCCGTTATAGATATACTGAACGTTCTTTTGTGCAGTAGTCGTCACTGCCGCTTGTGCCTGAGTCGGGAAACCATAGTCATCTGTGGAAACGTTACCGATAGAAATTATATAACCAGTCCCATTCAGATCTAAAGAAGCTGACAGCAACTGATAATCCTTAATTGTACTTTTAGAAGATACCAGGGTCGAGACGTACATGAACTGGTCGTTACCGAAATCATAATGATCGGCCCGTTCCGTGTAGGTTGTCTTAATGGTACGCACTGCCACTTTTTGAGATGAATCCTTGTTTATTGTCCAACCACGCACCCAACCCTTGTCTCCATTAGTTGCTAAAGCGGCAGCACTGATGTTTCCTGGCGTCTGCCCCATGAAGGTCGCCTGGGCCTTTTGACCCTCAACGTCACCCTCTTTGACTGAAACGTTATTAAATTGCTTGTCACTGCTGATAGGAAGCTTAACCGCTGAACCGAAGAACCAGCTAACCGTACCGGCGTCGTCGACCAGTGGGGAGATGCTCACGAGCTTTGGAGTGCCCGTCCCGGCATAAGCTTGGCTGACCAGACTCAAAAAGCGTTTGGTTGCCGCGCCCGCATCCGTGCAAAGTTGGTTAAACTGGCCTGAGTGTTCGTCAGATTTAACAACCTGGGTCTTAGCAGCTGTCACACACCAAGCGTTTGCGGCCACGACACTAGGATTTCCAGGGTCGTCGGCCGGCCCGTCCGTTTCGGGATCTCCTTCAGTTGTCGGCGGTATCTTAGGAGCAATCGGCTTTTTGTTCGAATTCGCTGAACTGCTGGGCTGCGGCGCTGAGCTGCAGCCAAAGGCCATTAGAGCAACTATTCCAGAGATTGCGGCCAAGCGTAGGCTCTTCATAATTCCCCCACTGATACTAAACTCTGAGTCTTAAGAGCTTTATCGGCAGACCTCGGCGCAAATTTAAGAATTTTTAAATTAAAGATATTTTAATCAATATTTTTATTATGTTACACAAGTCTCGAAAGGTCTTTATTTACGGATTTGTCATCTTGAGTCCAAACATGGTCCACCTTCCCTGGCAATCTCTTCGTCCTGGGTTTCCGAAGCACCGTCTTGGGTGGTATTTCCTATCCCACTGATTCGACGATAATAATTATTATTGTTTTAACTTATATTAATTTTAAATTGACTTATAAGTAATAATTGTTTAAATAAATGACTATTAGTGAATTAAAAAGGAGGGCGTCGAATGTCTGCTGATGAAATGCGTGAATACTGCAAAGGTCTCAGCTCGTTCAAAGTTCGCGTCCAGATCCGCCTCAAAAATGGCCAAGAGATTATGACTGGCCGGATCGGTAAAGTTGATGCCGACAGGTTCCAGTTAGTCAGCGA
>JAPLFY010000030.1 GCA_026390435.1 Pseudomonadota bacterium
CCGGCTTTTATCAGTACCAGTGCGTCGTGCCATTTAGTGAGAGTACAGCTGCCATCCGCGAGATCCTGACTGAGATTGCCGGGGCAGGCCTTGGGTCTTTTCTTGCAGTTCTGAAAACATTCGGCAGCCGACCATCACTAGGCATGCTGTCGTTTGCCAGGCCCGGAGTGACGCTGGCTCTAGACTTCCCAAATACCGGAGAGAATGTGCTGCGTCTCTTTGAGAGGCTGGACGCTATCACTCTAAGCGCACGCGGTAGCGTCTATCCGGCGAAAGACGCCCGCATGAGTGGCTCGTCATTTAAACACTTCTTCCCCCAGTGGCAGGAATTTTCCAAATATGTGGACCCCAGATTTTCCTCAAGCTTCTGGCGCCGCGTGGTGGAGTCACCGTGAAAAAAGTACTGATTTTAGGCGCCAACTCAGCGATAGCCAGAGCCGTCGGGCGGATCTATGCGGAGCAGGGCCACGCCCTCTATTTAGTAGGTCGAGATCCAGCGAAACTAGCGGCAACCGAGCTCGACCTAAAGGTCCGCGCCAAAGCTCCAGTATTTAGCTTAGCGAGTGATCTAACCGAGACAAGTCGGCATGCAGAACTCATAGCAACGGCAGAGGCAAAACTCGGTGGCTTAGATACTGTACTAATCGCCCATGGCGAGCTCGGCAGTCAGCTTGACGCACAAAAAGATGTTGCAGCCACGATGCGTATTCTCAACAGTAATTTTATCAGCCAAGTGTCTTTAATGACGCTACTCGCAAATAACTTTGAGCATAAAAAATCCGGTACCCTTGCCGTCATCACTTCGGTAGCCGGCGACCGCGGTCGCAAGACTAATTACGTCTACGGTACGGCCAAAGGCGCGCTCTCTATTTTTCTCAGTGGACTACGCAACCGGCTATGTTCATTTGGGGTCAGTGTCGTAGATTTGCGCCTGGGTTTTGTCGACACCCCGATGACCAGCTCGTTTAAAAAAGGTCCACTTTGGGCTAGTCCCGAAGCCGTCGGCAAAGCGATCGTCCACGCCATCAGTCGCGGCGACGACATCGTCTATGTTCCCTGGTTTTGGCGCTGGATCATGCTCATCATCCGCAGCATCCCCGAGACGTTATTTAAACGACTGAGTTTGTGAGATACTTGCAGTAGGCCGCCATGTAAATCGGAAGAGACACTAACTCCGTGGCACCCCACCTCTCGCGAACGGGAGGGCCGTCGTAGAAACGCAAAGCCATCTTTGGTTGATATGTTTCGCAGTAAAGCTGCAACGAACGCATGCGCTTACTGGACCCTGACTTGACCTCGACCGGCACAATTTGGATTCCCGTTTCATCTGCTCGCTGCAACAAGAAGTCTACTTCAGCATTGTCCGCACGACCTTCTCTGAGCCAATAAAAAAGTGCTGGCTCTTCATACGGTGCAGAAACATACGCTAGATGCTGAGCTACAAATTGCTCCGCCGATATTGCTGCATCCATCGGCCCACCCACGATCCTGCCGAGTAGACCTATATCATTCCAGTAAAGTTTATAAACTTTATGCGATGCATTCGCAGCCAGTGGCGGAGCCGGTGGTGCCGTGTGCGATGCTCTTAAGATGATACGAGCATCAATCAGCATTTGGACGGCTTGGCGGGTCTTTTCAATGCGAGTATCTGGAGCTAGTTCACTATATTTGACCTTATGTCCGATAGTGCTTGGGAGTCGCCGATATACCTGCTGCAGAACCGGCACCCACTCACCTCGAGACCTATATTTTGCAAAGTCAGCGCCGTAGGTATCGATGATGCGCTGCTGAGCTTGCCTCCAACCCAAAGCATGTTCCGGCGATTGTATATAGGTCGCCACTGCTTCAGGCATGCCACCAACCTTCACGAATAGGTCGTATATTCTATTTGCCCGGCGATGCAGTGCATCCGACCATTCTTCGCCTAGTCGGTAGGATGCTAACTTCTGATGCACAAGTTCATCACCAAGAGCAGCCGCAAATTCAGAAAACGTCAACGGGCCGAGGTGAAAATACTCGATGCGTCCGACCGGCATAGCAACGTCAATGGTCGGCAACACCAGCTCTAGAAGCGAGCCCGCACATATCACTGGCAACTCAGGGCGCTGTTCAAAAAAGTAACGCAGCGCTGCCAACGCCACAGGTATCGTTTGAATCTCGTCTAAAAAGAGGAGAGTGCGTGGGCCGCAGACCTTGCCCGCTAGAATAGCGAGTTCATCTAAAATCTTTCCTGAATCCAACGACGCAAACAGCGGCTGCAGATAAGCATGCTGCTCGAGATTCACCTCGAGCAAATCCAAATCATGCTCCTCCGCAAACATGCGAACGAGTGTGGACTTACCTACCTGCCGCGCTCCGCGGATGATCAGAGGGCGGCGGCGAGGAGAGGAAAACCAAATATCTAGTTGTTTCATGGCGTTACGGCGCATACAGGAAAAAGACCCCAGGTTTTATACATCTCGATTGTATATTAAGGGGCCTAAAAATACAATCTGAGCGTATTATTTGGGGGCTTAATGACCGCCAGTGTCCCCTCGTCACCCCTTTGCCGCCGCATGATACTTCTTACGAATCTGCTCAATATCAACCGTCGGCGCGGGCTGCGCCATGTTTAAACTCGCCAAGGACTTGGCGATGATCTGCGCAATGGCCAAATCCCGGAACCATTTGTGATTCGAAGGAATGACGAACCAAGGCGCATGTTCAGTACTGGTCTTCTCTAGCAGATCATCGAACGCATCCATATACGAATCCCAGTATTGTCTCTCGCTATAGTCTGCCTCACTGATCTTCCAGTGCTTATCCGGATCATCAAGGCGCTTTTTGAAGCGAGCTAACTGCTCGTCTTTGGAAATGTGGAGGAAGAACTTCAAAATAGTCGTGTTATTTTCTAGCGCCAGTAGTCTTTCGAAATCATTGATCTGCTTATAACGCTCGGACCAAACTTTTTCTGGCACCAGCTTATGGACGCGCGCCACCAAGACGTCTTCGTAGTGAGAGCGGTTGAAGACACCGATCGATCCCTTGCGCGGTGCATGCGGGTGGACGCGCCAGAGAAAGTCGTGCCGCAGTTCCTCGGAGGTGGGAGCTTTAAATGAAGTGACGTTACAGCCTTGTGGATTGAACGCCGAAACTACGTGCCGGATGACGCCGTCTTTACCGGCCGTGTCTAGACCCTGAAGTACGATGAGAAGCGAATGCTTACCCTCGGAGTACATCCGATATTGGATCTTAAAAAGTTGCTCCAGATACTTTTGCGTCTCGGCCTCGGCCGATTTATTTGAATCAAAACCATCACGCGCCGATGGATCAAGTTGTTGGAATTTGACCTTCGCATTTGGTTTCACCAAAAATTCACTGTGGTAATCCTTCATGAGCGCAGCCATCTCCCGCGAAAGCTTAATTGCAAATCAGCACCTAACATCTAGCCAGTCAACTACAGCATGTCGATTTATGCACGGACGGCTCTAGCGACTTTTTAAAATCCAGAAGTTGCAGCAGCATCTTAATGGGATCAGTCACCATCGAAACTTTCGAGCCCGGAACCTCGGTCCACGAGACTGGGCACTCCACTATTTTAACCCCAGCGCGATAAGCAAGAATCACAAGCTGAGTATCCCAAGTCCAAGTCTGCGACGTGATACTCGGCAGTAAATTTTGTACAGCTGCTCTGCGAAAAAATTTACAACCGCACTGACTGTCATACACCGGGATATCAAACATCATACTGACGATAGTCGCAAATACCCGACCAACGAGGTGACGACTCAGTTTTCGTTCGACACTGTGGCCGAGCATTTTCACTCGTGATGCGATGACGCCAGCGACTTGATGATTTTGATCGAGTGACTTAATGACACGCAGTGCTTCCGCAGCAGAAACAGAGCCGTCGGCATCGAGAAACCCAACGACATCGGTTGATACTTGGCTAAATCCAGCAGCAATGGCGCTGCCCTTGCCACCATTTTTAGGCTTCTTATAAAGACTGATGCGAGACATGTTTTGTTGAGCCTGCAACACGAGTCGCTCGACTTCGCTAAGGTGATCCTGACGCGATCCATCATCGACAACCAGCACACTGACATTTGGCTCATGCTGCAGCAGCTGCTCGAAATCGGCTAGTAATTTACCGATACGCGCGCCCTCGTTGTAACAGGGGATAATGATGGAGGTGGATGTCTGAATAGTCATCGCTAGGTGGTATCCCTTCAGCCTTCACGGTGGCGACACTCAGAATGTCGCTGCCCTTAATTACGATTTCGGTTTAATCTTAGCAACTCGCCGGAAAAAAGGCGTTCCTTAACCAATAAAATGCCCGGATTATCGAATTGTTAGCCAAAAAAACCTCGACGCTATTTAGCAAGTCCAGCCGGATGCTCGGTGAGACCTTCGTTCAGAGCGACTTAGCCAAGGTGATTAAATTCGACGAGGACTCGATCACCGGCTCCGTCGAAGGTGGCGACAGTGCCAGCGTTAGGCTGCAACTTTGCGGCGAAAGCAGCGACGATGATCATCTTCATGCCGACTGCGACTGCGCCCTCTTTCACAGACACAAGCTGTGTCAGCACATTTGGGCGCTTGTCTTACTTGCTGACAATCACCGCTGGGGCGGCACAGTACGACGGTACCAAGGTGCCATCGACATTGAATTTGGCTGCGACGATGACGAAGACCGTGACGAAGATCATGATGATAATGAAAATGATGATAGCGGAGACACGGACGACTGGTACGTCGAAGAGGACGCGGCGCTTGACAGCGCCGCATACCCGTTCCTTCCTAGCCGAGCGCCAAACAGAGCCCAGAGGATAGAGCCAAGCGTTGAGTCATTGACCACCAACCGCGTCCACTGGGAGAAGCTACTCGAAGATGCCGACGCCATTTCAAGGCGCAGCCTCAACGACATCACGCGCGAGGAATCCATTCCGTCCACGACCAAGCATAGCGAGCTTTTGTACGGCCTACATTTGAGCGGAACGAAAGCTCAAGGCGAATTGACGATCAACTTATTTCAGCGTCACACGCGTGTTAACGGCAGCTGGGGAGTGGCCAAGCCGTTTAAATTGTCGCGCACCCAGAGTGAAACGCTGGATCACCCGGCCGATCAAGAAATTATCTCTCTCATGTTTGGTGGGCAGGCCCAAAAGAAGTCGTCGTCTTATTACGATTACTACTACGAAGATCCATACTGGGCACCGGCCCATGACCTGTTTAAAATCAGTCCGCCACTTTACGACGTTTTATTGCCTAAACTGGCGGCAACTGGTCGATTTTATTTCATCGAATTCAACGACTCGCGGCCAGCGGCGACCCCGCTGACTTACAGCTGCAACGATGCTTGGATTTTCGAGTTAGCCGTCACTGCCGCGAAGGCAGCAAATTCTGGTTCTAAGAGCACTGGCCAACCCTGGATCCTTACGGGGCGATTTCGCCGTGGCGCCGAGCTCATGACGGTGACCACACCCAAGCTTGTGCTCCGCTCCGGCCTAGTGATGCATGAGCAAGATCTAGGGCGGATACCGGCTTTATCTAACGACGAGTTTTTTTGGATCGCGCGCCTTCGCGAACAGGGTCCAGTGATGATTCCTCAAGCAGACCTAGACCGCTTTGTCGAAACGTTAACGCGCCTACCGCTTTGTCCGCGTATTGAATTGCCAGAGTCTACGACATGGCAAACGAAGACGGGCACTCCAACGCCTAGACTTTCGATTATGGCGGCCAGCGCCAGCCAAGGTCCGGGCCAATTAACGGCAAAGGTAAACTACCAGTACGACGGCATAACGCTGAGTCGTAGCGAGGGACGCTCATCTTGGGTGGATAACCACGCTAAAATCATTCACAAGCGTGATGCCGCGGCAGAAGTAAAATTATTTGAACAACTGCTGCAGCAGCCGCAAATACTACACGCTACGTCAGCAAACAAAGCTGGTGTCGACGTCAGCTTTGCCAGTGCTGAACTGCCCGCCTTAGTTAAGGCGCTGAGTGATCTGCGGTGGTCGGTCGAGGCCGAAGGTCGGCGTCTGCGTCAATCGGGTAATTTTGCGGCAACCGTATCTTCGGGCATCAACTGGTTTGACGTTGGAGCGACCTGTAACTTCGGTGGCCAGACGGCGACACTACCGGCCCTAATCGCAGCACTAGAGCGTGGTGATAACTTTATCAAGCTCGGTGACGGAAGCCTCGGACTGCTGCCAACGGAGTGGCTGAAAAAGTTTGGCGCCATTGCCGACATGGGCAAACGAATCGATGACGGCATCCGTTTTACGCATCCACAAGGCGCCCTTTTAGACGCCTTGCTTGATGGTCTGCCGGCGGTGGACGTCGACAGCAAATTTGCCGCGATGCGTGACCGACTTAAGGCCTTTAATGGGATCGAGCCACAGCAACCTGACGCTGCCTTTAAAGGGTCGCTGCGCGAGTATCAGTGTGAAGGCCTAGGCTGGCTTAACTTCCTAAGCAAGTACGGCTTTGGTGGCTGTCTGGCCGACGACATGGGCCTTGGTAAGACGATTCAGGTCCTAGCTATGTTGCAGCAGCGCTACGCTAACACTAAGCGTAAGCGCAAACCCAGCGTCGTCATCGTACCGCGCAGCCTCGTCCACAACTGGCTAAAGGAGGCGCAGCGTTTCTGTCCAGACCTTCGTCTTCTCGATTTCGCCTCTGCGGACCGTCATGACAATTGGGACAGCCTCAGTGACTATGATGTCATCATCACCACCTACGGAGTGCTGCGCCGCGACATCGAGAAGCTGTGCTCGGTCGAGTTCGACTACGCGATCCTCGACGAAGCCCAAGCCATCAAAAATGATGCTGCACAAACGGCTAAAGCAGCTCGTCTCGTCCAAGCCGACCACAGACTAGCGCTGTCGGGTACACCCGTAGAAAATCACCTCGGTGACCTTGCTTCAATCTTTGAATTTCTCAATCCCGGCATGCTCAGCACATCCATGTTTAGTGCCATGTCCAAAAAGACGCCGGAAGATGCACTGAAATTTGCCTCATTACTGGCCCGGGCTCTCCGGCCGTTTATTCTCCGCCGCACCAAGGCGCAAGTCCTAAAAGATCTGCCGGAAAAAACCGAGCAAACCATATATTGCAGCCTCGAACCACAGCAGCGCCGTCTCTACGACGAGCTGCGCGATCACTACCGCGCCAGGCTCACCAAGACCGTCAAAGAGCAGGGCATGAAGCGCTCCAAAATACATGTGGTCGAAGCTCTGCTGCGGCTGCGCCAAGCCGCCTGTCACCCTGGCCTGATCGATAAAACTCGCAGTCACGAGTCCAGTGCGAAACTGGACGCCCTCCTGGATCAGCTGCGCGAGGTGATCGAAAGCGGTCATAAAGCTCTAGTCTTCAGCCAGTTCACGAGCATGCTCGCTCTGGTGCGTGAGCGCCTCGGCCGAGAAAAGTTCACCTACGAGTACCTTGATGGTCGGACTCGAGACCGAGAGGCTCGGGTGACTAGGTTCCAAACTGATCCCAACGTGCCACTGTTTTTGATCAGCCTTAAAGCTGGCGGCCTGGGCCTAAACCTGACTGCCGCTGACTACTGCTTTATTCTAGACCCTTGGTGGAATCCGGCAGCAGAGGCACAGGCGATTGACCGGGCTCACCGCATGGGTCAAACCAAACCAGTCTTTGCCTACCGGCTGATCGCCAAAGACACGGTCGAGGAAAAAATCCTCGCTCTTCAAGAGAAGAAGCGTGACCTGGCCGATGCCATCGTGTCGGCCGAAAACAGCGTCCTCAGCAGCCTCACCTTTGACGACCTGCAGTTGTTGCTGTCGTGAGGTTGCCGTGGTTGCTAGGTACCTGAAAACATAGTTAAAAATAAAATTGGCCGATGCGGGGCAAGCCGGCAATCAGCCAAATTATGGTAGGCCTGCCCGGACTCGAACCGGGGACCTCTACCTTATCAGGGTAGCGCTCTAACCAACTGAGCTACAGACCTATGAAGCGCCGTTTATATGATTGTGGCCCAGCCAAGTCAACCGCAAGTTGTCGAACATCGATATTTATCCACCTGTTTATAACTTGTGGATAATCCTGCGGCTAAAGCTCGGCTAGACGCCCGGACCCCTTGCAGCTCAGGCATCAATGAGGGTGTGTACACCTAACTGGGAGCCGTACTGCTTGAGCTTGCGTTGCAGAGTCCGAATACCGATGCCAAGCACCCGCGCTGCGCGTGTGCGATTAAAATTTTGCCGCTTAAGGGTTTCCATAATAACGGCTCTTTCAACATCCGCAAGTGTCATTCCAAACTCAAACGTCACTGGAGCAACAATCATCTCGTCACAGTAGTCAGTTTTTAACACGTTCAACATCGCGGAACCTCCCTATGCCTCACCGTTAACTAAGCCCAAAAGCCTTAGTGCAAAGGTGGTGCCAGCACAGGGAGATGTCCGCGATATCGAATTAATACATTGATAATATTAACAATAATGGACATTAGCCAACTTGAGACTAAGCCGCCCAGTGGTAGCAAAAGTAAACCGAGTCCAAGCGACACAGGTATACCTTCGCGCCCACCAAGGCCCTGGCTATTAGCGTAGCAAGGCCAGAGCAATTTCCGGACCTTGATTCGCCTGAGCCAGCACTGACATGCCAGCCTGCTGAAGGATCTTGTTCTGCGTGAGCGATGCTGTTTCGGAAGCAAAGTCGACGTCGCGAATCCGGCTGTTAGCGGATTTGAGGTTCTCGATCTGAACCCCTAGGTTGTTAATGGTCGAGTTGAGTCGGCTTTGTTGAGCACCCAGGTAAGAGCGGTTGGACGCGACCTTCTCGAGCGCATTGTCGATGGTATCGAGTTTTTGCGCCGCGGTCTCCCGAGAAAAGGGATCGCCGGGATTCACTGGCCCAACTTCCGCCTCAGTACCGAGGCCGAGGGACTTCACATCGACTTTTAATTGCTCGACGCCGATCCGCAAGGTGTCGGTGTTTTCTTTGAGCCCGGAGCCGAGACCCACATGGATGGTGAACATCTCCGCGTCTGGCAGAGCCTCTTGGCCGCCGAGCAATGGCCAGCCGTTAAACTGCGAGGTGTTGCTGATCCGATCGATTTCGTTTACCAACTGCACATACTCGCGGTTGGCAAAGGAGCGCTCTTTATTCCCGATGGTATCGGAGGAAGCCTGGGTCGCGAGTTCGCGGAGGCGGACGAGGATGTTCGACACCTCGTTGAAGCTACCCTCAGCGACCTGTACCAAGGACACGCCGTCGTTGGCGTTGCGCTTAGCCTGGTCAAGACTGCGGATACTCGCCTTCATCCCCTCAGATATGGCCAAACCGGCGGCGTCGTCTGCAGCCTTGTTGATCCGGTAGCCGCTCGACAACTTGGTGATGTTGTCTTCGAGGGCCGATGTCGAGTTACCAAGGGTGCGTTGTGCACTTAATGACGCTACGTTTGTTCTTATCCTGAGACCCATTTTTAAAGCTCCTTATGAACTACTAACCGACAACCAACATTTTACCAATCGACAATTGCAAATAATACATTAGCGTTAATACTAAGAATTATTTTAACGTGTCGTCGGAATGTATTGAGTCTGGTAGGTTTTTTTAAAGAACTTTATTTTTGACAAAACGCACAAAAATACGTGGCACGCCCACTCTGGCGGATCAGGCGGACGGCTGAGCCACACTTTTTACATGGTTCATCAGCCCTGTCGTAGACGTTTAGCGAAACAGCAAAATATCCTGGATTTCCGTCTGGTGTCTGGAAGTCCCGGAAGGTGGTACCACCCGCCGCAATAGCATCTGATAACGTATCTTTAATACTGGCTGCGAGTTTTTCATAATTAGCCCGGCTCACTGAGCCCGCTTTACGCCCAGGATGTATCTGGGCCCGGAATAATGATTCGCTCGCATAGATGTTACCCACCCCTACCACTATGTGAGCGTCCATAATAAAGACCTTAACCGGCGTCTTGCGCCCACGGCTAAGCTTATATAAACGCTCACCAAGATCACGGCAGTCGAGTGGCTCCGGTCCTAGATCAACAAAAAGCGGATGTTTAGCTAGGTCGTCGACAGCCGCGCAATCAATGCGGCCAAAACGCCTTGGGTCGACAAAATGCAGATAAGTTATCTCACCGCCTGCGCCAGCTACCGTAAATACTGCATGCGTGTGCGGCACACTGGGTGTTGCCGAACTCTGCACTAGGATTCTGCCCGTCATTCCTAGATGAAAAATGCCGTAACCCTTGCGTGATTTAATCAAAAGATACTTGGAGCGCCGCGACACACTCTCAATAACCTGGCCAACAAGTAACGCGCAAAAATCCTCGACCGGAATAGGCGCGCGCAAATCAGGCCGCAAAAACGTAGCCTTTTCTAATCTGCTGCCCTCAAGGACTGGCCTGACTGCCTGCGTTAATGATTCGACTTCGGGTAGCTCTGGCACTTTTCTTCAATTCCAAGTGATTGACGCGATTGACGCAAAAATGCGTCGGACCCGTGGTATCACGGGCCCAACACGCAATCAACCACCGGCACTTAACTCAGTGCGGCATTGGAACTACTTTTAAGATAATCCGGCGATTTGCTTCGACGTGGCCGGGAGCCATGCCACCGGCGATGGGCTCAGCCTCGCCGTAGCCAACAGCTACCACACGCTTTTCATCAAAGCCTAGTTCCGTGATTAGTATCTGCCTGATGGCCATCGCCCGCTGATACGACTCAATCTGACTAATGTTGGATGGGCCGTCATGGTCGGTATAGCCCTCGATCATGAGTAGTGACAGCCTTGCTGCAGAAAACGCCTTCGCGGCTTCGCGGATCTGCTCGATCCCTTCGGACTTCAATTCAAAAGTCGTCGGATTAGCTTTGGGATCAGCAAAGAGCTCCGTGTAGCTTAGTGTTAAAGACGGCGTTAACTGCTGGCGGCGACTGAAGTTGAAGCGCTGCACCACAGCCACGTCACCCACCATCAGATTCTGAAATTTAGGAAACAGAGCCTTGGCCAAAGAAGATCCGCGCCCGTCGACCTCGGCAATGATCGCCCCCTCTTGCACTTCCGTAACACGCAAGTGGCCCGTCTCTACCCAGATCGGACGCCCCTTCACCGAAAGACGGTAGGTTTTAAATTGAGTCCCAACCACAATCCCACTACCTAGCCCGGCGCCAATCACGACCAAAGCCGAATCACCTTCAGAAGTAATAAATCGCTCGACGCTATAAACTCGCGGCTGAGCCTGCTCGTTGATCTCACTCCACGTCGGGCTTAGGTCTGCCGCCGCAGCGTTAAAACTAATGCTGATTAACATCAACAATGCAAACATCGTGCGACGCATCATCGAACCCTCTAATAGTGAGTGCATGTCTCTGTATCGACCCAAAGTGAAAAAACTTTAGACACTCACTCCAACTAGTGGCCTCCACCACACCATTCACCGAATTTCTGATTTCCCATGGTCCTAAACCACCTCTCTATGAAAGAATTAGATTGGTTCACTTACTAAAGGGCCATCAATGCAAACGACTTTAGACCGCTTACTCAGTGGCTTTCCGCTAAGCGCCGACGACAACCAGGCAATTTTTGCCGCTATGCTCTCTGGTCAGATGAGCGAGGTAGAGGTGGCGGCAATACTCGCCGCCTGGCGCGTACGGGGCGAAGGCAGTAGCGAACTGTACGCGGGCGCCGTGTCGCTGCGCCGGCACGCAATTAAGCTCACCGTGCCCGAATCAACTCGGCCAATTATAGATAACTGCGGCACCGGTGGCGACGGCAGTAACAGTTTTAATCTGTCCACCGCCGCTGCAATTGTCGCGGCCGCCGCCGGCGCACACGTTGCTAAACACGGAAACCGAAGTGTAAGCAGCCGTTGCGGTTCTGCTGATTTATTATTTGCTGCTGGTTTTCCAAGCACACTGAGCCCAGAGGCCGCAGGTGTGTTGCTGGCTAAAACTGGCTTCACCTTTTTCTTTGCGCCAAATTTCCACCCTTTGCTGGCCCATGTCGCCCCTGTACGTAAACAACTGCGCGTGCGCACGATCTTCAATCTGCTCGGGCCCCTGGCGAATCCGCTAACCCCGGAATATCAGCTCATCGGCGTTGGTGCTTCCACCTATTTGCGGCCGATGGCAGAGGCCCTGTCACAACTTGGCATTCGCCGCGGTCTCGTCGTCCACGCTCGCGACGGCCTAGATGAACTAAGCCCGTCTGCCCTTACCGACGCATTTTATATAGAAAACGGCGCCCTTAGCTCAATGGTCATCGACCCAGTCAGCCTGGGCGTCAGAGCCACAACTGCTGATTTAATTGGCGGCGACTCTGCGTTCAATCTAAATAGACTGCAAAACCTTCTAGATCATAAAGACCACGGCTTAGCAGAGGCCGTCGCTCTCAATGCCGGCGCCGTCATCTGGCTGGCCGAACTAGCTCCAGATCTAGGCAGCGGAATATCCATGGCTCGTCAGCAAATAGCCTCGAAGGCAGCACGCGACTTCTTTCACTCTTGGCTTGGCCGCGCCCGCGAACTAGCCCCATAAGGTGACACCCATGTCTGAAAAACCTAAGAAATCCCAGGAAAACGCTGCGACTTTCGCCGCCAATGGGTCAGATATTCTCGAGGAAATCTTAGCCAACAAACGCCGCGAGGTTGCTACGGCGGTGGCTAAAATTTCCTTAGAACAAATCCAAGAACTCGCTCACAAAGCGCCGCCAGCCCGCTCACTTCTGGACGCACTCAGTCCCAAACACAAGCCGAGGATTATTGCCGAGTGCAAACGTAAATCACCGAGTCGCGGCGTGATGATAGATCCTTACGACCCAGTCCGCTTGGCCACGGCCTACGCCGCTGGGGGCGCCGCCGCTATCTCAGTGCTCACTGATGAGAATTTTTTTGGCGGCCATCTGCAGCACCTAGTCGCCGTGCGCAAGGCAGTAAATCTGCCGATCTTGCGCAAAGATTTTATCGTCTCCGAGTATCAGATCTACGAAGCTCGCGCCCACGGAGCAGACAGTTTCCTGCTCCTATCTGGGCCTTTGTCCGCCAACGAGCTAAGCGCCTTCATCGCAGTCGGCCGTAGCCTCGGCATGGAGCCCCTCATCGAAAGCCACACGGCCAGCGAATTAACCGCGGCCCTGACTACCGATGGATCACTTTTTGGCATTAACAACAGAGACTTAAGGACATTTAACACCGACCTCAAAGGCGGCGCCGACCTCCTTGCGCTGGCTCAGCGCGACAAACCCGACGCTTTATTTGTTTGCGAATCGGGCATCAAAACCAGACCTGATATTGAGAGGATGCAGTCGCTCGGGTATAACGTCTTCCTAATCGGGGAAGCCCTCGTGACGCATTCGGATCCACGACATGCTGTTCAAAACCTCATCGCATAAGCCCACCGAAGGGCGACAGGCGAGGCGAGTGACGAGAGGTAGGCTTCCTGTTAAATGCGCCGCGCAACAGGAGATTGCCTTGACTAGCGAATCCAACAAACCTGATCTCTACAAACAAGCTGGCGTTGATGTAGATAAGGGCGACCGTCTAGTAGAGTGGCTGCAGGGCGGTGACGGCTCTAAACGCAACACCACGACAAAGTTCGGCAGCATAGTGTCAGGTATCGGCGGATTTGCGGCGCTATTTCGCCCCAATTTTTCCGGTCTAAAAGACCCCTTGCTCGTCACAAGCACCGATGGGGTAGGGACCAAGGTCCTGCTCGGCATCGAATCCAACATCCTGACCGGGCTCGGCTTAGACTTAGTCGCCATGTGCGTCAACGACCTCTATACTGTGGGCGGCAGACCGCTTTTCTTTCTCGACTACTATGCCACCGGTACTCTCGACGAAGCTCAGTTCAAAGACGTACTGACCGGTATCAAAGAGGGTTGCCGCCAAAGCCAAGCACTGCTGCTTGGCGGTGAAACAGCAGAAATGCCGGGTTTATATGAAAAGCGCCATTTCGACCTCGCCGGCTTTGTCGTCGGAGCTGTCGATGGAGCAGCCATGCTAGGTGCTCACAACGTACAGGCTGGAGACGTCTTACTCGCCCTCCCGAGCAGCGGCTTTCACAGCAATGGGTATTCCTTGATCCGTAGATGGACCAAGGAAAAGCAGCCCAACACTGAACTCATGCAAAGACTAATGACTCCGACGCGGATTTATCACGAGCTGCCCGAGTTGGTTGAGAAGCTAGGAACAAACGCAATCCATGCCGTGGCTAATATCACTGGCGGCGGAATCTCCGGCAACGTGCCCCGGGTGATGCCGCCTGATACCGCGTGTCACATTGACTTCAGCGCCTTGCCCATCCCACCCTGGATGCGTCAATTTATCGAAGACCACGGCAGCACGGTCCCCGATTTAGAGGCCGTCTTTAACCTTGGCTGTGGCATGATCGCAGCCGTAGCCAAAGACGCCGTACACGACGTCGTCGCCGCCTGCAAAGCTGTGAATCTGCCTGTTTGTGCTATTGGCGAAGTGAAGGCTGCACAAGGCGAAGCCAGAGTCGTGTTCCACTGATTCTTTGATTGTTTGTTTGATTGTGTCCAGTTGAGTGTCTTTAGTCACGGAGATCGCATGCAAGCAACTCTCGGCTTTGAACGGCCCAAACATATCCTGAGTGCCAGTCAATTCAATCGAGCTTTTCTCGATTATATGTATGAATTGATTAATCAGATCCGGAAGTTCGACAAGACTAAAGATGGGCTCATGTATCTGCAGAGCCTTCTGCCGCATCGGCGAGCGATGCTCTACTTCACGCAGCCGTCGACGCGGACGTTCATGAGTTTTCAAGCCGCATGTACGATTTTAGGAATTAAGCCCTCTGAAATTCGCGACACCGCCACCAGCTCCGAGCGCAAGGGCGAATCTATCGACGACTCTCTTCGGACCTTTGCCAGCTACGTTGATTTAATAGTCATGCGCGCACCAGTCGCAGGGCTATCCGACAGGGTCGCCACTCTACTCGACGCGACGCCGCGGCCAGTACCCATTATCAATGCAGGCAGCGGCCCAGACGAACACCCGACCCAGGCACTACTCGACATCTATACGCTGCAACGCAGCTTCAAGTCAGCCGCAGGTATCGAGGGCAAAACTATCTGCATGGTCGGCGATTTGAAGCGCGGCCGCACCATTCGCTCGCTCAGTCGACTGCTAGCCAACTATCCTCGCACACGGCTGATCTTTTGTTCGCCTACTGAGTTCAAAATTGCCGATGATCTGCGGCAATTCTTGCGCAGTCGCGACGTCAGCTTTGAAGAGACCACCAACTTCACTGCCGCAATTGAAGCTGCCGATGCTATCTACATGACACGCGTTCAAGATGAGTACGACCAAGCCGGCGCGGCTAAGATCGACACCCGGGCCTACTGCCTCAAGCAGGAGCATCTGCCTCTGCTGCGGCGCGACTCTGTCATTATGCACCCGCTCCCGAGACGCGACGAACTAGACCCGGCTATTGATCATGACCCGCGCGCCAAATATTGGCGCCAAGAACGAAACGGCATGTGGACCAGAGTGGCACTAATCACTATTCTAATGGGAGTCGATAGCCACATCGTTTTGCCGACCCTATGAAAGCAACTGAATTCAGATGAATTCGCTGGGGGCAAACGCAATCAGGGAGTCACGTGATGGCCGATGCGAATATCCCTCGATCGATAAAAGAAGCTGTAAAAGTCGCTGTCGTAACGATGACTACTATAGCCGACAAGCAACGCAACATCGACACAGCTTTCTCGATGGTTCGCACGGCAGCAGCGCAAGGTGCTGCCTGGGTGCAGCTGCCCGAGATGTTTCCCTATATGGGGTCTTACGACCAAATTTATAACATGGCGGAAGTAGAGGGCGGCCCCCTTTATCAAGCCCTATCTAATCTCGCCCGCGAGCTTAAAATCGTTCTGTTTGCAGGCTCCGTCGGTGAGCGTCCAAGTAGCGACGTAGAGTCAGCCGCAAAGCTCATCAACGCCCAAGGACAAAAGAGGGTGTACAACACCTCTTACGTATTTGGTCGCGACGGCAACTTGTTAGCTAAATATCGCAAGATTCATCTCTTTAATCTCAACGATGAAAACGGCCTGCCGCGCTACTGCGAGAGCGATGGATATATCCCGGGCAGCCGACCCGTAACGTTTAAGGTCGACGGACTTAAAGTCGGCCTATCCATTTGCTACGACCTCCGCTTCCCTCAGCTTTTCCATCTTTTTGGCGAGCAGGAGCCTGTCGACGTCATAGCCGTCCCGTCGGCCTTTACGTTGGCTACCGGACGTGCCCACTGGGAGTTGCTGCTGCGGGCTAGGGCGGTAGAAAACCTAGCCTTTATCTATGCGGCCAACCAAACAGGCACGCATAGCCCCGGCAAAGAGTCGTACGGGCACTCGCTGGTCGTCGACCCGTGGGGTACGGTCCTATGTAATACCGGTGATTTTCCAGGAATCGGCTTTGCCAACATCTCGAGCGGCGTCATCCAGGAGGTGCGGGGACGTCTACCAGCGCTCAGCAATCGTCGACCGGACATCTATTTGGCAAACCAGCAGTAGTGCTGGCGGTGCCACCAGCGCACCCGTCTAATTCTGAATAATAGGGAAAAAGCAGAAAGATCTTCGCCATGGACGGAGAGCCGACAGGCCACGCCCAAGGGGGAGGTCTAAATATTATTTGCCAGACGCCGAGAAAAGGAGAGTTGTTCTCGCCACTGCCACGGTCTCGGCAAGGGGTCCTCGATGTCTGATAAAATGCAATCTAAAGTGGAAATGCTGGAGCGCGCTGTTTTGGAACTCGGCACCGAGCTCTTTAATCTCAAAGGGTCGATGGCCAAAAACCATGAAAGCCACGAGCAATTTCTCGCCACGATAAAAGGCCTAAAACAACTTCTCGACGAGAAGGGTGTGATCACTGGTGATGATTTCGAAGCAGCCGTCGAACTAGGACGGGCGATCGAGCATTTCAATCCCCAGACCGAGCACGCCCTCACCCACGAGCTGGAAAAGATCAAGAAAGCGGGGCACTGATCGCCCGCTGTCATAGGGGGATCATGTCTATGCGCCTTGCTCATAGCTGCGCCGCAATCATAGTCGGCCTAATGACGCTGCCAAACTTGGCCTTATCAGCCGACGACCCCTTTGAGCTCCGTTACCGCTTTCAACAAAGAGACGGTGTCCAGAGCCCTCATGTGTTTGTCCTCAAGTGGAAAGATGCTGGTTCAAACTTGTCCACCATCGATGTGCTTGAGCCAGAATCAAATAAAGTAATCCAATCTTTGGACCTGCCCGCTGACAAAGTCAGTCTCATTTGGCGGGACTTAGTGCCGAAGAAGAATCATGTGAAAGACAAGATCGTCGACTTTATCGACTATAACTTTGATCAGTACGGCGACCTTAGACTGACTCAAAGCTGGCCTTACAAACCTGGCAATAAGTATTATCTAATTTGGCTATTCGACAACGGTGAGAATAAATACAAGTTCTCCGAAGAGCTCAGTCGATTGCCCGCGCCTTCCGTCGATCAAAAAGCAAAGCGCGTTTACAGCACGACCTTAGGTAACTACGGTGGCGGCGAGTTCGTTAGTGACACATATTCAGTGGCACCCGACGGCAAACTCATCCTCGAAACCAAAGTTACCCAGAAAATCGTGCAGCCTGAAAAGCTAAATTTCCTGCGCGAAGTGCAAACTCAGGGCCTGGGTGAGCCTCGCCTTATGTGCCGCATCGAAATTCCGGCCGAAGGCCGACCACGTTGCGTCTGGGGCAAGGCGGAGGCCTGTGAGACCTTCATGCGCAAATCAGCTCCTTTTGAGCCCGTGGCTGAGAGCACAACAGGCCAGGAGGCCCCCGCTAAGGCGGCCTCCCAGACTAGTCACTAAGTCCTACACATTCCCTTAGATGGTCCGCTTATCCAGGCCGTACTTTTCGACCTTCATAATCAAACCGGCTCGGCTAATGCCCAACTCTTTTGCAAGTTTTGACTTGTTCCAGCGCGTGCGTTCCAGGCCTTCGCGAATCATATCTTTTTCTAACTCTTCGAGAGCATCCTTCAAACGACCCGCTATCCGGTAGCCGGGATACTTATTTTTCGCGTTTTCGTAAATATGCTGACTGAGAACGTCCGGTGGAATCTCGCCTTCGTTAGACGAAAGTACACATGCTCGCTCAATTTCGTTTTCCAACTCGCGCACATTACCTGGCCAATCGTGATTGATCAGACGCTCCAAGGTGCCGCTGCTAATCAATTTACTTTGACCGCGCTCTTTATTAAACTTCTTCAGAAAGTGCTCTGCTAGTAGAGGAATATCTTCCTTGCGTTCGCGCAGCGGAGGAACGGTCAAATTGATTACTTTCAAGCGGTAATACAAATCTTCGCGGAACTGACCTTCTTTGACCATCTTCTGCAATTCACGGTTGGTCGCAGCCAAGATCCGAACACTGACGCGTTTGGTCACCGTAGCGCCTACCGGGGTAAATGTTCCTTCCTGCAGGACTCGAAGCATCTTCACCTGCATAGACATCGATGTCTCGCCGATCTCATCGAGAAACAGCGTGCCACCATCCGCCTCTTCGAAGAGGCCTTTTTTGTCTTTAATCGCGCCGGTAAAGGCGCCCTTCATGTGACCAAAGAGCTCACTCTCAAGCAAGTTTTCGTTAAATGCACCGCAGTTGACCACAACAAATTTCTTATCTTTACGGCGGGAGTTGTAGTGCAAGGCTTTGGCAATCAGCTCCTTACCAGTTCCGTTTTCCCCGTTGATAAGTACCGTGGCATCAGAGTCGCACACACGATCAAGCAGACGATAGAGATCTTGCATTGGTGCAGATTTACCAATCATACGGTCAAAACTATAACGGGCTCCAAGTTCTTTATTCAGCTCGCCGACTTTTTCCTGCTCATCAAACACCCGTTTTTGCGAGACGATGATCTCTTCAACTACCATCTCAATCAGCTCTGTGAGATAGGCGATGTCTTTCTCCGAAAGCACCGGAAGTGACTCAACGTGAGCCGTGAGCTCTGCTTCTCGTCCGGGAAAAGAACGCGCTAGATACGACTTAAGCCGCATCTTTTGCTCGTCCGCAGAATCGGCCACGAGAAATCCGTCGCCAAAAACACAACCCATGTACTTGCCTTCAACCCGGATCGGCACCGTAATGGTTGAGAATCCTGCATGACAGCGCGACATGCGCGCGTCTTTGCTGCGCGTTGTTTCTACCGTGGTTTGCCTAGCCGTGCCGCGGCAGGCCTCAAAGCCCTTGCCGTCACTAGTCACTGCTTGGCAAATTTGATTAAGAGGATTAAAGAACTTGCCCTCGGGAACACCCCGTAAAAGCCCCTTGGTGTCGGTGAAATTAATCTGTATCTTCCACCACTTACCAACCAGCTCTCGAAGCCTGCGAATGACATGTAACTTGTCAAACTCGCTCCAGCGCACTTTGTCAGTCATCGGCTGCTCCTAAATGACTGTAATCCCAATGATGGGCAATTGTTGGTAGTCACCATGACTACTTCCAAATCGCTCATCGGTCAAAATGCGTAAACTCTTTACAGGAATAATTGCCAACAATTGCAGACCAGTGCTGATTCACTGGCAGATCTATAGACAATTTGCGTGGATATCCTTAGATGCTATCAGTAATTTTGACACCCGCTGGCAAAGCGAACGCTGACGCGGGAATAGCCGCCCGACTTGGATTCTTAAACTCATGAATCAGTGAGTTTTTATTGTTTAAATCCATTTTTAGATAAGAAATGAACTCTTCCTTTTTGGCAAAGTGCAACTCGATCCCGACCAAGTCCCCTGGGCTCTTTGGACTGAGCCGGATCTTGATAAGGTCGCCCACCTCTTCAGCTTTGACTAGATCGTAGCGTTTTAGCAACGTGTCGACATTAAGCACTAGATCAATAACCTGCCGAAGTTCCTGCGCCTGCGCACCGTTTGGCGCATAGCGTTTGGCGGTGGCCGCGTCAGGACTGAAGTCGTAGAAAGACTTGCCATCGTAAATTTTGAACTCTTTGCTCGGTGTCTGCAGCATCCACTTAAACAGGTTGGGTTTGACAAAAAGCGCCCTGCCCTCGCGACGCGTGCTTTTACCGCGTAGCCCTGAGTACTTGGTCTGCACAAAATCGACTGTGAGAGCGTCAGAGGACTTCATTTTTGACTGGGCCGCACGCAGCTCTTCGACGCTCAGGTCCTTACCTAGTGCCACCGCTGGGGTAATTGCTAGAAGACAAACGGCCGCGAACTTCAGAAAAAATTTTGGCACTTTAGCCTCCAATGTGGGTCCACTCGTATCTAAGATCTAAGAGCTACAGACGACAGTGCTTCAATCTTTAATCGCATCAGCAAGAAGTTGCAGAGCCGACTCGGCCGCTGCGCGGCGAATTGCCGCTCGATCACCGCTAAGAGTCAGCCTTGTGGCCACTTCACCAAAAGGTGAAGCTATGCCACAATATACTGTACCCACTGGTTTACCTGGACTGCCTCCGTCGGGTCCGGCAATGCCGGTAAGTGCAACAGCATAGGTAGCGCCTAGCCGGTCGCGAGCACCAGCCGCCATGGAGCGCGCTACTTCAGCACTAACGGCACCGAACCTTTCCAAGTCAGAGGGACCTACTCCGAGCATGCTAATCTTAACCCCGTTTGCGTAAGCACTAATGCCACCAACAAAAACAGCCGAACTACCGGGCAACTCCGTCAGCATGGTCGCCACCAAACCCCCGGTGCAACTCTCCGCTGTCGCTACTGTTGCCCCTTGTGACTGAAGTTTTCTCAGGATGTTCCGAAGCAATTCGGCGTTTAAAGTGTGAGCTGTTATAGTTACGTCTTCCAAAATGTTACTCCGAATGCCTACTGTTAACCCAAGTTACCCCTAGTGACGTGACGGTCAAAGTGAATTAGCGTTACTAACTTGGATAAGAGGAGAAAAAAGTGAATCTTAGCTTCATTAAACCGACATCTCAGCCAGCCAAAGGCGCTCTCGATTTATCCGCATGGCGCGGCCTAGGGGATCTCCTCGAGCAGTCGTGTCACAAATATGGTGATGCGCCGGCCTTGACCTGCATGGGTACAAATCTGACCTTTCGGCAATTTGACCGGCTTGCCGACCAGTTAGCGTCTTACTTTCAAAATGAGCTCGGGCTAAAAAAGGGTGATCGCCTTGCGATTATGCTGCCCAATATCATGCAGTTCCCAATTACATTTTTTGCTGCCCTAAAAATTGGGGTCATTTGCGTCAACACCAACCCCCTTTACACCCCACGCGAAATGCGCCACCAATTCAAGGATAGCGGCGCAAAAGCCATCGTCATCCTCGATCTGGTCGCTAAAAATCTCGAGGAAATTCTTGGTGACACCGACATTAAGCACATCATCGTGACCTCAATCGGCGACCAGCTTCCAACTTGGAAGGGCACATTGGTAAATACTGTGCTCAAACTTAAAGGCCAGGTGCCTAAGTTGGGCTTTGATTTTGTCCCCTTCAAAACAGCACTGTCTCTAGGGGGTAAGGCCAAACATACCCGCCCAGACATCGACAACGAAGATGTCGCAATTCTTCAGTATACCGGTGGAACTACCGGAGTGTCCAAAGGGGCCATGCTGTTACACCGCAATGTACTCGCCAATGTTGTACAGATTCAGACCCTTGCTAGTGAAGTCGTCACGGAAGGTGGCGAATATGTACTTACTGCACTGCCGCTCTATCACATCTTCGCACTCTCCGTGAACTTCCTGGCCTTTCTCACGATGGGCCAACGAATGATACTCGTGCCTAAGCCAGTTCCCATCAAAAATTTAATGAAGGTAATGCGCAAGTATCCAATCTCAGTCATGACCGGGGTCAACACCCTTTTCAACGCCATGTTGAATGACGAAGAATTTGTCAAAAACCCACCTAAACATCTTAAAATCGCCCTTGGTGGCGGCATGGCCGTGCAAGAAGCGGTTAATAAAAAATGGGCGAAACTCACCGGTCTTCCCATCGTCGAGGGCTTTGGCTTGACCGAAGCCTCACCGGTAACTCATGTAAACCCGCTAAAGAAAGAGCTAATCAAAATGGGCTCCGTTGGCCACACCGTAGCCGGCACTGAAGCCAAGATCATGAACGAGCAAGGTGAAGAGGTAGCGCTTGGCGAAATCGGCGAACTCGTCGTCCGCGGCCCTCAAGTGATGGCCGGCTACTGGCAACGCCCTGACGAAACCGCTAAGGTCCTCCGCAACGGATGGCTATGGACCGGCGACATTGCTAAGCGCGATAGCAACGGCTATTTCTATATCGTCGATCGCAAGAAAGACATGATTCTAGTGTCTGGTTTCAACGTATATCCAAATGAAATCGAAGAAGTATTGATGTCGCATCCAAAAGTGCTGGAAGCGGCGGTGGTGGGCATACCCGACGAGAATTCTGGCGAAGCCGTAAAGGCCTTTGTCGTTGCCAAAGACAAATCACTAACCGAAGGCGAGCTCAAGGCTCACTGCCAGAAGCAGCTAACTGGCTACAAGCGCCCACATCACTTTGAATTTCGCGACGAACTACCAAAAACTAATGTCGGAAAAATCCTCAGACGCAAACTAAGGGATGATCCGCCACCACAAGTTAAGCAAGTATCTAACGCCTAAGAATTAGCTGTCGATACTTTGCGGACCTACTAAAGCTCGCCCAGCAATCACCGTGCTGGGCGAGGCGTCCTAATGCCTCACAATGCTGCTATCATAGAACGTGATCACCTAAACTTGATGACGAATCGAGCAAGCATTTGGCTTATCTGCTGTTAACCATGGCACGCCTCGTCCTGGCGACATTTGCCTCGGCACAGGCCGCGTCGTTCGGCATTGGCACAACCGGCGGTGTCATGCAGCAGCCGACTAGCCACTACTACCATGCGACTTACGGGCTGGAAGCTACCACCGGCACTGAATCACAGAGATTTCTCCTGCGCGCCTCCTACGTCGAGCGCCCAGAATTTAGTGCCGACGGTTACGCCGACAAAGACTCTGGATGGTTCGGCCAGGTTGGCAGCAAGCTGACAAAAAAAGCCAACCAAGGACTTTATGCCTTCATCGGCGGCGGTCGCATGGCTGGGTATACAAAGCTCACCACCACAACAACTGCTTCGGCACCAAATACAGCAGATAGCAAAATTGCGAGTAACTATATTCAAAGCGGCGTGAGCGCATCGATCGACTATGCCGTGCGCTGGGGCCAATTCGATCTAGCTGCCGGACACCAAGTATTTATCGGTGTAGTCGATCGCACACAGCTTCAAGGCTACGTAGCTTGGCCCTATACTTTTTTCCACATCAGGGCCGGGGCTGCATGGTGAAGGTAAGAGTAACATTCCTTCTACTGCTAGCCTGCCTGTGCAGTGCCACTGCGTCAGCGGCCGAGAATCGCTATACTTTGACAGCGCAGTACGAATCCCTCGCGCCTAACGCCGGCGGGCAAATAGCTTACGGCCTGCGCCTCGCCACTAACAACTGGGAAGGTGGCATTTTCAGTAACCAGTATCTGACCGCTGGTGGCTTGCCGCTGTCTGGTGCTGTCTTTGATCGGCGTTTCGCCATTTGTGACGACTCGTGCTGGTGGCAATTTTTTGTGCAAGTCGGCGGCGGATTCTCCAATGCTGGGCCACTTGCCGAAGTCACCTGGGCGACGATCGTCCCACTCCTGCCGATATGGCTCCCTACCAGCGCGCCTAAATACTATCCCGCACTTCGCATAGACATCACCTCGCATATCATCTTCAGCCGCTATCGGGGCATCGCCTGGAGTTATCCTTTATGGGTTGGCGTCTCAATTCCATTCTAGTCACGTTCTTAAATCTGCTGATTTGGGCGGCCAGTGCACAGGCCTACCCAACGCCAGTGGATTTCAGCGGCAAATTGCTACGCTGGAATATTGATAAAAACAGCCCAGCCATTACCTATGCGATCGATGCTGAAACTCCAGACGACGCCACTTACTACCAAGATGCCGTCGCACAAGCAGCCCAACTATGGAGCGAGGTGCCGGGAAGTTACTTTAAATTCGAACCGGTAAGTTTAGACCAAGCGCCACAAGTAACTATTTATTTGCGCAGCAGTCTTAGCGATGTTCGGGAGACTGCGGGCTATACGATGTTTGACGAATACGAGAGCGATGCGCCCAAACATTGTTCCATTTACGTGATGGTTGACCGCGCTACGTCAGATTACTGGATGGGGAAAATCTTTCTGCACGAGTTAGGTCACGCACTTGGTCTTGGACACAGCCTCGTGCCTGAGGCCATCATGAGCTACAGCTTAGATGCTAATAGCTTTTCACTGGATCTAGACGATCATGCCGCTGTCGCTCACAGTTATCCTGCTAACGGCGACAAGCCACGTCTGCCGCTGGGCTGCTCGGTGCGCTCCGATGCCGGCCAGGTCGGCAGCAGTAATTTTCTGATTCTGCTACTGTTAGCCCCAGTCTTTTTCAGCCTATGGCCAGCATGCGGTCGATCGCTTTCTTCGCCCGCAGTCGCACGTCTTCGGGCACAATCACCTCGTAGCGCAGCTCCTGCAGACAGGTCAGAGTGTCCTCTAAAGTAATCTGCGCCATGTGTGGACACCGCACGCTACACAGCCGCAAAACTTCACGATCAGGATGCGCCGCGATAATGTTATCGCCCATGGCACATTCGGTGAGCAACAAGTAGCGCGGAGCCTTAACGGTCTCCACATATTTGATCATAGCTGACGTGCTGCCAGCGAAATCAGCTGCCGCAGTAACCTCTGGACTGCACTCTGGATGCGCCAGAACTACGACATCAGGAAATTGACGACGGACCCGCTCAATGTCCCCAACGGTAAACTTCTCATGGACCTCGCATTTGCCATGCCAGCCGATGAACACCTTGTCGATGGCAGACTGGCCCTGGGCCAGTTTACGCGGATCAGTTTCCGGGAAAATGACGTGCTTACCAGTCTCCCGCGCGACGTTTTGCGCCAGATATTCGTCCGGAATGAAAATGACCGTGTCTGTACCAAGCGATTCTACAACCTTCACGGCATTGCTAGAGGTGCAGCAAATATCCGTCTCCGCCTTAACATCAGCATAGGAATTGATGTAAGTCACGACGGGAACGCCGGGATATTGTGCCTTCAGCCGCCGCACATCAGCTGCCGTGATGCTTTGGGCGAGAGAACAGCCTGCTTTTTGCGATGGTATTAAAACTTGCCGACTGGGATTAATGATCTTAGCGGTCTCGGCCATGAATTCAACGCCGCAAAACACAAGCACGTCAGCCTGGGTGGTCGCCGCCTTCCGACACAGCTCCAGCGAGTCGCCGGTGAAGTCCGCCACCGTGTGGTAAAGGGCAGGTTCCATATAGTTATGGCCCAGAATGATGGCGTTGCGCTCACGCTTTAACTTGTTGATCTCGACAACAAGCTTGGCCTTCTCGCGGAGCTCAAACTCCGGCACGATTTTCGCCATCATCGAGTGCATGCGCTCGTAGGTAGCCTGATAAGTGGCGGTGGATTCCATCATTTTTTCCATCGTATAGCCTTTGACTGGGTGCTTCGGGCACGCTAGCTATAATGCGCTACAAACGGAAAAACAAGGGGTGGCCTAGGCCACCCCCAATTAATTAACATGACTAAAGATTTTAGGCCCTTAAGAGCTGGAGGACGGCTTCTGGCTGGGCGTTGGCTTGGGTCAGGACAGAGAGAGCGGCACTGGACAGGATGCGACCTTGGGTCAATTTCGCTGTTTCCGCAGCGTAATCCACATCGCGGATTCGGCTTTGGGCGGCAGCCATGTTCTCGCTAGCGATGTCGATGTTGTTGATCGTGCTATTCAAGCGTGACTGCACAGAACCAAGAGTTGCTCGGTAGGAGGCTATCGAGTTTTGCGCGGTATCTAGACGGCTAAACAGTGTCGCCGTATCCCCGTCAGGTCCAAGGTCCTGCGCCCCAATGGTGGCTGTCGGATCAGGCATGATAGACATCCCCTTCTCGCGCACCTGATCGATGGCCTCTTTCAACGACCCCAGCTCATCCAACTTAATGGTCAGAACATCTGGGTCACTGTCTTTATCAATCGTGGGTAAGTTACCTGCTGCGTCGCGACCACGGTTAGAGGCACCGACGAAGATTTGAATCGGCTTGTCCCCTTCGCCCGGGGTGAGCACCTTGGTCCCATTGAACTCGGTTGAATCGATGATCCGTCCAACCTCGTCCCGCAGCTGAGTAAATTCCTTGTCCAAAAAGGTTCGTTCGCGTGGTCCCAACGTGTCGGAAGCGGCCTGCGTTGCAAGTTCACGCATCCGAATCATGATGTTAGACACTTCGTTAAGGCCACCCTCGGCAACCTCGATATAGGAAATCCCATCGCTGGCGTTTCGCTTTGCGACCCCCAAGCTCGACATGGTGCCCCGCAAGCGCTCGCTCACGGCGAGACCGGCGGCATCATCGGCGGATTTGTTAATCCGCAAACCTGATGACAATCTCTCGAGAGACTGACTCAGCGAGCCCCGTTGTTCACTTAAGCGCCTTTGCGCCACCAAAGAATCGACGTTTGTCCTTACTCTTAATCCCATGACTACACTCCCTGTTATTGGACACGGCAAACCATTCGCCGTGAGACGCGAAAATTGTTGTTACCCGCTAAAACTTTGGATCAACGCAGCAGCTGGAGCGCCATTTCTGGCGCAGCATTGGCCTGGCTCAGGACGGAAACGTTGGCTTGCGTCATGATCTTGGCCTGGGTCAGGCTGGCGGTTTCGGCGGCGTAATCGACATCTCTGATCCGGCTCATCGCTAACTGCTGATTTTCCATAGACACGCCGAGGTTACCGATCGCACTGCCGAGACGATTTTGAACCGCGCCGAGAGTAGCGCGTTCGCTCGCCATCCTGCCGAGGGCATCATCGATCGTGGTTAACTTGTCGGCGATCTCGGTGCGGGTCAGGGGGGAATCGTCACCTTGAGCACCGATCTCGGTGCCTTTGCCTAGACCGAGGGTATTTGAATTAAATTTGATCCCCTCAAGGTTGATCGTGATGGTGTCGGAGTTCGCCTCTGGGGTGGTGCCACGGGTGCCGATTTGGACCACAAATTGAGCCAAACCCCCGTCCGGTGCAAACATTTTGCGACCGTTAAACTCGGTGGAGTTACCTATCCGATCCATCTCGTCGACTAGTTGGGTATACTCGCGGTTGAGGAAGCTGCGTTCCTTATCACCGATCGTGTCACTCGCTGATTGCACGGTTAGTTCGCGCAAGCGGATGAGAATGTTGGTCATCTCATTCATGCCGCCTTCAGCAACCTGAACCATGGATACGGCGTCGTTGGCGTTTCGCTTAGCCACATTTAGCCCACGCAGCTGACCTCTGAGATTCTCGCTGATGGCTAGACCTGCGGCGTCGTCTGACGACTTGTTGATCCTGTAGCCCGATGCCAAGCGCTCTAAGCTGGAGTTCATCTCACCGTTGTTACGTTCCATGAAGCGCTGAGCAACCAAACTGTTCACGTTCGTACGGATTCGCATTCCCATCTCAGTATCCTCCTTGATATATTAATGCTGGTCATAACCCTATGACCTGCTGCGAGTTCCGCCTGGAACTTGCACAGTTACCAACGGCGTCTGCTCAAAATTCTTTAATTTTTTGGTCAACGCACAAAAAACGCCGGGCATGCGGCAATCATCGAGGGGTTAGCTGGTTTGGCTAATTTTTCCTGGGACTTAAGTAATTGGCTGGAAGTTGAAAAAGCACTTCTTTCTCAGCGATTTCATGGTGTTATAGTATCGATCTCGGGAGGCCTTGATTCGACAGCGTTATTACAGGCAATTTGGCACCTACACCAAACTCAAAAATTTTTTCGCCTTGCCGCATTTCACTGCGCCTACGGATTGCGTGGGAGTGAGTCTGTCGACGATTTGGATTTTTGCAAAACACTCGCCAAAGAACGGGATATTCCCTTTATTTACCGGGAGATCACACCTGAAGAACGGCTCCGTCGCGGCGGCGAGGGCGTCCAAGAGTGGGCGCGCCGCATCCGGCAGGAGGAGTTTCAACGCTTGGCTCGTCAGGGGTGGGTCGTCGCTTTAGCGCATCACCGCGATGATCTTGCCGAAAATGTGCTAATGCGCCTTGCTCGGGGCTCTGGACCGGGTAATTTGCTGGGAATGCAGGCTTGGTCGGCCCCTTATTGGCGCCCCCTACTTGGGTATCCGAAAGAGGCGCTGCGTGAGCGGCTCCAAGCCGAAGGCTTAAGCTACAGGGAAGACAGCAGCAATCTAGGCGACGCCTACAGTAGAAACATCATTCGTCACCGAATTTTACCGGAGCTTGAAGCCCTTTATCCCGGGGCCGCTGCGCGACTTGTGGCCTGTGCCGAGGACGCCAGAGACCTTGCGGGCTCTGTAACCGAGGTCCTCGAGGCCAAAGGAGTTGCGCCCCACATGTCACGGGATACCGCGCCGGGCATAGCCCGTCATGCCGTTGCCCAGCACATAAAAGCGGAGTTACCCGGGCACAGGCAACTTTCTCGGCGCCTTCTCGATGCAGCAATTTCTGGTCATGCCCCGGAACTTCCCGGCGCGTATAAAACGCGCCTCAGCAAGGACCTTCGCCTTGAAACCTTTGGCGACAGCGCCAAAGACCACAGGCAACTCCAGCATCAAAGGGGCCTTAGCGGGCCCGCTCTGTCTGCGATCCTCGAGCCAAGCTCTTATGCTTATCTAACCAGCCAAGAGGGACTATACGTCCTGCGCACCCCCGAGGCGTCTTCCGAGGCCGAAGCGGCCTCTGCGAATCTAGAGATACAAACAGTGTCGTCGCGCCAAGGCCTGAAATTCCCAGGTGCCGAGGGTAAAATTAGCGTGAAAAACCTAATGCAGCGTTGGGCCGTGCCGGTTAAGCTGCGAGCTAAGTGTCGCGTTTTACAAAACAACAGTGTGACGGTCGGCCTGTTTGATGGGCAAAAATTGCACGTACCAAATCATCATGGCCAAAAAACCGGGTGCAGCCAATTGGACGTCAATCTGCGATACTTAAAGGACGGGCGATCACGATCGCCCCTAGAATCTTATTAGACCCGAATAAATATTGGCGCTGGTATCAAGGAGCTGTAGATGGCTAAGTCTCCACAAAAGCAGAATCAACAAATGCGAATCACCATGCTGTTCGCGGGAATCCTCGGCCTTTTGCTGTTGGTCCACCTGATGGTTAAACCGCAGGACGAGCCGAAAACGCTTAAGTTCTCGGAGTTCATCGCAGCAGCGAGTTTGCCGGACAGCGACCCTAACCATGTCGCCGAGGTCACTTTTAAAGAGAACGAAATCGTCGGTATCCGTGTCGACAAAAGCACATTTAAGACATACGGCCCAAATGACGCCGACATTAGAAAGACGCTGAGCGAAAAGGGCGTCAAAGTAAACTTCGAACCACCAGAAGAAATGAGCTGGTGGAAAACCCTGTTGATCAACTCTCTGCCGCTGATCATCATTTTGTTCCTCTTCATATTTTTCATGCGCCAGCTGCAAATCGGCGGCGGTAAGGCCATGTCGTTCGGCAAAAGCCGGGCGAAGTTACTAAATGAAAATCAAACGCGAGTCACTTTCGATGACATCGCCGGCATCGATGAGGCCAAGCAAGAGCTCGAGGAAATCATCGAGTTCCTCAAAGATCCGAAAAAGTTCACCCGTCTCGGGGGCCGTATCCCCAAGGGTGTGCTGCTAGTGGGCTCGCCGGGCACTGGTAAAACGGTACTCGCCAAGGCTATTGCCGGAGAGGCGGGCGTGCCTTTCTTCTCCATCTCGGGCTCAGATTTCGTAGAAATGTTTGTCGGCGTTGGCGCCAGCCGCGTGCGCGACTTATTCGACCAATCTAAAAAACACGCTCCCTGTATTGTTTTCATCGATGAAATCGATGCTGTCGGCCGTCACCGCGGTGCTGGCCTCGGCGGCGGACACGACGAAAGAGAACAGACACTGAACCAGTTATTGGTTGAGATGGACGGATTCGAAGCGAACGAAGGCGTCATCATCATCGCCGCAACTAACCGGCCAGACGTACTCGATCCAGCCCTGCTACGTCCAGGTCGCTTCGACCGCCGTGTAGTAGTGCCAAAACCTGACGTAAAAGGCCGCGAAGGCATCCTTAAAGTCCACACTAAAAAGTCGCCTCTAGCTAAAGACGTAGACCTCCCAACGATTGCCCAAGGAACCCCAGGCTTTTCTGGCGCCGATCTGGAAAACCTAGTCAACGAAGCTGCGCTCATTGCTGCCCGCCAGGACTGCAAAGAGGTTTCCATGCATCATTTTGAGCTGGCTAAAGACAAAATACTCATGGGTCCTGAGCGCAAGAGCATGATCATGAGCATCGAGGAAAAGCGCAACACGGCTTACCATGAGGCCGGCCATGCCATTGTCGGTCTTTTTATTGGCGGCGTCGATCCCGTGCACAAAGTCAGCATCATTCCACGCGGCCAAGCCCTCGGCGTCACTGTGATGCTACCTGCCGAAGACCGCTACACTCTGACCAAAGACTACGCTGAGGGAATGATCGCTTACGCCATGGGCGGACGGGCTGCCGAAGAACTGATCTTCCGCAAGCAAACCACTGGCGCTGGCGACGACATCAACAAAGCCACAGACATTGCCCGCAAGATGGTTTGCAACTGGGGCATGAGTGACAAACTAGGACCGCTCTCCTTCGGCAAAGACAGTGAAGAAGTGTTCCTAGGACGCGAAATCCACAACTCAAGGAACTTCTCCGACAAAATAGCCGAGGAGATCGACAGCGAGATCCATCGCATCGTCACTTCTGGCTATAAAAAAGCTATCGGAATTTTGCGCGAAAACCGCGAACAACTCGAATCGTTGGCGGAGTCTCTCCTGATCAAAGAGACCCTCGACAGAACCCAAATCGAAAGCCTCATGAAGGGCCAGTCGGTGGTGTCTGACGAGGAGCGGAAAGCTTTCGAGGAAGCGCAAAAAAAAGCTAAAGACCTGAGGAAAAATCCTTCCCGCGCCAGCACCGTCACTGCCCTGGAAGGTCAAGAGCTGACAGATGCTCCAGCATTCTCAGCTCTGCCTCAAGGTACATGAAGGTCCCCAGCCCCGCGGTCGCCGCGGGTCGCTACCCCCTCCTAATGGGCGTCGTTAATCTGACGCCCGACTCTTTCTCCGACGGTGGTGATTACAACGACGTCGGCGCCGCCTTTAACCGTATCGAAACCTTGATTGCCGACGGCGCCGACATCATCGACCTCGGCGCCGAGTCCACCCGCCCTGGGGCCTCACAGGTACCCGCCGAAGAAGAATGGAAACGACTCCAACCCCTACTAAAACGCCTCTCTCAAAGTTCCCTTCCCGTTAGCATCAGTGTCGATACCCGCAAACCTTCGTTAATGCTACAAGCAGCAGATTATGGTGCCACTTGGTTTAATGATATTGGCGGCCATGCCGATATGACTGACCTAGCAACACTCGCGAGCTATCCTGAAATGCATTACATTGCCATGCACATGCCGATCACCCCTGACATCATGCAGGTCCAACCAATGCCGGCCGCGCAAGCTTTGGCAGATATAAAAGAATTTTTCGCCCAGCGCCTGACGTTACTGGCGGCCGCTGGCTTTGGCGGCGAGCGAGTGTGGCTTGACCCAGGCATTGGGTTTGGCAAGACCGATACTGCAAACTTACGGATCATGCAGGCAATCAGCCTCTGGTCGCAGACCCTGCAGATTATGATCGGAGTATCGCGCAAATCTTTGATTGGTCGCATCCTTGATATCTCTGACCCGAAGGCCCGTGACGCTCCGTCAAAAATGCTCGAATTTGGCTTGGCACTTTGCGGTGCCAAGCTCATCCGCACCCATAATGTGGCTCCGCTAAAGCGCCTGTTTGACCTCGTCCAAGGGGAGTCAGATGGTTGAGATTCTAGACCAATTTGGATTCTGGGCGGCGATCGACATCCTGGTCATCGCGTTCATTATCTATCACGCACTTCTACTCATTCGCGGTACACGAGCAGCTCAGATGCTGACGGGCATCCTGATTGTAGTTGCGATGTTCTTGCTGTCATCAATTGTGCCTCTCACAACATTGAACTGGGTGATGAACAAGTTTTATTCGTCATTCATCATCATTATCATCATTCTATTTCAGGATGACATCCGCCACGTCCTTAGTCGGATGGGTAAAAAGTCATTCATTCCCGGAACTGACACGTTATCGTCTAGTCAAATCCTCGATGAAATAACCCGGGCGGCCGCGGCCTTAGCCAATAAACGCATTGGTGCCCTCGTGGTCATTGAACGAAACATCATCCTGTCCCGGTACGTTGAAGTTGGCACCTTGCTCGATGCCCGCGTATCAAAAGAATTACTCCTCTCGGTATTCCACCCCTCATCGCCAATCCACGATGGTGCCGCCATTATTCAGCGCGGCCGCATATCCGCAGCTGGCTGCTTCTTACCACTGACCCGTGACGAGAATCTCGATGCTAACTGGGGCACACGCCACCGCGCAGCCATCGGAATTTCGCAGGAAACTGATGCCATCGTTGTGCTGGTATCAGAGGAAGGTGCCTCCATCTCGCTAGTCGTCGAAGGAAAGGTGTCGCGCAAGATGGAGCCCAAAGATCTACGCAAGTCACTCACAGATCTTTTGGCCGAAGAAAAAAACGCCGATGACTTTAATCAAGAGCCTCGCGCGCCCGGTGGCTTCTTCCGCTTCTTTAAATCGAGAGGGGGCAACTCATGAAGCCCCGTATTGTGAACTCGCTGCTGCGCCATTTTTGGTACAAGGTCTGGGCTTTGGTTCTGGCCTGTTTATTCTGGTACATCGTCCAAGGCGAAGAGATTTTAGAGATCAATCGCCGTATTGTAGTGAACATCAAAGTACCCGAAGGACAATTGATCAAGGGTCCAGACACTCTGATCCTAGACGCAACCCTGCGCGGATCAAGGGTGCTACTAGGCGACTTCTCTACGCGTCCGCTAGAAGCGACTATCCGCATTCCCGAGGGCAAGACTGGGCAGATTCGCTACCGTATCGATCGTGAACACATAAAAAACTGGGATAATCGCATCAAACTCACGGTGCACGAGCCCTACATCACCATCTACGTGGACGACAAAGCGAGCAAGAAAGTGCCCGTGCGCGAATTCTTAAAAGGAGTCCCTGCCGAGGGCTACATTATTGAAAAGAGCATCATCAAGCCCAACATGATCACTATAACCGGGCCCAAATCTGATTTAGTGAAAATTGAAGAAGTGCTTACTTCGCCGATAGATGTCAGCAATCTATCGACCTCGAAAAGCTTCGAGACCAAAATCGCGGCCAAAGACCTGCCAAAACTGGAGCTGTCCACGGACACAGTAAATGTAAATCTCATGCTTGGTGAGCAGAAGATTAACAAAAAGTTCAGCTCCGTTCCGGTCGTGGTGGTCGGCAGTGACCACTTAACAAATGTAAGTCCACAGATGGTATCTATTGTGGTTCAAGGGACACCCGGAGTACTTAGCTTCATCAATCGCAGCGAGCTCGAGGCCTTCATCGATGCGCGTGACCTGCCGCCAGGCAAAAAGTACAATCGCCCGATCCAGGTAAAGATACCCCCGGACACCGTTCTAATTGAAACTCAACCGCAAACGGCCGCTATCGAAGTATTTAACCAAAAGCGCCTTAACTAAGCTGATCGCATTTAGCTACTCATTGACCGACCCACTGCGAGGAGCGTCCCATGAAAAAATTATTCGGCACCGACGGAATTCGCGGTGAGGCTAACGCCTATCCAATCTCGCCGGACTTAGTTCTTAAATTAGGACAAGCTATTGGCCTATATTTCAAAACTACACATGCAAATCCTCGAATTTTAATTGGTAAAGACACACGCCTAAGCGGCTATATGCTGGAGCAAGCCCTCGCCTCAGGAATCTGTAGCGTGGGCGTTGACGCACAATTTCTTGGGCCTCTGCCGACCCCTGGCATTGCCTACTTAACGCGGGGGCTTAGAGCCTCTGCAGGTATCGTAATCTCAGCCTCACACAATCCTTATTACGATAACGGCATCAAAATATTCAGTGCTAATGGCTATAAGCTGCCGGATGAAGTGGAAGAAAAGTTAGAGCAGATGCTCGAAGATCCTAATCTTAGTCACAACCTGCCTACGGGTTCGGGTATTGGCCGAGCCAAAAGGATTGACGACGCCATTGGCCAATACGCCGTTTATTTGAAAGAACAGTTCCCAAAACAATTAACTCTGGATGGCCTGCGCATCATCATCGATTGCGCCAACGGGGCTGCTTACCGAGTCGCACCGAAAGTCTTTACAGAGCTGGGCGCAGAATGCTTCCTTCTAGGCGTTGAACCAAACGGCACGAACATCAACGAAGGTCACGGCGCTTTGCACCCGCAGAAGCTGGCCGAGCAAGTTAAGCTATATAAGGCTGACGTAGGGCTGGCATTCGACGGCGATGCCGACCGCCTGGTCGTCGTTGACGACCGCGGCGAGATTGTAGACGGCGACGAAATCCTCGCGATCTGCGGCATTCAAATGGCGAAACAAGGGACTCTGAGGAAAAACACCGTTGTCAGCACCGTCATGAGCAACATGGGTCTAGATATCGCTCTTGAGCGCGTCGGAGCCGAGCTCAAACGCACCCAGGTCGGTGACCGCTATGTCATGGAAGAAATGGTGCGGGGCGACTACAACCTTGGCGGCGAACAGTCGGGCCATCTTATCTTCCGCGACAGTGCAACGACCGGGGACGGCATCCTTGCGGCGCTCCACTTACTAAAGATCATGGTTTCTGAGGGGAGGAAGATCTCAGAGCTAAAAGGCTGCATGGAACGTTTGCCTCAGGTACTGCGCAATGTCCGCGTCAAAAACAAAGTGCCACTCGAAGATCTTCCAGAGCTAGCTAAATTGATTAGACAGATGGAGCAAAAGCTAGGTAAAGGTGGCCGGATTCTATTTCGTTACTCTGGCACCGAGAGCTTGGCTCGCATCATGGTCGAAGGTCAAAACACCGACGAAATTGAGGCCATTGCGACCGAGCTCTGCACCGAAACAGCGGCAGCCATCATGAACCACAAAGGCCAACTGCAATGATCCGCTTGGGTGTAAACCTAGATCACATCGCCACCCTCCGCCAAGCACGCGGTGAACGCTATCCTGACCCAGTCCAGGCGGCTCTGCTAGCTGAGCTTGGCGGAGCGGACAATATCACGTGTCACTTACGTGAAGATCGTCGTCACATCCAAGACCGCGATGTTTTGGCCTTAAAAGACACGATCCAGGTACCTCTTAACTTTGAAGTCGCGGCTACGAGCTCCATGCTGGACCTGGCGATCAAACTCAAACCGCACGCGGTAACGCTGGTCCCAGAGAAAAGAGAAGAGCGAACGACCGAAGGCGGACTCGATCTTGCGCGCAATAAACCAACTTTAACCTCGGCCATTGCCCGACTAAAAGGCGCTGGGATATTAGTGTCCCTTTTCGTTGAGCCCGATCTGCAAGCAGTCGTGCTGAGTCACGAGCTTGGTGCCGATGCCGTGGAGTTTCACACCGGCAGCTTCTGTCACAAAATGGCCGAAGCTATCTCAACCAGAGCTCAGAAATCACTTGTCGAGTTGCTTGTCGATGCCGCCGCTGCGGCTCATAAGCTGGACTTACAAGCTCACTTTGGCCACGGCTTAAACTACAGCAACGCCTACTGGTTACAGGTTGTCAGCCACGCCGAGGAGGCTAACATCGGCCATGCGATCGTGGCACGCGCTGTCTTTGTCGGCCTCAAAGATGCGGTAAGTGACATGAAGCGCTTGCTCAATGATCCCGCGCATCGCCCCTATTGAAGAGCAGATCATGACTAGTACCAAGTTGTGGACTAAAGTTTGTGCCTTCCACGATCTCGACAACCTAACATCGAAGATCGCAGCGGAACTGCGCACTCCAGGCACCCCAAAGCCCTTTTGCTTGTGGCTTTCTGGTCCCTTGGGAGCAGGTAAGACCACCATTGTTGGGCAGTTGCTAAGAAAGCTCGGGCTCCCTGACCTCATACCGGTCACCTCACCAACCTACACTTACATGAATGAGTATGAAATCGGCACGCGCTGGTTTGCTCACCTAGACCTTTACCGAACTAACGCAAGCCTCTACTCGGAAGACCTGGGGCTGGCCGATGCTCGCTCGTATGACGGATTTTTCGTTGAATGGCCAGAAAAGAAAATAAATGACCCGTTCCTGCAGCCGACTCACACATTAACGATTGAATTCGGCACTAAACTGGATGAGCGCGTCTTCCACTTCACTCGCCAATGAAGTCACAACAAAAAACCCCGGAGAAGATCTCCGGGGCGTTTAGTCATGACAAATAATTCTTACAAGTATCGGGAAAACTGCTTCAGTGACCGACTTTGCTCTTAGCTTTTTTGCCAACAGCAGCTGGTTTCACGGGATCAGCTGCAGGTATGCCCGCAGCGACCTTGCCGCCCTCCATATAATTTAATTTCAGACCAACTGGAATTTTATTTGGATCGCGAATTTTATCGCGATTGAAACTGAGCAAGCGCGGCCAGGCTTCCGCACTACCATATGTTTGGGCGGCGATTTTGCTCAAAGAGTCGCCCTTTTTGACCACCACGCTTTTCATGGTTGTCTGGTAATTTTTCACAAATTCTTTCGCTTTAACTTCCTTCGCGTCGAAGCGAAGAACATCCCCGGGGAAGATCTTGTTGGCGTCGCTGAGGCCATTGGACTGAGCCAAGTTCTGCCAAAACTTAGTCGTGCCGTAGATCTTCCGGGAGATGGTGGCGAGAGTATCGCCTGGTTCTATGACGTATTGGGAGCTGTCGCGAGACTTCATCATCTTAGCAGCTGAGGCTAGATCATCGGCGGAAGCTGAATGGATCGCGCGTTTATGCGCATGACCACGATGATGTTTGTCGGGAAGATTCTGCGCAGCACCGGGGCTAGACACAGTATAAACCTCTCCGGTTAAACGAGGCTTGGTATTTTGATCAAACATCGAGCCAGAAGTGTCAGCACTAGGAGCTGCGGCAACACTGGTGGTATCGACGCCAACATCGGTTAGCTCCGCCTTAACGGTATCGGAGCCTTCCGCGAGGGTTTCAGCTGGGGGTGGGGGAGCCACTTCTTCAGAAACGGCCGCTGGCTGGGCACTCATGCCTAAATCACTGGCAACTGCAGCAGCTGCAGCATCATCGGTAGCAGCGACCGGTTTCTCGCCGCTTGTGGACTCCGCGGAATTACTGGGCGCAGTTACATCTAAGGGTGCTCCTTCAGGCGCGTCCACGCCGTAACTAGGTTGAACTATTTCGTCTGTCATATCCGCATCACCAGAGCATGCTGCCAGACCAAGACCAGCCACAAACGAAACCGCCATCACTTTGGTCGTCAAACCGAAGAACACACCGAGTCTAGATACACCTTGAGTTGCCATGACTAAGCCTCCTCCATAAGTAAGTCCAATCCCTCGCTCGCGTACTCATCGGAGAGAAACTGCCTTAAATTTAGTCAAGACCTTACTCGCAGAGTGTTTTTTTAATTCAGGAATTACAAAGTGTTGTAAATTATTCAAGGAATATCATTGATCTATGCGTCTGGATTTTGTATGTCTCTCTCGCCTTTGCAGGAATACGCACCCGTGGCTCAGCTGGATAGAGCACCAGACTACGAATCTGGGGGTCGGGCGTTCGAATCGCTCCGGGTGCGCCATTCTCCTTCCCAGTTATTTAAAAATCTTCATTTCTCAAACTTATCCGAACCCAGCATTAAAGCCGCACCGAGACCGTGCCGACTGTGATTTAGCGCGTCTAAATTCAGACTCACTCGAGGCAGGCCATGCGACACATTCCATCCTTATGCTTGGTGGGTTTTATGACGCTTGCACACTCATGCAAGACGCCGCACCACCAGCATTCTGAGACCAAGTCGGTCGCGTTAGTGTCCGTTACAGTTGCTATCGCGGAATCTCTGCTACAAACTTTTTTTGAAGTAAGCCTTCATACGCAAATGGCGACGATCTACCAGTCAATTATTCACCATGGTGAGCGCTTTGGTGACGTGAATGATGCCGAGGTGACCGCTAACTCCACGGTCATTAACTCGCCCGTAACCAAAGACTTTCAGCTACCACTTAAAATTAAACTGAACTCCCTCCAAGATACGCTGAGTCGAGATTATGTTGCGGGCAGCCCAGACAGCACCAATCTGCTCGCTCTGATGATCGACAAAGCCAACGACATTCGCAGCTCCATCGAAGAACACGGCAGTCCCGACTCCGGGCCTAATTATGCTGCTGACGCACTAGCCAGCTATCAGTCGTACCTGCTGATCAGCTCACTCAGTCTGTCTATACTCCAAGAGAGGGTGCGATCGGCAAAAGCATCCGGCACTCTTAGCCCCGAGGTGATCGCAAAACTACGTGGCAGCGTTTTAAAAGCAGCAAAAGAAAATGCTCTATACATAAAAAAGCTCTATGGGCCGCTTTTTGAGGCTTATGCTCGCAAGAACATGCTGACCTATACGATGACGTCCGCTGCTACGAGCGTCGACTTCGGATTCGAAAAGGGAGTCTCCTATACTTACTGCGTCCAAGGTAAATCTGGCCCAGACCTTTGTGGCGAACGAAGCCAAACCAGGTGCGCCACAGAGATGAATGCCGACTGCGTCCAAAAGGCGCAGGAGGAAGCCAAGGCTAACTGCATGCAAGCCGGCCATGAACAAAAGCTCATTACCGCGGCTCGCAAGACACTGTTTGCCATCGACCTCGCTCAATTTGCCGACAAAATGGAGGCTAGGGCTGGTGCCCAATAACCGTGCTCTCGCCCTCGGGGGACACCGCGGCAAAAACGAGTCTTCAACGACCGTTTGACACTCTTGACCAAATATTTAACTATGACTTTAGAAGCTTGGTCCTGAGGTGCTAGTACGTACCCTCGCTATATGCGGGCTGTTGTTGTTAGGTTGACATGACTCGTTCCCCTTCGACGCGAAATGTGGCTTTAAAGACGCAGGAACCATCGCTGATCCTCCTTGAAGAGGTGGGTGGCAAAGGCCGCGGTGTATTCGCTGGCAAAGACTTTAGCGACCAGGAAGAAGTGCTCGAATTCCTTGGCAACATCGTAGACGTGGGGGCATTAGCCGACCTCACCCACGCCCTACAGATTGGCTCTCGCGAATTCCTAACGGCCTCCGGCGATATTGACGACTACGTCAATCACTCCTGCTCGCCTAACTGTGGTATCCGATCGGCGGGTAAGCGCGTCATTTTATTTGCGCTCAAAGACATCGCAAAAAATGACGAGATCACCTTTGATTATTCCACCACCCAAACGGGCGGCTACTGGTCCATGCAGTGCCAGTGCGGCGTCCCGCAGTGCCGCGGCACGATCGGTGATTTCCGCGATCTACCTGCATCCGTTCAGCAGCACTACATCAATGCGCACGCCATCCTCGACTACTTGCTCGAGGAGCTAGGTGTTGCTCCGTCTAAAGTTAGCAAAGCCGAGTATAAGTCCGGCCGCCGGTCACGGAAAAAGCCCATTCCAGCGCGAAACTGCTGAGCAGCACCGAGATCTAAGGTGCAGGTTACAACGCCGGCAAAGTCCGGCGCTGCTTCGCAGATTAGGTCTCCGCGATAATCGCTGGCAAAGCTATGACCATAAAAAGTACAGCTCGCTTGCCCAAAAGTTTCTGTGCCGATGCGGTTGGATGCTGCGACAAAAGTCGCATTGTGAACAGCGTGTCCAATCATAGCGCGTTGCCACATAGCCGGCGTGTTTGGGCTATGAACGACATCAGCTGGCTCGGAACCTATGGCCGTTGGGTAAAGTAGTAAATCCGCCCCTTGCAACGCCATTGCCCGCGCGCACTCCGGGAACCACTGATCCCAACATATGCCGACACCTATCCGACCGTAGCGAGTAGGCCACACTTTAAATCCGGTGTCCCCAGGATTGAAGTAGTACTTCTCTTCGTAGCCGGGCCCATCAGGGATATGACTTTTCCGGTAGATACCAAGCATCGCGCCATCGGCATCGATCATCGCAAGGCTATTATAATGAGCCGGTCCGGCGCGTTCGAAAAAGCTCACCGGCAAGACGACGTTCAGCTCTTTGGCTAGTTTTTGAAACTGACCAAGGAAAGGGTGTCCATCGACCGGATGGGCCCAGGAGAAATACTCCTCGCGCTCTTCCTGACAGAAGTAGTGATTCTCAAACAGCTCTGGCAGCAAGACTACCTGCGCACCCTGAGCCGCTGCATCTCGCACATAGCCTGCGGCAGCTTTAATATTAACTGCAACAGAGCGCTCCATGCGCATCTGCACTAAACCTAACTTCAGGGTCTTAGGCGTATTAAGAGTCACGATGATCCCTCCGGCTGCTGCTGCGTTAGGCAATGGAAGCTACCGCCCCCACGAATGATGTGACGCGAGGAGAGACCGACCACTTTGTGCTGCGGTAATAAACCCTGCAGGAGCGATAGGGCCTTCGCGTCGTTTGGATCCCCGTATTGAGGGACAATCACAGCGCCGTTCACAAAATAAAAATTAGCGTAAGTCGCCGGCAACCTTGTGCCATCCGGCAGAAATAATGGCTCTTTCGGTAGAGGCAGCTCCGTCACTTTAAGAGCTTGACCTTTCAAATCAACCGCACGCTTGAGAGTCTCGAGATTTTCCTGCATGGGCGTATAATTAGCGTCGTTCCGGTCCTCCGTCACAGAGGTCACCACGGATCCTGGGCCAATAAAACGCGTAATGGTATCGACATGACCATCCGTGTGATCGCCCTCGAGCCCGTCGTTGAGCCAAATAACGCGCTGAATCCCGAGATAGTCGAGAAGGTAACGCTCCAAGTCAGCTGGACTAAGGTCCGGATTTCGCGTCGGAGTCAAAAGGCACTGCTTAGTGGTGAGACAAAGCCCCTGACCATCGACCTCGAGGGAGCCCCCTTCCATTACAATTCCAGGCTCGAATCGCGGCATTTGCAAGACAGGCGCCAGCCTTTCGGGCACTAAGTTGTCTCGCTCAAAGTCATATTTGCCGCCCCAAGCATTGAAGCGCCAATTTACATAGGCAAAGTTTGGCTGGCCGGCCGTTGCTGATTGGGGGCGTCGCACAAAAATCGGGCCGTTATCCCGCATCCAGACATCATCTAGCGGAATCCGGTGAAAGCTGACACCAGCGACGCTGCCCAAAGCAGCCTTAGCACTTGCCTCTGCCTCTTCGTCGCGTAGCAGCAGGCTGACCGACTCGTACTGAGCAATAGTCCTGACTAGAGCGGCGTATTCTGCGCGCACGTCCGTCAAATAACCGAACCACATCTCGTCATCGACATCAAAGGGCCAGCTCATCCAGGTTGCCGTGTGGCGGACCCATTCCGCTGGCATGTGCAAACCTAATTGGCGAGGTAACGCCGACAATACTCCGGTCATTCGTCTCTCCCAACTGCGCTGCCGAGAATCGTGATTGGAGCGAAAAATTAAGAAGGTTTATGGCGGAGAGAGAGGGATTCGAACCCTCGGTACAGTTACCCGTACGCATCCTTAGCAAGGATGTGCCTTCAGCCGCTCGGCCATCTCTCCAGAGATATAACGTAGACTTACTGCGGAGCAATCCGCGAATCGTTTTTATACGTGGGGTGGCCGGACCTAGTCAAAGCTTTTGATGGGCTCGGACCCACTTTATTTGAACTTCGTGAGCAGGAATCGTTATTTTGGCGGAGAGAGAGGGATTCGAACCCCCGGTGAGTTTCCCCACAACGGTTTTCAAGACCGCCGCCTTAAGCCACTCGGCCATCTCTCCTTGCTTAGCTCAAGGATGCTACCATAAACTATTGTGTCAGCCACTTTCAATGAATTACGGCCGTGCATAGACACTTAGCAAGCTTCTTGATCATGCTCGTGCTCTTTGTGAGCACCAGCGCAGCCCGGGCGCAGCCGGCTGATCTGCAATTTTTTGGCGACGTGCTGATCAACGCCAAAACTTTACGCCATACAAATTCTACCGCGGCAAACCCCAATTTATTTGCCGGTAGCGCGGCTCTTTTAAACTCATCACGCCATAATATAGTTAATTTAGAGGGGGTGATTACGACCACTCTAGCCCCTTTTGAGGCAAAGCAATATTTGTTGCGGATGCCGCCTTCGGCTGCGCAGATTCTGCGCACAGCGGGGATAGACGCAGTCACTCTCGCCAATAATCATACGATGGACTTTGGCTTCGCTGGCCTACTGAGCACCTTGACGAGCTTGGCGCGTGCCGACATCGCGAGCACGGGGGCGGGGATTAACCAGTCTGCAGCCAGCCTTCCCGTCATCATCAAGCTCAAACATCAATCGATCTGCCTACTCGCTTTTTCCAAGACTTTGCCGTCAGCCTTTTGGGCGACGACCCGCCGTGCGGGTAGTGCCTTCGGAGCGGAATCCCTAGTGGCTGAACGCATTTCCGCATGTGCCGCGCGTGGTTTTTTTACCGTTGTCGCGTTTCACTGGGGCAAAGAGGGCAAACACGAGGCACTACAGTATCAAAAAGACTTGGCCCACCTCGCCATTGAGGCGGGGGCAGACTTGATCATCGGCCATCACCCACACAACCTGCAAGAGATTGAAGTTTACCGTAATAAGCCAATATTTTATTCGCTCGGCAACTTCGCCTTTGGCTCCGAACCAGAGGCCGGCAACCAGCAAGGTATGGCCGTGCGGCTCACTTTTACCAAAGACCACCCACGCGAGCCTAAAGTAGGCGTGATCCCTCTATCCGTGGATAACCACAAAGTACACTTTGTCCCAAGACTAATGAGTAAGATGGAGGCCGACACATTGCCGCCTCAAATAACTGCACTACAGTCGTGTCGCTGGCAGCAAACGCGTTGGATTTGCCCATTTTACGGTCAAGAAGCCCTTTAGCCCTGCATCAGACGCAAGCGTTCGATGCGGACTTCAAGTGGCGGGTGAGTCATCAATAAACCAACCAGACCCTTCGGAGCGCCGGCTATCTTGAGACTTTGAAAAGCTGCCTGCCGCATATCGACCGTCTCGCTAGTGCGCTGCAAGGCCTGGAGGGCGCCAATCATCTTCTCGCGCCCGGCAAGGGTGGCTCCACCCTTATCAGCGCGAAACTCGCGGTGCCGCGAGAATGCGCACACCACAATGGAGCCAAGAATGCCAAACAGGATGTCGAAGACAAACACCAGCAACTGCTGAACCATGTAGGATGGTCGGCGGTCGTCATCCTCACTTCTCATGAGATTGGAGACGGCATAGGCCGCTATCCGCGCAAAGAACATCACAAAAGCATTCACGACACCCTGGATAAGCGTCATGGTCACCATGTCACCATTGGCTACGTGGCTGATTTCATGGCCCAAAACACCCTCGAGTTCGCGGCGGCCCATCTGGTTAATCAAGCCCGTCGACACCGCCACCAGCGCATTGCCTCGGCTCGGACCAGTCGCAAAAGCATTGACCTCTGGACTTTCATAGACGCCCACCTCGGGCATAGCCGGTAGCTTCGCGCCCATAGCCAGACGATGCACAAGAGCTACAAGATCTCGTCCATTTGGATCAGTCGTGTTGGGGTCGATGATGGAGACGCCCATCATCCACTTGGCCATGGTCTTGGACATCAGGAGAGAGATAAACGACCCGCCCATGCCCCAAACAGCGCAGAAAGCCATCAGTGATTGATAATCAATCCCGCTTGCACTTAGGTATGGCTGAATACCCAGGACGGAGATGACGATGGAAACTGTTGCCATCACCAAAATATTAGTCAGAACAAATAAAAAAATTCGCTTTATCATAAATACTCCGCAGCTAGCGTTCTTCCGCCCTATCGCAGAACAGCACCGGACTCTAACCCTGCGCCTGTCGACTTCGCCGCGATCGGCTGAAATACCGGCGGTGGCTGTCCCAACACAAGTGCCATATTTTGTACAATACGGCCAATCTCATTTGCGGGATCCGTCGTCGGCAACCACACGGCGCCCACGGCACCGCCAGCCTGAGACCCGTCTCTCAAGTGTTCGACGTTATTGTGAATAATTAAGTCGGTGGCACCGGGCCCAGCACGCACCAGCCGAACCGATACTTTGTTGCGGTAGACACCACCGTTTAGGAAATAACTATCCCATTCTGTCGAAAAAATCCCTGAGGCACGGTCGATGACGGCGGGGCTATAATTGTGCATCAGCACGGATAAAGCAGCATCCCAGACCTCGCCTTCGCGCACGTTAACACGAACGGTATCGGCATCGATGGCGTAAATCGTTGCTCGCGGCGGAGGCACTTTCGAGCGAGGATTCTCAGACTCGCTCTCCCCACCAGGATAAACGCTGCTTCCCCCGATATCTGGGGTCGGCTGCAGCTTATAGTCCTGATTTCTATACTTCTTTAGATTGACTGGTATGCAGGCGCAGAGCGCCAGCGATGCTGACCAAAGGACACTGTGTATAGTTTTGCGCATAGAAAAATTATAGGGGGCTGATCCAAAATGGGTCAAGCACCCCTATAACTTAACAGCGAAGTGACCGCGTCGATTCCATACGAATTACTTCATCAGCATGTTCTTCACGACTTCACGCTCTTCGAGCAGCTCTTTAGTCGTGAGAGCGATTTTTTTGCGGACGAACTCACTCAACTGCATGCCCTTGACTACTTCGTAGCCCTTGCCGTCGCCTAAAGACCGCACTGGGAAGGAGAAAATCAAGCCTGGAGGTACGTCGTAGGCGTTACCATCGCTGGCTACGGCCATGGAGAACCACTGGTCGGCTGGTGTCTTTTTCAAAAGGTTCTTAATCTGGTCAATGCAGGCACTCGCGGCCGACGCAGCTGAGGACTTGCCGCGAGCCTCGATAATAGCGGCTCCGCGTTTCTGCACCGTCGTGAAAAACTCGCCCTCTAGCCAAGCGCGGTCCTTAATTGCGTCGGTAACTTTCCGGCTGCCAATGTAAGCGTTCTCAAAATCTGGCACCATTGTGGAGCTGTGGTTACCCCAAATAGCTAGATTATGAAGTTCGCGCACATCGACGCCAGCTTTCTTGGCCAGCTGAAATTTGGCGCGGTTCTCGTCCAGCATGGTCATTGCAGTAAAGCGCGTTGGTGGGATGTCCCGCGCGTTGTGTTGAGCGATCAATGCGTTGGTATTGCATGGATTACCAACGACGACGACATTAACATTGCTTGCTGCGCGTACCAGCGCTTTGCCCTGACCGACGAAAATGTGACCGTTGTCACGGATCAAATCATTCCTCTCCATGCCTGGACCACGAGGCTTGGAACCCACGAGCAACGCCCAATTGACGCCGTCAAAGCCCTTTTCGGGCGTATCGCAAATGTTGATCTTCTTTAGCGTCTTGAATGCGCAGTCTTCTAACTCCATGGCTGTCCCCTCAGCCACTTTTGCCGCCGCGGGTAGCTCGATTAAATTCAGCTCAACTGGTGTGTCTTCCCCAAAAACCTCTCCTGAAGCGAGACGAAACAGCAGGCTATAACCAATTTGACCGGCCGCACCGGTAACGGCAACACGTACTGGTTCTTTCATTCGAATTCCTCCTCAATGGATTGCCTGTACTTTAAAGTAGGGCCAACGCGCCCTGACCACACAAAACGCCATGCTCGCTATCGTCAATCGGGCTGACTAGCTTCAGTAACCGCTGGCACGAGCTCGAGGCGACGCTTTGTTACTACCTGATCTCGCTTGTTAATGTTCCAGAAATCTTCCTTGGGCTTATAATCATCTACCTTCGACCAATGCACGGGTTGACCGTTCTGCATGAAATGCAGAACCTTCACTTTTTTTGAATCGGCCAGCTCGTCACGGCAAATTTTACAACCCATCACCTCTTGCACTTGGCCGTCGAGGCGCACCCTAACCTCCGAAAATCGCTCGGAAATAACCGGCCTCGAGCAGAAATAACAGCCAGTTACTAGGGGCGCACCCTCGGCCGGAGCAGTTCCATAAAGCGCGCCCAGATTAGCTGGTCGACCACTAAGGACATCTTTAAAGGCTCGCTCGAGTCGACCGACGCGTTCGCGCAAGTCACGAATTAAGAACATCGCGGAGTTCAATGCCGCTGGATTCGTACCGAATGGCTCAACTTTACGAATTACACCTAAAAGCGTCTCAAGTAAGCGAAGGGTGCCTTCGTAATAATCAAGAACCTTGGCGTCCTTGATCTGACGGATATTCGCACCCAAATCATTGACTCCGCGCGTGACCGTGTCCAGCTGCATCACTGCGTGTAAAAATTTTTGCCGATAGATCTTGGCCCCTGTGCGTTGCCGATTTCGGTGGACGGCATACAGCCCTATGACCAGGGCGCAAAGCACGACGGCTGTTGCAAATGGCAGCCACCCCATCAACTTATACTCCCCATCGTCAGCGCCGACTCCCTGCCACGAGACTCCCCAAGTGCGCGTCGAAATCATATCAGAATGATTATGGCCAAGTCGATTTAGGGGCTCAAGAACCGGGCAGAATTTGCCGATCCGTACTTATTAGGGGGTTGCCGCTATGATTTTTACCTATCAAACACAACGCTCACAGTTCAACAAGCTGGCCCGTAACTACCTGGAATACCTGAGTCTTTACAAGCAAATCAACAACGGGTCGGCAGTGGGAGCAACGCCTTTTAGTGAGTTCTACTGGCGCATCCTCTACTACAGTCGCTACTCGGATGTTCGGCGGGTTGGCCCCAATGGGCTGTAGTCTAGGAAAATTTTCAGCAAACTCGATAGCTTGACGCGGGCATTTGCGTTTACTATAAACCGAAGGTACTTAAACTTTTATTAAAGCTGCTCTGGGGCCTTGCGCGGGTGATTAAGAAGAGCGGAGCTAAATCCAGCACCATTCAGGTCAAACAGACCGATGATGGCCTGCATCTGGCCGACACCATTTTATGGTTCGATGCTGAGGAAAGCGGCGATCTGTCTTTTCTGTCCGCTGCATCCACTAGCTTCAATCCGAGGGTGCCGCAGGTCATTGCTACGGCCGAGACCATCCGAATTTTGGAGGCTTTTCGAAAAAAGCCCAATGCCCTGGTCTGTCAATACAACAGGCCTTTTTCGATTGGCCGTCTACGCATGGAGTTGCTGCCTTCAGGTGCTGTGCTCGGCGGCGCTTCTCTATATGTCGAAACTGACATGGGCCGATTACTTTACGCTCCCCATCTGCAGCCGCAGCGCGTGCCTACCGTACGCCAAATGCAGCTAAAAAAAGCCCACACCCTGATCCTACAACCGACACACCCCAACCCGACTTTGGCGATGCCAAACCGGAAAAGAGAAAAGGATCGACTTCTCGACACCGTCCAAAGCATGACAAAGCATGGGGTGTTTCCAGTCATTTACTGTGAGCCTATTGGCACGGCCCAAGAGCTAACGAAGTTATTTACTGAGCACGATATTGCCGTTGCGGTTCACGACATGATCGCCAAGGTCAATAAAGTTTACGAAGACTCTGGGTCCAAGCTTGGCCCCTACACGCGATACACTAGAAAATATGCCAAACAAAAAGTAACGCTGGTGCCTTTACCCTCAAAGATCGACACCGTTCGGCCCAACAATTTACCAGAAGCACCTGTAATCTTCGTACAAGCTACGGCCGAGGCCCCCTCTCCGCTCAGCTCAGGACGGCAACCTGCGGAACGATTCCTACTCAGCACCGCCTGTGATGGCACCGAAATACGCGACATCATCACCGCAGTCGGCCCCAAAGAAGTATACATCTTGGGGCCTTATGCTAAGCGTTATGTGGCCGAGTTGACCGGTTTGAATGCCGCTATCAAGCCGCTTTTTGTCAACGACCAGCCGACCTTATTTTGACCGCTCTCGACAGATGACCAGGCTGTAGCCACGTGAGTTTTACGCTGGCTCCGGAGATATCCTTTATTCACCTGTAATTTCTGCGAGTAGTCCGCCTTTATTCGCGCGGCCCGGGATTTGCACAAGGGTTCGAGTGCTTGCGCAATGCAGGTCACCTTCCCCCCTCCCCCGGAGTTCTTTTAATGCGCCCCTCCTCCTCGCTGCTCGAAAGTCTGATCCAACAAAATTATTCCGAAACCGAACTGCCGCCCCTCTGGCAAGTAATCTATCAAGAGGCCATCAGAGGCCATCACCTGCTGTTTAAGCGTGCCGATGTCGATTTGTTCGAAACTATCCAGATGAATGCCCACACGGCGGACTATAGCGTATTTGAAAGTCTAGAAGAGATCGTCGTAGATTTAGTCTCTAGCAACGACTTAAACACGATGATTCAGATCATCGATGCACTACCGATCACCCAACGCCATTCGCTTTTTCTTTTTTATCAACGAGCCTTGTGGATTTGGAAAAACTACAGCAAAGATCAGCTCAATTAATGTAGCCTACTGCCCCGTTCACTCGGGGCAGTTGTGCATTTTCTGCCCACCTTCGGTATAATGAAAAAGTCCCCCACGTTTCCGCATCATATTTTCACCGACAACTAAATCTGCGTCACTTCCCTGAAGGGAGTCAAAAGACCCATGTCCAAAGCCACGGCCGGCTTGCGTTCGGGTATTTTTTTAACAGCGTGTGCAAAAATCGGTAAATTACTTTTTCCGGAACATCGCTTTCAAAGAGAGATGTTGCTGGTCGTCACAATTGGCGCCACAGCATATTATTTAACCGCGCTAAGCAGCTTCGCTCCTCTAGATCCCTCGTGGTTTAGTGTGGCGCTGCCAAACGTGCCGCCACAAAATCTTGCGGGATCTTTTGGAGCCAATCTCGCCGCCTTGGCAATTTATAGCCTCGGTGCCGTGGCCTGGCTAATGGCCGTTCCCTTTCTAACCAGCGCGCTACTCATAGCCCGCGGCAAGCCTGCCGCCCTAGCTTACTCGCGACTAATCGGCTGGCTCCTAGCGATTGCTGGGGCCTGCAGCACCTTAGCACTTCGCTGGCCAGAGTTTCATTGGCAAGGGTTTGCTCTACCGGGAGGTGGCTTGGTTGGCACAACCATCACTTATTATTTAGTGCGATGGTTCGGCAAAGTAGGTGGCTGGATTACCATGATCACCGTGAGCGCCTGCAGCCTGCTTTTACTTTGTCGCCGGGCCATACTTGGCCCCGTATATAAACGTTTATCAACTAAGTGGCACGGTTGGTTCGAGCGATTAAAAAAATCATCCGAACCTCAAGCCGAAACACCTTCTGTGGCCAGACACCAAGCCTTTGAGCCCACTGTCGCCCCCGACACCGTGAGCATCTTCGATTGGCCAGCAGCACCGACGGAAAAAGCTACCCCTAAACAACCGACCCCCGTCGCGACCTTGCATCAGCTTGCTTTTGCGGGCACTGATTCTAACTCGATTGGTGGCTATGCTAGGCCACCATTATCCGTCTTCCAAAAGTCGGATACTAGCGCCGGCAGCAACGTCAGCATCAGCGACCTCGAAGCTACGGCAGCTCTGTTAGTCAAAACCTTCGAAGACTTTGGTGTCCTAGGCAACATCATTGGATACCAACCTGGGCCCGTGGTTACCGTCTTTGAATTTCAACCCGAAGCCGGCGTCAAACAAGCCAAAGTCGTAGGGCTGATCGACGACTTAGCTCTGGCATTGAAGGTTGATTCTATATTTATTCATCCTGTGCGCGGTAAAAGCGCCTTAGGCGTGCAGGTTCCAAACACCAAACGAGAGGCCGTATACCTAGGGGACATCTTGGCCAACAGCGCCTTCATAGATAGCGCCTCGCCACTAACGTTCGGCATGGGTAAGTCCATCAACGGACAACCTATGTGCGCCGATTTAAGCACCATGCCGCATCTTTTGATGGCCGGAGCTACGGGCTCAGGAAAGTCTGTTGGCATCAATGCCATGCTCTGCAGCATCATCATGAAGGCGTCGCCCGAGGATGTGCGGATGATCCTGGTCGATCCGAAAATGCTCGAATTATCGATCTATGAGGGCATTCCCCACTTACTAATGCCGGTCATCACAGAGCCCATAAAGGCGTCGCTCGCACTACAATGGGCCGCTGCCGAAATGGAGCGGCGCTACAAAATCATGCAACAAGCAAGTGTGCGCAATATCGCCGGATTCAACGATCTTTGGCAGCGGGCGAGCCAAACTCGGCGCGACGAACTCATCGCCGCGACTGGCGAAGAAAATTTAAGCAAACTACCGTTCATCCTGCTGGTTATAGACGAACTGGCCGACCTAATGATGACCGCTCCGAAGGACGTCGAGTCGTCCATACAGCGTCTAGCGCAAAAAGCGCGTGCTAGCGGTATCCATATGGTTCTAGCCACCCAGAGGCCGTCCGTCGACATTATCACTGGGGTGATCAAAGCAAACTTGCCGTGCCGCATAGCCTTTCAGGTAGTCAGCAAACACGACAGCAGGACGATACTTGACCTAATCGGCGCAGAAAAACTGCTCGGCAAGGGCGACATGCTGCTACAGCGCCCCGGAATAGGCCGACTGGAGCGGTTGCAGGGCGCGCTTATCACCGACGAAGAAGTGCTCAACTTGGTGGCGGCCATCAAGGCAACGTCGCCGGTCCACTACGACGAATCAATCATTGCTTGGATTGACGACGAACTCGCTCGGCAGAAGGATCATGACAAATCTTCTTTTGACTCGGACGCGGCGGCTGGAGACGACCCTAAGTGGGACGAGGCGATCGCAATCGCCAGAAATCAGGGATCAATTAGCGCCTCTTTTCTGCAACGCCAACTGAAGATCGGCTACAACCGCGCCGCGCGCATCGTCGAGCATATGGAGTCCCGGGGGTATGTAGATAAAGCTGATGGGGCAAAACCTAGGCGGTGGCTTGGACCGGTCCATAACGTCTAATCATGATCGCAAAAGATATTGATCAATGGCCAGCTGCAAACCTGCGGCCATCGCCGGCAGAGAAAAACGCTGAGCCGCAGCAGCGGCGCGAGCGAATTTATCTTCTTCCGACTCACCAAGGCTGGTTCGAATCCACTCGATAAATGATTGGACCGTATCCACCTCAGACTTGGCTCCAAAGCAAAAACCTGCCCCTGGAAAAATAACTTCGGGCAATGAGCCAGCCGCTGACACTGCCACTGGCGTGCCGCAGAGTAGAAACTCCTCAGCCACTCGGCAGATAATTTCTGACCCTAAGCTAGGCACCACGCCCAATACGGCTCCCGACATCAAGGCCGCTACATCTGCGGTCCGTTCGGTCGTGATCCTCACGTCGTCATCAATGACTAGACCCACATGCTCTACGGCCCTTACTAAATCGGCAGCCGATACATTCGCCGGTTCACCAACTATATGTAGCTGGGGCCTGCTCGGCTGATTGCCCCACATTCGCAAGATTTCCGCCGTCCGCTCGATCATCGGCAGATGACCTTTCACCGGATCAAAGCGCCCGAAGACCAACATCCGCGGCCGGCCGTCCTTCGACTCTTTGGGGACATGACAATACCGCTGCTGATCGCAACCAAGTGGGACCGTAACAATAGGGCTCTTTAACCCCAAGCGTCTTAACTCTCCCGAGATAAGCTCGCTTGGAGAGAGAACAAAATCGATGCCCTGGTGGGACCACCGTTGACGCAACCGATTAAAAGAGCCAAAGCTTTTGGTCTCTTGGCCACGAAAACGCACCACCTTTACGCCCGTCAGCCTTTTTAGGGCCAACGCCAAGACAGTCTCCGCACCGCCGTAACAAAATATCGCCTCTGGGCGCTCACGACGAAAGCGGGCGAGCAGCATCGGTAGTCGCAGCAATGTGAAGTCGGGCATTGGATAAAAAGTAAGGTGGGTGCTTACGCGCTTATGGGCCGGCGAGCCTTGGAGAGGAAAAAAGACTCCTCCGTGGCCAAGGCTCTGCAATGCGCGAGCCGTGCTAATCGCATATTCGGTGATCGCGCTATTCCAGCGGTTTGAGGACAGGTGCCAATAAAGCCGACTCAAGTGATGCTCTTTTTTACGTATAATTCGCGCAGTTTTGCATACTTAACGTAGGTATAAAGACTGCTAATTAACGCATAAGTATAGCCTTGGTAGCCATCAAGGAAACCAAGCCGCAAGACGTAACGGTACAAAAACTCGGTCCATGGCCTCAGCCAGTGAGAGACACCCTTGGGCATAGAGTGCTCAAGTCTAAAGTGATTGTCGGCGACATTGCTCGTGTACCGATTAAATCGTGAGAAGTAATCGGTAAGATCAGCGTAACTATAGTGCAGCAGCTCACCTTTTAGAGTCCCTGGATGGCCTGAAACCTCAAGTCTCTCATGGATCGCGGAGACAAATTGACCGTGACCACGCAGAAAAAGTCGCAATGGTCGATCTGCGGCTTTGCCGAAGCGCAGTGTGCGGCCTTGAAAGACCAGGCGCCTTCGAACTCGGTAGGACTCAAACTTTGGGAGCTCTGATTTCGTAATCGCGGCGATCGACTCAGCCAAAGCTGGAGTTAGCACCTCGTCGGCGTCTAGAGACAATATCCACGGTCTAGTTGCCAATGCTAAGGCAGCATTTTTCTGACCGGCAAAGTCATCAAAGTCACGGAATTCAACGCGAGCACCAAAAGCCCTTGCTATCTGGGCGGTTCGGTCAGAACTAGCTGAATCCAGAACGATGATTTCACATCCGCTCGGCAAACTTTGCAAGCAATGCGGAAGCCGCGCCTCTTCGTTGAGAGTGATCAGCACTACTGATAGCTGAGGCGCTGCTATAGGTTCGATCATCTTAATCTTTTAAGGGCGCGAGAATGATGCGGCCCACTGCATGTTACTATCGCGGTTGTCCAAATCAACAATCACAGGATAACCTTTGCGGATGGTCTTGAGAGCATTGGTGATCGCAACTTGCGCGTAATACCCACGGCGCTTAGTGATGCGCCCGTAGGCTATCACCCGTGCTTTCTCATCCATCACCTTTACGTGATCGCCGATAATTCCATCTTCGACTTTAACCACGCAAACACCACCGCTTGCCGAACAATTGTAAACACTAGCGGCTTGAGCCGGCGATGCCAACATAAAACAACTAATGCCAAGTAAGGCACCAATCAACCACGCGACTTGCTGTTTGAACATTTTCCGGATCATGACAACAACCTCTCCACAACAGATTCAGCTTCAGCTTGTAAAATACAGATTCAACTCGAACCGTGACGACATGACGTCGCTACATGGGAGCCAAAGCAAGATTCGTACCTAAGTTTGGATTTTTTATTTCAGTAGGTTAGGGGCGGCGGAGTGTGCGAGTTGCGTCGATTACGAAGAGTTGTGTCCAATGTTTTGACAAAAAAAGCACCGACAATACTGTCCGGTGCTCGTTTATCAATGCCGGTTTCTTATTTGCCAGACGCTGAAGCTGCTCTCTGCTTACTCGCGGCGGATCTAGAAGCCGGTTTATGAGCTTTCGACTGGGGAGCTCTGCCGCTAAAGTCCTTGACCGCCGCCAGGGCCGGGCGGCCGGGAAAACGAATCTCGTCCCACTCTTCTTTGGCCAACACCATGAAATTACCAAGACTAAATCCGCGGTCGCGGAGATTTAATAAAGTTTCGAGAAGCGGAACCTGCTTAAATGTGAGCTGTCGACCAAACGTCTCCACCGTAATACCAAAACGTGGCAGGAACGGTAGCCTACGCAACTTCGTCCGCTCAGACTTCTGCACGTAAAAAGTATAGGCCATTTGGTAGCTCCAGGATTAAATTGGCGATTAGTTCTTTGTTAGTTTATAGATGACCCAACCAATTGAGTCAAACACCCGCAAGGAGACAACGCCTTGGCTGCACCCGAAAACGTCCTGTTTACCCCGCTTGCTGCTACCCATAAAATGCTAAAGGCCAAAATGGTGCCTTTTGGCGGTTGGATGATGCCGGTAAGCTATACTTCGGTTTTGCAAGAGCACAAGGCTGTGCGCGAGGCTTGTGGACTTTTCGATGTGAGCCACATGGGCGAAGTCATCGTAGTTGGTCCCGAAGCTGGCACTTTTTTGCAAAAAACAACGATCAACGACATATCACGCCTGCAAGATGGCACCGGCCAGTACAGTGCGATTCTCAACGAGCACGGGGGCATGATTGATGACCTAATCATCTACCGTATCCACCATGACAAATACTTAATCTGTGTCAATGCCAGCAATCGGGATAAAGACTTTGCCTGGATCCACAAGCAAGCCGGCAAGGCACAAGGCGTCCAAGTGATCGACGGCTCCTCCCGCTGGAGCCAGCTTGCCGTCCAGGGGCCTAAAAGTGCCCAAGCCGTTGAGGCCCTCGTCGGCGCGCCCGATGTGGCGCAGTTTCGTTCCATGAAGTACATGGACATCATGTCACTCAAGCTCTTTGGGACAGACGCCTTTTTAGCCCGAACCGGTTACACCGGTGAACATGGATACGAAATCTATATGGCAAATGAAGTCGCCGAAAAGACCTGGCGAGCTTTGATGGAAACCCACAACCACAGCGGCATCCAACCGATCGGCCTAGGTGCCCGCGACACCCTCCGCCTCGAAGCCTGTTATCTGCTATACGGCAATGACATGAACGAGAGCGTATCACCGCTAGAAGCGGGCATCAGCTGGGCTGTCAAACTGGCCAAGGGCGACTTTATCGGGCGTGACGCTCTCGTGGCACAAAAAGAGGCCGGTCTAAAAAAGAGACAATTCGCTTTTGTGATGACGGAAGATGGTATTCCCCGCAGCGGCATGGAGCTTTTCGTCAACGGTGAAAAGATAGGCGTAGTGACTAGCGGCTCTGTTCTGCCAACGGTCGGCGGGGCCGGTGGTTTGGCCTTGCTGGATGCAGGCAAGGCTGCCCTAGGGGGAGCTGTGGAGGTCGATATTCGCGGCAAAAGAAAACTTGCGCGACTTGTCGAAAAACCTCTATATAAGGCTAAGGTTAAGGGCTAAAATAGGCTCGTCAGCATCAACTCACAAAACGATCACGCCGCTAAATGTGCGCGCCGGGGGCTCCCCATGGAATTTCCTGTTGGCTTGAAATACACCAAAGACCACGAGTGGCTCGAACTCAGCGCTAACGTCGCAAAAGTCGGCGTCACCGCATACGCGGTCGATCAGCTGGGCGACATCGTCCACGTCGACCTACCTAAGGTCGGCGACACATTTGATGCTGGTGCTGCTTTTGGGACGATCGAATCAACCAAAACGGTGTCCGACCTCTACATGCCGATCGCTGGTAAAGTGTTAGAGGTTAACAAGGTCGCAATCGATCAGCCCGAATCCCTGCAAAACGACCCATATGTTAAAGGGTGGCTGGTCAAGCTTGAGGTCAAAGGCGCCGTTGATGCCGCGTCGCTGCTCGATGCTCGGGCTTATGAGTCCTTTGTCGCTGATGGCTCGAATTAGTCGGTCCCTTCTGGCACCATCTGAGTCAATTCTAGAGCGGTGCGGCAGCCTTTGGCTGCTGACTGCTTTTCTCAGTTAATGGTTATTAGAACTCAACACAACAGGAGCGGGAATGTCTAAGCTAAGCGAAGCTTTGGCTCACCAGGATGCGTTCGTCAATCGGCACATCGGACCGAACCAGTCAGAAGTCGATGCGATGTTGGCCGACCTAGGCTACGCGTCGATAGATCATCTGATCGACAGCGCCGTTCCCGCAAGCATCCGCTTGAAATCCCCCCTGCAGCTACCATCAGCGCTTAGCGAAACGGCAGCCCTGGCTAAAATCGGGGCGATAGCAGCAAAAAACAAAATCTTCCGCAGCTACATTGGGACGGGTTATTACAACTGCATCACCCCGCCCGTGATTCAGCGCAACATTCTAGAAAATCCAGGTTGGTACACTCAGTACACGCCGTATCAAGCCGAGATCGCCCAGGGGCGCCTGGAAGCCCTGTTAAATTACCAGACGGTGATCGCCGACCTTACGGGCCTGCCCATCGCTAATGCTTCGCTCCTAGACGAGGCTACGGCGGCTGCCGAGGCCATGGGCGTATGTTTCGCTTCACGGGCCAAAGATGCCTCGCGTGTGTTTTTTGTTTCGGGCGATTGTCACCCGCAAACCATTGCCCTTGTGCAAACTCGCGCCGAACCTCTTGGCATCGAAGTCGCCGTCGGCGATTATCAGAAAATCAGCTTTGCCGCGGCGCCCTTTGGCGTACTTTTGCAATATCCAGCCAGCACGGGGGAGGTTGGTGACCCGTCAACCTTCATTAAGAAAGCCAACGAAGCTGGCGTTATGATCGTCCTAGCTACAGATCTTCTAAGCCTGACCTTGCTGAAAAGCCCCGGCGAGCTCGGTGCCGATATTGCGGTCGGAAGCGCGCAGCGCTTTGGCGTTCCGCTAGGCTTCGGCGGCCCACACGCCGCTTTCTTTGCCACGCGCGACGAGCATAAACGCAAGATCCCTGGTCGCATCATCGGCATGTCCAAAGACGCTGAGGGCAAGCCAGCTCTGCGCATGGCATTGCAAACACGTGAACAACACATCCGCCGTGACAAGGCGACGAGCAACATTTGTACGGCGCAGGCGCTGCTCGCCATCATGTCGAGTATGTACGCCGTCTACCACGGTGCCGAAGGACTTACTGGGATTGCGACGCGGGTTCACGGACTAACCAGCGTGTTGGCAAAGGGTCTAAAGATTTTAGGTTTTCGTATAGTCAACGAGACCTTCTTCGACACACTTCGGGTGGAAATGCCCACGAACGCCAAGGTCAAGCCAACGGCTTGTACCGTCGTCGACCTGGCCGAGTCTAAGCAGATAAACTTGCGGTTTATCGATGATCACACAGTAGGCATATCGCTGGATGAGACCGTCGGACTTACCGACATTGACGATTTATTTAGCATCTTTGCGCAAGCAATTAGCGCACCCGTTAGCTTCACGGCTAATGAATTGGGCGCGCAGCTAGACTGGGCTCTAGGGGAGGGGATGCGCCGCACATCCAAGTTCCTCACGCATCCAGTATTCTCAAGTCACCGCTCTGAAACTCAGCTGCTGCGCTATGTTCGTCTCCTTGAGTCCCGCGATTTATCCCTAACGCGCAGCATGATCGCACTTGGCTCGTGCACTATGAAACTTAATGCAACCAGCGAACTTATGCCGGTCACTTGGCCAGCCTTCAACGCTATCCACCCGTTTGCACCTGGCTCACAAACCACTGGGTATCAGGAACTGTTCGTTAACCTTGAGAAGGCTCTCGCCGAATGTACTGGGTTTGATGCTGTATCATTGCAGCCAAACTCTGGAGCGCAGGGTGAGTTTGCCGGACTGCTTGTCATTCGGCAGTACCATTTGAGCCGCGGCGATCTTCTTCGCAATGTGTGTTTGATCCCTAAATCGGCTCACGGCACGAACCCAGCCAGCGCGGTCATGGCCGGCATGAGCGTTGTTGTCGTCGAGTGTGATGCTAACGGCAACATTGATGAAGCTGACCTAGCTAAAAAAGCAGAGCTTCACTCTGCGAAACTCGCCGCATTAATGGTAACTTACCCGTCTACGCACGGCGTTTTTGAAGAAGGCATCACTCGCATTTGCAACGTGATACACCAGCACGGTGGTCAAGTGTACATGGACGGAGCCAACTTCAACGCGCAGTTAGGCGTCTGTAAACCGGGTGAGTTTGGTCCCGATGTCTGTCACTTGAATCTACATAAAACCTTCTGCATCCCACACGGCGGCGGCGGCCCGGGCATGGGCCCAATCGGTGTCAAATCTCACCTTGCGCCCTTCCTACCTGGTCATCCTGTGGTCAAGTCTGGGGGCTCGAAAGCCGCAGGTCCGGTATCTGCGGCGCCCTGGGGTAGCGCGAGTATCTTGCCCGTCTCGATGATGTACATCTGGATGATGGGGGCTAAAGGACTAACCTACGCCACTCATGTAGCAATTCTGAGCGCCAACTACATTGCCAAAAAACTTCAAGACGACTTCCCCGTACTCTACCGAGGAAATAATGGTCTAGTCGCCCACGAGTGCATTCTAGACCTAAGGCCCCTGAAAGCTAAAACTGGCATCGAGGTTGAGGATCTGGCTAAAAGACTCATGGACTATGGATTCCATGCACCAACGGTCTCTTTCCCTGTTGCTGGCACGGTGATGATTGAGCCAACGGAAAGCGAAGACAAGGCCGAGATCGACCGTTTCTGTGCAGCCATGAAGTCTATTCGACAAGAAATCAGAGATATTGAAGATGGCAAGGCGTCGCGGGATGACAACCTCCTGAAAAGTGCGCCGCACACGGCATCTGCGGTGACTCAAACGGAATGGACGCGTCCTTACAGCCGCGAGCAGGCTGCATTTCCTGCCGCCTGGGTAAAAGTCAGCAAGTTCTGGCCCGCTGTAGCTCGCATTGACTCTGCTTATGGAGACCGCAATTTGGTCTGTACCTGCGAACCTATCGATCAATATCTCGATGGACAATCGTCATAATCAGATTAGAGTGCGCCGCTTCTAGAAAACGAGCACCGATGGTCTCGGCAAAGCAGACACTGCGATGCCGACCACCGGTGCATCCGACTCCAACCCGCAGGTAGTGTTTCCCCTCGCGGTGATAGAGGGGGAGCAAAAAGCTCATCAAATCCTCTATTTTGCCCAGCATCGTTTGTGCTTCTGATTGTTTGAGAACATAGCTAGCCACAGCTGGATCAAGACCTGATTTTGCCTTCAATTCTGGAACAAAATAGGGATTATCCAAAAAGCGGAGATCAAACATCATATCAACCGGTTGCAATTGGCCATATTTGAAGCCAAAGCTGGTCACGGTTACATTCAGATGCCGCGGTGGTAATTCGAGCGTTAGGCGAGACTCTACAGCTCTCGCCAGCTGCTGTGGGGGCCAAGCCGAGGTGTCAAAGACGACGTCTGCACATTCTTCGACGAACCCTAGGATTTCGCGTTCGTGTTCGATTGCCTCGATTAGTGTCTCGCCGTCACGAAGCAGGGGATGCCTTCGCCTTGTGGCACCGAATCGAGTCGCTATGACGTGCGTGTCTGCGGTCAGAAAAATTGTTTGCAGTCGCAGGCGCTGTGCCAAGGCCTTACGTATGGTCGGGAAGCGACCAGAAAAACTACGGTCGCGCACATCCATGCCCAGCGCCAAACCATGGCCCGCGCTAATCCTACCTGACTCCATAAGGTCGATGGTCGGAGCGATCAGCTCGATCGGCAAATTGTCTATGCAGTACATGCCCGCATCGGCCAGCGTCTTCAAAGCGGTAGAGTTACCGGCTCCAGAAAGACCCGTGACGATGACTACCGGCGGCGTGGCCATGGCCGTCAACCTTCGTTAGAAATATTTTTTGCGTTTACTGGATGGTAAAATGTGTAACTGTTCCCTGTATTTAGCAACAGTTCGGCGGGCCAGTTGAATGCCCTTTTCCTCGAGAATCTCGACGATTCGCTGGTCAGAAAGTGGCCGTTTGACGTCCTCGGCTTTTACTAGGTCGGAAATCATTCGTTTTACCGATTCGCTCGCCATATCTTGGCCGTCAGACCGGGTCACGGAGCTATTAAAGAAGTACTTCAGCTCGAAGACACCGCGAGGTGTATGTACAAACTTGTTATTCGTGACACGACTGATCGTCGATTCATGCATGCTGATATCCTCAGCCACGTCTTTGAGGATCATCGGCTTCAAATATTCGACGCCGTTATCGAAAAATTCGCGCTGGCGCTTTACGATACTCTCCGTCACCCGATAGATCGTGCGTTGGCGCTGTCTAATAGACTTGATCAGCCACTCCGCCGCTTTCATCTTTTCCGAAACATAGTTCTTCTCATCGCCTTTTGGTTTTTTATCGCTAACCATATTCGAATAGAAGTCGCTCACTCTTAAACGCGGCAGACCTTCCTCGTTTAGATTCACAGCCCACTCTTCGCCTAGCTTAAATACGTAGACATCGGGAGTGATGTACTGCGCCTCAATAGCTCCAAACTGGCGCCCCGGAATAGGCTCCAAGTCAGCGATAATGTGGACGTTACTCAGAACATCTTCGAGACTAATACGCATCGCTTTCGCAATCGCCGCGAAATTGCGATTCTCTAGTTCTTTTAGATGGTTCTCGACAATGTTCTCGACGATTCCGTTTTTCAACCGAGCGTTGCGAAGTTGGAGATGTAGGCACTCTTTTAAATCTCGAGCACACACTCCGCTTGGGTCCAGGCGTTGTATCGAATCTAAAATATCCTCGACCTGATCCTTATCAAACCCTTCGCTCTCAACCAGTTCCTCTACCGAGATCGTTAGATATCCACGGTCATCGACATTGCCAATCAATTGAGTTGCGATTCTCAATTCGGCGTCGTCAAATTCGAGTTCACCAATCTGGGAAAATAAATGGTCTTGAAGAGTACCTACTTTCGAGACCATGTTCTCATAGTTGGGATGTTCATCGTCGCTGGCCTTTTTAGCTGCCGTAGTCGATGCCGGGGCCTGCTCCTGGTAGCGATTAAAGGCCTCCCAATCAAGGTCGCCCGTCTCTTTATCGTTGCCCGTCGAATCGACGAGGCTGCCCGCTTGTTGAATCGATTCCGAGACGACCTGCTCTTCGGTGCGTTCACGCTCGCGCTCGACCTGTGCGGCCTCTTCCGGACTCTCCGGCATGTCTTCTTCAAGACACGGGTTTTCCGCGACTTGAGTGGCCACAAATTGCTCGAGCTCTTGCCGCGATAACTGCAACAGCTTGATCGCCTGCTGCAGCTGCGGGGTCATCAGCAACTGCTGCGTTAATTTGAGACTCTGCTTCAGTTCGAAAGCCATGTTGGTCCTGGCCTAGAGTTTGCGCGAAAGTCGATCTACCATGCTTTTATAATAAGGTCTGATGGGGTGGCTATGCAAAAAAAATTCCAACTCGCCCTTTATTGCGAAATTCTTTTAAGTCCTCAATGAAACAGAGGTGTCGCTTAGAATTTGAAGTGTTCGCCAAGATAAGTTTCTCTAACGACCCTATTGGCTGCGACCTCATCGGGCAATCCATGGGCAATGATCTCACCCCCAGACAGGATATAGGCCCGATCACAACTCCCAAGAGTCTCGCGGACATTGTGATCAGTTATTAAGACGCCCAGCCCCTCATTGCGAAGATTACCGATGATCCCTTGGATTTCTTGCACGGTTACGGGATCAATCCCGGCGAATGGCTCATCTAAAAGTAAAAACTTGGGCTTAATGATAAGAGCTCTCGCTATCTCAACCCGCCGCCGTTCGCCGCCGGACAAAGCTGCGCCCATTGATTTTGCAATGTGCCGAATCTGAAATTTACCAAGTAGCTCATCCAAAAAATCCGCTCGATCTTGCCTCGGCACCTGCGACACTTCCATCACCGCACGCAAGTTGTCTTCTACTGTCATTTTGCGAAAAATGGACATATTCTGAGGCAGGTAGCTTATGCCCTTGCGGGCACGAATGTGCATCGGCAGGTGGGTGATCTCCTCATCACCCATATAGACCTTGCCGTTAGTTGGATAAAGCAATCCAACAACCATATAAAAACTGGTCGTCTTCCCAGCTCCATTCGGACCTAAAAGGCCCACCACTTCATTTTGCTTCACATTAAAAGACACCGATTTAACGACTTGTCGTTGCTTGAACCACCGCTCAAGGTTCTCGGCCCTGAGCTCCGAATGAACGCTCGGATGACTTGGAGTAATGGTCACTTTTTCTTCTCCGCCGCCTTTTTTTGAGTCTTTCCGGCGTCTGTCGATTTGCCGTCCGACTGCACCTCACCCGCAACACGATCGGCACGAATCCACCCCGTGCCCATTTCATAGGTAATTTTGCGGCTACGGATCACCGAATCATCGCCACGCCATAACTTAGCGTTGCCCTCGAGTACCACCGTTCTCTCATTGTTCAAAAATACTGCTTTATCCGCGAGGGCGCGGAATTTTTCGCCGCTGTTCTGATCGACGCCATTGATACGAACTCGACCCTGAGCCAAAACCTTGACGACCTCGTGAGAAGCCTCATCAAAAAACACCTGTGCAAGGTCACTCTCGAGCTTCATGTCTTCTTGAGTGACGATGACTTGTTGTACGAGCTCCACCATACCTTTTTCGCGCAGTCCCTTAAGGCCGTTGCTTTCAAAGTGAACCGGCGCTTTGGCCGCTGATTTTTTGCCGGCAGGCTCGCCCAGTTTACTTGCTTTTTCCGGACTCTTTGGAGGAATCACCGTCGTCGTATTCGAGGACCGATTGTCTTTAGTATGCGGGGCCGGACCTTTTAACGGCTTCCCCTCATCTTTTTTCCCTGCCGCCTGCTCTCGCTCCGTGGACGCGGCTTCTGCCTCGGTTGACTGAGCGGTTTTAGACGGCGCCGCTGTATTTTCCTCATCAACAATATCGGCGTATGTCGGCGATGACAAAGTGCCCGCTAAAGTGACGAGAATTTCGAGAAAAAATGCTCTAGTTTTCGGACTTATCAACACTCACCTCACCTTTCACCTTCCCGGCCATATTGAGAATTTGAGTTGCGAGGTTATAAACAAAACCAGAGTCTCCCACGAATACGCGCCCGGGACCCTCTACTCTCACCGGGTGGCTCGAGTGGACTATCTTATCCTCGTTTATGTACTCGGCATAATCCGTGGTTAACAAATGGTCCTTTATCTTGACCTCCACAAAGCCGGTAAGCTCGGCTCTTTCGAGCTCGTTTGCCTGTGTGGGATCGAGCATTTTGGTGAGGCTGCTGGGCTTAAAATAAGCACTGGCTGATTCCGCGCCAATCTCTTCGCGCTCGCCACCTTCGGTGCGACGCTCCCCACTCACTTCACCCTCGAGGACTACGACATTGGGCTCAAAAAACTCGGCCAAATGGGCATTAAGCCGGGCCTTGAGTGTGTCGCCCTCGTAACGATAGGCGACAAAATCCTCTAGAACCGCTCGCGGCTCCCTCACGGAGGCCTTATTAATACTTTCCTTCAGCGATCTGGTCTCGTGGGTGGCAAAAATATAGATCGCTAGCACCAAGCTAAGGACGAATCCAATGATGACCAACTTTTTGCCCAAGAACCGACCCCTCGCAGCAGCGGCAGTCAACTCGTGCCACGTTAGCTGTAAAATCTCAATTCTTTCAGCTTACTGGATAGTCAAAGTATTTTCGCTGTCAAAAGATCCTGAAGCCGAACCAACCCGACCAGGGCTCCGTCAGGCTGCTGACTTAACACAAAAAGTCGGCTGATTTTGTAGGTGTTCATCATTGCTACTGCGTCAATAGCCAAAGCTCTGTCGCTTATAGTCTTGGGTGCTGGTGACATCAGCTCGCGCGCGTTGCATTGCAATGCCGCCGCATCCAGCTTGATGAGAGCTCGTCGAAGATCTCCGTCGGAAATAGCTCCAACCAGGCGGTTCGCCCCGTCGACTACTGCAACAATCCCGACATTGTCCTGGGTCACACACTCTAATACGCGGTGGAAATCCGCCGCCTCGTCAACTCTGGGCAGCGTCGAGACTGCATAGAGGTGATCGCGCACCATGGACAGGCGTCGCCCGAGACTTCCGCCCGGATGCAGACTTGCGAAGTCTTGGGGCGTAAACCCCCGGGCCTTCATCACAGTCACCGCTAACGCATCTCCGATCGCCATAGCTACCGTAGACGAAGACGTGGGCGCTAGGTTAAGTGGATCAGCTTCTCGTGCCACCGATGCGTCGATCAAATAATTTGCTAATTGGCCGAGACTCGACTCGGGGCGACCCGTCAGCGCGATGATAGGAACGCCGATGCGTCGTGCAAACCGAGCAACCTCAAGGACCTCGTGAGTTTCGCCCCCGTAAGCTATGGCGAGTAAACAGTCTCCAGCTTGGAATACGCCAAAGTCACCATGCAGTGCTTCTGATGGGTGCAGAAACATCGCGGACGTCCCCGTCGAGGACAGGGTCGCTGCTACCTTCCGAGCAACATGACCGGACTTGCCGAGTCCGGTGACGATCACCTTTCCCTTGCTTGCTAGAATCACCTGCGACGCCGCGACGAAACTTTCGCCAATGCGCTGCGCCGCAGCCTTGAGGGCATCCGCCTCGGCCAATAAAACCGCTTCGGCCCAGGTCTTCATGTCATTGATTTGAGTTTTGATTTGCAAATCAGCGCAATTACTCATGTGAAGCGTTTCTGATGAAAGTTCAGAGCAGCTCGCACCAATTCCCGAAATAGTGGGTGCGGGCTCATGGGCTTACTTTTCAATTCGGGATGAAACTGACACGACACAAACCAGGGGTGGTCGGTAAGCTCCATTAATTCTACTAGGCTGCCATCTGGAGACAAACCGCTGAAAACAACGCCATGCTCGGCAAAAGCTGCGCGGTAGTCGTTGTTAAACTCAAAGCGATGACGGTGGCGTTCCGAAACTACCTCGTCATTATATGCCTGCCTAGCCTTCGAATTAGCCTTAAGCACACACGGGTAGCCACCAAGGCGCATGGTTCCACCCTTTTTGGTGACTGCCTTTTGATCTTCCATAATGTGGATGATCAAATCTTTCGACTTCGGGTCGAACTCCTGACTATTAGCGTTTGTTAGGCCGAGCTTATTTCTAGCAAACTCAATTGCCGCTAATTGCATCCCCAGACAGATGCCGAAGAACGGCTTATTACTTCTTCTCAGATAATGAATCGCGGCCATTTTACCTTCTACGCCACGTTCGCCAAAACCACCTGGTACAACAACTCCGTCACAGCTATCGAGTAGATCTGCGACATTGCTTTCATTCACCTCGGAGGCGTCAAATAAAGCTATTTCGACCCTCGCGTGATTGAAAATACCTGCATGAATTAAAGATTCCGTAATCGACTTATAAGAATCCCAAACATTGACGTATTTACCAACAATGCCGATCTTTACCGAATGGCGGGGATGATCAAGAGAATCGACAATCGCATGCCACTGGGACAGGTTGGGGGCGCCAGTCCAAATATTCAGGCGGTCGACAACCACTTGGTCGAATCCCTGATCGTGCAAAATAACTGGTAACTTATAAATACTATCAACGTCCTGCGCTTCAAATACACATTCTGGTTTGACGTTGCAAAATAGGGCGATTTTTCGTTTAAGGTCCTTCGAAATCGGCTGGTCTGACCTGCACACCAGAAGATTTGGCTGAATGCCTATTTGCCGGAGTTCCTTGACCGAGTGCTGGGTCGGCTTAGTCTTCAACTCCCGAGCAGCTTTAATGTAAGGAACCAACGTCAAATGTATATAGAGCACATTCTCGTCGCCTAAATCGTAGCGAATCTGACGAATGGCCTCTAGGAAGGGCAGCCCCTCGATATCGCCCACGGTGCCACCGATCTCGACTATTGCGATGTCAGCATCGGCCGCGACCTTATAGATATTCTCTTTAATCTGGTCGGTGATATGGGGGATGACTTGTACCGTTCCCCCCAAATAATCGCCGCGGCGCTCCTTACCAAGGACCGCATCGTACACCTGCCCAGCCGAGAAACTGTTCTGCCTCGTCAAAATCGCCGAGGTAAAACGCTCGTAATGGCCGATGTCCAAGTCTGTCTCGGCGCCGTCCTCGGTGACAAACACCTCCCCATGCTGGAAGGGGTTCATCGTGCCTGGGTCGACGTTGATGTAGGGGTCGGCCTTCATCAGGGTGACCTTAAGTCCACGGGTCTCTAATAAAGCGCCGCAACTTGCCGCAACAATACCCTTGCCTAGCGAAGACACCACGCCACCCGTAACAAAAATAAACTTGGTCCGATTTCGGCTTTTCATCAACGCCTCAAAACTGGTTTTGTTAAGGATATCAGGTGGTTGCGAGCGTAGTTTTGCTACTGCTGGACGGATCTTGATCCTAGTGCCGGGTGGGCCGTTGGTCAAGAACGAAAGCGCGGTAATCTGGCGATATAACCCCCGGGATACGCTGCTTGATCCGCGCACGTCTTTGCCCCGATTCTACCTTGCCAGCCCATAGTCTGTTAAAATCAATATCAATCCACCAATCACAGGCCTTAGATGAATCATCGCAGCCATTCGAGCTTAGTTTCTCGGCGCCAGCGCAGCTTAGCCTTGGCAGCACTGCCGTTATTCACAGCTTGCCATTTAGTTAAGACACGAATCTCCGATCAACGACCCGCCGTCCAAAATAGCACCTTAGTCAGCAATAGTGTCTTCATCGACAGAGTGGGCAACGGTGACACCGCCAAGGTGCAGTTCAAAACCAACGCAAATGCGGTCTGCCGAATTTCGATTTACTCGCAGGACCCTAACAAAACGCCAAACGAAGCCAACCCAATCGTCACGCCATGCTCCAACCCTGAGCAACCCCGCCAAATATTTCTCGAGAGAATCGCTGGACTCCGTCAAGACACCCTTTACTATCTAAATATTTATACCTGGATTCCGCCACAAACCGAAAAAGAAGCGATACCGGTAAAGGTCCGCGAGACGGCGGACATCCCTAGCATGATAAACGGAGACGCCAACGCGACGTTCCGCGACCTTTTAGTCGCTCGCTTAGATATCCCCCTAATGACCGCCGAGGTGTTTCACCACAAATCATCTGAGCCTATTGCTGCTGCCACGGTAAAGACGCAGCTGATGCAGCCCCTAGGCTGTCATCAAGGTCTTCCAAACCTACCGACCAATTTCCGCTCCGCCGATCCCGACATTGGGGTTCAGAACCTATCAACGCGCGATTTTGCGGCCAGTAATGCCAGACCACATCCCGAGAATCCAGGGCGACTGCAGCTAATTTACCCGACCATGAACAACGGCATGAATCAGTGGACTCTGATTTATCAGTCTGGCGGCAAAGACGTCTCTGTCCCGATCCAACCCGTAAACCAACTAGTAAGTTTGGAGATGGAGTCTACCACCATCACCAGCTTTGAGACTCCGCAACTAATCAGAAACCCCGACACGACTCCACTGGATCCAGCAAAACCGCTGAAGTTTTCCTGGACCGTGGCCAACACTCTACTAGATCCTTCTTATATGGTAGTTCAAATCGGAAATCTCCAGAGTCCTAACGCCGTTTACTGCGTTTTTAACGCAAATAGCGGTAACGGCACCATTGACGCAAATTTCATTCAAGGACTAGAAGACGGTCCTCAGACCCTCCAGGCTCGGCTAATCACCAACCAACTGTGGGTCAAAGACGGCTGGCTTATCACTATCACTGACTGGCGCTCCGGGCGGGTATCTAAATGAAGTTTTTTTGCCGTTTTTTTATTACTACGTTTACACTTTCACTGCTGATTATTGAGCCTAGTGCTAATGCGGCGACGATCAATGCTATTAGCAGCAAAAAGGGCATGGTCTCGCTCAAGACCTCAGCCGACGAGACCTTCAAGGCTAAAGACAAGGTGTGTATTTTCGCAAAAAATCAAGAAAAGCTCGCTTGTGGCGGCGTCTTAAAAGTTAAAGATGAATCCAAACTGATTATGAGGGTCGCTGATCCACAAGAGTTGGCTAAGCTAAAAAAGGGATCTAGCGTTACGCTAAAAGCAGACTCGTCCACTGAGGGCGATGACTCGCCCAGCGACAGTTCCGCCAAGATGACCAACACCAAGTCTAAACGCTCACCATTTCGACTAGCTATTGGCTGGGATTCATCCCTTTTACCCTTCTCGTATAATCAAATTTCCTATTTACCACCGGAAACAACTCCTCCGACCACCTTGTGGCAGTCCACCAAAGCGGTGTCAGCTGGATTGATTCCACCTCCGTACCTAGGGATCACCGCCGACATCGGCATCCCCATTGGCGCGCGAGGCGTTTCGCTAGGGCTTCGTTACCAGGTTTTTCAACCTAGCCTGGTCTCATCTAATTACGACCCGACAACCTTCGAGCCCTATGTCAGCACCGAGGTTAAGGCGAAGGCCATCGGTTTCTGGGCCGATTTTCTCGCCATTCGCAAGCAGCTATCAAAAAGGTTCGCACTCAACATTCTAAGCGGCCTAGACTTTGATTCGGTAGCCGTTAGCGTTGCCGCGACCAAGCTTACCGATGGCCCTCCGGCAACGTCTGCGCCCCTTGTCACAGCTGAAGGTAAACTAAGCATTATTTCTCTGCGAGCCGGCGCGCGAGCGGACATCAAATTGTTTTCTGTCGTCGGGGTTTCACTTGGCGCGACCGCATTAATTCCGTTAGTCGCCCAAAACACTCTGACAGCCAATTTCGCCGACGGAGAGGGAAGGGACTTGGAAGATCCCATCATTGATCTCAAAACATCTTTAGGTTTAAAAAAGAAGTCCTTCGGCATCGAAGCCCTGATAACCACATATATCAGCTTCTAAAAACCCAGAGACCGAAATACCTACCGGTACATTCGCACGTAGCCTGTGCGACTACTCGGCAACTCAAAAACACTGAAAGCTAGCACTGTCTCAAGCGTCGGCAAGACGTTTATTGCGCGAGTACGCCCGGGCCAATTTTGGCATGTGTGCAGCTCCGAAAATTACGCAGTGACCAGTACAATTCAAACCGATTTCGGTTTAAACTTTAGAACATCGGCATCATTTTTGGGGAATTACCAAGGAGACCGGGCTGGCTTTTCGCCTGAGGCGAGGTCCGCGTTGATTTGCAGTAGGCCCAGATAATGATTCTGGAATTTAAGGATTTGCCAATAAATGCCTGGGTGCGGGCATTGGTGATTTGGTATTTTGCAAAATACGCTAATTATCGAAACTTGGACCATACGGTACAAACTAAGCGGTACAAACGGAATGCCTGACTTCATTCAATTGAGCAAAGAATGCACAAAAAAGCGTAGGAAGGAATTGCCCACACAAATCAGGAACCGCGCAAATGATCCACAGGGTATGGAAAAGCTGTGGATAGAGCTGTGGAGTTGTCCATTAACCTGGCTAAATTGTTAGCAAAAAGATGACCAAGCTGTAATCCATTCTTATAGAACCCGAGCGCCAGCCAAAGACGATGAGAGGGAAAACCAGGGAAAAAAACCGAGCCAATCCCTGGCATTCGATTCTTAAAACGCCCCCGAACACCCCAAACAGTCCGGTAGCTGTCGAATTTGATGAATCTTTGAGCATCTTGACGTAGGAAGGTGGCCGTTTCAGGGCAGGGGCTGCATTTCAAAAGATCAGATTGACGTCGAGAGCTAGAACCGGCGCGCAGAATACCGTCATGAACGACGTAATTCATTTTTCCGACTTTCAGATTCAACGAATCAACGCCGAAAAGCTGAGCAATCAAAGTTTCACCCTCGACTGGCTCTTGAGATATGCCAGGAATGCCAGAATTAACTAGGACCTGATTGCTAAAAATTCCGGCCGCTAAAACCGCCTCAGAAACTCGAAGACCATGCCCAGCAAGCCTTAGCTCGAGACCACCGTCCACCTGCGGGACCACTGCATCAACTACATCATCCAAAAAAAGCGTACCTTGCCGCCGAAGCAAGGCCTCTAGCGCCTCCAAACATTGCTCGGGGTCGAACCAAAGATCGCGGTAATAGTGATAGGCCCCAAGCGACTGGGACGTAAATTGCTCGTGCCGAGGAAAGCGGGCCTTTAACCACTGCTGCTCAACGACTTTAGCGTCGCGACAGCCTGTGAATTGCCTGTGGAAAACTCGCTCCCGAACGTAGCGATACTCATCGACATCAGTAAACGGCTCGAAAGCACCCGTAAAACTTCGCGCTATTGGTCGCTCAGACTCCCGCTCTAGCTTATCTAACCAGGCCTCCAGGCCTCTGTGAGCGGCAATCTTTAGAGCAAAAAAGGGGTTTTGCGCTGAAATATTCCCCTTTAGGTTAGAGGTCCCCACCGCAGCTCGGCTTGCTGTGCCGTGCAGGGCTTGAGGCCCAATCACTGTAACCTGCCAACCTTGCTCAACAAGGGCCTGTGCCACGCACAGACCAATGATGCCGCGACCGATGACAGCTACCTCGCGCCTATTCATAGCGTGTTCACGATATTAAAAGTCCTGAGAATACAGGGTTCTACGTGTTGCGGGCGAGTTCCGACAAGACCTCTCGCCGCATCTGAGCAATCCCAGGCTGGTTGCGCCCGCTGATTACCCGATTGGTGAGCAACATGGCATACTCCTGGGTCTCAGGCCAGAGCCAAAAACCCACGCCGGTAAAGCCCCAATGCCCGATCGCAGCACCTGCACCGAACGGACTGGAACTTGGGTCGGCGCCCTGTCTCCAGCCCTGCAAACTAGCATTTGGCGGTTCAGATACCGGCAACAACCTCGCGGCGGCGTTCGCGCTCAAGAGCGTTTTCCCTACTTGAGACGCTGCTAGCGCGCCCAAAAATCTAGCGATCGCTGGGCCCGTGCCGAAAACCCCAGCATGACCAGCGACTCCGCCTAGACTCGCACAGTTTTCATCGTGAACTTCACCGCAAAGCGCGCGCTGCCTAATAGAACAAAACCCCGTTGGCACTATTCGCAACGTACTAAATTTATTGCCGACAAACTCTAGGTCAAGATCTGATAGCGCCAACTCCCGACGCAAAAAATCTGCAAACAATTTATCTAGGTCTTGTTCATAAATCTTCTCTAAAACATAGCCCAGAAGAATAAAGCCAACGTCGCTATAAACATCGCCTTGTTTTTCATTGATTACAGAAGCCGTTCGATTAAGAACATCGAAAATTCGCTGTGAGCGAAAAAACTGGTCGGCAAGTTCTGCAGATTTTCTCTTACCTAAATTGCAAATCCAAAAATTACGCCATGCGGGTAATCCTGATTTGTGTGCGAGTAAATCCGAAATTTTTAGATTATTCAAACGATCATCTAAACCTGACACCCGCCCATCCAACCAATCGCCGACCGTTCCCTCGGCAGGCAAACCACGACGAATAATCGCAGCGAAAACAAGAGCGGTGGTAACTAGGGCTTTGGTCAAACTCGCCAAATCAAACACATCTCTGCCCTCTGGCAGATGAGCGTACTCAACTAATGGAGTCTGATTGCTGATAGATCCGCGCGCACAATAGGCGTGAGTGAAGAGTTTATTTTGCAAATGGTGCTGGAAAATAGACGCTAAACTCATGCCTCTGTTACTCCCGCCGCTGCGCTAATTTCTCGGTAAGTATGCTATTAACTAAAGCTGGATTCATTTTTCCATGACTTAGCTTCATCACTTGTCCTACGAAGAAACCAAATATCTTTTCTTTACCTGACAGAAACTGGCGCAGCTGATCCGGATTTGCCTCAATCACTTGATCTATTAGCGCTGTGATCGAAGACTGATCGGTAACTTGAGTGAGGCCCAATCGCTCCACAATATCTGGTGCTGATTCGCCATTTTTTACCATTTCCTCGAAGACATTTTTGGCGATCTTACTAGAAATGACATCGTCGCCAAGAAGTATAAGAAGGCCCGCTAAGTGAGCCGCATCTATATTTGGCTTTGCAAGGTCCCAGTTTAGTTCGGTCGCTACTGGCAAGAATTCGCCGATTACCCAATTGGCTACAATTTTTGTCGCCACTTTGCCGTCGACCTTGGAATTTACAGATTCAAAGTATGCTGCCAAATCCCTGTCAGAGGTCAGCAATGTCGCTGAAGAGTCGGGGAGTGAATAAGTCTCGATAAAGCGCGCCGCCATTGCCTGCGGCAATTCGGGCAAATCCTTCCTGATTTTCTCAATACGATCTGCCGAAAGACATAACGGAGGTAGATCTGGATCTGGTATATAACGATAATCGTGGCTTTCTTCCTTAGCGCGCATAGGCGCCGTACGCCCTGAGTCTGCATCGAAGAGAAGAGTGTGCTGCACTATTTTCCCACCTTGCTCGAGAATATCTCCCTGCCTCTGAATTTCGTAGTTGATCGCTCGCTCAACGTTTCTAAATGAATTTAAGTTTTTAATTTCGCAACGGGTACCAAGCTTACTTGTTCCCTTTAAACGCAAAGAAACATTCGCATCACAACGAAATGAACCCTCTTCAAGATTACCATCGCTGATACCGAGGTGGCGCACGAGAGATCTCAAGCTACGTAGATAATCTGCGGCTGCTACTGCTGAGCCGATCTCTGGCTGACTAACAATTTCTACAAGTGGCATACCTGCTCGATTATAGTCGCAGTAACTCGCATCAGGCCCATGCAGATTTTTCCCCGCGTCCTCTTCTAAATGAATACGGGTCAATCGCACTCGCGTATTTTGATCGACCGTTATCTCACCGCCTTCACAATACGGTTGATCGTACTGAGTGATCTGATATCCCTTAGGTAAATCTGGATAAAAATACTGCTTTCTCGAGAAAATACTGCGCGTATTTAATTTAGCTCCGACGGCTAAAGCCAGCCGTACGGCGTAATCGACAGCAAGAGTATTGATGACCGGAAGTGTGCCAGGCATGCCCAGACACACCGGACATACCTGATGATTAGCCGCAACGCCAAATGTAGTGGCGCACGAGCAAAATAGCTTAGACCTAGTGGCCAACTGGCAGTGCACTTCAAGGCCAATGATCGGTTCAAATTGCACTGGATCCCCTCTCAAAACTGCGGAATGCGGCTGCCGATATGCTTTGCTGTCTGCTCATAAGCTAGAGCGCCCTTGAGCAGAGCCTCTTCACTGAGCGGTGGCCCAATCAACTGCATGCCGATCGGTAAGCCCTTTTCATCCCAACCGCATGGCACTGATAATGCCGGTAAACCAGCAAGATTTACTGCCAGTGTACAAATGTCGCTTAAATACATAGCCAAGGGATCCTCGATCTTTTCGCCAAGCCGAAAGGCTGTCGTCGGCGAAGTCGGCGAGATTAGCCAATCTACGTTAGCGAAGGCAGAAGTAAACTCAGTTGAGATTAGACGTCTGGCGGCTGTTGCTTTCGCATAGTAGGCATCGTAGTAGCCTGCAGACAATACAAATGTTCCAAGCATGATGCGCTGCTTAACTTCCGTTCCGAACCCGTGACTCCTGGTTTGCTGATAGACGTCACGCAAGGTGGCCCCGGCCTCCTCTTGCCTTTGGCCGTAGCGAATACCGTCAAAGCGGGCAAGATTTGCCGACGCCTCCGCGGTGGCGATGAGATAGTAGGCCGAAATACTGTATTTAAGGGAAGGAAGACTTACTTCTTTGATTTCTGCGCCGAGATCTTTGTAAACGTCGACAGCTTTACTCAGGGCCTGACGCGTAGGTTCATCAAGACCTGCGCTGAAAAACTCCTTAACGATACCTATGCGCTTACCCTCTAGACTGATATCCGCGGTACCCAAGCCGTTACGTGTCTGAAATGGAGGTATCGCGCGACTGGTGCTGTCCCGTCGGTCGTGTCCAGAAATCACGTCAAAGAGTAAAGCAGTATCGGCTACCGTACGCGCGAATGGGCCGATCTGATCCAATGATGATCCATAGGCGATTAAACCATAACGACTAACGGTGCCATAAGTAGGCTTGAGGCCGTAAATACCGCAAAATGCTGCCGGTTGACGAATCGACCCCCCTGTGTCGGTCCCAAGAGCAACCGGCGCTAAATCAGCAGCCACTGCTGCCGCTGAGCCTCCTGAAGAACCGCCCGGTACATAGTCGATGTTCCAGGGGTTACGCACCGGTCCATATGCCGAGTTTTCACTCGTACTGCCCATGGCAAACTCATCACAATTGGTTTTTCCAAATATGAGAGCTCCAGCAGCGACAAGCCGCTCAACCACATGGGCATCATAGGGGGGGCGGAAGTTTTCGAGCATCTTTGACGCGCAGGTTGTTGGCACACCGCGCGTGCAGATGTTGTCCTTAATCAAGACCGGCACGCCCGCTAGCGGCAGCTTCAGACCCGATTTTAACTTGGAATCCTGATCTTTAACTTGGGCTGCAATGTTAGATGCATTCCAATAAAGATGAGTGTTTAGCTTGCTGGCATAAGCCTCGGTCCGCTGCACATAGAAATCAGCTACTTCACGGATGCTGATATCCCCAGCATGGACACGCTGGCTGATCTCCGCAGCCGACAGCGAAAACGGCCGTAAGTCGGACACTTTTGTAGCCCCCTAGTCAATGATCCGCGGTACTTGAAAGGTAGTACCAGAGGTCTTAGCAGCATTGACTAGGGCAACTTCAGGGTCAAGCGAAGGCTGCGTCTGATCCAGCCTTTCTTGCGGCTTTAGCGCAAAGGCTAGGGTAGTGGAGTCGAATTCCCCCACATCTTGGCGAGGAATACTTGCCAATTCCCCGACGTAGTCCAAAATCCGCGACAGGTGACGCTGGTAGTAACTAACTTCTTCGTCGGTAAGGACCAGATTTGCCAATCCAGCAACCCTCCTCACCGTGGACGAATCAATCGAAGCAGCTCTACCAGCAGCATCACCCGACACGTATTAAACCTCTTCGCCTTCTAATTTTTGTACCTTACAGAGGCTAATGACCTTCTCACCGGTTTCCACCACCATCAGGCGGACACCTTGGGTCAACCGGCCGATAACACCAACCTCGTTGACATTGAACCGGGTAATCTTCCCAGACGACGTCATCACCATGAGGTCGTCATTTTCATCGACCTGAAGGATGCCAACGACCGGACCATTACGCTCAGTCACCTTGATGGTGAAGATCCCCTTACCGCCTCGAGACTGTGTGCGATATTCCTCAAGCGGTGTACGCTTACCGTACCCACCTTCGCATACCGATAAAATCGTGAAATTGCCGCGAATCACTTCCATGCCGATAACACGATCAGACTCGTTAGCCAGGCTGGTGGACGGAGTTTCCTCGACGGCGCCCTCAACCCCAGCTTCAGGCACTTCACCCTCGCCAAAGCGAATACCGGTAACACCCCGGGAAGCCCGGCCTGTAGGACGAATCTCTTCCTCATTGAAGCGGATCGCCTTACCCCAACGAGTAGCGATCAAAATCTCGTTATCTCCGTTGGTGATGGCACAGCTCACCAGCGAATCACCTTCGTCTAGCTTCAGTGCAATAATCCCTGAAGACCGAACATTGGAATAGGCCATGAGGTCGGTCTTCTTGACAAAGCCACCCGCTGTCACCGAAACGATGTAGTGACCCTCTTTGAACTCTTTAACCGGCAGTACCGAGACGATTTTTTCGCCCTCGGTCAATTTGCAAAGACTTGCAAAATGTTTACCTCTAGAGCGTAGCGGTAACTCCGGCAACTGGTAGACCTTGATTTCAAAAACCCGGCCGATGTTTGAGAAGCAAAGTAGAGTTTGGTGATTACTCGTCATGAAGACGCTGCTAACGACGTCTTCTTCGCGAGTCAGCATTCCGGCTTTGCCTTTGCCACCACGACGCTGCGCACGAATGTCTTCTAGCGGAGTGCGCTTAACGTAACCCGTGTGAGAAATCGTCACTGCGACTTCTTCATCAGCAACTAGACTTTCCATAGTGAACTCATCGGCAGCAGATGCGATGATTTCCGTGCGGCGACCGTCACCGTGGGTCTCGCGGAGGAACTTAAGTTCGTCCCGGATCAGTCCGGTAACCCGCTCTGGATTTTCCAAAATATGCCTAAGATCCGCAATCACTCCGAGTACTTCTTTGTACTCGGCAATGATCTTGTCACGTTCCAAACCAGTCAGGCGCGCCAAACGCATCTCGAGAATGGCCTTCGTCTGGATGTCCGAAAGGCCGAATTTTTTAGTCAGTTCTGCGGCAGCCAACCCTGGGTCGCGCGATTTTCTGATTATCGCTACAACTTCGTCAATACTCTCAACTGCGATCTTCATACCAGCGAGGATATGTCCACGCTCTTCGGATTTACGCAGCTCGTAAGCCGTTCGCCTGAGGATGACCTCGCGACGATGCTGATAGAACACCTCTAACATCTGCTTCAGATTGAGAATCCGTGGTGCACCGTTAACCAGTGCCACGACATTCACCCCGAAGGATGTCTGCATCGGTGTTAATTTGTAGAGATTATTAAGGATGATATCGGCGTTTTCGCCTTTTTTCAGATCAATGACGACCCGAATACCGTCCTTATTCGACTCATCCCTAATGTCTGAGAGGCCTTCGATCTTCTTGGCATGCACGAGTTCGGCAATCTTCTCAATCAAGCGCGATTTGTTAACTTGATACGGAATTTCCGAAATAACGATGCGTTCGCGGCCTTGTTTACCGGTGTCTTCAACAGAGGTCCGAGCCCGCATGATGACCGAGCCGTGACCGGTGAGATAAGCTGAGCGAATTCCCGCAACGCCATAAATAAGACCAGCGGTTGGGAAATCTGGACCTTTAACGTAATCCATTAAGCGATCAATCGAAATCTTTGGATCTTCGATGAGGGCTTCTAGAGCTTGTACGACTTCGAGAACATTGTGGGGCGGAATATTGGTAGCCATACCGACAGCAATGCCGCTTGCACCATTGATCAAGAGCTGAGGCAAGCGTGACGGCATGACAACTGGCTCTAATTCCTTGCCGTCATAGTTCGGCACGAAATTGACCGTTTCCTTGTCAATGTCAGCGATCAATAGGTCTGCAATCTTTTCAAGTCTGGCTTCGGTATAACGCATCGCGGCAGCACTGTCGCCGTCGATGGATCCGAAGTTACCCTGACCATCGACCAGCGGGTAGCGCAGACTAAAGTCTTGAGCCAGGCGCACCATAGCTTCGTAAACCGAAGAGTCACCATGAGGGTGAAAGCGGCCTAAGACGTCCCCGACAATACGGGCACACTTAAGATGTGGGCGGTTATGAAAATTGCGCAGCTGGTACATCGCGTACAAGATCCGGCGCTGCACCGGCTTCAGGCCATCTCTCGCGTCCGGCAGAGCACGCGAGACAATGACACTCATCGAGTAATCGAGGAATGACGAGCGCATTTCCTCTTCGATTTTGATCGGGATTACATGCTTAATCTGGTCCATGCGTGCTTCCTTAGACGTCCAAATTGCGGACGTTTAGCGCATTTTTTTGGATAAAATCACGACGCGGCTCAACATCGTCACCCATGAGGGTGGAGAAGATGTGATCGGCCTCCATCGCGTCATCGACTTCAACATTAAGGAGAGTCCGCTTGGTAGCGTCCATAGTGGTCTCCTCTAGCTGTTCGGCATTCATTTCCCCAAGGCCTTTATAGCGTTGGATGTAAGCGCCTTTACGCCCTTCCTGCTCGATAAAGACTTTGAGGTCGTAAAGACTTTGCAACATGCCTGAGTCCGCATCGAAGGTACTGCCGGCCTCTTTGCTGACCGCATTTTCAGTGGCTCCCTCGGCTGTGGCTTCTGCCTCAGCCTCCACGGATTCTTTTACTGCTGACTTGCTCTTTTTTAAGCGGGAGTAAGTAAACGGCGCTACTGCGACCTCGTGCATCTGTCTGTTGATGCGCCGAAGTTCGACGATTTCGCCGGACGCGAACAAACTCGAATCAATGATTGCGGTTTGCGGTAAATCTCGGATTCTTGTATCTAAAATCACCTGGTAACGGCTGTGCTCTGCATCAAAGACGACTCGGTCACTGATATAAAGCCTTTGGCCAGCTAGCTTTCTTTCCAAATTAGCTCTGATCTTCACGATCAGATTTTTAGCAGCTGCTTCATCTGCAAGATCTTGCGGGCCGATGTCTTCGTTCTCAACGAAGAACTCCAATACCTCGCGCGGTTTACGTCTAGTGCTCATGTCCATCAGCTCGTTGAAGCGAGACAATTTAGCAATGAGACTGGAGATAACGCTGCGGTCGATGTCCTTGCCCTTAGCATCGTTCAACTGCAAATTTGTCATACCAGCGTCGATCAGAAAGGACAGTAGTGCCGACTCGTCCTTCAGATATCGCTCCAGTTTGCCCTTGCGATATTTGTACAGCGGAGGCTGCGCGATATAAAGGTATCCGCGTTCAATAATCTCAGGCATTTGCCTGAAGAAGAAGGTCAGCAACAGAGTTCTGATGTGGGCGCCGTCAACGTCGGCGTCCGTCATCAGGATGATTTTGTGATAACGCAATTTTGTTATGTCGAAGTTGTCTTTACCAATGCCAGTTCCCATAGCTTGGATCAAAAGCTTGATCTCTTGGGAAGAAAGCATCTTGTCGTAACGTGCCTTCTCGACGTTGAGAATTTTACCACGTAGCGGAAGAACCGCTTGCGTGCGTTTGTCTCGCCCTTGCTTGGCAGAGCCACCTGCGGAATCACCCTCGACCAGAAACAATTCACATTGTTGGGGATCTTTTTCCTGACAGTCTGCCATCTTTCCCGGTAGGCCGGCGAAATCCAAAGCCCCTTTACGTTGCGTCAGCTCGCGAGCCTTCTTCGCGGCAAGTCGAGCTCTTGCAGCATCGATGATTTTATTGACGACGCGACGTACAACTTCCGGATTCTGCTCAAAATAAGAGCCTAATTTCTCACCAATAATAGTCTCTACCCAGCCCTTGACCTCGGTGTTGCCAAGCTTGTTCTTGGTTTGACCTTGAAACTCTGGGTTCTTAATTTTTACTGCGATAACTCCGGTTAGACCCTCACGGATGTCGTCACCGGTGATGCCTTCTTTGAAAGTCTTCAGCAGTCCCGTCGACTCAGCAAACTGATTGACTACACGAGTTAGTGCGGACCTAAGACCAGTGACGTGCGTTCCGCCCTCACTCGTATGGATGTTATTCACATATGAGTAGAAACTCTCTGTGTACGCATCAGTCCACTGCAGAGAGCACTCCATCACCGCTTCAATCTTGCCGTCGGCATTTAACTGGCTACCAGTGATGTAGACTGGCTGGCTATGCAGTGGTGTGCGGCCCTTAGATATGTACTCGACGAATGAAAGTAATCCGCCCTCATAATAGAAGTCAGCCTCTTGATCAGTGGTTTCGTCTTTCAGGGTAATTTTCAGGGCTTTATTTAAGAAAGCTAACTCGCGAAGGCGTTTTGTTAGTACTTCAAAGCTGAATTTCGTTTCGGGGAAAATTTGTGTGTCTGGTTTAAAGAAAGTTTGCGTGCCGCGACTGTCTGTAGCCCCGATAACTTTAACATCCCCGTCTGGTTTACCGCGCTGATAGGACTGCATATATACCTTGCCGTCCTTGCGTACCTCGACCCTACACATTTCCGATAAAGCATTAACTACCGATGCACCAACGCCGTGCAGTCCGCCCGAAAAGGCAAAGGCCTTATCATCGAATTTACCGCCGGCATGCAGGACAGTCATGATGACTTCAAGCGCTGACTTACCGCCTTTATGCGTATCTACCGGGATGCCGCGACCGTTATCTTTTACGCTGCAACTTCCGTCTATGTGGAGCACCACATTGATTTCGTTACAGTGCCCACCCATAGCCTCATCAATTGAGTTATCGACGACTTCGTAGACTAGATGGTGCAAACCATCTAAAGACGTCGATCCGATATACATTCCGGGCCGCTTACGGACGGCCTCCAGTCCCTCGAGAACCTGAATGTTCTCCGCAGAGTATTCATTGGTAGGCTTGTCGGTCATATTATCGGCCTTCCTGCACTCAGTCGTTTTGTTTTATAGGCACTAAAACATGCTTCGAACGGCACTCAGTTGGTTCTTGCTTCGGAACAATGACGATCGGATCCTCATTGCTCTCTTGATTAAAGTGAAGCGCCAACTCTTTGCTTTCCGTGGTGGAGAAAATATCCGTCAAGAACTTACCATTGACTGCAATATCAAATTGCGGCCCATGATAGTCCATGAGGGGAACTGTCTCCCGCCCTTCCGAGCTACCCATCGTCTTGGAGTTCAGGGTAAGGGATGAGTCCGAAAAGCTCAACTGCAAAGCGCGGCTCTTATCGGCTGCCAACAAGACGCGCTTTGTGACGTTTTGAAAATGACTTCGTGAAACGACAACTCCCGACAGTTTTTTATCTGGTAGTACCCCCATATAGTTGGGATATCTGACCGACGACAGTCGAACGAAGATTTTGTAACCAGGAACTTCCGCGACCATCGTGTTTTCGTCTTGAGTAATAGACAGGCGTATTTTCCCGAACCCCTCGCTGCACATACGGTGTAATTCGACCATGGTGCGCTTGGAAAGACACACCCCGTTATCCAGAAAGCCAGCCGGTAGGGGGGTATCCATCTCACAATAGGACAATCTGAAGCCATCGGTACCGACCAAGCGGCAGGTGTTGTCGGTAGGCTTGTGAAGATAACCGACGGTGCCGTAGTTGCGCGGTGAATCAGGGACGATACAAAATTGCACCTGATCGATCATGTAGGAGACTTTTGCCGCTGGTAGCTCGGCGGTGCTGTGACACTCGATATTCGGAGACTCGACCCAAACAGCATCATCAATCACAGGAAGTTTCATCACGAATTCGCCTGAATGCCCCGCAGTGATGACTAAATACGATGATTGCCGCTCTAATTTGACCAGGCCGTCTGGAAGTTCTTTGACTAAGTCTGAGAATAGACGTGCCGGTACAAAACAAACACCTGGCTCTTTGAGATCGCACTCAAGAATGCTGTAAACAGACAAGATTCTGTCGGTTGCCGCTACTTGCAGCGAGTTACCCGTGGCATTCAAGGCGATCTGACTGAGGCTTCGTTCGGCGATAGCGCCCTGCATACGATTGGTGGCAGTACTCAAGAGGTGTTTCGGCAGTTGAATCTTCATGGCGCTTTCCATGTCTCCCAAGCCAGGGGGTATTATTATCTTTTAATTAAATTCTATTTTTACTTAAACAGTAGTCGTAGTAGTTCCGATATTTAATCTGGGGATAAACATGTAACCACATGTACTTATTGAATAATTCGTGTATTTCGCCTGTTCATTGACGGTGGATAAATCAGTGGGCAAAATGGGGAGCAAATTGGGGATAAGTCCGACCCCTCCAATTATCCACTTTTTACCCACAAGCTATCCCCGCATGTTTTCAATCTGTTCTGAACAACTTACCCCCAGGGTTACCCCCAGGGAGCAATCTATTGAAGCTGTTCTAACTGTCGTTCTAATGTTTCGACGTGGGCCTTAAGATCTAGATCTCGGCCTAAGGTTTCTTCGATTTTTTTAACATTATGCATCACCGTAGTGTGGTCTTTGCCGCCGAATTTGTCGCCAATATCTGGGTATGATGCATTGGTTAACTTGCGCGACAGGTACATAGCTACCTGCCTTGGTAAAGCGAATGCACGCTGACGCCGCTTAGATTTCAAATCGGCTATTTTGACCTTGAAATGCTCCGCAACGATCTTCTGTACGGCCTCAATCGTTAGCCTTTTTGGGGCTTCGCCCAGCACGTCTCGAAACGTTCTGATGGCCAGATCCATCGTGATTTCTTCGCCTTGAAGAGCGGCGAAGGCGTTGATTCTGTGCAGAGCACCTTCTAATTCTCTTACGTTTCGTTTTGCATGCTTAGCAATATACTCAGCAACATCAGGGCGAAGTCGAATCTTAAGCTTATCGGCCTTACTGTAAAGAATCGCAATCCTGTGCTCAACGCTTGGGGATTGGATGTCGGCTATCAGCCCCCACTGAAAGCGATTACGCAGACGATCCTCGATATCCGGAATATCTTTCGGGAACATGTCCGAAGTGATGACAATCTGTTTTTTCGCAGCATAAAGCGTATTGAAGGTATGAAAGAACTCTTCTTGGGTGGCTTTCTTACCAGAAATGAACTGGATATCATCGACCAGGAATACATCGCAATTTCGGTATTTTTTTCGAAAGTCCCACATTTTTGCGAAACGCAAGCAGTAGATCATTTCGTTCATGAAACGTTCACTTGCAATATAAGTGACAACTGCATTGGGATTGTTTTTCAGGACTAAATTACCGACGGCATGTAGAAGGTGTGTCTTACCTAAGCCGGTGCAGCCATAAATGAAAAGAGGGTTATAGGCCTTACCCGGATTTTCCGCTGCACTTAAGCAGGTGGCCACCGCGAATTGGTTGGAATCGCCTTTAATAAAGGTATCGAAAGTATAATTAGGGTTTAAGTGTCCCTCTGTCGATAACGAGCGAGAGAATGCCTGCTTGGCTTCACCAGGCTCACCGATGGAGTCGTAGGCCCCGATCTCCGGACCGAAATCACCACTAGTGTCGCCAGACAAACTGACGCTACTACTTTGAACACCACTAGTACTTGACCGAGTAAATTCGGAGGGTAATCCGCCTTGGACTTCTACATGAATTTGCACGTGATCGAGCCCAAGAGCATCTTTGCAATGTTCTAGTTGGTACAGATACTCGTTCTGGAACCCTTGATAAAACACCATGTTTGGTAGGGTAATAGCGATATCGCCCGAACTGAGTAATCGGCCTTGTATTGGCTCGATCCAGCTCATAAAAGCATCTTCGTCGAGGATGTCCCGTAGTTTTTGTTTTATAGCTAACCATGGGTTGTCGGTCGACCCACTAGTCTTTCCGCCACTCGAGGATGGTGCGGCGAAATCTTCAGCGGGAAACAGCGTTTGCATACCTGACTTATCCATTGGCTTCGAAAATCACGTTTGAGAGATGGCAGCTTTCCCAATTTTCAATGGTGCAAAACAGCACCGGAAGCTACCATAGGGACACCTTTGCAGCAAGTTTTTTATTTTGTTATTTTCTTCGTAAAGTTAGCGGGTTACGTGAAATCCGAGGCCGACATTTTCATAGTTACCCACAAGGAGCCGCAGGGCAGAAAAGAGATCTTCGATGCCAAATCTTGGTAGAGCATTCAGCTACTTAATCGCGGCCCAGGTTCAGGCCGTCAGCCTGATATTTCTCGCCTATTGGGCCGGCGATTGGCTCAACAAAAACCACCCAAGCGGTTTCAATTGGTATGTGGTCACCTTCACCGTCGGCGTCTTGGGGGTTGCGCAAACCTTTTACGTAGTGATACGTGCAGCGATGATCCAGGGCAAGCAGCAGCCCGAAAAGACCGACGACACGGAATCCGGCTCTGACTCATGAACTCACGTATTTTTATATCGATAGTCTTAGCCATGATTTCGCTGGCGACGATCGCTATGTTGCCGCTGCCCAAAAACGCATCATCAGCACTTGTTGCCGGTGTGTGTTTGTTCGCAGGAAACTCGGCGCTTTTGTTTCTTATAGCGCGTAAGATTTTTAGCACTAATGTCAGTCTTGTAGGTAATCGGCGCAGTGGAATCTTTTTTCTCCTAGCGATTGTGCTGAAAGTATTTGGTCTCGGTATCGGCATCTATATAGGTCTGGTGGTATGGCGTTTGCCGGTTATATATTTTGTCAGCGGTGCTGTCGTTGGTCTAGTTGGCCTAGTGGTGGCTGTTTTGATTGGCTCCGCCCAAAGTGAGAAAAAGGTGACAGTAGTGTCGCACGCAGAGTAACCCGCGCAGCGGATTGTACCCGCGTGAGAGATGAAACTTTTTACTACCAAAGGTTCTGGATCTAGGTTAGTAGATCTGTCCGTTTGACGTTAGTGCGACTCTCATCCTGTTCCTCGTGGAGCGCTGAGTAACCTTGAAGAATATAACTTTAAAACGATTGTGTGCTTTCGGTTGGCTCGGAGTAGCGGGGCCCGCTTTGGGCGCTGAAGGTAGTGGTGCAGGCGTTGCGAACTTCATCAACTACTACGAAATTCTCTTGCACAGCCTGCATATTAATCATGCGTGGGAGCCTACCCTAGGCGGCCTGCTGTGCCTTCTTGTAATCGTGCTCTGCGGATTATACTACCGAGCCTCGGTGAGTAAGTCTGGTGACGACGTGGCTCCTTCGGAGAAGTTTTCTCTTCGGTTTTTAATCGAAGAGATGCTCGAGTTCGTAGTTGGCATAGCGAAAGACAGCACCCACGAACAGTACCGGAACTTTTTCCCGTTTCTTGCGGCCCTGTTTATCTATATCGTCGTGTGCAACCTGTCAGGCTTGATTCCAGGTTTTCCGCCGCCTACAGAAACTATGGATAACAATGTTGCGGTTGGTATCTGCACCTTTTTAGTTTACAACTATGCGGGCATTAAAGAACACGGCGCCGCTTATATTAAACAATTTTTCGGTCCTGTGGTTTTTATTGCTCCATTATTCTTTTGTATCGAATTAGTAAGTCACTTCTCGCGACCGTTGTCACTTGGTCTTCGTTTGACTGGGAACATCTATGGCGATCATACTTTGCTTGGGGTGTTTACTAGTTTAAGTTACTTGGTGTTCCCAGCTTTATTAATGTTCTTTGGTTTGATAGTAGCGATTGTTCAAAGCGTCGTGTTTACATTGTTATCTGGAATTTATATTTCAATGGCGATTTCTCACGACCATTGATTGTTCATAAATTGGTGTGCAGTTCTAGGCACTTTTGAGAGTGGGGTAAGGGTTCATGAAATGTTTCTTCAGTAGAGTAGCGATGGCTTTCGGTGGTTTGTTCTTAAGCTCTTTGGCGTTTGCCCAGGAAGCGGCGGCCTCGGCATCAGCCGGAAACAGCTGGGTTCCAATTGGTGCGGGTCTGACAATGGCTATCGCATCCTTTGGTGCTGCAACTGCACAAGGGCGCACCGCAGCTGCCGCTCTTGAAGGCATTGCCCGCAACCCAAATGCGAAAGACGCTTTGTTCCAACCGTTCATTCTCGGTCTGGTGTTCATGGAATTCCAAGCTTTGCTCGGTTTCGTGATCGCGATCATCTGGACGTTCAAGTGAGATTTTCTCACTAGTACGCCAGCGACAGACAGAAGCGGCATCAACTTAAGTGTTTGATGCCGCTGTTTTTTTTGGATTGTGTTCCACGTGGAACAATCTTTGATTGCGGGTCATTTTTAGAAATTTCTATGATGAGTTAGCCCAGTAAAATTTTCAAAGTTGCCGTTTTCGCCGCCCCTCTTTTCTCCGGCGGGCCCAACTTCTCCGACTGTGGTGACGTCGAACAAGGCGCCTAGGCCTTGCCGAGTCTGTGAGCGGGGATATTGAGTTTGAAATGGCCCTGAGCAGGAACGGGGTCCCGTGGGTACCCATTAGCGGGTCGGGTGGCTTCGGGCCGGACCAAATTAATGATGCGGCTAGGTGAGCTGTGCGTGCGCATCAGGAAGACGCCAATGGTCCTGATTGGCCGAGGCTCGGGCCCACCGTCTTAGCCCCACAAACACGCGCCCGCGTTGATTTGGTGATCCTCAACATGTACCTGTCCGCATGCTTCGGGCTTAGATGGCGGTCCTTTAGGGCAGCCGCGCTGCGGACGTGCCGAGGCGGCCTAAAGTCTGGCGCGCGAGTTTGCGGGTATCAGGGTTATTTTCGCCGCGTCGACGGCACCGTATTGGGCAAATGGGTCCCACGTGGTGTTGTAGTTGTAGTTGCGGGAAGCCTCGATGTTCCACGTGGAACAATTCCCAGGCGGCCTTGTTTTCATCAGAGAAACGGGAGGTTAAGAGCGAATCGCTCGAGACCGCTACCCCGGTAGCGTGCGGGGAAATGTGTCGTCTGGCCAGTATCCATTCATGCCCGAAAGGGCAGATCTCGGATCTCGGGGGCGGAGCGGGACTTGGGAGTGTTACAGATAGGCTAGCTTTCATAGCAACGACCCTTGGTAGCTTTTGTCAGTGACCTATTTCGGGTCATGTCGCTTCGCCGCCTCTTTTAGAGCATCGGCACTACGTACCGTCGTCTTTGACTTATGAAGCACCCGATTTTGGTGTGGCATGGTTGTCTGCCGTCGGCGCGGGGCGGGGCGGCGACCGTGGTGCCTGAGCCCACTACGAAAAGCGTCGTGACTCAGCGGAAAACCCGGCGAATTTACCTTAAGTCCACGTCGCCCGCACCCCACGCAAAGACGGCAACTCACCGTAATTATGGCACTAAGCGGCAATTATTCGGTGTGTTCCACGTGGAACACACCACCTATTTGGCTAGCCAAAACAGTCTATCCTCGAAAATATCCTAATCACATCTGTAAAGTTCGGTAAATCCGCCGTGAATTATGCTGAAAAAGCGTTGGATTTACCTATTCACTTCGAAAAGCGGATTTTTTGCCAAAAAAAGCATTTTTGGTGTCAAAAAAAGTTTTTTACTGAGAAAAAACGATTTTTTTCAGAAAAAAGAACTTTTTCGGTGACAAAAGAGCCTTTGCTCCAAAAAAATTAAGTTTTCGTATAAATCCCCGTACTAAATGGATTTTTCATAGCAAATTGTTCCACGTGAAACAAAAATAAAAACAAAAGAATTTTGTTTATAGCCGAAATGTTCCACGTGAAACAATTTGAGGTGGGGCAAGGCGCGTTAAGCTCTTCTCAAAGGGCAAGCCCATTGCTATAGTCGGCCCCTTGTCCCTCCAATTGTGTTCGCAGCGGAGACAGTCCAATGGCCCGTGTAATAGCGGTTTCCAACCAAAAGGGAGGCGTGGGAAAAACCACTTCTGCCATAAATATAGCAGCTTGTCTGGCGGCGGCCGAAAAGCGGGTCCTTGTAATTGACTTGGATCCTCAGGCGAACGCGGGGAGTGGGCTTGGTATATATCGAGGCGACTTCGACACTAGTATGTATGACGTTCTGGTTGACGAAGTCCCTATCACGACGGCAATACTGCACACGGAACTCAAGTGCCTTGACCTTGCCCCATCCGTTCAGGATTTAGTCGGTGCCGAGGTCGAGTTGGTGTCGGCTATAGGGCGCGAGGCTCGGCTCAAAGAGGCTCTCGAGCCGGTCCAAAAGCTTTACGACTTTATTATTATCGACTGTCCGCCGGCCCTCGGAATATTGACAGTAAATGCTCTGACGGCAGCTGACGCGGTGCTGATACCCCTGCAGTGTGAGTACTACGCGATGGAGGGACTGTCTCAGCTCATTAAAACCATCTCGTTGATCAAAAAGAAGCTGAATCCAGGGTTAGAGCGGGAAGGTATTTTGCTGACCATGTACGATCGTCGTAACAACTTGTCGCACCAAGTCGAGCAGGATATCAGAGCTCATTTTGGCGATGAAGTATTTCCGGTCGTGATTCCGCGCAATGTTAAGCTGTCCGAAGCCCCATCCCACGGCAAGCCAGTGATTCTATACGACATCAACAGCACCGGCGCAGTGGCCTATATGGAGACCGCGCGGCTGCTGATTAGACGCAACCAGGCTAGGATTACGGGGCGTCAGCGGGCAGAAAAAGGATCGCCGACTAAGCAGAGACCGTCCGACCATCAGTGAGGAAGTGATGACTATACGTGATAAAGCAGCGCCGCCTAGGCGGGGTGCCCTGGGCAAGGGTATCTCATCACTACTTGGTGATATAGACGGAGAAGGCCAAGAGGGTGAATCTGCGGCCGCTAAGGCGGCTGCCGAGGCCCACGCAAAGCGACGACTAGAAGCGGAAGTCATCAAGCTTGACGTGAACGACATCGACCCTAATCCGCGTCAACCACGCAAGCTGTTCGATGATAAGGCGCTGAGAGAACTGTCCGAGAGCCTAAAGATAGACGGCGTCCTTCAGCCTATCGTAGTGACTCAGTCGGATCGATCCGGGCGTTATTACGTGGTCGCGGGTGAGCGGCGCCTCCGCGCCTCGAAGCTCGCCGGTCTTCCTACGGTCCCGGCGATCGTGCGCGAGGGCGCAGCGAATGACCTTTTACGCCTAGCACTGATCGAAAATATTCAGCGCGCCGATCTCAACGTACTAGAAGAGGCCGAAGCCTACGCCGCTCTGATCAAGGATTACGGACTGACGCAAGAACAGTGCGCAGATCGAGTTGGAAAAGAGCGATCCACGGTAGCGAACTCACTACGGATGCTTACCTTACCCAAGGAGCTCCAGGACGATATTGTGACCGCCCGGTTAACAATGGGCCATGGGCGCGCGATTCTGTCGCTGGACGACAAGAAGTTGATGCTCCGTTGTCGCGACATAGTCATAAAAAAGTCGCTCAGCGTGAGGCAAACCGAACAACTTTGCAAAAATATAAAGGCCCCGGTCAAGAGTGACGGCAAGTCCTCCGCGATCAAGGATGAGGCCGACCTTCAGTACATCACCGAAAGTCTACGCACTTATCTTCACACCAAAGTCAGAGTCGCCGGCAGCACTAGTAGAGGCAAAATAGAAGTCTCGTATTTCTCGGCGGCAGAGCTCGAGCGACTTTTAAAAGTTATGGGACATCGCTTTTAAACTCAGTCGCAACTCAAGCGCCCAAAAATTTAATTATCGAAACAGCGCAAATCGGCTTGTTCGTTTGGCAAAAGTGCGTTAATCAGGGTCGCCCATGCTGTTCGCCTTATTTTTAGTTTGCATTGCTCGCAGGTAACATCGATGGCTACGCTAAATCTTATACCTAACCCCATGGTCCTCGGCGCTCAGATCGGCGTGTTCTATTTAAACTTCATCGCCGTCAAGAAATTATTCGTCCAACCATATCTTTCCGTGCGCGATCGCCGCCAGGCACTCACCTTCGGCAGCCAGGACGAGGCGACGAAGGCCTTGGCCCGCTGTGATCGCATCAGTAAGGACATCGAGTCCAGATATATTGCTTCGGCTACGGAGGCTAAGGCTGATCGCGAACAATTGCGCGAACAAGCTAAAATTACCCGGCAAACACTGCTTAGCGCCGCGGAAAAGGTCGCTAAGGCCGAGATAGCAAATGTGGAAAAGCAGATTCGCGAAGATCTGGCTACGGAGAAAGAAAAAATACCAGGCGTAATCAAGTCTTTGTCGGACGAAGTTTACAAGCTCGCCCTGATCTGATCGGAGATGTCGGGATATGGAAGATCATTTTGATGTGTTGATGGGAGTTATTCTTCCATACGCGAACTTCGCAATCTTTTTGGGATTGGCGATTTATTTTTTCCGCAAGCCAGCCGCAGCTGCAGCGAAAAAGCGCCGCGAGCAATACAGTAAGCTTGTCGCCGAAGCTACGGCTGCTCGAGATGCCGCTGTCTCTAAGCTTAACGAATTAAAAAATCGGGAAGAGTCGCTTGCCGATGAATTAGCGAGTATAAAGGCAGACTCGCGCGAGAGCGCAGAGCAAGAGGCTTCCAAAATCGTTGCGGATGCAGAGCGGCTCGCCACCCACCTGCGGGCCGAGGCGGGGCGGATAGCAGCGGCGGAAGTGGCAAAGGCCCGCGCCGAACTGCGCAAGGAGATTGTCGACACGGTCACCGCCAGTGTGAAAGAAAAATTAGTGCGCGAATTAAGCGTAGATACGCAGTTGGTTTTGGCTCGCAAAAAGATAGATGAATTGAAGCACGTCGGCGCGGATAGCTGAGGTTTACATGTCACGGATTGCTAAACGTTATGCACAGGCCCTGTTGAAGTTAACAGCAGGGGACCTTGGTAAAGCAAAAAACTACCGCGATAGTTTGAATGAATTGAAGGCCCTTTTTAGCCTTAACGAGGCGGCCAAGGTTCTTTGCAGCCCCGTTATGCCGAACGACCTAAAAAAGAGCCTGCTTTCATACGGGCTGAAGGTGGCTAATGCTGGTGACGAGCTTAGTCGGATGGTCAACACCGTGGTCGATGCTGGGCGTGTCAGTTTTTTGCCGCAGGTTATCGACGTATTCGCCAAGCTGATCGATGAGGCGGAGGGAAAAGTGCATGCGGAAGTTACCTCCGCTGTTTCATTACCGCCTGAAGATACTAAACAGATTGCAACCGCGCTAAGTCACTTACTCGGCAAAAAAGCAGAGATTACGCAGCTAGTTGATAGCTCGCTAGTCGGGGGATTTGTCGTCAAAGTCGGTGATTATGTGGTCGACCTAAGCTTGAAAACCAAGCTCGAAGGTCTGGCCAACGCCGCGGTCCAAGATACTTTTCGTTAAGGGAAGGCCGTCATGAGCACAGAGAAGATCCGAGTAGAAGAAGTCAGCCGAATCATCAGTGAGCGAATCAAGAACTACGGGCAAACCGCAGAGCTTCAGGAAACAGGCACCGTCCTCGCTGTCGGTGACGGCATTGCGCGCGCCTATGGTCTTGGGGGCGTTATGGCAGGCGAGCTGGTTCAGTTTGAAAACGGAGCCCGCGGCGTAGTTTTGAACCTCGAAGAAGACAATGTCGGCATCGCCATTTTTGGAAACGTAAAAGGGATCGCAGAGGGCCAAGTCGTTAAGCGGCTCAAAGAGATCAATTCGGTTCCAATTGGCGACGCGCTTTTGGGTCGCGTGGTAAATGCACTGGGCGAGCCCATCGACGGCCAAGGCCCAGTTAACACAACCGAGACAGGTCTTGTTGAGGTCAAGGCCCCCGGAATCATCGACCGCAAGTCGGTGCACGAGCCTCTGCAAACCGGTATTAAAGCTATTGATGCCATGACCCCAATCGGTCGTGGTCAACGTGAATTGATCATCGGCGACCGCCAAACCGGCAAAACTACGATCTGTGTTGATACGATCATTAATCAAAAGGGCAAAGACGTAATCTGTATTTACGTTGCGATCGGCCAAAAGGCCTCGACCGTCGCCCAGGTCGTCGAGAAGCTGAAGCGTTTTGGCGCCATGGATTACACAATCGTGGTAGCTGCTACTGCGATTGACCCGGCGCCGATGCAGTTCGTCGCGCCATATTCGGGCTGCCGAATGGCCGAGTACTTCCTGCATAAAGGCAAGCATGCCGTCATTTTCTACGATGACCTTTCGAAGCAGGCAGTGGCCTATCGTGAATTGTCGTTGTTGCTCCGTCGTCCCCCCGGTCGGGAAGCGTACCCAGGCGATGTGTTTTACGTGCATAGTCGCTTGCTCGAGCGTGCTTGCAAGTTAAATGACAAGCTAGGCGCAGGTTCCATCACGGCATTCCCGGTGGTAGAAACACAAGCGGGCGATATCTCCGCCTATATTCCGACGAACGTGATTTCCATCACCGACGGCCAGATCTTTCTGGAAAGTGATCTCTTCTTCTCGGGTATTCGTCCAGCGATCAACGCCGGCCTTTCCGTGTCGCGGGTAGGCGGAGCGGCGCAGGTCCCCGGCATGAAGAAGGTCGCCGGATCGTTGCGCCTCGAGTTGGCTCAATTTCGTGAATTAGCCGCGTTTTCTCAATTTGGTTCCGACCTTGACCAGTCCACCCAAAAGACTCTGAGGCGCGGTGAGCGTCTCGTGGAGATCCTCAAGCAGGGTCAATACGTGCCAATGCAAATTGGTCTTCAGATTGCCTCAATCTTTGCGGTGACCAAGGGCTACTTGGATAAGCGTGATGTTTCGCGGGTAGGGGAGTGGGAAAAAGGCATGCACGAATATCTGCTTGCACGCTACCCGCAAGTAGCTGAGAAGCTCGAGAAGCGCAGCAAACTGGAAGATGTCCAAGGCGACTTGGTTAAGGCCATTGAAGAGTTCGACAAGGGATTCAAGTAATGCCAAGTTTAAAGGATATTCGCCGCCGCATAGGCAGTGTGAAAAACACGCAGAAAATTACGCGCGCAATGAAGTTAGTTGCCGCGGCGAAATTCGCGCGTGCTAACGCAGCTGTCGTGGCCGCCAGGCCCTATGGCACAGCCTTTCAGTCAATGGTTGAGCGCCTGGTTGAGGCAGCGGGTGGTAGTGTACAGTCACCACTTCTAAACGAACGCGAAGAGCATAAGATTTTGCTAGTGCTTCTTTCGACGGATCGGGGCTTTTGCGGTGGCTTGAATTCGAATTTGTTCAGGCAGTCCTTGCAGTTTATCAATGCAAAAAGGCGTGACGGTGTTCAAGTAGACCTGATGCCTTGGGGACGCAGAGCTCGTCAATTTAGCGCAAAGTTGAGCTACGAAGTCCAAGACCCGCGGGAAAAAGTGCTAGATAAACCGAGCTATGGTCTCGCCAAGGAATTAGCAGCGGACTTGGTTCATCGCTTTGAACACGAGGGTTACGACCGGATTTATCTGGGTTTTGTCGAGTTTAAGTCGGCAATGTCGCAGGTTCCAAAATTTGCCCAGGTGTTGCCGGTAGGAAAGAGCCACTCCGGCAGGTCTCACAAAGAGCCGGAAGCTGGGTTTGGGCCGGATATTTTGGTAGAGCCGTCGATTCAGGAAGTACTCGAACAGGTGTTAAAGAGAGAGGTGGCTGGATTGATCTTCCGCGCCATGTTGGAGGGCGCAGCGTCCGAACACGGGGCTAGAATGACCGCCATGGATTCGGCAACAAACAATGCCAACGAAGTGCTGCGTCGGATGAAGATTCAATACAACCGCGCCCGGCAAGCAGCGATTACTAAAGAACTTATTGAAATCACCAGCGGCGCCCAGGCCCTGTGAGTGAAGGAGCGAAGAGGAAGGTATGGAAGCATCAGCAGTATTAGGCAAAATTGTTCAGGTCACAGGACCTGTCGTCGATGTGGAATTTCCAGAGGGGCATTTGCCAGCGATTTATAATGCGCTGAAGGCCACCAACCCATCCTTGGGCGATTCTGAGGGAAACTTGGTACTCGAGGTGGCTCAACATTTGGGTCAAAACGTAGTCCGCACGATCTCTATGGATAGCACGGACGGACTTAGCCGTGGTGGCCTGGTGTCGGACACGGGTGATCAGATTACGGTTCCTGTTGGTCGCGAGGTTTTAGGTCGCATTCTGAACGTTACAGGTGACCCTGTTGACGAAGCCGGACCTTTGAATACCAAGAAGCGGTATCCGATTCACCGCGACGCACCAGCATTCGAAGATCTAAAAACAGAACCAGAGATTCTTGAGACGGGCATCAAGGTTATTGACTTGATGGCCCCTTATCTTAAGGGTGGAAAGATTGGTCTGTTCGGTGGTGCCGGCGTAGGTAAGACCGTTTGTATCATGGAACTGATTAATAACATCGCGACCCAGCACGGCGGTTTCTCCGTGTTCGGTGGTGTCGGTGAGCGTACACGCGAAGGCAACGACTTATATTTCGAAATGAAAGAATCTGGCGTTATTAACAAAACCGCGCTTGTGTACGGTCAAATGAACGAGCCACCCGGAGCGCGGGCGCGTGTGGCTCTGTCGGCTCTTTCTATCGCAGAATACTTCCGCGATGAGGAAAATCAGGACGTATTGTTGTTTATTGACAACATCTTCCGCTTTACTCAAGCTGGCTCAGAAGTATCGGCCTTGCTTGGCCGGATTCCTTCGGCCGTAGGTTACCAACCTACACTTGCCAGTGAGATGGGCGAGCTACAAGAGCGGATTACAACGACCAAAAATGGTTCGATTACGTCTGTTCAGGCTATTTACGTACCTGCTGACGATTACACCGACCCAGCTCCGGCAACTACGTTCGCTCACTTAGATGCGTCTACAGTGTTAGAACGTAAGATTTCGGAATTAGGCATTTACCCGGCCGTGGATCCACTCGCTAGTTCTTCGCGAGCCCTTGATCCGGAGATCGTTGGTGACGAGCACTACAAAGTCGCTCGGGACGTTCAGAAGGTTTTGCAGCGGTATAAAGACCTACAAGACATCATCGCCATTCTTGGAATGGACGAGCTCTCTGATGAAGATAGGTTAACTGTTGCTCGTGCCCGTAAGCTTGAGCGCTTCTTTAGTCAGCCTTTCTTTGTTGCCGAGCAGTTCACCGGCATGAAGGGCAAGTACGTGAAGCGTGAGGATACCGTTCGCAGCTTTAAGGAGATTGTCGAAGGCAAACATGACGCTTTGCCTGAGCAAGCATTCCTCTACGTAGGAACAATCGAAGAAGCCGTTGAGAAGTCCAAGACCCTTTGATGCGAGAGGCTTCGGCCCATGGCTGAACTACATGTGAGTATCTTGACCCCCGCTAAAGTGGTGGGGGTGTTTTCGGCTGAGCAGGCCCAAGTACCAGGGATCGATGGTTATTTGGGGGTGCTACCAGGGCACACCCAGTTAATTTCGGAACTTGGCGATGGTGAACTCTTGGTTCATACCCGGCAGGGTATCGAGAGTTACTTCGTGTCGGGTGGTTACCTCGACGTAGGCGAGGGCAACCATGTCACGATTCTTGTAGATGTTGCCGAAAAACCAGTGGATATCAAAGTCGACAGAGCCAAGGACGCTCGTCAGCGGGCGTTGTCTAGACTTGCTGATGAGAGCGGCGTTGATGTGGTGCGAGCTCAGGCTGCACTGCGCCGGGCTGAACAGCGGCTTGTGGTCGCTGCACGGCTCACTAAGTGAAAGCTGAGTGGGGCCTTTATTGGGACGGCTACGGTTTAGACGCTCCCAATTCTGGTGTTTTTGTTCACGCTGCAAACTTATCCGCGGAATTAATTGGGTTAGGAGTCCTGCCGGTGTTGGTTGGTAAACCAGCGGCATTGGCCAACTTCCCTGGCTTAGAGGGTGTGGCTCCGGCCCCAGGAGCGCTAAGTAGATTCTTGCCGGATAATAAAATTTCGTGGTGTGCGGATGTTGCGCGCGCGATCTCTAAAAGAACCAGTCGCGACGGCGCTCCTTTTATTATCCATGGTTTAAGTAATTTTAATGTCCCGGCTGGAACACTGGCAAGGTGCCGGCGGGTGTTGACGATACACGATTTGATACCTTTGTTGGCTCCCGACCAAGTTTCAAAGGCTTTAGTATGGCAGCTTAAATACTTACTGCCGCGAGCCGTGGCTGCAGCCGATCGAGTTGTTTGTGTGTCCAACTGGACTTATCAAACCTTAGTGAGTTTTATTCCCGGGGCGGCAGCAAAGGCTAGGGTGATTTCGAATGGTGTTTTCCGTCAAGCCTCGTTTCCGAGGCGGACGACAAAACGCCAGCGGAACCAGTCGATCGAATTATTATTCGTGGCCCGTTTCGAGCCATATAAAGGCCATAGTTGGTTGTTAAAATGGTTGAATGAATCCACCCTTCCACTGAAGTTAACTTTGATCACTGACGCTGGGGGGGAAGAGTTCTGGAATCGGCATGGCTCTCAGTTGATCGCCAAAGGGTCTGTCGTTTTAAAGCGGAGTGTTTTTGGCGACGCACTTAGAGCGGCTTACGAGGCGGCAGATATTTATGTAAGCCCCTCTCGTTTTGAAGGGTTCTGCTTACCCGCAGTAGAGGCACTAAGTGCTGGAATACCTGTTGTTTATCATCCGGGTAGCGGCATTGACGAGGTGGCTGGTCGGAGCGTTAGCGTGCCCGTTGATGATACTAAGTCGGTTCTAAGTTGGGACAAAGCTGTCGAGGAGGCACTTGGTCGCTCGCAGCGGGAGGGTTTCCCCAAAATGCTAGCCGATCACCTCTCTTCACTCCCCACCTGGAAAGATGCGGCCATTCAGCTTTTGTCTCTGTATAATGAGTTAGTCTAATCGACTAACTTATTACCTAGGAGCAGCGCTGTGGAACAAGCCGCCGTCATGGTTACAGGGGGCTCTGGTTTTATCGGGTCGCAACTCGTTCGTCGTTTGACCGAGCTCCACCGAACGGTAGTGGCGATTTATCGGCGCAAATTGCCAGAATCGCTAGATCGGGTTTATCCAGTATGCACCGATTTGAGCTCACCAGAATTGATGGCCGCGCCACTGCGTGGGGTGGGAACGGTTGTGCACTTGGCGTGGGAGGGAGGGTTTGCCGGGTCGTTACCAAATGGTACGGACGACAAAGTGCTCTCCGCTCCAAGCGGCAGCTCGAATCTGAGGATGTTGGGGAATCTGATTGCTGCGATGGAACGAGCCGGCACTAAAAGAATTTTGTTACTTAGTGCAATTGGTGCGAGTAAAGAGGCCGCAAGCCCTTTTTTGCGCGAAAAATATGCGGCAGAATCGCTTGTAATCAACTCTAAAATCTCCGAGCGCATTATCATTCGAACAGCGGTTGCTTGGGGGGGACAGCAGTCTAACGACCGTTTCTTGCGATCAATTCTCAGGGTGCTGCGCTATCCGATTTATCCAGTGCCGCAAAGGCACGGCAATATTTCCCCGATTCATGTTAATGATCTGGCAACAATTTTGGCATCTTCCTGCAAGATCAAATTAAACGAGCCTGTTGCCGTTCTCGAAGTGCATGGTCGCGAAAGTTACCAGGTTCCCGAGATTCTGCGAATAGTCGCAGATCGCCTGACGAAGGGCACTCGCATACCCCTGGGTGGCTTTCTGGGGCGGTCACTACTGCCGCTGTTAGAAAGAGATCGGCGCACCAACACAGACACGCCCAAGTTGCAGCATGTTCTGGGCCTGGGGGGCTATGCCGATACGGGTTTGGCTTTATCTAACCCGCTGAATGCTGTCATTCCCAGGGAGCTAGTGGCCTTTCGCGAAGGGATATTTAAGTAGATCCAGGCGGGGGACGTGCTGCATAGAAGGTCGCCCTGCCCAGGCTATGCTACAGCATAGCCTGGGCTGCGATTGGTCAGTCGAGCGGTAAGTCGCGCATGCCTTGGCGTAGAAATGCCGGAACTTCTAGGTTGTCGGTTTCGCCCATTCTTTGTGGGGTACGCATGCGTTCGGCAAGTTCAAGCGACGCGTCAATTTTTTTGTCGATCTCGGCGACAACATCGAGGCCCTCAGATCCGAACGAACTAACTTCGGCAACAGCGCCTTTAACCGCGCCGGGGCGATAATCGTTTGCGTCTATCGATTGAACTACGGTCCGATCTAGGACCTCGCTGAGGTAGTTTGGCGCGTTGCTAAGAGAGACCCCTGACTCCAACGATTCAAGAGAGTCGATGTTTAAGACATCATGAGTTGTCACGACGATCTCGGGAGTAAAGTGCGTCGAATAGCCATTGCTCTCCAGAAAGAATTCCTCTTCCATCTGGCCAGCGAAGCCTGGCCCCACAATCTCAGCCGAGTGCTCGTGGGAGATTTCCGTTTCTGCGGCCGCACTTTGTAGGCTCGGGACCTCAGCCAAATCAAATGTCCATGCAGCTAGTTGGCGAGCTTCGTCAGTAGCCGTCAGGCCGAGAGACAGACTGGGGGTTTTTTGATCCGAGGCTTCCGACGGATACGCGTCGACCTGATGAATTGGAGCATGTGCTGAAAATTTTGGTTCTATCTCGACGTTTATGTCAGATTTCAGCAAGACACTTGGCGGCACAACCACAGGGGCCGTGGTGTGATTCTCACTTGTTGCTATCACGGGGTCATTCGTCGGCGATTTAGTGTCTATTCCAAATGTCGATGTCGATGTCGTGAGTCGCGATCCGAATGGAGACTGAACTGGCTGAGACTTTGGAATATTGACATTGCTAATGTCTGTCTCTTCTTTGTCGACAGGGAAACCAGTGGCTATTACGGTGACGCGCATCTGACCGCCTAAGGTCTCATCAATGACGGCCCCAAAGATAATGTTGGCGTCTTCGTGTGCAGCCTCTTGAACTATAGAGCAAGCCTCGTTGACCTCCATCAGGGTGACTTCAGAGCCAGCAGTGATGTTGATTAAGATGCCAGTCGCGCCTTCGATATCGATGTCTTCCAGAAGTGGCGACGAGATGGCCATCCTTGCTGCCTCCGCTGCCCTTTGATCGCCACTCGCCGCACCGATCCCCATAAGAGCTTGTCCCATGCAAGACATAACCGTCTTTACATCGGCAAAGTCAACGTTCACCCGGCCAGGTATGTTTATGATATCGCTGATGCCTCGCACCGCATTTACCAGTACGTCATCAGCCATCTTAAAGGCATCGATCATGCTCAGTGAGGGCGAGGCTACTTGCAAAAGGCGCTGGTTAGGAATTGTAATCAGGGTGTCTACGCACTCGCGCAGGCGAGAAATGCCAATTTCAGCGTGCTTGCGCCTACGCTTACCTTCAAATCCAAACGGCTTCGTGACGACAGCTACAGTTAAGGCCCCAAGCTCGCGGGCAATTTGCGCGACGACAGCCGCACCCCCAGTGCCCGTGCCTCCGCCCATGCCTGCGGTGATAAAGACCATGTCCGCACCAGCGAGAGCCTGCTGGATTTCGTAGCGATCTTCAAGGGCAGCATCGCGGCCGACATCGGGATCGGCACCAGCCCCTAATCCGCGCGTCAGCTCACGGCCGACCTGTAGCTTTTGCTCAGCTAAAGAGAAGCGTAAAGCCTGCACGTCGGTATTGGCGGTGATGAAGTCGACCCCTTCGAGGCCACTTCGAATCATGGTGTTGACGGCGTTGCCTCCACCGCCACCTACACCGATGACTTTGATTTTCGCACCGGGCGGAGTGATGAAATTAGGATCGAAGCTCATAGGCACTTCTCCCTCACAGCAAAGCCTGTGTCGTTCACAGGAACACAGATGAGATTATCGATGATGGCGTAATATGAATTATAGGAACCACGCCTGAAACCTGTCAAATATTTGACAGAATTTTCCCAGTCCTCAAGTTCCTGAGGAGTCTGGCGCATGAGGCTGAGTCAGCTGAGTTCGCGTAGCCAATTGACAAATTGGCCCAAATAGCGATTCGTCCAAGTATTCTTCTTCGTTTTAGTTAACTCTTCGACGCGCCCCAATTCGAGATTGAGCAGGCCGATGGCCGTGGCAAATTTAGTGGAATGAATGACGGTATTGTTTGACGAGGAGTTCTGTAACCCAGCTTCCTGTCCGCCCCCAAGTACGGGCCGTGCCCGCGCCACCGGAATGCTCAGTCGTGACGAGAAATACTCGGTAATGCCTTTTACGTCAGCACCGCCACCTGTTAACAGAATCCCGGCACCTAAGCAGCCTTTATACGGCTGAAGCTCACCAGCTAAAAGGGCGCAGAGCTCATGAACTCGTGGACCTAGAACAGGCGTAGTTTGCTCCGCGCTAATTGTCCGTTTTTCACCTTTAATGTTAAAAACTTCCATCGAATCACCCGGTCTGGGTCTGATGCCAAAGCGCAGTTTAACCGCCTCGGCAGTTTCTGCCGGCAGACTAAGTCCGATGGCGATATCGTTTGTCATTAACTTGCCAGCAACGTTTACCGTGAAAGCTGCAGCTGGCCTACCGCCTTTAAATACGATCCCGTCCGTCGTGCCCCCACCAATGTCAGCAAGCGCAACTCCAAGTTGCTTGTAGGAATCAGGTACCGTTACAGAAGCGGAAGCGAAGGGCTCCGAATATAACCTAACAACCTGCAAGCCACATTCATTGCAAACATCGACGACATCTTTCATGTAGAGTTTGTCAGCATCAATCAGGAAGTATTCTGCTGTCAAAATCTTGCCGCGAAATCCCACGGGGTCGTCAATAGACTCGCGAGTATCGATGCGATAACTGGTCGGTATCGTGTGTAGTAATTCACGGCCCTCGGTCGGAGTCTGGAGCTCTGCTTGCTCCATAAGAGCGCGCATATCCTGCACGGCAACAACTTCGCCAGCTATCGGGCGACTTACCGAGACGATTCGACTAGCCAAATGACTTCCGGCAATCCCGACTACTACGCGAGTGATGTCGGTGTCGAAATGGCTTTCTCCTAGTTCGAGAAGCTGACGCAGAGCCGACTTTGCTTGCTCCACGTTAGCTAGCATGCCGCGACGCATTCCTTCGGCAGGAACACATAGTGTCTCGACCATGTGACCATCAAGGCTCGGCGTTTCTCGCAACATCGCCAGGCAAAATTTGGTCGTCCCAAAGTCAAGGCTGAATAAACCCTTAAGATACTTCGCCTTGGGCTGCATGATGAACCTGCGTGAAAAGAGGACTGCAAAAGTAGCTAGTTCTCTAATCGTTACATTTTCTTCAGTTTTACGAAAGCCTTGCCTTGATAGTCGAGCTCGATTCGCTGTGCCTGTTCCTGGCGAAGTGCTAATTTATCAAGAATTCCCTTAAGTTTATCAAGCTTTTCGACAAAAGGGGCTCGGCCTAATGCAACTTCTGTTTTGGTTGCGGCGAGCTCGCAGACAAAGCCGCGGAACTTTTGCAATTGCAAATGCTCAAGAACGAGATCCTTTTTTCGTGCGTCCTGCAATAGCGTTATTGCCTCGCGCAGCAGCAGTTTAGTAGTGGAATCAACCGTCACAGTTAAATCCTCACCGAGTTCCACGGGTAATCTGTCTTCGAACACACCACTTAGCACAGGACCGGGACAAGCCTCTCCTGCGCTTTGATCGACTTGACCGTAGATTTCTCCCAAGGTCGAGACAAGCCTCAACTTGTCAGACTCGACACAGAAGACCGGCTCCCTCTTAGTTAAGCTGATAATCACGTTAAATGGCGCGATTTTTGTCACCCTAACATCGGCATAGGAACCCAATTTTTGAATCGCTTTGGCCGCCATTTCGAGGTCTTCGTGCGAGCCCTGACCAAGCAAGTGTCGTGTCGTGTTTAATAGATCCGACCTTGCCTGATCTGAAATTGAAGTATGTTCGCCAAGTTTAAGTACTAGGTCCCAGGAGTTGGGATCAATGACTCGGGCGCTCTTTACAGATAAATTTGAGCGCTGAAACCGATTTTTACTGTATATAAAAGCGCCCCCGGCCACGACTCCGCAGAACAAAGCTATGCCGATCACACGAGCTTTTAAAGAGCGCCAGCGGCTCTTCTGATTTCGGGGTTTCTGCCGCGTTAACACCGATTCCCGACGACTTTTGCGACCTTTACTCATGCTAAAGTTTCCTTGAGTAGCTGTGCGACGCGCCACACGTCTCCGGCACCAACTGTCAGTACAACAGAAGGTTCGTCGAGCCTTTGCAATATTGAGTCTACTGCATCTTCGAGCCGCTCGCATGGAACAGCTTCAAGGTCCATGTGGATTTTGAGGTCATCGGCCAATTTGGTGGGAGAAAAGTCGAGGGTAGTTGATTCCCCGGCGCTGTAAACGGGAACGACGTACACATAGTCGGCACCGTCGAGAGCTCCTAACATCTCATGGTACATCGTTTCCAGGCGGGAGAATCGATGGGCCTGATAAACAACATGCAGTTTGTGATTGGGCCAGGTTTCCCTAAGGGTCCTCACGCCAGCAGCAATCTTGCCAGGGTTATGCGCGTAATCATCAAAAATTGTGATTTTCTTGTTGCTGAAGATTCGGTCCATGCGGCGCTTAACCCCGCGAAACTCGGCAAGGCTCTCGGCAGCTGTTTTGACATTGAGTTCCAAAGCCCGAGCAACGGCTAATGCACAGAGTGCATTTTGCACATTGTGTCGGCCCATTGTTGGGATGGTGCACTTAAGCATGTCTCTCTCGACTATCGCAGTGAAATGAGTCCTGCCGTCGTGACAACTGTAATCACGCGCCCGCACTTCGCTACCTAGAAAGAAACCATACGTTAATCGGTGTCCAACGTATTTTTGGCCAACCTCGCGACTAAGGGGGTGATCCCAGCCAATGACCGCGGTGCCATCAGGATCGGTACTACTGACATAAGTGTGGAAGGCTTGCGTCATGGACTGTTCGGTCTTAAAAAAGTCCATGTGGTCACATTCCACATTAGTTAATACGCCAATATATGGTCGGTAGTTTAAGAATGAACCGTCAGATTCATCAGCTTCGGCAACGAACAACTCACTGTTGCCCACCTTAACAGAGCTTTGATAGCGCAGCATCTCGCCGCCCGTTGCAGACCACGGCGCACACCCAAGATCATCGAGCATATGTGTAATCATGGCCGACGTGGTCGATTTGCCGTGCGTCCCAGCGACGGTTATTGCCCTTTTATTGCGCATCAAATGCGCGAGAAACTCGCTGCGATGCAGTGTTAATCTGCCAAGATTCCTTGCGCCCATTAATTCGACATTGTCCGCGGCGATTGCCGAGGAATAAACAATGGTATTGGCGTTGTGGGCACCGTCAAAGGTGTGCTGAGTGGAAATTTTAATGCCCAAATTTGCTAGGCGAGTTAGTACCGGCGACGATTTAACATCGCTGCCCTGAACCTTGTGGCCGGAAATCACGGCTAATTCCGCAAGGCCGGCCATTCCCGAGCCACCAATACCGATGAAATGAATCGGGTCTTCAATCGTGTGCCCCAGCATGCGCTACATCAACCTCCGCTGTGCTTGATAAACCACCAGCTAGCTTCGTCAAGATAGCGGAAATCAATAAGAAAACCAGCAAGGAACTGCTGCCGCTGGAGACAAAGGGCAAGGTCATTCCCTTGGTTGGCAGCAGTCCCATACAGACGCCGATATTTATGCATGATTGGATAGCAATGGTAAGCGTTAGGCCAAAGGCGAGGAATCGACGGTGCGAGGTTGGTTGTCCTTGGGCTATCTGAAATCCTAAAAAACTCAAATAAACAAAGGCAGTACACACCAATAAAACGCCCAAAAGCCCACTTTCCTCGCCAATGACAGCCAAGATGAAGTCTGTGTGAGCCTCGGGTAGGAAAAATAGTTTTTGTTTCGACTCCCCTAGACCAACCCCCCAAAGCCCGCCATTTTGAAAGGCGACAAAGCTCTGAATGATTTGAAACCCACTTCCCTTGACCTGCGACCATGGATCTAGAAAGCTCATCACGCGCGCCATGCGATAGGGCTCGAGAATGACCGCTGTCCCTATACCGCCGACGAAGCCAGCGAGTGCCGTTAAGACAAACTTTCTGGTGACGCCCGCGGCGAACAGCATGGAGAATGTGACGGCAAATAGGAGCACGGGTGTTCCTAGGTCGCGTTGTAATAGTAAGAGTCCAGCAATAACTGCGAAGATTAAAACATTTGGTAATACGCCACTAAAAAAATTGTGAATATCGTTATTTGGGCGACTTAAATTGCGAGCTAAAAACATAACTAGTGCAAGCTTTGTGAGCTCGGAAGGCTGGCCGCCGACAAAGGGAATGTTTAGCCAGCGCGAAGCTCCACCGATTTTTACATACATGCCAGGTATGAAAATCAATGAGAGCACGAATAGCGTGAAGCCTAGTAGAGGAAGGGTGGAACCCTCAATCCATCGCCAAGGAAGCCACTGAATTAGGGCGAATGCTATTAAACCTACGACTGTGGCACCCACCTGCTTACGCAGGAATAAGAACTCATCGCCGAACTGTTGCTGACCCTTAAGCGAGGAGGCTGCATATATCGCGATTAAACCCATGACCGTCAGGAGCATCACGACTAACATGACCCGTTGCTGCTGCCAATTAAATCTAGGACTGGCGCCGATCGTAGACATGTCTTTATCCTTTGGCTGAAGCTTAGGGATCAAGTAGGGGACGCATAGAAGTCTGGAAAACTTCGCCTCGATGCTCATAGTTTGAAAATTCATCAAAGCTAGCGCAGCCGGGAGAGAACAGGATGGGTGCGACCTCTTGTTTAATTATGCCAGCGATCTGATCAAGTGCGAGCTTTAGATTCGGAAATTCGTGCACCTGCACACTTCCTTTGAGATCACGCGCGATCTCTGGTCCAGAGGCCCCAAAGGTGACAAGGGCGGCGATTTTCTCTTTTAGTTTTAAAATAGGCAAATAGGACTCACCCTTGCCCTGGCCGCCCATCATCAATATGACCGGCCGATCTTGACCCTGTAATGCAACTAGTGTGGATTCGACATTTGTAGACTTGCTGTCATTAATCACCGGCAAATTTTTAATCCGACCGATCGTTTCACATCGGTGCCGGAGCCCCACGAAACCGTTGAGTAAAAGCGCGACGTCTCGAGCGTCAGATCTGAAAGTGTGAGCAACGGCGCTGACCGCAAATCCAGCATTAAGCCTGTTATGTGGCTCCGCGATTGATTTGGGCGCAAGAGAATGCAAATAATCCGTATCGGAAATTATGCGGGTATTCTTTTCGTCTATACGTAGCCCATAGGACTTAGCCTCTAACAGGATGCGATGAGGAATCATAGCGAGGCTGTCCTTGGGCATATCCTCAAACACTCGCCATTTTGCCTTTAAGTAGCCTTCCAGGGAGCCATGCCGGGCCAGGTGATCGTGTGAGAAACTTGTGAAAATTGCGACCTTAGGTTTAACCGATGCGGACTGTTCCAGCTGGTATGAGGAAAGCTCAAGAATTAGGTGCGGAGAAAGTTTGCCCTCAGCCAACATCTGGGTGGGCGGCTCACCGAAGTTACCGCCTAAAGCGGTGTCAGCACCAAGTTTGCGCAATAGATGATAAATCATCGCGCATGTAGTGCTTTTGCCATTTGTGCCGGTGATTGCGAATAAAAACCCCGTATATTCGCGAATCGCTAAGTCGATTTCGGTCATGACCGGAATGTTTCTGCGCTTCGCTTCGACCAGGAGCGGGTGCGACACGGGAATGCCGGGAGAAACGACAATTTGACTGATTCCGTCCAAGTGCTCTGATTTGTGTCCACCGTCGAATAAGTTGGCACCGATCATTTTAAATTTATCGCGCTTATCCTTGGGGAGAGCTGACCCCTCACTTATTCGAACGTCTAGCTTTCTTGATCGCAATAGTTTTGCGGCACCAAGCCCAGAAACACCAGCACCAATAATCAGCCATGTCATGATGACACCGCTGTCAAAGTGTCGAGTAGTTTGCTTAGTTTCACGCTGTTCGAACCCTTTGCATAAAGGACTTGTCCGATTGACTTGTAGTCAATAGCAGCTTCGATTAACTCATTTACAGAGTCAAAGCATCTGGTTTTGGTTTTCGGAAAACCAGCGGAACATGCTGCTTCAGCGATTTGCTTCGCTTCAGCGCCGACCGTAATAAGTTGCGCAGGATTTATTGTCGGCACCGTATGTCGGCCGATGTCTTTGTGGGCATTTAAGCTAGCCTCACCCAACTCAAGCATGTCGCCAAGAATTAGAATTAAACGACTGCCGGGATATGCACGAGCGACCGTCTTCAGCCCGACGGCCATACTCTCAGGGTTGGCGTTGTAAGTGTCGTCAATGATCGTCAGACCCTCGGACCTTAGAAGGTAATAGCGCCCCTTAACGCCGCGAAAACCACTCAGTCCAGTTGTGATTGACTCGGGTTTTGCGCCCGCTGCTAAGGCTAGCGCAGCAGCGGCGGCTACGTTGATCGGAAATACTTCGTGAGCGATGCCGAGGTTAATTGTTAACTCTTCTCCGCCTGGGATCCGCAGACGAACATTCATCCCACCAGCGTCACCCCATTCGCTGCCGATGAGGCGTACGTCAGACTCCGCAGCCGCGCCGAAGCTTATGGTTTTTTTACCGGTTTTAATGGCATTTTCAAAGATTCTAGAATCGTCCCGGAAGGCAACTTGAACGGCATGAGGCGGACTATTTCTGAAGATTTCTAATTTAGTGGCAAGCAAGTTTTCGACTGAGCCAAAAATACCGAGGTGGGCAGTGCCAACGTTAATAAGGCCGACAATATCAGGCGACGCCATTTCGCACAGAAACTTTATATTTCCGGGGTTGCGTGCACCAAACTCAAGTGCCGCATACCTTAGCTCTGGACTAAGTTGTTGAAGACTCTTTGGTACACCGACTTCATTATTGAAGCTGGCAGGAGTAGCAAACGTGGGCCCATCGGCACGTAAGATGGCACCGAGCATTTCCTTTGTCGTGGTCTTGCCGGCAGATCCTGTCAAGGCAATGAGACGCAATGATTTCAGTTCTTTTCGCCAACCTGCTGCGGCTAGCTGAAATGCGAGCAGTGTATTTGTGACAGAAAAACCCTTGTCGAGTATGTACTCTGGAATAATGCTGGTGCGAGAGGTGTCATAAAAGAAACCACCGGCGCCTTTTTTCATGGCCTCCGCAATAAATTGATGGCCGTCAAAGTTGGTGCCATCAATAGGGATAAACCATTGACCGGGCTGAATAGATCTTGAGTCGGTCGAGAGCTCTAAAAGTTCTGGGGCGCGCGCGATTGGTGTCGACGCTGCGCGGGCAGCGGGTCCGAGCCAGTCTTTGTAATCCAGCCATGTCAGCATTTTATGTTGCCTTCATTAGTTACATACTGTTTCAAAGCAGCTTTAGCCTCGAGGCGGTCGTCGAAGGGAACGGTTTTATCGGCAAAAATTTGCGAGTTTTCGTGTCCCTTACCAGCAATGAGAATTAAGTCCTCGGTCTTAGCGCGTCTTATAGCCTCAGCGATAGCTTTGCCTCGGTCAACTTCCAGTGTAACTTTGTCGCGCTGCCGACAACCGCCGGCAATCTCCTTGAGTATAGCTTGTGGGTCTTCACCGCGAGGATTGTCCGAGGTGATAATAACCTTATCAGCCAGTCGTTCTGCTATCTCGCCCATCAGTGGCCGCTTGCCCCGGTCCCGATCTCCGCCACAGCCAAAAATGACGATTAACTGAGCGCGACAGAGTGGTCTGAGGACTTTCAGCGTTTTTTCAAGAGCGTCCGGCGTGTGCGCGTAATCGACTATGACGGCGGGTGCGTTGGATTCGAGGACTTGTTCTAGTCGGCCCGGAACCGGTGCCAAGTTAGTCCAGTAATTCTTATCTAACAAGCGTCCAGTCGCAGCCGAGGCAAGTAAGGCCGCTGCAGCAAAGTTTTCGATAGCATGTGTGGAAAAGTAGGGGACTTCGCCGGTAGTCGCCTGATTTTCGTAGGTCAAGGTGAGGTTGGTGCCATTGAAACTAGAGCCGAGGCTCTCAACTACGAGCTCTTTATTTTGAGCACCCTCTGCACGCTTGCTGCTTGCGTTTAAACGGTAAATTACCTTGGTGCCAGGTAGGTTTTTTAGCTCCAAGCTGCGAGGCAGAGATCCGGCGAATCCTAGTACGGCGTCAGGTTTGACGTGCTGGGTAAACAAGGTCCACTTGGTATCCCAGTAAGCGTCGAGCGTAGGATGAAAATCCAAGTGATCACGCGAAAAACTGGTAAATACAGCCCCGCTAAAACGAATGGGAGCCAGCTTGCCTTGAGCCAGTGCATGCGACGAGGCTTCCAGCGCCACGGCCTTAAACCCGCTTTCGACAGCCAAAGCCAGCATCCCGTAAAGCACATCGGGATCGGGAGTTGTGTGATTAGTTGGTAATTTGATGTCTCCAAAAAAAGCACCCAAGGTCCCAATAGTCACGGTTTTTATGCCCGCCGCGCGTAGTAGCTCACCAGTCATCCAGATAGTACTGGTCTTGCCGTTGGTTCCAGTAGCAGCCAATAAAGTGAGGCGCTCCTCGGGGTTTCCGAAGGCGGCAGCAGCAAGGTGAGCCCACGCTATCCGCGTATCGTTTACCAGGAGCCACGGCACCGCCTCGGCGTTGACGACGGCATCGTTTGGAGGCTCCTCGAGTATTAAAAGACCCGCGCCCTTGATGATGGCTTCGGCCAGATGCTCATGCCCGTCTGATTTTTGGCCTCTAATAGCCAGGAAGATATCGCCTTTCGCGACTGACCGCGAGTCAGTCCGTAGGCCCACGCGCTCGTTGGACAGACGTTGTTTTTTGTAATCTGAAACCAAATTCTTGCCGAGCAGCACGGAAAGCGTGGCGTCGGGAGAGATTTCACATTTTTTTAGGGTTAGATCCATGGTGTTCAGTTTTGGCCAGCGGTGGTGTTGGCGTCTTTACAGCCGGGTCAGGTAAGTCAGGGGCTACGTTTAAGTAGCGCAAACTTCGCTCTACAATATGTGCGAAGATAGGACCAGCCACCTCGCCTCCATAATAGAGTTTCCCACCCGGTTCGTCGATCATGACATAAACCACTAAATGTGGGTCCTCCACGGGTGAGAATCCGAGAAAACTAGAGATGTACTTACCTTTCGCGTAGCCTTTTATGCCTGGTTCGACTTTCTGGGCAGTGCCGGTTTTACCGGCAGTGCTGTAACTCACAGCTTTAGCTTTTTTGCCCGTACCATGGGCATCGGTGACAACTCGCTGTAAAAGTCCGCGCATCGTCCTTGCCGTTGCCGGTGATACTACGTCCCGTACAACTTTTGTCGTCGCACTGTTTACCAGCAGTCCGTCAGACGAAATGATGCGTTCGACTAGGGCGGGCTTCATAAGGTGTCCGCCATTGGCCAGAGCTCCCATGCCCTGCACGAGCTCCAGCCCTGTTACAGCAAACCCGTGGCCAAAAGAGACGTTGGCGAAGCGCACTTGAGCCCACTTATGGAAGTCCGTGATGTACCCCGAAGATTCACCAGGAAAGCCAAGGAGACTGTTTTTTCCGGCAAAGCCGAAACCGGCAAGCGCATTGTATGTCGACTCGCGACCCATTTCATTTGCGATCTTGTAGGTGCAAATATTGCTGGAGCGGATCAGGGTTTCGGCCGTTGTCAGTTTATCCGCTCCGTGGGTGTCGTGAATGGTGTGGTTGCCGATTTTGAGGGACCCGGACTCGCAGTTGTGCTCCTCGTCGGGATGCGTGCTCTTGTTTTCAATTGCTTGTGCGATAATGAACGGTTTTATGACGGATCCGGGTTCAAAGGTGTCGAGAAAAGCGTTGTTTCGCGCCTGAATCATTTTTACGTGACGACTATTGTTCGGGTCAAACGAAGGATAGTTAGCGACGGCTAGAATGCGTCCAGTGTGCGGATCCGAGACAATCGCAAAGCCACGAAGAGCAGCGGAATTCTTCACACCGACGGCGAGCTCCTCCTCCGCAATTTCCTGAATTACGCTGTCTATTGTCAGCAGAATGCTATTGCCCGTCCGTTCAGGGGCGGCTCCAACGGCTTCGTTTACGATAAAATTACCTCGGGCATCTTTGCTCGCCATGACCTTGGCGCCTTTGCCGCGCAGGTCACGATCAAATTGGCGCTCGAGCCCAGATAGCCCACTGTTGTCTAGTCCAGTGAATCCGAGTATTTGGGCCGCAGCGCTGCCCGAAGGATAGTATCGAGCGGGTTCGTTGATTTCGACCAAACCAACTAGTCCAAGATTCATCGCGGCATCAGCAATTCGCTGGTCTAATTGACGAGCCACCCAGCCGAAGTAACTTTTTTTGGTCGTCAAGCTACGAAGCTTTTGCGGCGATATTTTTAATATTCGAGCGAGCTGGCTAAGTTCCCCCGCACTCGGATGGAATACTCGCGGATTAACCGCCAAGGAAGGCCTTTTAACACTAATTGCGAGCGGCTCTCCGCGATGGTCGAAGATGTTTCCGCGACTTGGTGCCAGGGTAACTTCTTGTTGATATTGATTGTCAGCAAGATGCTGGAGCGAGTCGCCCTGAGACGGAAAAACATGCAAGACAACAGCCCGGGCAGCAATCAGTCCGAATAAAAAAAGTAGAGCCCACTGGATTAAATGTGCTCGATCGCTTCGAAACTCCCCAGCTTGAGTTCGAGCCGAGCGACCAAAAATGAGTAGATGGATTTTTTTCAGCAAGCGACTCACTTAAGAGCAAAAGTCCCTTCGGCGGAGCCTTTGGGGGAGTTGACCTGAATAATTCGCTGCAAATGCTTCTGAGTTGTTATCTTGGCGAGTTGCATTTTTAGCACATTTCTCGATTCTATTAATCTCGCTTCGGCCGCTTTAAGGTGGCCAATTTCGTATCCGATCATGGTGGTCTGCACCCGGAGATGAATCCGAAGCATCACCAGAGTCATTAAGATCAGGCTGAATACGGCCAAGACAGTAGTGGCCGTCAGCGGTATTAAGTTCCTCTGATTCATTAGCTGTCCTTAAGTTTAATCATAGCTAGAAAATAAATCAAAGCTTGGCGAGAACTCGCATCTTAGCGCTACGTGCACGGGGATTAAGGTCGATCTCGGCTTGGCTGGGAACAGCGGGGAATGGCTTGATTATATCAGCTTTCGCGTCAATTAACCGGTCGATAGAGGACGCAAGGATGGGGAGGTCCCGAGGAATACTCTCTCTTTTGTTCTTTCCTGTGTAATCGACAAACTTTTGTTTCACAATCCTGTCCTCGAGAGAGTGAAAACTTATAATCACTAAGCGGCCACCAGGTTTTAGGGCTGCGAAAGCGCAGTCCAAAAGAGCCTTGAGTTCTCCCAGTTCGTCGTTAACGGCGATGCGCAAAGCTTGAAAAACTCTGGTGGCAGGATGCTTGCGACTAACGGTGTGATACGCAGCCGCCGCCTTAACAAGATCGGCAAGTTGCCGCGTTGTCACGATTGGGGTGGTTTCCCTAACCTGCAAGATGCGCCGAGCAATCTGTTTTGCCTTTGGCTCCTCGCCGTATTCTCTGAATATTCGTATCAGAGTCTCCTCGTCTTCCTCGGCAATGAGATCCGCTGCAGTACGTTCTCCACTCTGATCCATTCTCATATCAAGCGGCCCATCATCCTGAAAAGAAAAGCCGCGCTCAGAGTCGTCTAAGTGCATACTCGAGACACCAATATCTGCGCAAATCGCTTGAACTTTTCCCTCGATATTGTGTCGTTTGACAATCTCACCTAGGGCAGAAAAAGGAGCCATCTCTAACTTTAGGGTACCAGTGGCTAAGTGCTGTTCGAGGCGGCTACTAGCGATCTTCAGCGCAGCTTTGTCTCGGTCAACACCGATGACTTGGCCACCCTCCTTGACCTTTCCAAGAATTCTTTCCGTGTGCCCGCCAGCACCGACGGTGCAGTCGATAGCGATGTCGCCAGGCCCCAGATTCATCGCCTCAACGAGCTCTGTTAGAAGTACAGTCTGATGCAATTGCGAAGGATTTTTCACAGCGGAATTCCAAATTCTGAGAGTGCGGCACTGATTGACCCGACTTGGTCGGCCATCTCGTTAAAACAGGAGCGCCAGCGTTCGGCGGCCCACATTTCAATTTTATCTAGTTGACCGATTACGACACAGTCTTTTTGCAGCTTAGCGTCGCGCCTTAGGTCCATAGGTACCAGGATGCGACCAGCTTTGTCGATTGGACAATCCTGGGCACAACCTAGGAAAAGTCTTTTAAAAGCGGCCACACGTGCATCAAATTGGGCCGGCTTGGCCGAGGTTTCGGCTTTTTTTTGCCATTCCTGGCGCGAGTAAGCCGCTAAACAGCCGTCCGCAATGGTTAAAATGACCGACACACCGCCTAGGTCGTCGCCACTTAAAAGGCGCCGCAAGGCGGCCGGCAGAGCCAAGCGACCTTTCTCATCAATAGTGTGTTCGAATTTGCCTTGGAACAAGGCGAGCTCCCAGTCGGGAAAAGCACAAGATTGAGACATCCTTGGCGGGTTAGGCAAGTAAGAGTGGTGGGTGAACCCGCATTTTCTTACTTGTTGCCACTTATTTAGAATAACTTGCGCGAAAACTGCCCGTCAATCACCGCTCCATAGGAGCGTCTGTCAGAAGTAGCCAGAGATAAAATTAAAGTTACTAAAAGGATGACGGCACTAATTGAGCTAGAGCAGCCCGTTAAATAAGTAAAAAGCATTAGAGTCGGCAAAATTAGAAGTGGCATCATGAATGGGCGCAACATTCGAATCCAGACGGCGCCCCAACCGATTAGCATGCAAGTAAGCATTGCCGTAATTAAGATTCGCGAAGTGTGCATGCCGGCAACAGACTGTAGCCATGTCCGAAAGTCATTGATTTTTGCTAACCCACAAATAGTAACAGCGATTGCGCTGATGGTGAGTACCCCCAAGCCGATTTGGCGGAGCTTTTGACAGGCAACAGGAGACGGTTTAGGTCCAGCCCAAGGGGCTTTGTCGGCGAGGAAAATGATAATTAATTGCGAGGTAACAAATATAAAAACCGAGCGTTCGTAAAGACTGTATCCGTGCAGCATACTATGCAGAATGGTGAACGAAAGCGCTCCTAGAGCCGATATGTTTGCGACCCGGGTGATAAATAAAGTTCCCAGGAAAAACAGGAAGTAGAGTTCTACGGATTTAAAGGGAAGTCGCACAGATTTTAATAAAGTTACGTCCAGCGGAAGATTGGCTAAATTGAGCAGAATTGCTGCAAAGTATCCCAGTATTGCAACGACCGGCAACCACCTCCCCCAGTTATTCACGGCGCGTGCGTGATGGGCCCTGGCGGGGGGGGGTGTCGTGCAGAATACAGCAATTAAAAGGATTAGCAGCATTGCTAATAAGAGAACCAGCAGACTATTCATGGGCAACTTCCGTCGAAATCAGCGTCCTAAACCACAAGAACAGTGAGCAAGATCCATGCCGCGGCGACTATTCACAAAAACCTAATAATGTTTATGTGTTGGGGTCCTGAATAGGCAATGATTCTGTCGATGGTATAAACAGATTGAGCACTACTAATGAGCCGCCTCACATTCAATTGTGTAAGCGTACGAGCGGCAAGATTTGCTTTTGAACAGGCATTAAAGCGCACAGCTCCATCGGAAAACATTGCCCCTTGCGGGCATGCGGCATTCAGTCTGTAATAAACTAAGGCCATTACGATTTTCTGCCGAGGCAGGATTCGTAAGGTAGTGTGCAAACTTTTTTTGGAGGATCGGGAATGAAAGTGTTCAGGAGGCGCTGGCTTGGCGCTTCTGTCCTAGCACTAGCATTCAGTTTCGGAAGCGTCGGGTGTTCCGGCGACCAGGAGACCGAAGAGCCAGTGAACGGGGCAGAGAACCAGGCGGCAGATGAAAACGCGGGCGGTGAAAACACAGCCAGCGAAGACGGAACCGAGGGTGGCGGCGGTAATACCGCCGTCGAGGATGGCGCAGCCGCAGCAGATGCTGGAGTCACAGATCCAGCAGCTGGCACAACAGCTGACGCAGCCGGCGCAGGCGCCGGAGAAAACGATTTACAGGACATCATCACGGAGATGAATGGCCAACAACCAGCGGGTGAAAACACCGCAGCAGATTCCGGCACAGCATCGGCTCCAGCAGAAGCACCAGCGGCAGCAATGGCCTCGGCTCCTGCAGCCGCGTCTGCTAATGCCGCAGCACCAGCACCAGCAGCAGCACCAGCAGGGAGAGCCGAAGGCTCTACTGCATCTGCACTTCCTCAACAACCGGGTGGCACCCCAGCTTCGGCAGGTTTGCCAGAGATTGGGTCTAAGATGGCCTACATCGTTGAGAAAGGCGACACTCTTGCCAAGATTTCCCAGAAAATCTTCGGCTCAATGAAACACTGGCAGGAAATGGCGACTCTGAGTGGACTTACCAACCCTAAACGTATCTACCCAGGCGACGTTGTCTATTACACCCTCGACGATAGCGCAGTTGCGTTTGCGAAAGCTTATGACGCAGTACAGCGCGGCGAAGAACAAGTTAAACCAGGCGACACGCTCGCTTCCATTTCTAAACGTGTTTACGGCGAAAGCTCCGGCTGGCGCTCCATTTGGCGCCACAACGACAATATCGAAAACCCTGACGTAGTCCAATCCGGTTCAACCGTCTTCTATGTTCCTAAGGGAGCAGTTCAAGCAGCAATGCTAAAAGTTAAAGTTGAAAACGTAAAAATCGCTAAACTCAACCACCCAACCGCCAAGAAGTTAGTAGTTAAATCCCATGTTAAGACTTACGGCGGCGCGAGAGCTGCATCCGTGGGTAAAAACCTCGTAACAAAAACGAATTTCGTCGGAAAAATCAGCGCACAACGCGTATAGAATGCAATTAACTATAATCGGAAGTCGTAAGACTTCGTGGTGTGATAAATCATCAGTGCGCGAATTGAAGCAAGGCGTTTTCAGCGTGCAGGTCTGATGAAGGTTTCAGTTAAGAACCCGAATCTCGTATCAAGAAAGACGAGTCAACGGTTTAGAAACCAAACTAAGCGGTAGTGAAGCTGAAAGATTAGCTATCTCTGTCAAACTAAAGAACTCAGCGATGATCAAGGCCAGCATCATCAAGAGATCGAATGATTTGCAACCAGACTAGGCAAATTTTACAGCCCCGTCCGCTTACTCCCCAACCGTGATGAGTAGACCCTCTTATACTGAGACAGATAGTTGGTGTCTAAGCTTCGGCCCAACGATCATCTGATGTATAACCTCACCCGGCCCTATGCGTGCGCCCGGCAACAAGACGGATTCGCTGACCACAGCGTTTGCGGAGATGCTGCAGTTGGATTCAACGACCACTGCCGGACCGATCCTAGCGGTCGCATCGACGGTGCTCCGAGAGTCTATAAAAACACCATCTAGCGTCATGGTTGTAGCCCGGCCATTGAGCGCGCGGCAGGCCTTGATTCCCAGAGCTTCGACGAGCGCTGGGCGCTTAAGTAATTGGTGGATTGCAGCCCAATAGGTCTCGGGCGTCCCTAGGTCAAACCAGTAGCCATCGTGAATGGACGCACAAATCGTCATTCGGCGCTGTAGAGCCGGAAGGTAGCCTTTCGAAATAATGTCAAAAGCGCCATTTTCTGGCAATAATTTGAGAAATTCTGGAGATAGAATTTGAACACAAGCAAAATTCCCAGCCTGCGAACCATTGCTTACTGGGCTTTTGCTGATACTGTTGACGGCACCGTTTTGGTGAAAAACGGAGCTTTCCCCCGGAATTACCGAGGGTAAAAGAGCCATTGTAGCAACCGCATTGCCGTGGAGATGGGTCTCGATTAGATCCTGAATATTAACGGTCGAAACTACGTCTCCATTGATTACAATCAGACTGTCGTCGCCAACCCAGGGGAGCAGCGGGTTGAGGGCGCCACCCGTCCCTAGTATTTCTGGCTCGTATGACAATTTAATATTGAGATCATGGCGATTTTCATCGACAAAACTGGCGACTTGTTCAGGAAAATAGTGCGAGTTGATCGCAATATCTTTCACCCCGGACGCTTCAAGTCGCCATAATGCTAGCTCCAGAGGTGTGGCACCAAAAAAAGGCACCAACGGCTTAGCATAGTGGTTGGTAAGCGGCCTAAGGCGAGTGCCGAAGCCTGCTGCTAGTACTAGACCCTTAAAATTACCGTGCATATTACCGCTGATCCAGTTGACGGCGCAGCCGCCTTATTAAGGTATCTGATATGAGAGGCCAGCGCTCATCCTGTAGGTTTTGCGCTTCCAGAGTGGCTAGGGCAGGTTCGACGTACTTGAGATAGTTGTTCCGTTTTTTATCTAAAGTCAGATACCCGAAGCTGCCTATCGCTTTTAATTGCCGCTGTAGCAACATAGGGCGCCATAGAGCATCGACTTCGGCATGAATTTTCTCGCCCAGCTGTTCCCTAATTATGGTTAGACCACTTTTCATAAGTTGGGTGCGAAATGCGGCATCAAAAGGCACATAGGAATCGAAACACAGAGACACTAGGTCATAGGATGCTGGCCCAAGGCGAGCATCTTGGAAGTCAATTACGGCGAGGGTAGCGTCTTTGACCATAACATTGCGGGAATGGAAATCACGATGAACAAAATAATACGAATTAGCCGCGAGTGTTTCGCTGATAAGTTTGACCTCTAGATCAAACTGAGCGCGCTCACTGGTTGAAAAATCAATTCCAGAAATTGGAATTGCATATTTCTGGATGAAGAAATTTAGTTCCCAGGCAAATCGATCAGCATCGAACGCGCGATGACACCAAACCGCGTTTTGTGTCGCAGGGATCGCGAGGAATTTGGCGATGATTTCCATACATTTTTTGTAGATTGAGTGCAGCTCCTGTGTGCCTTGATTCTCAATCATGGCGAACACACGTCCCTCAAGCATCTGGTTACCGTAGTCTTCTATGATAAGTGCCGCATGATCCGGCATCGTCGCGATCACTCTGGGCACGAAAATGCCCCTGTCAGCGAGCAAAGAAGCTATTTTAATCCAGTCATATCCACCTGAACGCAATGCCACGGCATCGCTTCCAGAGAGCTGCATCAGCACAAGCGGATTCTCGAGTTTAGGAGAGTGAATTCGGTAATAGCATCTGTCGGAGCCGTCTCCTGCTAACCAGGCGATGTTGACTTCCGGAACATTTAATATCTTCGCCACCAGTTCAGCAGCGGGCGGGGTAAGAATATTTGCGTGAGGTTTAGATGGTGACGAAGTCAAGTTCTGGCCCAATCCCAATATTTACGCTGTTATTTGTTGAGGTAAAAAGCTCACCGTCCAGTGTGTAGTCGAATGGATGCGGCATCTCGATCTGTAACTCTTCGCAACAAAAACTGATTTTATCCTTTCCTGGGTCGTCTTGTCGCCTTAGTAGAACTAAAGGTAGACGCCAAGATTCACGGGACGGTGTAGTGAAGCTTACGCATTGGAACTCTCTAGGGTGGCTATCAAGCATATGAAAGAGTGGAACTCCTAGAGGCAACTTGAGCACGGTCGAGCAGAACACCGAGCAGGAGGTGTGGTCGATCGGGCGCCGCCCACCGGGACGTAAATTTTGGCGCAGGTCTTGCACAATTTTATCGTGTAAGCGTCCTTTATAAAGGCTTGAAAGCCACACAGCACAAACTAATAAAAATGCTCCAAAGGCTCCGGATTTGCGTTTGTAGTATTCTTTGAGAAAGGCGGGAGCCATGCCGTTGGCGAAGAGAAAGCCGTGGTTTCCTTCGACGCATAATGTCGGTACCCGCCGGACCGGCATTGACCGTCCGCTTGAGTGCCATTCAACCAGGCGGTACAGAATTTCCTCGGGGCTTCCCCGGATCCCTAAATTGTTGGCCAGAACGTTGATAGTTCCACCGCGAAGTAGCGCTATCTGGGGCAGCGACGTTTCACCGTAAGCCGCTAAAAAAGCAGTCAATGTCCGAGATACTGTACCGTCTCCTCCATTGATTGCTAGGGTTGTAATGCCCTTGCCCTTAAAGTCTAGGGCGACTCGTTCTAAATCAGCAAGCGAGTTGGTAACCTCCAGCTGCCCCTGGGCGCCAAGTATAAAGCCCAAAAGCGCCGGTCGATCAGGATTTCGCCTGTTCAACTTAGAGTGCGGATTTGTTATGATGCCGATCCCTGACATCTTTTGTCGCCTTTCGTTTGGAGGGGGGTCTAGGCCAGTGACGAAGCTCCCAGCGGTCCGATCGGGTGAACGAGCGTTAGCAACCCTTTCACCAATTCAGCTGTATCTACAGCAGATCGCTAAATATCCATTACTCGAACCAGAAGAAGAGTACGAACTCGCTCGTCAGCAATTTGATGAAGGCGACGTCCGATCAGCACATAGATTAGTCACGGCGAACTTGCGATTGGTCGTTAAGATAGCCAATGATTTCCGCCAAGCCCAGTTGAATCTCTTGGATTTGATTCAAGAAGGTAACTACGGCCTGATGCAAGCGGTCAAGCGGTTTAACCCTTATAAGGGGGTTAAACTTTCAAGTTATGCTGCCTGGTGGATAAGAGCATACATTCTGAAATATATTATGGACAATAGAAGCCAGGTTAAAATTGGCACGACAGCCGATCAACGCAAGCTGTACTACAACTTAGAGCGCACCGCGCGTAAGTTGCTACAGGAGTACGATCATGTAGACGCCAAAATGTTGGCGGAGCATTTAAACGTTCGCGAAAAAGACGTCGAAGAAATGCAGGCCAGATTGGCAGCACCTGATCTTTCTCTAGACGCCCCCTTATCCAATGAGTCCGACTCAGTCACGCGCGGGCAACTGCTGGCATCAAGCGCAGAGAGCACTGAGGATGCGCTAGCGGATGACGAAGTTCGGCGCATTTTTGCTGATCATTTGGCAGACTTTAGAGAGACCCTGAAGGGCCGAGATCTAGAGGTGTTCGATGCCAGGATGATGGCGGAAGACCCCCTAACTCTTCAGGAAATCGGCGATCGTTACGGAGTCACACGTGAGCGCGCTCGCCAGATTGAGTCAAGGATCATTCAAAAATTGCGCGAATTCGTCAGCAAAAAAGGCCTTTTAGACGCCGAAGTGGTGCGCGGTTAAGGCTGACCTAGCGGCGTGGTGCTCCAAGGCTCCCCCGCAGTGAGCTCAGCCGCTGGATGGTCTGTGCTTTTCTGTTACTTTCGGCGTTAACGCGCGCTTCGGCGCTGGCGGCTTGGTCTGATTTTACGAAACATTCGGGGGGAACTTCGTCGAGAAATCGTGATGGAGTTCGCGACTGTTTGCCCTGATATCCGGCATTTCGGTCCAAGCAATAAGAAAGGAATAGTTTGCTCTTAGCTCGCGTTAAGGCCACATAAAAAAGCCGCCTCTCCTCGCATAAAGCCTGGGGATCGAGCAAGCTGTTTTTGTGGGGGAGTTGTTGTTCTTCTAGCCCAACAACGAAGACCGCTGGAAACTCTAGGCCCTTCGCCGCGTGAACCGTCATGAGTGAGATTTGGCTTTGATTTTGATTTTTATCTTCACGCCGATCGTTGTCGAGCGACAGAGAATCTAAGAGATCCTGAATATTCACCGGACTGTCCTCGTCGGTACAGTCTCCAGCGAGTGTGCCAAACCATTTTGGCAGGCTTCTTAGGTTCGCCAGCTTGCGCTCACGCGAACCACCGTCTTCGGTTTTCAGTCTAATGTCTTGTTCCAGGCCCGCGGCTTTGATGATCGCTAGACCCAGTGCTTCAAAGTCATTTGGGGTTCTTTGTGGTAGGTGGCTGAGACTGTCGATGAGCTCGATGAAGCCACGAACAGCAGTCTCTGACTTGCCGCCGTGACCAGCCATGTCGCGCATGACAGTAAATGGCGAGAGCTTTTGTTGCTTCGCCGCATCTTCTATGCGCTCTAATGTTTTCAGACCTATGCCTCGATGCGGTGTATTGATTACGCGCCACAGCGCCAATCGATCATCGTTATTTAGTACCAGGCGTAGGTAGCTAACGAGATCTTTGACCTCCTTTTTTTCAAAAAAGCTCTGACCGCCAAAGGTACGGTAGGGTAGGCGCGCCTCACGCAGTGCCAGCTCAATGGGTTTCGCCTGATTATTAGCGCGATAAAGCACGCCGATATCGCTCGCCTCCATACCGGCGCCCAAAAGACTCAGGCATTTTTCGGCCAATAAATTCGCTTCGGCGGTCTCATCTTCGCAGGGACTAAGGACAATGGGCGCAGTCTCTTGCGAAGCACTCCACAGCGTTTTATCTTTTCGCTTGGTGTTGTTGCGGATCACCGTGTTCGCCGCCCCAAGGATGACGTTGGAACACCGATAATTCTGCTCTAATTTGATGACTTTAGTGCCGGGAAAAAGGCTTTCGAATTGCTCAAGGACCTCATACATGGCCCCACGCCAGCTATAAATGGACTGATCGTCGTCACCGACTACGCAGACTTCGTGTTTATCGCTCGCTAAGAGTTCTAGGACGGCCAATTGGGCGCTATTTGTGTCCTGGTACTCATCAACCATGAAATAGCGAAATTCACGGCGGATCCGCTCTCTCACCCCGGGGTGTGAGCGAAGTAAGAGTACGGTTCGGTAAATACAGTCATCGAAATCAATGACGCGATTTAGTCGCAACTGCCGCTCGTATAGCTCAAAAACCTCGGCCAATACGGCGGTGTCTGTATTAACTAAGGTATGACCTTGTCCTTGTCGCAGCTCTTCCGGCCCCAAAAGGTGGTTTTTCGCCACGCCGATCTGATAATGAAGGCGATCGGCTTGGTAGAGGCCGCCCCAATTTTTCTCTTCTAGCCCTTTGCGCACGAGGTCGATCTGGTCTGATGTGCCGGCTAGGCTGAAACCCGCAGTCAATCCAGCCTCGGCGGGAAAGCGCCGGAGGAGGCTTAGGCAAAAACTATGAAAGGTCCCGAGCCAAGCTTTGCGACCGCGGCTGCCGATCAGTTTACGCACTCTCTCGGACATTTCCTTGGCCGCTTTATTGGTGAAGGATAACGCCACGATAGAGCTTGCTGGTATGCCGCAGTCGAGCATATAAGCCAGTCGGTAGGTGATCACTCGCGTCTTGCCCGTGCCTGCCCCAGCCAGAATCATGATCGGACCGTCTACCGAGGTGACGGCGTCCCGTTGTTCAGCGTTTAATTCATCGAGGTTGAGGCGCATGGAAAATCTCAAAATAAAAGGGAATCGGCAAAAATCTGGCGGGCTTCTTGATCGTATGACCTTATTCGGATAAGGTCGGCCCTTCCGTTGCACTAGGAGGAGTTACCGTGATTCAAGTTTTACTTAGCGCGACCACAGCCATGGCGCAAGCTGCTGAAGGTGCCGCCGCAAAAAGTCCGTCTTTGGTTGAAATACTACCCATGCCTCTTGGCTTCCTAGTGATCATGTATTTCATGATTATTCGCCCGCAACAAAAGAAGGCCAAAGAACAAGCCGACCTTCTTAATAATTTAAAAGCAGGCGACGAGGTGGTGACTTCGGGCGGAATCATAGGCAAAGTTCGTTCCGTTGCGGAATCGTTTGTAACATTGGAAGTGGCGAATAATACCGCCATTAAAGTGATGAAAAATAATGTCTCCGCTTTGACTAAGGCGCCAGTGGCTGCCATCAAACAGACGGCCAAAGCTTAGCAGCGGCGATGTCACTGGTGTCTTCGGAGCCGTCGTGTCAGGGTGCGAGCGGTCTGCTATTATAAAGTAGGACCTCAGTACTCATCACTTTATTGCGCACGGGGGCCTAGCCTTATGACCAGAGCGGTGGTCTACATTATTTTTAGTCTTATGACTCATTCTGTCGGGGCTTACGGTGCCGATAGCGTGCCGCATTTGCCTGACGAATATGAATCCACCAGTGGTTTGGGGTCGGCTATCAACAACGGTGGGGTTGGAGCTACAGACAGTTTCAGTGCGATTTCGGTTAATCCAGCTTTGATTACAGGCCAAAAGACCTACATCACGAACGGGGTTTATCACTGGCCGACTGAGGGCAGGGATTATTACCAAGCTGGTGTTGTTGATTCAAAGACGTCATCCGTGGCCGCCGGCGTGAGCTACACGGGTTTTCTTGAGGACTTTAAGTATCAGGCTGATGACAACGGAAAAATGACCGGGGCATCCGCCTATGACTCCCCACTTAATAGGCGAATTTCATTAGCCCTAGCTCAAGAGTTTGGCACGACCTCGGTCGGGATTGGTGGGACTTTTGTCGAGGGGCATCCAGTTCACGGCTCGCTTGAGCAAAAACGCGGTGAAAAGCGAATCACCGGGACCGGCTTGAACATTGGAGTCGCCACGTTGCTTACCCCAGGATGGTCGCTCGGTGTTTCGGCGCAGAACGTTTCAACTAAAAAAATCAAAGATTACGCACCTAGAACTTACCGCATGGGCACAACTTATCAATTTAGCCAGTTCTTTACCGGCTATGTTGATATTCGCCAACGTGATCGCGTGGCACAGTTCGAGTCGCCCCTAGATTTAGATGCCCCAAGTTCAGGCCGCTCCATGCAAACTCCGGAGCGGATGTTGATCGCTTCGGGGACGATTCAAGTACAAGAATATTTGAAAATTTTAGCATCTTATGGTGAATCCCTTAGTGACGATCGACGAGCGTTAGCTGCGGGTGCGGCGCTTACGAACAAGAATTTCAGCCTTTCATACTCCGTAGCTCGTCCTTACATGAAGCTAAGCACGGCTCATCAAGCACTTATGATTAGCTTCGAAATGGCGATGCAATGATTCATGAATTTTTAGAGAATGGCGTCGAAGTTGTTTTAAAAGAAAACCGCTTTACCCCCGCGGTAGCCATCCAGATTTGGGTGGGAGTCGGGTCCATGCACGAGCAGTCCGAGGAAAGAGGCATGGCTCACTTCCTCGAGCATATGCTGTTCAAGGGCACGGAAAAACGAGCCGTTGGTGAGATAGCTGCGACGGTTGAGGCGTGTGGTGGTGACATCAACGCATATACGACTTTTGATCAGACAGTCTATCATTTGACCCTGGCCGCAGAGCATGCCCACCTCGGTGTCGATTTGCTGTGCGATGCCTTCTCTTCGAGCCGACTCGAGCTGGTTGAATTTCAGCGTGAGCGCGAAGTGATTTTAGAAGAAATCCGACGCTCTAATGATGGTCCTGGGTCGATACTCGGTCGGCGTGTATTCGAACTCATGTTCGCGGGATCAGAGGCTGGACGTCCCATTATTGGGTCTGAGGCAAGTGTCAGCGGCTTTTTGCGCGATGACCTGGAGCAGTTTTACCAGAGGTGGTATACCCCGCAGAATGTCACCGTCGTTGCCGTCGGTGACTTTGATGAATTGGAAATGCTGTCGCAGATCAAAGCTACATTTGGTTGTATTGCGAAGAATTCGACGATGGCTCGGCAGAGCCTTCGTCTTCCGGAGCGGCCCGAAAGCTGCTTGGAGTGGCCAAGAGTCTCCATTAAGCGCGGGGATTATCAACAGCCCCGACTTGCTGTAGTTTATCCGGCACCTTCACTCGAAAACGTTGACAGTACCGCCTTAGATGTTGCTGCTTTTGCCCTAGGTGCGGGTGAAATGAGTCGACTCAATCAGCGCTTGCGAGACGACGAGGCTGTAGTTACGAATGCTAGTGCTTCTGTTTATTCGCCGTTATTCGGTGGGTTGTTCGAAATAAGCGCGCTCATGCCGCTCGAGTCGATCTTAAGTGCCACGGCGGCGATAGGGCGTGAGGTCGCCCGCCTAAGCGGTGTGGAGCCAGTGACCGGCGACGAGCTTAGTCGTGCTCGCGCCAACCTGAAGGCGGACAGAATTTATCAAGAAGAAACGGTAGATGGCCAGGCCCGTGCCCTTGGATTTGGCCTGCGCACAGCGCAAAAGCTAGTGTACGACGAAGTGTATACGGCGATGATCAATCACATGCCAGAGACAGCTGTAATAGGTGCGGCAAGGCGTTGGCTGCGGCCTGAAGATGCGGCCGTTGTCGTCTTGGTGCCAAATGACTTTGAGTTGACTGAGGCTGAGCTGCGCACATGCTTTCGTCGCGGTGTCTTAGCGGGAGCCAGTGAAGGTTCGGTCGCGGTTTCGACGCCGGCGGCCAAATCTCTTGGAGCGCGTGCTAAGGATACCGAGGTGATCGATCTCAGTGACGGCGTGCGTTTGATTCATCGCCGAAATCCTAATGTTGATTTATTTACTTTGACAGCTGCAACTGAGGGCGGCCTTCGCGCTGAAACTGCTGCGAATGCGGGGCTCTACAACGCCGTATTCTCGATGCTGGGGATGGCCAGTGAGAGTCGCGATTATGTCTCGCTAGTTACGGAAGTCGAGGGGCTTGGAGCTAGTCTTGAGGGCTTTTCTGGCAAGGATTCGGCCGGCATTCATATGCAGTGCCTTACCGAGCAGACCGAAAGGATGTTGGAGCTACTTCGAGAAGTATTTTTGACCCCGGCCTTTCCTGAGGCGCAGTGGGTCTCGACTAAGCGCGAGATCGAGCAGGGTTTGCTGGCGCAGAATGACTCGCCTAGCAGCATCTGCATTCGGCGGTTCCAGGAGCAGCTATATGGGGACCATCCTTACCGGCATCCCATTTCAGGTACGGTGGATTCGGTGCGGGGTTTTACCACAGAGTTGCTGAGCGAAGCATATCGTTCGTTAAGAGACAGTGGTCCTTGGGTTTTTTCTGTGGCAGCGAACTTGCCAACGGCCAAAGTCGAGGCTTTGGTCCGCAGCGCATTAAAAGGATTTTCACCCGCAGCCAAAGGGCGTGAATTTGCGTCTCAGCAAGCGATAGGTCAGGGTCGATTCGGCAACGTGAGCCTGGTAAAAGCGCGCGAACAAGTCCACATTGCGTTTGGTTTTAACGGCCTCACCTGGGGCGATAGCGACAGGGCGGCCCTAGACGTGTTGACCACGGTGTTGGGTGGGCACGGTGGGCGTTTGTTTCGTGAACTTCGTGATAAGCAAAGCTTGGCCTACACGGTTAGTCCTCTTGTGAGCTACGGCCGCCATCCGGGGATCGTCGGTGCCTACATTGCTTGTGCCCCAGAAAAAGGTCAGCGAGCACTGGCTTCTTTGCAGTCAGAGATTTACGAATTAATGGAGCACGCTCCCTCCGATGCAGAAGTAGAGCGCGCACGTAATTACATCATCGGCTCGCATGAGATGGGCCTGCAGAAAAGTGATGCTCAAACCAGCACCATGGCTTTAATGGAGCTTTATGGCTACGGGTATAACGACTTTATGACTTACCCTAAAACTATCGCGAAAGTGACCGCAGCCGATGTACTTCGCGTTGCGCGTCGGTTATTTGTACCCGAGCGAGCGGTATCTGTGAGCGTCGGGCCTGAGGGTCAAAGCGAAGCTGTACCAAATGCGGTATTATGTTAATCTGTGCGCGTTTCAAACTGGGCGACCGGATCAGCGGCGAGGGTTACAAAGATGTCCTGGCTTAAGCAAACTATAAATTCCTCCGTCGGAGCTAAGTCGATTGTGGCTTTAACAGGCCTTGCAATGGTGGGCTTTGTTGTCGGCCATTTGTCCGGCAATTTGTTGGTCTTTGGTGGGCCCGACGCTATCAACGGCTACGCCGCCTGGCTAAGGAGCAAGGGCGCGCTACTTTGGGGCGCTCGTGTTGGGCTTGTCGCGATTACAGGGCTGCATATTTACTTCACTATTCGCCTTAACTTGCTCAATAAGCGGGCGCGACCCATCGCTTATGCGAAGAAGAGCTATACAAGGGCATCGTTTGCTTCTCGGACCATGGTCCTTAGCGGACTGCTGTCTCTAAGCTATATTTTGTTTCACTTGGCGCATTTTACCTTTCGTGTGACCAGTCCTGAGATAGCGGCTCTAGGCCATACGGATGTGTATCAGATGTTGATATTGTCATTCAGTAGCCCTCTTGTTGCAGTAACTTACATCGCCGCAATGGTCCTGCTCGGTCTCCATTTAAACCATGGTTTATCTAGCTTGTTTCAGACTCTAGGACTCAATCACTCCAAATATAATCCGATAATTAGAAGTATCGGCCCGGTTCTGGGATCTCTGTTGGCGGCAGGGTTTATGTCCATTCCGGTTTCGATCATGCTCGGCATCCTGAAGTAGCTTTTACAGCGAGGCGACGGCGATGAATCTCGATCCAAAGATCCCTTCGGGGCCCTTGGCCGACAAGTGGACCAAGCACAAATTTGACATCAAGTTGGTGAATCCTGCCAACAAGCGTAAATACACCGTAATTGTCGTTGGCTCAGGCTTGGCTGGCGCCTCGGCGGCGGCGACGCTGGCCGAGCTTGGTTACGAGGTGCTCTGTTTTTGTTTTCAAGACAGCCCGCGTCGTGCTCACTCGATTGCCGCCCAGGGCGGCATTAACGCAGCGAAAAACTATCAGGGCGATGGCGACAGTGTTCAGCGTCTTTTCTACGACACCATTAAAGGCGGCGACTTCCGTTCTCGCGAAGCGAATGTGTATCGTCTGGCCGAAGTTAGTACCGGTATTATCGATCAGTGTGTGGCTCAGGGTGTGCCCTTCGCCCGTGAGTACGGCGGCCTTTTAGCCAATAGATCTTTTGGCGGAGCCTTGGTTTCACGAACATTTTATGCCCGTGGTCAGACCGGACAGCAGCTGCTACTGGGCGCATATCAGGCACTCGAGCGCCAGATTGCTGCCGGTAAAGTGAAGATGTTCCCGCGCACTGAGATGTTGGACTTGGTAGTCCAGGACGGCAAGGCTTCGGGCATAGTCGTGCGCAACTTGGTGACGGGCAAGATCGAGACGCATGCCGCTCATGCGGTGGTCCTCGGCTCGGGTGGCTACGGTAACGTATTTTATCTATCGACGAACGCCAAAGGCTCGAACGTAACAGCCACCTATAGGGCTCATAAACGCGGCGCTGGCTTCGCTAACCCATGCTTTACGCAGATCCACCCGACTTGTATTCCGGTAAGCGGCGATTACCAGTCAAAGCTGACCTTAATGTCCGAGTCACTGCGGAACGATGGCCGAGTATGGGCTCCGTCGAGCACGGGTGACAAGCGTAGGCCCGACGACATCCCAGAGGCTGAGCGCGATTACTATCTCGAGCGCAAGTATCCCAGTTACGGCAATCTGGCGCCGCGGGACATTGCTTCGCGTTCTGCAAAAGAGGCCTGCGACGAAGGCCGCGGCGTTGGTGAGCATGGACTCGGCGTCTATTTAGATTTTCGTGACTCCATCAAGAGGCTCGGCGGCGACACGATCGCACAGAGATATGGCAACTTGTTTCAGATGTATGAGCGCATCACGGGAGAGGATCCATACAAGTTTCCCATGCGCATCTTCCCAGCGGTTCATTACACGATGGGTGGTCTTTGGGTTGACTATAATCTTCAGAGCACAATCCCGGGCCTTTTTGTCATCGGCGAAGCTAACTTCTCTGACCATGGCGCCAACAGGCTTGGGGCCAGTGCATTGATGCAGGGCCTGGCGGATGGCTACTTTGTTTTGCCCTACACACTTAGCAATTATTTGGCCGGAATGAGCCGTGATCCAGTCACCACCCAGGGGAGTGAGTTCCGCGCCGTTCAGAATCAGGTGGAAGAAAAGCTAAAGCGCTTACTCTCTATCAATGGAAAGCGCACAGTTGACAGCTTCCACAAAGAACTCGGCAAAATCATGTGGGATAAGTGCGGTATGTCGAGAGATCGCGCCGGGCTAACCGAAGCTCTTACTAAAATCCCCGCGTTGCGCGAAGAGTTTTGGCAAAATGTTCGGGTTCTCGGCGAGGGTGAAAACTTAAACCAGTCGCTCGAAAAAGCTGGGCGAGTTGCCGATTTCTTAGAGTTTGGCGAGCTTATGTGTGCCGACGCTCTGACGAGAGAAGAGTCCTGCGGCGGCCACTTCCGTGAGGAATATCAGATCGAGGGTGAAGCAAAGCGGGACGATGAAAATTTCGCGCACGCAGCTGTTTGGGAATACCAGGGCGAGGGCAAAGCGCCAACGCGGCACGTTGAGCCACTGGTCTATGAAAACATCAAGCTCGCGACGAGGAGCTACAAATAATGAAGCTAAAGTTGCATATTTGGCGCCAAAAAAACGCTAAATCTGAAGGCCGGATGGTGACTTATGATGCTCCAGATGTAAGCACGCATATGTCGTTCCTTGAAATGCTCGACGTCGTCAATGAAGGGCTGATCGCTAAGGGCGAAGAGCCGGTCGCGTTTGATCACGACTGTCGCGAGGGGGTCTGTGGATCCTGCGCCCTAATGATCAACGGCGTCGCGCACGGGCCGCAGCGCGGCACGACAACGTGTCAATTGCACATGCGTCAATTTAAGGACGGCGACGAGGTTTTTATTGAGCCTTGGCGCGCGAAAGCATTTCCGATTGTGAAAGATCTTGTGGTTGACCGCTCGGCCTTTGATCGGATAATTCAAGCTGGCGGTTATGTTTCGGTTAATACTGGTGGCGCACAAGATGCCAACAACTTACCGATTTCTAAAGAATCTGCCGATCAGGCTATGGACGCTGCACAGTGCATCGGTTGTGGAGCCTGTGTGGCCGCCTGTAAGAATGCTTCGGCCATGCTGTTTACATCGGCCAAGATTTCTCATCTTGGTTTATTGCCGCAAGGGCAGCCGGAGCGGCAGCGCCGGGCTTTGAATATGGTCCAGCAAATGGACAAAGAAGGATTCGGTAATTGTACTAATCAGTTTGAGTGCGAAGCCGTATGCCCGAAGGAAATTAGCGTACAGTTTATCGCTCGTATGAATAAAGATTATCTTAACGCCTCGGTCTGCGGCCCTGATCCAGGTAAAAAAGCAGGCGGTGAGGATTGACGCGGAAGGTTGTGCATGAGCTCCCCTGATTATCCAAGCTGTTCTGATTATGAAGTGATTGTGCGACTGAAGCCCGAAGTTCTCGATCCAGAAGCTCGCGCCATTCAAGAGACTTTGACCCGCATTGGTTTCGCGGGCGTTAAAGGACTCCAGGTATCTAAGCGTTATGTTCTGAGCATAGAAGATCAGG
>JAPLFY010000040.1 GCA_026390435.1 Pseudomonadota bacterium
AGGCATGAGGATTTCATCGGCAGATGCTTTACAATAAGAAAAGCACAGCAATCATTAGGACGCCGCGAGAGGACATACATTACCTGTGACCATAAAAAGTAACGCAGGCAGAAAATCACTCGCCTTTAACAATGATCAAATATGGTCAGCTTTAATTATCCTTGCCGCGGTTGCCATAGTTTTCGGCCAGAGCATTGGATTTGACTTTTTATCCTGGGACGACGATCAAAATGTCGTCAATAATAAATGGCTATACCCGGGCCTATGGACCCAGTTCTGGTACAGGCCGTACCTATGTTTATTTTTACCCCCAGTCTATTCTGCCTGGTATCTGCTATCCCAAATAACCTCTCCCCTAGATCCCAAACTTTTTCACGCTACTAACGTCATCGTCCATGGCTTCAATTCCTGCCTTGTATTTTTGATTGCACGGACCTGTATTCAAAATGACGCAAAATCAAGCCCAGAGAAATACGGGGAATTAAAAGCATTTGGTTTTGCTCTAACGGCGGCATTACTATTCGCAGTCCACCCATTGCAAGTCGAACCAGTTGCTTGGGTTACGGGATTGCGCGATCTGCTTAGTGCCATGGGGGCCTTATTAGCAGCGACTTGTTTTCTTCAAGAATCCCGCCGACCCGCACTAGCTATTCTGGGGTGGCTAGCATTTTTTTTCGCAATGCTATGCAAGCCATCCGCGGTCGCATTGCCGGTAGCTCTGCTTTTTGTGCTGTGGAGTCATAAGCCGAAATCCCCACGTAAATTATTTCGGCTAGTTTCAGCATGGCTACTAACTACCATACCGATCATTTTGATAACCAATGCGGCCCAAACTGAAATTGCTGACAAAGACATCCTAAATATTGGGCTTGCCCAACGGTTCTTGGTCGCCGTCGATAGTTACGGATTTTACCTAAAGAAATGGCTCGTACCCATAAAGTTGATAAGTGACTACGGCCGTAAACCTAACGTAGTACTTGCTGACCCAAATCTGACCACTAACTTTCTGATGATCTCGCTTATAGCAGCGCTATTTTGGGTCTTTCGGCACAAGCTGGGCTCCAGGTTTATTGGCTGGATACTGTTCGCAGGCGTTATGGTATTACCGACTTCCGGAATAGTTCCTTTTCCATTTCAGCACACATCGACCGTTTCTGATCATTACTTCTACTTGAGCATGCTCGGCTTTGCTATCTGTCTAGCTCAGATAATTTGGCGACTTTCTGCCCCGCTAGCACTAGCACTGTCTTTGGCAGTTTTACTTACATGGTCAACACTTAGTCTTAGACAAATACAGAAATGGCAAAATGATGAAACACTATTCCCTGCTATGATTGCAGAAAACCCTCTTAGCTACGCCGGTCAGACTGGAATGGCGGCACTAGCGATGCGACAAAAAAAATACGAAGAAGCGCTATCTTTCATCCTAGCGGCACAGCACCTTGATCCACTCAAAGTTGACCTTCTCGCTAATAAAGGACTTGTGCTCAATGAGCTCGGAAGGTACCAGGAGGTCTTGGCCGAACTTGGATCTCAACTCCCAAGCAAACAAATTGTTTTCAATAGCCCAGTATCTGCACCAAGTGTTGCCGTAATGTTCATGATGGTAGCATATGCAAATATTAAATTGGGCCACATCGCAGAGAGCTTACCGCCGCTGTGCATGGCTCAATGGGCTGACGCGAACAACAAAGACGTCATTGGTTTTATGCCGCTGGTGCTCAAGCATTTGAACCGAAATCCGTCGGATCCAAATACCTGCGCTCCATTCATCAACTGAATCATTTATTTGGCGCGGTTCCAAACTTATATATCGTACTCTGAGTATAAGTTTCACCCACGTCTAATCTGGTAGTCGGGAACTCAGGTCTATTTGGCGAGTCTGGGAAGTGCTGCGCCTCTAAGCAAAAACCGGCATGGCGATCGTACTTTCGACCCTGTTTACCAATGAGTTTACCAATGAGTTGATCACCGAGAAAATTACCCGAATAGAATTGCACTGCAGGCTCTGTGGTCCACACTTCCAGAGTACGACCGGATATAGGCTCATAGATGTCTGCCGCTAAACGCAGCGACTTGTCGTAACCGTTAATGATGTAATTATGATCATAGCCACGGGCAAACTTTAGCTGATCAAAGTCCTGATCAAGACGACTGCCAATTAACTGCATCTGCCTAAAATCTAGCGGCGTCCCTTCAACTAACCGCAGCTCTCCAGTCGGAATCAGGGCCGAATCTACCACGGTAAATCTATCCGCATGGATTCTCAAATAGTGACCTAGAATATTTGAGCTCTGAACTTTAGAAGTCAGATTAAAATATGAGTGACTCGTCAGATTTACGACGGTCGCCTGATCGGTGTTTGCTTCGTAATCTATTCGCAACGCGTTATCGCTAGCCAAAGTATAGGTTACAGTAACCGAGAGTCGACCAGGGTACCCCTCTTCACCGCATTGACTCACATATTGCAGTTTAAGGATATCAGCGCCACGCTCCGCGCCCTTGGGACTAAACTCCGGTTTCCACAACACCTTATCAAAACCAACACGACCACCATGAAGATGATGGTGGCCGCTGTTGGCCTCAAGGCAGTAATCCACACCATCAAGCGAAAATCTCGCGTTAGCAATGCGATTGCCATACCGACCAATGATCGCACCAAAATACGGCTCATTTTGACGATAGCTAGCGGCATCATCAAACCCAAGCACGACATCTTCACACCGTCCATCACGATCAGGGACTGTGATCGACATGATAATGCCGCCAAGATTGCTAATCTTGACGGCCATACCATTGACATTCTTTAGTTGGAACTGATGGGGTAGCTCTGGCACTTATTCATTACTTCCTGAGTAGATTGCCATTCATGTCAACCTGCAGTTGATGGGTCAAAGCCCCTTCGCGATTAAACTTAACGTAAAAGACGCGCATCCCAGCCTCCCAAAACGCCCCCTTTGCGCTGCGGTTGAAATCATCCATAGTGGGCGCAAAATCTAACCCCTGGTTATTAACGATAGCTTTCAACGGCACGGACTGTAAATGAAACTGAACTACATAGCTTTGAGGCACGAATTTATCGTTGCTAGATTTAATAGTTAATATTTCTGTCTTATTATCGCTTAAAATGCTTTGCATTTTAGTCTCCGTGAATCCTCTGTCTCGCTCGAAAGACATGGTCTTGCCATCGTCTGAATAAAGAACAAAACTCGATTCGCCATCTGGATACACATCAATCGTAAGCGGATCCCAGGGCTTCTCGTCAGTACTTAGCATTGGAGGGGCCATGGGAATGATAGCACCAGATTTCACGAACAAAGGTATCCGCTGCAAAGGAGCCGCGATGTCATAAAATTTACCGCCAGTATATTCTTGGCCATCCTCGTAGCCAAACCACTTACCTTCAGGCAAATAAACAGACCGACTCGTGGTGTCTTCCGTCAAAACCGGCGCAACGAGAATTTCGCTTCCAAACAAAAACTCATCTTTAATATTCACAACTTTGGGATCGGATTGATACTCAAAGATTAGCGGGCGAATCATTGGAGCACCGCTTACGTGTGACTCCCACGCGTATGAATATAAATAGGGGAGTAATCTGTAGCGCATTTGTAGATAGTGCCGACTACTTTCCTCGACCTCGGCACCAAAGTCCGTCGGCGAAGCCATACCTACGTGATGGGCCCGAGCGATTGGCACAAAAGCTGAAAACTGTAACCAGCGCTGATACAAACGACCATGTGACTCCAGATTGTTCTTATAATAACCTTCAAGAAAACCACCCGAGTCGTTGGACCACATCGGAATGCCAGAAAGACCTGAGTTGAGCAGTGCTGGCACCTGTGCCGCAAAAGTCTCGTAATCAGAGTAAATATCACCCGTCCAAATTGCGGCGCCGTAGCGTTGGATTCCCGAAAAGCCCGTCCTTGTCAGGATAAAAACGCGCGTATTAGGATCCGCTGCCGTAAGCATCTCATGGTATGTCTTACTGGTCAGCAGCGAGAATACATTGTGAATGCGAGCTGCCGCACCCCCCTGATAGACCGTACCCGCCGGTTCTCCCTCAGGCTCGGTTAAATCCAGCCACCACCCCTTGATGCCGTCACGGTGCAGATGACTAATTTGAGGCCAAAGCCAATCCTTCATATTTGGTGCAGTAAAATCCATTAGATCACCGCCGTAATAGCCACAGGTGACGGTTTGCCCCTTGCCATCTGTGGCAAAAATACTGTTCCTGAGACCATCTTGATAGTTACTACTATCCTTACGGATCATCGGACCTGACTGCGAAATCATAAACTTAATGCCCTGCTTACTATAGTCGCTTAGTCGTTGTGGACTTTCGCCGTTCCACCGGGGCGCCCAGCGATAATTCTGCAGCTGCTCAGGCCAATCGAAATCTATAGCTAGGCTGTCATTGGGAATCTGCTTAGTACGTAAACTTTTGATTACGTCGTCAATCTCTTCCCAGGTGTAATATGCGCACTTACTTTGCATATAACCTAGTGTCCACAGATTAGGCAGTGAAGGACGCCCAGTCAGAGCAGTGTAGCGGTCAACTATATGTGCAAATTTAGGTCCGTACATGAAGTAGTAGACAGCTTCACCACCTGCCGAATGCCATGAGTAAACATCGTTTGAGGATTTACCAAGATCCAATGTCGTGTGATACGAATTATCAAAAAAAACGCCGTAGCCACCACCTGTCCCACCAGTACTCAGCAAAAATGGGATTGGGACATCTGCCGTCACCTTGCCATGATTGATCCTTTGACCAGTCCATAACTCTCGCACGGTGCCGCGCCGATCTAGAGTGCCGAGAAATTCAGTATTGTCCTGCCCTAGCCCATAGATATGCTCGTCAGACTCGAGCTTTCGATGAATACTTAAGTTTTTTTCCTCACCCCATTCCATACCACGGGCACGATCATCCAAGCTGATTGGAGTCCGATCGTCTTCACGGTAGAAATCCACAGCGAGCGGCTTCTTCTGCACGCGAACGGCAAGTTTTTTTGTGCTAATCCGCAAATAACCGCCTTGATCAGTAACGCTATATTCCACAGGCGCCCAAGACTCGCTCAGGACAGCAAATGAAGGTTGCTTATTGAATTGGCCAACAGGATCAAGCCAAACCCTAACAACATCATCAGCAACCAGATTGATTCTCAACTTTACTGCACCATTGGTCGAAATGGTGACCATACCGTCACGGCTATCGTATCCGTTGAAATCAAACTGATGAATGCTTGCCAACTCGCTCGCCGCAGGTGATGCAGTCGCCGCGAAGGCCATACCACCTATGAGAGTTGCCGCGCAGATGATCCAGCTCAGTCGCGGTTGCATAGGGTCGCCTCCTGCTTGTTGTTTAAACTGTCATCGATCGAAAGGCGCTCCACCTTTAGGATCGAGTGTGGCCCTGTTGCATATTTCAACGCTTGTCCTAGGCGGGCTTATTGGTCAACAAACTTTCGAAAGCCGCATCTGGATGCAATTAGAGAGATAACATGCGAGGAGTGCCGAGTCTTAACTTCGTGGTAAATTTTTGGTGGTACATATTTGGAGTTGGATGGTTGAAAGAATAACGGATATTAACAATTTTAACTGACCACACTTACCAATAGCAAGCAGCTGCCAGACTCTGCTATAAATAATTTAAACTTGCGGGAGCTTAGGAATGAAAATCCATATTTTAGCATCAGCCTTGCTTATGGTTTGCCTTAGCGACAATGTATTGGCGCATGCGAAGCCAGCGCAGAATTTGGCAAGAAGCGAAAAATTCGTCCAAGTGCAAGGCATCCAGTTCATAATAGGTAGTCAGTCCCATCATTTTTTGGGAACCAATTTGTGGTACGGCATCAATCTGGGGAGCCGCGGCCCAGGCGGTGACCAAGCACGTTTACTGCGTGAGCTAGATCGCTTACAGGCTCTAGGAGTAACCAACCTTCGCGTGGTAGCAGCTAGCGAGGGTCCGAATTCGGCCCCCTTTCGGATGCAACCATCACTACAAACCAGCCCCGGTGTCTTCGACGAACAATTACTCCATGGACTCGATTTTCTTTTGGTAGAAATGCAAAAACGAGACATGCATGCAATCATGTGTCTCGGTAATTTCTGGCAATGGTCGGGTGGCTTCGCACAATACGTATCTTGGGCGGACGGCACATCAATCCCATATCCCGAACAATTCGGCTGGACGACCTTCGAAAACTATTCTGCCAGCTTCTACGTTAACGACAAAGCCAAGAGCATGTATAACAGGACTGTCGATCTGATAGTCAGCCGTGTGAACACACTCTCAGGCATCAGCTACAGCAGCGATCCTACTATTATGGCTTGGGAGCTCGCTAATGAGCCGCGGGGACAAAATCAGCCCGATGCATATTTGAACTGGGTAAGTGATACCGCAGCTCGCATCAAGCAATTGGATACCAACCATCTGATCACTACAGGTAGCGAAGGTCTGACAGCAGGGCAAGACAATACTCAAACCCGTCCAGAATTGGTGCATGCACTACAAAACATCGACTACCTGACCTTCCACATCTGGATACAAAACTTTGGTTGGTACGATCCACGTATCCCAGCAACCTATGAAAAAGCAACCAAACAAGCTCTCGAATATGTAGAACAACACGTAAGCATGGCCGAGCGCCTTGGCAAACCCGCAGTTTTTGAAGAATTTGGCATTGCTAGGGATGGTGGCGATTTTAATGTCACAGCAACGACTAGCGTGCGTGACCAATATTATCAAACAATGTTCGAGGCCAGCTTACGAGCTGCCATTAAAGGCCGCCCACTGAATGGGGTGAATTTTTGGGCCTGGGCTGGCGAAGGTCGCCCAGTAAACGCGGGTGATCTTTGGCAAATTGGAACCCCGTTCATCGGCGATCCACCGCACGAGCCACAAGGCTGGTACTCCGTATACGATCAAGACAGCAGCACCACGGACATCATAAAACACTATGCCAAGCTAATGAATTCGCTTTCAATATAAAGGCAAACCGAACACTGCCTATTCACATGGGCGGTGCAATCAGAACACCGTAAGTGCGTGCTTGAAGCACATGCAGCGCTAAAGAACCCAGCCTGAAGAGGCGACGCTGTTGATGCGGTCTGCCAAATACAACTAGATCAGGTTTAAAGTGCTTCAGAGCCTGATCCAGTTCATCCGGCACATCACCGGTAAGTACTAATTGCTTATAATTCCCGCCCACGGCCTCAATCAAGTGAGGCAATCCGTTTGCACGCTCAAGTAGGGCCTCGCAAGCACGCTGTTCAGCTAATGCCCAAAGCTCTCGCGGTGATTGGGAGGTCAATTCGTCATCGGCTTTAATAAATTCTAGTCGCGCTACGAGATCTTTGAAACTGTAGTCAATCACATGGGTATGCATTACTTCAGTGTGAGTCAATGCAGAGGCAAGCGAGGCACCACAATTGAAAGCCTGCTCACCATCCGGCGATAAATTATCGGCTACAAATATTTTGTAAGAATCTTTTTGAAGATTCAGCCCTTCGGGGATGATCAAAACCGGTATCGGTGTAATGGCCATAATATTGATAGCGGTTGAGATATCCCGCTGAAAAAATCCGTGCTGCTCTTTATTGATGCCAACAATTAGCAGTGAAGCGTGCTGAGCTACGGCGTCAGCAAGCAGTGCCTCAGCCGGATCTGTCGAGGCAACGATGTGATACTCACTAACAACTGGAGAGGGATTGTCGGCGAGAAAATCTTCCATCTGTTGACGGGCTCTCTGAATACCCTCGTCTCTGAGATCGGATGTAATATCAGCAAATTCTCTGCCCCCAAGCAGCTGTTCATAATAAGCCTCATCGCGGTATATCCACCGGCTTAGAATGTTTTGGGTAATATGTACCACCCTCAAAGACATGCCCATTTTTGCACAGAGGTGACACGCAGCAAAAAAGAGATCGCGGCTTTCAGAGTCAAATTTGATACCCACCACAGCTTTCGCATCTGGACCCTTGAAACGCTTGCTCATAAAGCCGCCCCCTGTCGGTATTGCATCAACTTGACTACCTGACTTTGCTGGTGCAAAAATCGTGCTTGGCCGCCTCCGTTGATCAACTTAAGGTCCCGCATTGGTACTAGAATACACTGATTTAATTGGAATATTTGATAGCCTCTTCGCTAACAGCGAGCAGACAATTCTGGTGTGTGGCGACCAGGAGCCCTTTTATCGACCATCCCAAAACCTATTAGAGCTCCACAAGATCACATTTGCTCATGGCTACTTTGCTAGTGCCCTGCATGAAATCGCCCATTGGTGTATTGCCGGAACCAAACGGCGGCTCTTGCCTGACTATGGCTACTGGTATCAACCGGAGGGACGGAGCTCAGAGCAGCAGCAAGAATTCACCAAAGTTGAGGTGAAGCCCCAGGCTCTCGAATGGATCTTCGCCACTGCTGCCGGCTCGCCTTTCCATTTCAGTGCTGATAATCTCGCCGACGGAGGCATAATCACTGGCTCTGATTGGGTAGACTTCCAACAAAAGGTGGCAGCCCAAGCACGGCGCTACATATCCTCTGGTCTACCGCCTAGGGCGCTGCGATTTACGAGGGAACTGTCTCAATTTTATCGCACCGGTGATCGCTGGTGCAGCCTGGAATTATTTACGGTCGCATCGGAGCTCAACCGGTGCTCCACCCATACTCAACAAGTTGAACCTTTAGCGGCAGAAAATTAAGAGAAATGGGAAGGCTGACACATGCAAAACATCAAACAACTCATGCTATCATATGCATCCTATCATCGTGATCCTCGCAATAAAGTCACCCATTTCGTTGGCGTCCCGCTCATAGTGTACGCTTTATTTGTCGCACTTAGCTGGGTCCGCCTCGACTTCGTTGACAGGCTCCCAGTGCCGGTCACGGGCGCTACTCTTTTCTTTGCTGCTAGCATCGCCTACTACCTGCGACTTGATCTTTTACTGACAGTCATTCAGCTACCCTTCAGCTTAGTGTTGCTGTTCCTAGCTGAAAAGACGGTGTCGTTACCGTTTCAAACTGCCCTGACTCTGTTCCTTGGCACGTTTATCGGTGGCTGGATTATTCAACTTATAGGTCACTACTTTGAGGGCAAAAAACCTGCACTAGTGGATAACATCATACAGGTTTTTAATGCGCCACTTTTCTTAGCAATGGAAATTGCATTTGCACTTGGATTACGTAGTGACCTCCGCGGCGACATCGAAGCATCAAAGCCGTAAGGAGACCTAAATCTAACTAGCACTTGATTACGGCTTCGCTTCCGCAGCTCTAGCCTTCATCTTGGCACTAATCTCAAAGGCATCATTAAGCGTCGATTCGCCTTGCTGCGTCTCTACCCAAGTCCCGTCTTTGGTAAAATAGCCCAAGGCCTTGTAAGGCTGACCAGGCAGACCGTGCTTCTCGCGAACAATAACTAATTTGCGTTTGCAGGCATCGTTTTGCTCTCCAGCAAGTTTCTTCATGCGCCGCAATGTGGCTTGATACTTTTTTTCAGACTTTAACTGCTCTTCGAAGGAATGTTCTTTCACGACACGTAACTCACCCTCTTCATCCAGACCCATCCGTTGCTTTATTTCTGGATCGTTCTTGAGCTCGTCGATATCATGACTGGCAGTTGCTTGGTCGTTCCCGCCAAGGCGCGGATCATTGAGCTGAGCCTCGCAGGCCTTCAACTCATGTAAGTCTCGCTCGACCTCATCACGTAAATGAGTATTAGCTATATCTAAGACCGCCAAGTCATCTTGCGCTGAGGTGTTCTGACGAATGACCACTTCGTCCTTATTATTTATCCCAATCTTGCCGCTCGTAGCGTTTCCCTTGGCCTTAAAGTCTTTAGTCTCAATGTCCTGAACTTTACCCGGCGTCGTACAGGCCCAATTGACGCTGCATGTCACACCAAAAATAAACGCTCGTAAACGCATGAGTGTCCCCCAAACAGCATGAATTATGTAGACAGCAGCATTGGCGCCGCTCCGACGCGCCTTAAACAATCTTTCACTTTGGCAAATACCATATCGACCGTGATTGCCTGCATACATAAATTGTTATTACACGGCGACAATCGATGATTTAACGCATTTATGCACGGACTGCACGCAAGCTGCGCCCAGATCGGTTCCGGATGGCCATCAATAGGTCCATAAAGTTGCGGCGTTTCAGGTCCAAATAGAACAATATTTTGGATAGATGTCATAGATGCAAAGTGTGCAGGGCCGCTATCGTTAGTGACCAAGACATCGCAAAGCGTAAACAACGTCACGAGCTGGCTCATGGTGGTTGCACCCGCAACGCTAATGACTCGAGGCGCCTGAAGTTCACGCATGATTCGTTCAATCGCCGGCGCCTCGCGTGGAGCGCCGGTCAAGATAATAAGTCCTTCCGGATACTCTGCAAGCAAGCGACGCGCCAATTCCAGAAAGCGCTCCGTCGGCCACTTGCGCAAAGGCATTAGATCGCTGGCGTTAGGATTCAAGATCATCAGCGGCCCAGCTGGTAGATCTGCTCCAAAACGCTCTTTAAGCAGACCTCTCACAACCGCCACTTCAGCTACAGTTGGGGAAAATAGCGGAGCTAAGGCTCCATCTTTAGGAATTGCCATTTTATTAATCGGGATCTGCTCTTCAGATTGGGCCAGTACCTCGACCATGGCCCGATATGTTTTCGACGTGTGCATATAAGGGTTGTATGAAATACGATGCGTCATCAGATCACCGCGATAAGGCCCATCCATGGTGAATCTATGCAGTCCAACTCGCCTCTTTGCACGCGTTAGGTAGCCAATGATCGCAGAACCACGTGAGAAAAACTCAAGATCAACCGTTGCCGTAATGCCAAGTTTATGGGCTTTCCGGAGCATTCTTAGTAAATCTAACGCAAAAACCCAGATATTTTGGTTACGCAATGCCCATACGTTATTCGGAGGAAGCTGCTCCAGCAGATCGATAATCGGCCTGTTCTCGACAAATACGCAGATGTAAACATTATCCCGACCAACCAGCTCGTATGCTCGATTTAGCGCGTCCGCAGCCAGCACAGAAGCACCCTGCTCAATCAGCTTGATGAACAGAATGGAACGCAATGGATCTTTTGTTTGTCGACTATCAAAGACCTTCCGGTGCAAGGTTAACAGCAGACATAGCAACTTCCCGGCCCAGGCATCTAACCGGCGCATAAGTTGTTGATTCATCGACAACTCCTAGAACAGCATGCGGGAACTAAGATACTGACACAGCTACCTAAAAGTGTCACCAACGCAAAAAGCTACCGAAGAGTTTGGCCAGCTAAAATTGGAAAACAAGAGTCCAAAAATAGACTCGGCGAATATTGCTCCTGAGAGTAACATCACACTGCCTCGGAGGCATTGCAGCACACACTAACCGGTCGGAGGTACATTCATTGGGACCCATTTCTCAAGAAGCGCTGGAACAGATATTCACCAAAGCCAGGACGCACAATGGCTGGCTTAACCAGCCGATCCCTGATTCTGTCCTGCACGAGATTTACGATCTGGCTAAATGGGGGCCTACTAGTGCCAACGGTTCTCCAGCTCGTTTCTTTTTCGTGAAAACACCGGAGGCTAAGAAAAAGCTCCTCGAGTACGTGGCCCCAGGTAACGTAGAGAAAACAAAGTCGGCACCAGTAACGGTGATTATTGCAGAAGATCGCGAGTTCCACGAAAAGCTGCCAAAGCTCTTTCCAGCGGCCGATGCCAGATCTTGGTTTGTTGGCAACCAACCGCTGATCGAAGCAACTGCATTTCGCAACTCATCGCTACAAGGCGCCTATTTGATGCTCGCAGCAAGGTCGTTGGGCCTCGACTGCGGTCCAATGTCTGGATTTGATCAAGCCAAAGTGGATACAGCCTTCTTTGCCGGCACCACGTGGAAGTCAAATTTTATCTGTAACCTTGGCTATGGGGACCACAGCCAACTATACCCGAGGTCGCCGCGCCTCACATTTGAAGAGGCGTGCCGAATCGCTTGAGTTCACACTTAGGAGTAAGGCGCACTACCTGATTACCGATCGAACTTACCTATCAGGCATACTCAAAGGTAATCGGGGCCTCAACTTCAGAGTGTAAGCTCGCATGGACTGGACAATGTTTAGCGGCATTCTCCAGCTTCTGCCTTTGGGGCGGGGTGAGTGCCGCCGGCATCGTAATCACTACCGGCAAACTTTTGATGCGACGCGGATTGGCATTCATTTCCTTCACGACGCTACCCCGGGCACCTTCGATATTGAGTCCATCACGCTCAGCGACCAATGCCATCGTTGTCAGGATACAGCTTACCAACGCCGCCCCAACTAAATCGGTAGGGGAAAAGCACTCTCCCAGCCCCTGATTGTCCTTTGGTGCATCGGTCTCAATCATTGAGCGCGAAGGTTCATGTTCAAGCGTACAATGTTTCTTACCCTGATAAACTGAAGTCATTCTAACCATGGAAAACCTCGCCTGAAGAATGCCACTTAACTTGGGCTTTGCTTGCGCGCCGGACAATAGCCAGGTCGCGGTCCGATGCTGGGAAATTTACGACAAACGTCTGGCCGTTGGTCGTAGATTGTACACAAGCGGTCCGTACCGAGAAAGTGGCAATCCCCATTGGGCTTTTGCGCCAAAGTGAAGATACCTGTGACAGCACGATACTGGTGGACTTTACCGTTAGCAATCAGGCGACGAGCCACCTTTTTTAGAGACCCAACTGCTTCGTCTGGACCGACTAAGCCTAATCGAACTAAATCATCAATAGTGGCCTCGACCGGTAGTCGGCAGCAACCAGCCCAGCAACCGCGACACAAACTTGGTTTGAAGCGCGTCCATCGGCTTAACTTATCGAGATCTCCATTGCTCATATGCGATCACTTACCAACCGTAGCGCGGCTTACGATCGAAATGGTGCCTAGTGTGAATTTCTCGCACTGTTCCAGTCTCTGATCGCATTACTATAGAATGAGTAAAAGCACCTCGTCCGCTGAAGCGGACACCTGATAGAAAACTGCCATTAGTAACACCGGTCGCAACGAACATTACGTGACCGCGAGCCATGTCTTCCAGCTGATAAACTCTATTCTGGTCTGTGATGCCCATCGTTTTCGCCCGAGCAATTTCTTCGGGTGAGCTGAATATGAGTTTCGCCTGCATATCGCCACCCAAACAGCGTAAAGCTGCAGCGGCGATCACTCCCTCAGGCGCCCCACCTGAGCCAATTAGAATATCGACCCCCGATTCGGGCTGAGCCGTCGCCACCGCTGCTGATACATCGCCATCGCTGATGAGACGAATGCGCGCACCCGCAGATCTCACTTCATTGATCAAATCTGCATGACGTGGGCGATCCAAAATGATCACCATGAGGTCTTCTACAGCCTTACCAACGGCCCGAGCAACCTCCTGCAAATTCCAAGTTGGACTCTTAGTGATGTCAATAGCACCCCGAGCCATAGGACCAACGGCAATTTTATCCATATACATATCTGGAGCAGCAAGAAAACAGCCTCTTGCCGCTGCGGCAATCACAGCGATGGCCTCACTGCCACCTTTAGCTGTTATGGTGGTTCCCTCTAGCGGATCACAGGCAATATCAATTTGTGGTCCGGTTCCCCTACCTACACGTTCACCGATATAAAGCATGGGCGCTTCATCCATCTCACCCTCACCGATGACGACAAGTCCGTCAAAGTCCATCGATTGAAAGGCACCGCGCATGGCCGTGACCGCCGCGTCGTCAGAAGCATTTTTTTCGCCTCGACCGATCCAGCGCCCCGAAGCCAAGGCAGCCGCCTCGGTAACTCTGACGAATTCAAGAGCTAAGTTCCGATCCATAACTGCCCCCACCGCAATGTGTCTAAACTAAATATCACAAGGCGCTAAAACTAGCCTTAAAGATACGTTTAGATGAAATTTGAGGCAAAAAGTCGAAATGCCGACACGAGGCAGAGCTCATATCGGCATTTTCGGGAAAAAATATATCGTAATTTCTGGTGTTTATCGCCTTCGCGACTAGCTGTTGCGCACTAAGCGTAGCAGGGCGTCGGGGAACCACGCACCAGCTTCTGGAGCGGGCGTAAGTGAGTCACTCGAACTGCACATATAGTCATAACGTGGAGCAGATGCGTCACTGGTACCGTCAGACTCTCCCGGTGGCTTGATCCAGACGAAGGCATCAATCTCAGGCAGAGGCTCAGCTTGAGGGAACTTGCCAATCGCAGCGTTGGCAATATTGCACCAGCTACCCCATGATTGACGAGAGTTTTGGGCGCCATTACGACCAGTATCAATAATGAAGTGTCGGCTAGACACACCAGCTGCAGCCAGATCCTGGCTCAGCAACTGGACATAAGTCAACTCATCACGGGCCGGGTTGGACTGGTCATACCAAGGCGATGGGCGATTATAATCAAACTGAAGCACGCTATAATTTGCAACGTTTGTAGCGAATCCACGAATCTTCTCGCTTCCCCCGGCACGTTGCAGCACTCGTCCGATGACTTGGGCCACGCCGCTGCGGTTACCTTGCCAGCCGAGCCAGCCACCATGCGCCATGTCTAAGTAGAGGCTGACATGCTGTGCGTGTAGCTTTTCAATGGCATAAGCCACTCCAGTCTCATAATTTGCTAGAACTTCGCTCGAACATCGTCTTTGCCCAAGGTTGGTTACCACATTCGAAAGTGAGTCGGGCTCAATAACTGCCGCGATCCGCACTGCCTTATAGGAGTTCAGAACCCCAGCAACTTCATCAATAAAGGAAAAATAATCCTTAAGACCACTAGCACCACTCAACTCGCCATTCGAAGCAGAAGCGGCACAGTCCCTATCGGGAAGGTTATAAACAATAACTGTAGCAGTGACCGGAGATGATTTTTCTTGGCTGGCCTTTAATGCCGCGTCCAAATAAATCCGCAGACCACTAATCGCCGCTTTCCGATCGATCCAAAATGCCGTGCTAGCGTTCGCAATTTTCTCTAATTTTTCAGTGAGTTCAGGTGCCCTTACGATCGCACTACGGACTTTCGCAGAGTAAGCTGGATCGACAAACATTGTGCTACCAGCAAAAGGGTTTAACCCGTCAGAAGTTACTTTAATTATCGCTTCAGACTCTGTTACCCCTTGTCCGTTTCGCGGCCGCGCAGTGTCGGTAGAAGCGTTAATCGGCGGGGTCTTGTCAGATTTTTTCAGGTCACTACAGGCTGTTGCGGCTAGTAGTAAAGAAGCTATGCCTACGGAAATGCGCTTCATCAGCATCAAAATTACTCCTTTCATGATTACCGTTCCAATCGAGGGATTTAGGTACTAGGCAGTCACTTCAGAAATTATGGCCATGCGGGAGGGCTTTGGGTCCAAAAACCTTCAGACACTACAAACGCAGCTTGCATGCCATGGCACAAATTATCGATTTACTGCTTTTTGGATTCTGCATTGTAGTTATATACCAACATCTTCTTATTTGCCAATAGCGCTACAAAGCAAAAAGAGGACGCCTCTAATAGCGCCCCACTTTGTCTAATGAATACGAAGCTGTAAATCACGCATCACGCGCCAACACCGTTGGACTAAAGGCTTGCGCGAGCATGTCAGACTGGGACCACTCGCAGCCTATCTTCAACTCCCGACTTTAAATCCACGGGAACAACCTGAATATGGGCTTAATTTCCCCGTTATAGGCGCCTTAGATTTGCCGTGTTGACAAATTCGGTAGAGACCCGCGGGGGTATCCAGGGAAATGCTCCAATTGATCTTAAGCACAGAGCTAGCTAATCCGTGGCGACGCCAGTGTAGGGTTGTCTGACCATCCCAATCAAAAAATATTGTTTTCCAAATCTCGTCTTGCTGCTGTTCTATCGTCAGGTACGAGAACCCTGGAGCAAGGCTGTTATTTGGATGCGCTCCCCAAATTTCAACAGCCGCTACTTCGCCAAGCTTATAATCAGATTTCGCATCGACCAAGATGTCGCCAAACTTGCCGGCACGTGGTGCCAAATCAAATAAAACCGGATGCGGCAATACGACTTGTTTTTGAGAAAGATCAGGTGGCGGTGCCCCCGCAGGCCGCTGACGCCCGGTACTCATATCAATCGCCAGATTAGCAAATATTTCAGTATAAGCTGCGAGAGACCAAGGTCCGTACAGTGTAGAGCCGCCTTCGTAGGCCTGAACCTTGTATTCTTCTCTGGTAGTTACATAATGAAGATACTCATTCGTAAGCCCAGAGAGGACAACGAAACGAACTCCGTCATCGGCCATCCGGCGCTTTATTTCTTCTTTAAGACGATGCCCAGCCACTGTGGTGATTTCAAAAGGTGCGCCGATAATGACCAATGGCCCGATTCTTAACAGTTGAAATGGCGCCACACTGGCAGTCCAAGGATGGGGCTTGGCAAAGCCCGTAGGCAACAGCAAAACCTTCTCTTGATGGCACCCCTGCTCCTTAGGCATCAAAGTGATCCTGGGCCAGGTCTTGCCATAAATCGCATGCGATACAAAAAGTGGAAACGGCTGGCCATTAAGCGTACCTGCAGCAAAACTTTCGCCTAGTACTGCATTACAAGTAGTGGCTTCTACCTCACCGCCTGTGAATTCCGGTGATACTTTGCGATAGGCTAAGCTCTCGAAGCGATGTGAATATGTAACGGCTCCTCGCAGCTCCTCAGCCACTGGACTCTGAAAGATTTGCCAAGCTTTATTAAACTGGCCTCGCGCTGACCATTCATTACGCTCAAACCCGTCTGTTTTAGCCAAAGCGCCGTGTGTAACATCGTGGGGACTAATATCACCCGCATTAGCCTGCATGAAGCCAGCGACAAATTCTTGGTCTTTCCGGTTCGTCGCACCAAGTTGGTGCTCAAAATAAAGCGAAGCCAAGCCTTTGTTGTCCCCACTCACCAATTTGTTAGTTAGCGGAAGCGACACACCATGAACCGGATACCAATTGAACGCCGCAATCGGAGTGCCATCGGATGCAATAGCCTTTATAAGAAACATCTCAGTATCTGCCATGTCCGGCAAAGCCGCACGCTCAGCTTCGGGATTAGCATCGAATGCCTCTGGCGAGCGGTTAAATTGATATCCGTACAAATGGCCTGATGACACCGACAGGTTTGCTTTCTGTCTTTGTTTATAAGCCTTAACTACTGCACGGGCTGTACCCGCAACAATCGCCTCGAAATTATCAGGATTAAACCCATATGTAGTAATGTTGTAGAGAGTGTTGTGGGCAAAGCCGCCTGGGCCTGCGTGCGTATGAGTCGCACTAAACATCAAATTAGCATGCGTGAAAACACCTGGCAGCTCGCGCTCCAAGCGATCTATCACCGCCTGTTTAAGACCATGAAAAACCATGGCCAGATCACCGATGACAAGTGCAATTGTAGAACCTGAGCAAGGATCGCTGACCACCATTGCGCGGGACCACAACCGCGTATGCAGACCTTCGTCAATCTGCCCCAAATCCGCGTACCCCATCATACCGACACCGACGATTGGTCCGGTTATGTCGCCACGAGCCGCACCGACAAGATATGGGGCACCATCACAAGATGCGGACGCTTCTGCTACTTGCGAAGACGCATTCAAAATCCACAAACAGCCAATAATCGCAAAAATCCAAACCTTGCTAAATAGTCGCCTCTGCTCGTTCAAAGTTATACCTGCAAGATTCATTTTCGATCTGCTTTTTAAAAATGTTTAAGCTGTAGGGATACTAATTGCAGCCAATTGCATAACTGAATGCGCTAGTGCCTTCTCAGTACTGTCACCGTGAAGAGCGAGCTCGCGCAAGTATAAGGGGCCTAACTGATCATCCGTTGCGAGCGCCAAAAATAAAGCCTCAAGCCCCCCTTCGGGCAAGTATTGTCTCTTATTTTTCGACAGCGCCTTGCGAACGGCAACCAGATTATTTTGAACGAATGACTTCGCAAACTGACCTGCCCGCTGCGCTGATTCAGGTGCAGTCGTGCCAGAAGCACGGGCAGCCAGATAACTACGCAGCTCTCCTTGCATCGCAGCCAAGGTTGCCAAGCAATGCTTTCGCAGTGACACCTCGAGCGTGAGTCCGGCCGAATGTCGCGCGCGCTCATCATTACCAAGCATTAACGGCGCCATTCCAGCAGCCACAGATTCTTTATCTGTTTTAGAAAGCGTTAAAATTCTAGCCCAAGCATGAATACGATCACTATTGTTGTCGGCAGCAATCCATTCAATTACCGTCGGCACATCGGTACCACTCAACCATTCATAGGGAGCGACGGCCTTCTCGACTTCTAGAAACGCCGTTGGCGCAAAAAACGCCACGAGCGCAGCCACCAACAACACTCTTAAGGCTCCGCCCAACCACCGTGCGCGCCCCGCTACTCCCACCAGAGTAAGGGTAAGGATTAAGGCTCCGGCAAACACTAACGGCGCGATCATCGCGACATGACTGGTATACCATTTAACTTTGCCATGCTCTGACACCGCTAAAATTACTGCAGCAATGCTGGAAACCGTGATAAGCAGCAGATCCCATTTATATTTCTTCAATGACTGGGCAGCCGTCATAGCGTTCCCCTGATAAAAATATTTGAACAAGACCTAGTACATACACATTAAACATAGCAATTGGCGATAATAAAAGTTAAAGAAGTGCCCTCGCTACCCATTGGTATGCCCCCCCAGTTCTTAATCTTAAGAAAGGATAGTAATGCAAAATCAATTGAAGGACCCTATCGAGCCCGGATTTGGCTCTCTGGGCCTCGACAGCCGTCTGCTTACTGTCCTAGCTGGGCTAGGCCATACGGAACCAACACCGATCCAAAGGTCAGCAATCCCTCCGCTCATGGAAGGGCGTGATTTAGTTGGACAAGCAGCCACGGGTACCGGCAAAACTGCGGCTTTTGCCCTACCTTTGATCCACAGAATCGCTGCTCAGTCAAACCGGGGTGTAAATCCCGTGGCACTAGTGCTCACACCCACCCGTGAACTTGCGAATCAGGTATCCGAAGCCATTCATCGGTACGGAAAAGCATTGAACATGCGGGTGCTTCCTATTTACGGCGGCCAATCCTACGACCCACAAATCCGCGCCCTTAAGCGCGGCGTCGATATCGTAGTAGCGACCCCGGGTAGAGCTCTGGATCATATTCAGCGCGGCACTCTCAATCTTTCTAGTATCCAAGCCTTAGTACTAGATGAAGCCGATGAGATGCTCGACCTAGGGTTCCTAGACGATATCGAGGCACTAATTTCCGCAACGCCACCAGAGCGGCAGGTCATGCTGTTTTCAGCGACCATGGCGCCCAGGATAGCCTCCATTGCTAAACGCCACCTAAAAGACCCGGTACGCGTAACTATCAGCCGTGACATACTTGCTAGCGGAAGCGCCCCGCTCATACGTCAAACGGCATATGTCGTGCCACGTCCGCGCAAACTCGAAGCCTTGTGCTCGTTGCTCGATCTTGAAGAACCAAGCGCAGCGATCATCTTCTGCCGTACCCGTGAAGACGTTGATATTTTGTCTGAAACGCTCAACGGGCGGGGACACCGCGCCGAAGCTCTGCACGGTGGTATGTCACAATCGCAAAGAGAACGAGTGCTTTACCGCCTGAAGGCTGGGCACGCTGAACTTGTCGTTGCGACAGACGTAGCGGCACGCGGATTAGATATCGAACACCTCTCGCACGTGGTTAATTTCGATGTACCCTCAGCCCCAGAGGCATATGTGCACCGGATTGGTCGGGTTGGTCGTGCTGGTCGAGAAGGCACAGCATTAACGATGTCCGAACCACGCGATCGCCGCCTGATGCTTAATATCGAACGCGTCACGAAGCAAAAGATTCCACTCGGCAAGCTCCCCACTGCTGCGGACATTGATCTTAAAAAACGAGACGATACGAAGGCACGAGTACGCGCCGCTATGCAAGAGGCGGATCTTGAAAACTATCGTGGCCTAGTGGAAGCAATGACGGAAGATGGCTCGGACTTAGTAAAAGTGGCATTAGCCGCTCTTAAGTTGGTGCACGAGCAGAATGCAACACAACAGAAGATGGTGAACTTTGCTCCGCCCGCGCCAGAAGAGAGACGTGAGCGCGAGCCACGGCGCGACGACAACCGCCGCAACGAAAGACGCGACGAACAACGGCGAGGGGACGAACGCGGTGGCAAACGTCCGCAGCGTCGAGGCGCTTACGCCGCTCGCCCTTAGATTTGATTTTTGATTAGAGGTTTGCCAGAGCCAACATGCGTGATAGGGTGCGGCCGCTATTGGCCGCACCGCCAAGGCAAGACCCCCAGCTCCGACAGGACTTAATCATGGAACGAAAAAGCACCTCGCGCGGTGGTCGTGTTGTTAACCTTCGCTCAATCGGTGGCGGTGAAAGCGGCGACAAGTCGGAAGGCCCTAACCAGGAGCTGATTGGAATCGCACTTGGATTCCGGCTAGTTTTTTCGAATGAGGCGGAAGTCTGGACAGTGCGGGGAATTCTGCGTGATGGGTCACCGTCAAGGGAAGATATAGGCGAGGTCAGCTTTATACTGATACCGGGAGATGTCGAGCCAGCTACTGCGGTCACCGGATTTATCGCTCCACCTCTACCCTATGTTTTAGCGGTGCCGGAAGAGACACTTTGGCAGCAATTAAGGGGCATGGTGGTACAGCTAGGCTACGATTTAGACGGCTTTTACGTATCTCTCGGTATCGGCGGCAAAGCTAGGTATTTTGAGGAATTCAGTCGCAACTGACAATTGTGGGTAGCGCGAGAGCGCTGGCAGAATTCGTTGCGTGGTTACGGATCGCGGCCCCGATAAGCCGCGAATCGATTTAGAAGAAACACTGACCCTGGCCTCGATAAGTTGGCACGATAGCTTCAATCTTACCACCCCGGACTAGATGCAAGCTATTGAAGCGCTCACACAATTCACCAGCCTTAGCATGACGAAAAAATACGGGCTCTCCGATTTTCAGCGTCAGATCACTAGTTATGGATGTCTGCACTTCGCCCGCCCCAAGCAGCTTCATTAGCTTAATCCCAGGTGGCAAATAGGGTGTAGGCTGCTTGTCGCTTGCCGTAGGGCCTGATGCTATATAGCCCCCACCGGCGCAAGCATATATCCCTGGCCTAGCAACCCTCACTACGGGTAGAGCAAAGCCAGCCGCCGGCAAATGCCTGAAGTTGGCATAGTGATCAAAAAGCCCGGGAGAATAAAGCCCTGAACCAACGGTTAATTCTGTAACCGATGAATCTTGGATAGTAATTTCAATACTGCCAGTGCCACCGCCGTTGACAAAGCGCAACTGATGGCCCAGATTTTCTAGCGCTCGCACCAAGCCCTGACGCCGAGGAAAACTCTCTCTTTTCGCAATCCACTTCAATAGTCGCAGCAAAATGTTCTGCACCGGAGACCCCGGTGAAGCATCAGCCACACCGGCTAACTGAGCCTCATAGCCCATAACTCCCTCTAGGTGCACATGGGGCAAGCTTTGCATCGCCATCAGCAAGGGCTCGGCGTCGCGGAAGTTCGTAATGGGAGACCGGAAGACACCAAAATGCAACCCTGGAAAAGAGGTGGAAAGGTCAATGTCTAGACACACTGGGACAACCACGCCAGCCTCAGCGGCCATGGTCTCCAGTAACTGCACGTGATCGATATGGTCGACCATAAAACAAATCGATCGCCCAGCCTTTAATGCTTGCAAACAAAGGCTGATTTCTGTGACCTCCATGGTTGGATAACCCAGGAGTACATCATCAATACCCTGATCGATCAAAAACGCAGCCTCTCCTGGAGAGAAGGCCATTACTCCACGAAAGCAGGGAAAGTTATTGAGCAAATACCTCACGATCCAAACACAGCGCAGAGACTTAGTAGCTAACCGCATGGGTAAGCCCCCAGCACGGTCAGATAGTGATTTCGCGTTGGCATCGAGAAGGTCGAGGTCAACAAAGGCAAGTGGGAGCCGCTCTCTTCGAAACGTCTCTCTGTAGTATTCGTATTCGCGATTCAGCATTCTAACCGTATAGCGCAAAAGCGGAGTACGGTCAAAACGACTGCGGCCCATCTTAGGCGTCCCACTCAGAAAGTCAGGAGCCTACTTCACGGCATTCAGAATCGGAGTCATGATTGGCTCAACGCTGGCCCCATCCTGCATACTCGCACAGGTCGGCGCGCTGCCAGGCATGACCTCAACATGCAAAGTACAGCTATTTATGCTCTCGGTAATAGCCATAAAGTCCAGGGCCACTCTCCCGTAGCTACCGCCGGCAAAATATCGTGTAGCCCAATCTAGCGTCGGTAGCCCTTGATTCTGCGCCAAAGGCAACTCCCGTACGTTAGTCCAAAACCATTGACCTACATCGTTATCAACCTGCTGCACCAAGTCATCTGCGAATGATAGTCCGCCCAATTGACCAAATGTATCCCTGACGCCAAGGCCATCCTCGCCCATAGAGCCAGCACAATGGCCATCTAGATTGCGGAACTTCCGATGCTGACAATCACCACTTGCTCTCAATCGCCCAGATAACTCAACCAACTGCGGCCGAAGCATCAGGAAGCCGCGGTACTGGACTTGTGTCAGAACATGCTCCGTTGATAAAAAGACTCGATAATGGCAGCTAGATGGCTGAATAACATCTACGCTGCAGACCACTTGCGTCAGTTGCGGAGCAAGCGACTCGCTGGCCCCCAGTTCAAAACGAGGACCTTCACCTGGGCGGGATAAAATCTGTACGCCGTAGGCCATCGGTTTCCACTGTTTTGAAAATACAGTATCAGCCCGAATAGAACGCACATACTGTATCTGATGTCTTAAAACATCGCCAAGTGCGGCACTGCTCGCCACGGTAGTCTCTTTTGTTTTAACGCTGAGTTCGCCGGATTCTCCTATAACCGCCACCGGCACACTGGCAGTGTTCGCATTTGAAGCTTCGGTAGGTTTCGGCCAAGCCTTGGGGTCTGGGGGTGGATTCCACGGCCTAATGACCACCGACTCCGGACTCAATTTCCACGCTCCGAAACTATAAGTCACCGAGACATTTGGATTGACCTCGAGACAGCCCAGCCCACTTCCACGATGATGGTCGCTGCTTAAGAGTTGGGTTAACTTCGGACCATCGCCCTCAACGCGCGAACGCCAAGGATGTCCGCAGCTATTAAATGGTAAATCGTACCCCAATATATCAGCCACATTCACAAGGCCAATATGGTCATGTCTGTCACTCAGGTCAGGATTAAGACCCATAATTTTCTTAGAAATATTGAAAAGTGCCTGACTCTCATCAAGCACCAAAGAATAATCACCCCTCTCAGCACCGCTTAGGTTTAAGGCTGAGCCATTCTGTCCCCCCGCCAATGCTAAGTCGCTTTGGTTGCTCGCAGAAGGTCGCGGTTTACAGCCAACCAAAGATATAAAAACTACAGCAGTCGCACAGACAAGAGGCTGACGGTAATCGCATCGGGATAAAAAATAAATGTAATGCATAGCTACCAGTATATCGCAAGAACATGCGCAACTGGTAGCAGGCCTAATCAGCGCCTAGGCACCAACGTCTGGACTATCTAAGTCAAATAGCAACGAAGGCATGTGACACTAGTCAAAGCCACCCGCGTTCCCGAGCGTACTTCTCACTGACTACATAAAACGATTCACCTGAGTTCAGGATCTGAGCTGTAAATGCGTGATCGCTACCACATGCCGCGATCTGCGCATCAAAGGCCATGCGCCGACCATCGGACCTGACCCGCACAACTAGGCGCAGATCTTCCTCGTTGGCAAACTGGGCCCTCAAGGCGGCAACTTCATTGTCCGGGGCGACCATGATGAATTTTCTGACACCACATTCTTCATCGCATGAGCGGTAGATTGTATGAAGGATGATGATGCCTCCATTTTCAATTCCGACATCGGTAAATGTTGTCGGAACTTCAACAAGCTCATCATTTACGGTTGCCAAAGCAACCTTAGCACTGGCCAACATCAAGAAGATCGAGGTTGCGATGCTAGCAACCGATGCAAACTTCCAACTCATGCATCGCTCCTGTCGCGGTTCAATGGGGTCCTGTCATAGATATTCATCATCATGTCAACAAATAGCGGAATATCACCGCTATTCCGGGGATCATCCTTCAAGTCAATGACATCTCTTATAGCAGAAGAAAGGATGTCATGAATGCGCTCAAGCGTCCTCTGATCAATTGACGCGGTTGCATGGAACAGTCGAGCTGCCTTGGTACCGATCAAACTGCGATCAAAGTGGTCCGCTGATAACTTCATCTGCGCCAACGCCATATCACAATCGCTGGAAAGCATGGCGGGCAAACGATAAATGGTGTCTTTGCCAACCCGCTCAACCTGCATGACCTCATGCTCAACCAGCTCGTCCAAAGCCTCGACCCCACGCTCGCCAGCAATGCGCTGGACGGTCTCACGAGTCGTACCCCTGTCATTGTGCGCCAGATTAAGGATGTAGTTATGGGGGTCGCGAACATAAAAAGCCTTGAGCGCTTCTTGTCGGGGCGAGTTTGACGCGAACACCCCAGCCTGTAAGCCACTGACATTTAGAACTATCTCTGGATAGTACCGACGGATAAATTCCAGCTTCTCTTCATTGTTAAGGGCAACATCGACAATTTTGAGCACAGGCTCAGCAGTAGGGTTACCCTCCCTCTGATATAAGCGGCGCAGAGTGGTATAGCTGACACCCGAGGCCCTTGACAAGGTCGCTAGTGAGCGGGTGCGATGACCGTTAAGATAACGATCAATAACATTCCTTAGATTGTCGGAAAGTTCCCCCGTGCTCGTCACGGTGCCCTCATTAGTGTATTGGAATGTCCTCAGTTAGTTTCACTACCATAAAACCAAATCTTTACTCAAGTCACCAAAATACTGAGGCTCGCCTCAGAAAATCACCAACTTGGGGTTTTTAACCGTGGTGGCGTTACTTTAACACCATGGCGGATAATCGCCATGGGAACTAAGCACGCTCCTTGACCACCCACCTCCCGACATGGCAAGTCTTTAAAAGCACATGTTTTACACATGAAATGACTTACGGAATGTACGTGGACACCCTGGATTTACACACCCTCAAGATGTTTCTGCCACCTGCGCTTCCATGCTCGAAGCGTTGACCAACCCTTTGCGGGATGGTTCTTGTCTCACTCCGCCTTTTCGTTCTGCGTTAGCGACGAGTCTGCCGCCTCTCCCTCCAGGGTGCCACGTCAAACCTCAATAGCGGTCAGCCTCTAGCCGCTCCAAGGTCCGAATCCGCTCTTGGTCAGTCGCGGTGATGGTAAGGCCTATATCGAACAATAAATCGTCTGCCCCCGGCTTCAGTCCCAGCGCCAAATCGAATGGTAGGGCCAACTCCGCCATATGCTCCCTATCTCCAAGCTGAAGATCAAGAACCACCTCGGTAAGTATAGTTGCCAGGAGACCCGCACCCAATGCGCCCAAAGCTCTGTGGCGAACTGTCCAACGGCGAAGCGCATACTTCTGCAGCTTGAATAAAAATCCGAACACTATCAGACCGTAACCGAGATGGCGCAAGTAACTAGCACCCACCAAGTTATGGAGATTGAAAATCACCATAGGCATGAAGACGCTAGTAGCTTTTGCCGTAGCAAAGGTAAAGGTGATTAAAACCAACACATTATAGAAATGAAATTGCTTCACATTTAGTTTGCAGAACAAGGAAACGATAAAAGCTGCAGCTACTGTAGCCAACCAAATGAGCACTGCCTTACCTAACAAGGAACCAAAGCGTTCGGGCGGCCAGTAAAGCTGATACTGATCTACAGCGGGCACCAATCCAGCAATTAATAGCGCCAGTAGTAGTCCGATTACAATTTTTGCAGTAACCCACCTCGTATTTTCACTATGCTCATGCGGAAGCAGACGATTTGCATGGGTGCGCTCCGGTATATCTTTGGTGATAAAATCGAGGCGCACATCTCCCAAGTAAACCGTTTCAAGTGCGGCCAATGCAACTTCGCGAACTCGCTCACCACGCAGCCAGATACCATTTGTACTATGCATATCTCGAAGCAAGTAACCATCGACTGTTGCATGAACTTCGGCGTGACGAGCCGACACACTCGGATCATCGATCCGCACCCCACAGTGCATGGATCGACCTATCACACAGGGAAAAATCTCGATCCTAGATATTTCGAGGCGCTCGGGCTCATGAACTTTAACCAAGATCATCGGGACTCCGGCCGAATGCTATTTATTAAAGTCCGTAAGATTGCGAGTACATTGTGCGAGGAAAAACCGAGAAAGCTCCCTGCGATCATAAACGCCTTTTGCCCTTCATTTATCGTAGCTAACTCGAATTCCAGGTTATAAGACTCGGCGTATGGAATATAGCTATTGACGCAATAATGTACTCGCATGGGCACTTTGTAAGTATTGAGCAAATCAAGCTGATGACATTTAATTTTAGTCGTAAATTTATCTACAGATTCAGTTAGATTAAAGGCCAAATCATCCAAGGATTCGTTAATATAATGCACGAACTGCAGCTGATTCAATAATCGGTTCTCTACAGCTTGGTATTTAAGACGAAAAGTCCCAGTATCCAAATATCGACGAATCGAAGTCGCTCCAGATAAGTAGCATTGCTCACTGATAATTAAAGTCTCATCACGCGCCCCACTCTCTTGAGAGTGCCAACACTTAACCATCTGATTAGGCTTAAGTACCTGCCACCCTCCGATGTTAATGTTACTGCTCCCACCCTTTAAAAAAGTCGCTGTAAGCTGCTCCTGAACTTGCTCAATTTGACCACGCATCTCTTCATCAAATGTTGCATGATCCTCAGGGCGGCTAAAAATCACAGGCTTTTTCTTCATCAAGGACCGAAGTAGATCCTGCGGCACAGCAAATGCAAGACTCTGTGAATCGGCACGCAACGAAACATTGACGCCAATTACCTCACCAAGTTCATTTATAGTCGGACCACCACTCATTCCAGGGTTTAACGGAATGGACATCTGAATCTTGCGGTATGGACCAGCGGTCATTAAACCGTTAAAATTCCCTTCGCTCACCGCCTTGTTCAGATCCTCAGGCCAGCCTATTGAATAAATTTTGTCGCCAGCATCTGGGAGCCCTGAGGCTAGCCGAACCGCTTTTGGGAATATCTTGTCGACTCGCACTATGGCGATATCATTGACGGCATCGAAGGCCACTACCTCAGCAGGAATTATGTGATCACCGTCGAGAAGGAAGAGATGGTACTTTTCCGGATCATGAAGCGCAAATGCGACAACGTGAAAATTGGTCGCTAAAAGTCCTGCCGTGTCGATCACAAAACAAGAGCCATAAGCGGCCTTGGGCGCAGTTGAGTCAGTGGCGATTTTAATTTGGTAGACCTCATTAAAAACGCTGGCGACAAGTTTACTATTGGCGGGTAATGTTTCGGCGCTCGCTAAGCTAGCGGCCACAAAAGAACAGGTCAAAAGGTTGAAACAGAATAATATGAGCTGGGATAGTTCTAGAAAAAGGCGCGCCACTAAGGGGCCTCCAAGAGCAATTCAGATCAAACGATCACGGCGAGATTGCCAAAGTTCATTCTTTATTCTAGCAGAATTCTCAACAGTCTTTTGCCGCGTAATACCTGCAACTTTTAAAACAACACCAATATTTCCTGATCATCTAAGGAGTTTAAAATGGCCGATGGCCTGTTCCCATTCAGCCGCGGCACAGTTACCTTAGACATGATGCCTGTTGCCATGCTGGTGACAGTCCCACTTCTATCGCTAAGCATTTACCTTGTCAGGTTTCGGCACAAGTACCGAACCCATGCATGGATGCAAGGATCAATAGCTGCACTATTGGTGGTAGCCATAGTATTCTTTGAAATCGACGTTCGGCTAAATGACTGGCGGCACTTGGCGATACCATCACCATATTATGAAAGTTGGTTATTTCCAGAGCTTTATCTGCATCTATTGTTTGCGGTCACCGCGACATTACTGTGGGCCTATATGATCGGAACAGTGATAAAAAATCGTCCTATTCCCGGCTCCCGAAACTTATCCACCGCACGTCACCGCTGCGTAGGCATGGCCACTGCCACACTGACCATCGCAACCGCCATAAGCGGCTGTGCCTTCTACTGGATGGCCTTTGTCGCTGGTTAAATGCAAATCGTCGCATTGCTTGTGCCATAGCCATCAATTTGTTTATGATTAACAAATATATATTTCGCGCGACAGCCCTAAAGGAGTGCTCCATGAAGTTCACAAAAGCATTGTTGCTGTTTGCAGCATTTGCATTAGTGCCCGCCTGTGTCACGAAGAAAAAAGGCGGCGACGACGATGACGATGAAGCGGGGGAAGAAGCCGCTACGGAAGAAGGAAAGGGCGAGGAAAAGCCAGAAAACACGTCAACTGCAGAGCAACCACCAATGGTGCCACCACCAGCAGCCGTACCAGTGGTCACACCTCCTCCTCCGCCAGCTGTAACTTTTCAACCGCCTCCAGCACCAAGAACAGCACCGTTGCCACCCCCTAGGCCCGCAGTACAAGTGCCGCCACAAGCTTACAAACCTGCAATAGTCGCAGTACCAGTTGCAGCCGCGCCTGCCGTTGCCTTCCCCGCACCAACTCGCGCGGTGGTCCCTGCCACACCTCAAGCACCCGCGACAGCCACCACGAGCTCGCCACCAATAACTGCACCAGCTGTCAACGCCCCGGCAGAAGTTTATCCGGGATTCGACGGACCCAGAGTCATCAGATACGTCAAAGTTGTCGCTATCAAAGTGCGCTCCGCTCCGTCGAAGGAAGCCCCCGTCGTAGGATGGGTTGCACAGGGCGATAAAATTGAAGTCGTTGTCAATGGCGATTGGGCCAAGTTAACAGCATCGGGCCAATACTTATCGACCAAATATCTGGTGGCAAAGCCCCCCCAAACTAAATGATCTTGGTTAACTCCTTAAAGCTAGCGCGCAGCGGAAATCATTACTTCGAGACGCGATAATGCAGTAGAAAGCGTCTCGAGTTGTGGGCCAAAAGAAAATCGAACATAATTTTTAAACCGGGAAGCGCCACCCTTGCGGCGTTTCCCGGGATTAACGTCAAAAAACTCGCCCGGCACGGTGATAATCTTTTGCTCAAGAGCGGCTCGAAAGAAACTCATACCGTCGTTTAGTCCAGCTGGCAAATTCGCAACCGATCCCCAAGCATAAAAAGTCCCCTCTGGTGCTCGTCCAATGTCGATGCCCAAATTCGCGAGACGTGGCAATATGAAGTCGCGTTTGCCGCGGAATGTGGACTGAATCGCCTGTGTTTCGGCCTTCACTATGTCAGTGGTTAGAAGTTGCAGCGCCGCTCTTTGTAGCGGCTTTGATCCACCGCCATCGAGAAAAGATCCAGCGCTACCTAGCGCCTCGATCACTGGCTTAGGACCAACAGCCCAAGATACGCGCCAGCCTGGATAACGCCAGTTCTTCGTAAATCCATCAAAAATAAGCACTGGATCCCGATCCACATCCTCAACGTATCTAGCCGCAGTGGCAATATAGGCTTCTTCCGGGGACTCCCGATAAACATAATGCGAATAGAATTCATCTATAAGTAGTGTGCAATCAAGCTCACGAGCTAACCTCACCCAATCTGCCATTGATTGACCGTCTACCAACTTTCCGGTCGGATTACATGGGTTGGAAAATAAAAGTGCTGATAGTCCTCGCCCAAGGATTTCGCGCCGCAGGTCAGTCAGGGAAAAACTGTACTCATTTTCCCCCTCCAGCAGGATAGGAATTGCTGTGAATGCCTTAAATATATCCAGAAGCTCCTCATAGGCGGTATAATCTGGCAAAAAGTGTCCAAGATTTATCTGCCCTAAACTCGCTGCTGCCCGAGTTAAAAGCGTTCTCCCCCCACCCGCAACACAAACATTTTCTGCGCTGTACTGCGATTTCATTCCCCGTCGAAACAATTGATTGTAGAGGGAGGCAATTGCCTCTCTAACTTCCCATAAGCCAACCGTAGGCGCATACTCCTGGTCATCAGGGCGTATTGAGATCTCATGAATCCTTGCAGCTGCATTTGGCAGTGCTCCGGTCTCCGGCTGACCCTGGCCCAAATTGCACCACTCGGGATTTTCCGGACGAAAACCGAGTCTCTGCGCTTCGGTAGTTACATAGATAACGCCAGTACGTGGCACCGGTCTAAAAGCCGCTGGTGTAGTGATCTCGTGCATGCTGCGAAAATCCCTAACTTTAAGTTGGCTGGAGGTAGTTCCCCTAAGCCTTATTCTAACACCAAATTAAGTAGATACAGAATCCGACCGATACGCCCTAAGCGTTGTAATGAATTGATTACGGCCTGTGGTAACGCTTCCGATACGTAGACCTAAGGGGGAGCCATTATTATGAGGATAAGAAGACTGGTGGGCACCCTAATAGGATTTTGGCTGCTCACATCCTGCGTGACATTTGGCGCAATCCGTCAGGCAGAGCAGCCGTTTGCTAATGATACTGACTTTAGAGATTGGTTTGCTTTTTACTATCAGCATCCGCAGCCTGATCGCATCACAGTCGCTTTAAAATTCATGGGCAGCCACCGGTACCTAGACGAAAACTCAAATAAATACAAAGACATGCCGCTCATCGCCAGCGTCTTTTTAGGGCGCATTTTTGCAATAAATGAAGCTAGCCTATCTAGCTGGGTGACTAGTTGGCAGAGTTTAAATGAAGTCGAGTGGTATGTAGTTTTAGTGGCACTTCACATGGCTGAGCACGAAAACGCTAAAAAAATATTAGCGGCAAATTTAACAAAAGTTGATGACGAACACCAAAAGCGCCTAATCAAAATTATGAAAACTGATTCGTTTAGCTTCGACCCTTTAGCAGCAGACATTGTCACTAGCCGACAAATAAATCTCCTCTGGTCAGCATTTAGCGCCACTGGAGACATCCGATACGTAAAGAAAGTCATCACTCAAATTCATCACTTTGGTGATGAAGAAGATAACGAGCGCCAGATCGGGGAGGCCGCATTGATGAGTTTAGCTAATAATGCAGTGCAACATGAGGTGGTAGGCAAACTATGTCTTGAAGAGCAAAGACTAAACGACGACTCCAAGACGCGTCTTCTCTTGGAGGCTATGATCACAGCAATTGTAAAGCTCGATGACCACGCCGATCCTCGTTCACTCAGCCATTAAGGAGATGGCTATGCTACTTAGAATGATCCGAAATCAATGCAGCCAAAATCGAACCATTGCTCTGATATTTTGTATCTTAACTTCATCTCATATTGCGAATGCCAGCGCCCCTTCCTCTGAATCAAGCGAACCACTCGATTACGCAACTATGACCCATGAGATTACTATCGAAATGTTACGCGCAGGAACCGAAAGTGGCGCCAAACAAAATGAATTTCAATTCATCGTCACAGGTTACGGGCTAATAAATTCGCCTGAAGAAAAATCCCTCGATTTAGCAAAGCGAAAAAAAGTAACGATTGAACTAGGGCGCTTCGGCGAAACCAAAATGGATGCACTCACAATTTGGCGCGCAGACGACAAAGCGAGGGATTTTAAACAGTTTCATGTCGACGGCAAGGCCATTCGCGACCTGGTCGCCAAATCTATGAACGAACTAAAGATCCCCGAGAGAGAAGTCATCATTCAAACTGATGTCAGTTTGATTGCTAAGAAGAAAAAATACTTCCTACTTCCCGACGAGCAGATTGTCGCAACTATTTCCTACCTCCCATTAAGTGACGCCACTGCTGCGGAGCAGCAGAAATCTTTTATACTAACTGACGACAAAGGCGCTTATGTAAAATTGTCCGTCCGTTATAAGAAAGAGCCGAACAAAAAGGACCAGAAAACTACCAATAATAGTAAATAAAACGCCCTCCGAACAAATGAAGTCCGGGGGGCGACGTATCTATTTAGATCAGAACAAAGCTCGAACAATTAGTTCAATTTTGGGCTTTGCTGCACCGCAGCTATTTACTTCATAGAGTGATGAAATAGCATTTCACGATACTTCGGCAGAGTCCAAAGTTCATCCGCAACCTCTTGCTCGGCACGATCGGCGGCGGCGCGCAGCTTATCTGCTGCAGGCCTACAATCACGGACTAACATAGCCACCTTAGCGAGCTCATCGTGAGTCTCTGCTAATTTATCAAGCGATTTCTTCAACGAATCACAATGCGATAATAAATCAGCAAAGGTCGATTCAAGGACAGCAGTGCGGCGCCCAAGAGCAGACTTCAAACTATCGTTCTTGACATCTCGCTGAACGGCATAGGTGCGTTCCAATTGCTTTTCGATAGCTGGTACCACGTACTCATTGACCAAAACGACCGTGGTATCGAGCTCGACCTCCATAGATTTAACGTAGCGCTCCATTTGCACGTTGTATCTCGACAGGATTTCCTCGCGGCTCAAAACCTTAGTCGAAATCAAAAACTCAGTAGCCTTTTCGTCATTCCACACTGCAAATGCGTCGGCTGCTGAGTCAATAATCGGCAAGTGACGTCGCTTAGCCTCTTCGCGCCACTCAGCAGAATAGTTATTACCGGAGAACAGAATGGCACTATTCTCATTGATCAGGTCGCGTACCAACGTAATGACTGCTTCATCACGGCTAGGTGTCTTAGCCAAAATCACTTTAAGACGAGCCGCAGCCTCAGCGAGCGTGTCTGAAACCGCGGCATTTAGTACCGACATAGGTACAGCTACATTGGCTGAAGCACCAACCGCACGGAACTCAAACTTATTGCCGGTAAAGGCAAAGGGGCTAGTACGATTACGATCGGTGTAGTCCTTAGAGATATCCGGAATGTGGCTTACGCCTAGATTGATAATCTCTCGCTCAGAGCCACGGGCCGCCTCACCGCGAGCGATAGTCTCAAAGATCTTCTCGAGCATGGACCCCAAGAAGATCGAAATAATTGTCGGTGGCGCTTCATTGCCTCCTAGGCGCAAGTCATTGCCAGGGCTCATGATTGATGAAGCAAGTATGCCGGCATGCTTATGCACGGCCCGGATAACAACCGCTGCGACAGCCAAAAAACGCAAATTTTGATGCGGTGTATGGCCCGGATCAAGCAGGTTCTCACCCTTGTCATTCGACATGGACCAGTTGCAATGCTTGCCACTGCCGTTAATCGCGGCGAACGGCTTTTCATGAAGAAGGCACATTAAGTTATGACGGGCAGCAACCCGCTTCATGGTCTCCATCGCTAAGGTGTTGTGGTCAGCAGCAATCGACATACTTTCGAAGATCGGCGCCATCTCAAACTGGCTCGGCGCTACTTCGTTGTGCCGTGTCTTAACAGGCACCCCAAGACGATAAAGTTCGCGCTCCAGATCTTCCATGAATGAGATTACGCGGGTAGGAATTGAACCAAAATAGTGATCTTCTAGCTTTTGGCCTCGAGCCGTAGGCGCTCCTAATAATGTCCGCCCGGTCATCATCAGGTCCGGGCGCCTTGCAGCAACTTCCCGGTCAACCAGGAAATACTCCTGCTCTGCCCCAAGTGTCGCCATTACTGACTTGACGTCGACATCTCCCAGGAGTTTTAGGAACGCACACGCTTCCTGCGACAAAGTCTGTACGGAGCGCAACAGCGGAGTTTTATTATCAAGGGCCTGACCATGGTATCCAAAGAATACGGTAGGAATACAAAGGGTCTTCGCACCCACCGCGTTTTCTACAATAAATAATGGCGAGGTGGGATCCCATGCGGTGTATCCGCGCGCTTCAAAAGTTGACCTCATCCCTCCAGAGGGGAAACTCGAGGCATCGGGCTCACCTTGGATAAGCATGCTGCCGGTGAAGCGCTCGATTACTTTCAATTCAGAATGATTGGCATGCTGAATCGAGATGAATGAATCATGCTTTTCGGCAGTGAGACCCGTCATCGGCTGAAACCAGTGGCAAAAGTGAGTAGCACCCTTACGGATGGCCCAGTCCATAATCGCCTTAGCGATGGCATCGGCTGTATCTTTTGACAGCTTACGCCCCTGCTCCAAAGTCTTGATCAGCTCATTGAAGGCCTCACGCGGCAAACGCTCGCGCATCTCGCCTAAGCCAAAGGTAAGCTCTCCAAAGTACTCTGAAATCGGCTGAGCTGGTGTATCCCGGCCGATAGCTGAGGACGAAAACTGGCTAATATTATCAGCTGACATAACGCGGTCTCCTTAATCTTCCTGAATCAAACGCTGACTCTAAGAAACACAAACCACATGGTACTCCGAGAATTTCATTAAACCCAACTCCACGGAGAACCAGCTCGCGGATTATGTCGATAAGGACAAGCAAAAGGCAAGCAAGATCAGGGGCTATTCCATCTAAAAGAGAAAAGGCGCTCTCCCTGCGGAGTGCGCCTCGATTGTTTATTGCAAATTGAATTATCAGCGATTACCGCCGCCGCGATCACCGCCGCCGTAGCCACCACTGCCGTCGCGATCACCGCCGCCGTAGCCACCACCGCCGCCGCTGCGAGCAGGACGCTCTTGAGCTTCGTTGACCTTAATCGCACGGCCGTCTAACTCTTTGCCATCCATTTCAGACAGGGCTGCGGCTGCATCGCTGTCAGAATCGAACGTGACAAATCCGAATCCACGGGAGCGACCGGTTTCACGATCTGCAACGACCTTAGCTTCGCTGACATGACCAAATTTTTCAAACGCCTGGCGCAGACTTTCGTCATCTGATCCCCAGCTCAAACCACCTACAAAAAGCTTCTTAGACATCCTGACTCGCTCCTCTTATCGGCACGGTCCGCGACCGTGCACTCCTCTTAAATCCCGACCCCTTCAGCAATCTGCTGTGGGAACCCGGTAGGGGCCCCGATGACCGCCAACATACCGGATATATGATTATCTTATAAAATGTAACTTAATTTACCAACCAGGTCCTATGCCATAAAATCTTTAGCCGGTATGCTAGCCTGCTACCCTGTGACAGGGTCCCTGATGCTGATTTTTTGCCAATGTTTTCTGCTTCATACGAAATAAACAGACTAGCCACATTATCTGACAGTAATAGACTTCGCGTTAACAAACTCCCGAAGTCCATGTACCGACAACTCCTTTCCGTACCCTGAATTACCAATACCCCCAAATGGCAACCGCGGATCCGAGACCACCATGTCATTCACCGCTACCAAACCCGCAGCAATTTCAGACCGAGCGAGATACTCTGCGCGCTCGCAATCACGGCTAAAAATTGCACAACCAAGGCCATAATTTGTGTTTGCTGCCAAGGCTAGGGCTTGCCGTTCGTTTTTGGCGCTGATGATTGGCGCCACTGGTCCGAACACCTCTTCATGAAAAACCGCCATCTCCGGATTAACATTCACAAGGATAGTCGGCGGGTAAAAATACCCAGGCCCATCGATACGCTCGCCACCGAGAAGTACACGAGCACCTAAAGACACACTAGCTTTTACCTGCCGATCGATCGCTTCGACTATTGATAGCTTTGCTAAAGGGCCAATGTCGTATGCCTTGTCGCGCGGATCTCCTACCTGACGCGCCTGCGCTTGCTGGAGGAATGCTTCAAGAAATGAGTCATAAACCAACTCATCCACAATAAATCGCTTAGCTGCAACACAGCTTTGGCCGTTGTTTATAAATCGCGATTGTGCGCAAATTTTGGCTGCCTGCATCACATCAGCATCACGCAAAACTATATATGGATCACTGCCACCAAGCTCGAGCACAGTCTTCTTAAGGTGCTTACCGGCGAGCGCTGCCACAGAGCTTCCGGCACGCTCACTACCGGTCAAACTGACCGCACGAATACGCCGATCAGCTATCACCGGCTCGATGCCCTTATGGTCTATAAATAGTGTGGTAAAGACCCCTTCCGGCAATCCAGCCTCTCTCCACAATTCAACTAGGATTAACGCCACACCCGCACTGTTATCAGCATGTTTCAGGAGGACTGTGTTACCGGCAGCAATTGCAGGTGCCGCGCAGCGGATAACCTGCCAAAAGGGAAAATTCCAGGGCATGATCGCAAGAATCGGTCCTAGTGCCTGATAGGCCACATAACTCTTCGCATGCCCAGTGGACACCACTTCATCAGCCAGCATACTTGCGGCATGTTCTGCATAATACAAACAGGCTGTTGCACACTTTTCTAATTCTGCCTCCGCCTGAAGAATGGGTTTGCCCATCTCATCGGTCACAAGTTCGGCAAGAGCCTCTTTTTTTTGTGTTAGCAACCGCGCCAACCGACGCAGAGTCTCCGCACGAGTGTTGATTGGCGCGCGAGACCAGTGCTGAAAAGCTCGCGATGAAGCCACGAGGGCTGCCTCAATTTGCTCTGGAGCCATGTACTCATAACGCCGGATTTCTTGAGTATTCTTGGGGTTTATCGTGGAAAAACCAGACATTAGATCATACCTCCGCGATAAAGATTAAATTCTTTCCACCGAACAATATTTTGGCGGAGTCAATGTTTTAACAGCTGTGGAGGTTTCGGCTATGAGTTTAGGCTTGGATTCGGCAACGATTAAGAAATTGATGTGGTCCCTTTCCTGCGGGCTGTTGCTAAGTTTTTCGGGCTTTGGCACCTCCGGATGCTTTGGCACGGGTGGCAAAAAAGACAAAACGGAAGAAATTAGCGAAGAAGAAGACGGCGGCAAAATGGAAGACACTGGTAAGAAAAAAGGTAAAAAGAAAGCCGCCAAGAAAAAAGGTAAAAAGAAGGCTGATCCCGGCAAAGGCAGCTCTGAAAGCACCCCACCGGCCGAAGGGGACATGGCGGAGTGATGATCTGCCCCAGATGTATCATCGGAATGATGAGGGCCGGGCAGGTCTGAATAAGACTATAATTCACAGCAAATATCTAGAATCACTTGAGTTTAATAACAAAGGGTCCAAGCATGATGATGCTTGGACCCTTTCACATCAAAACGTTTACAGAACTTCGCTTTCGATGTCGGGAACGACAGATAAATCCGGTTTATCGGGCGCCGCTCCATTTACCGCTCTCATCTCGTCGATCCGTCTCTGCAAATACGGAGAAAAGAACCCAAAATAGCGAGCTTGCAAATCAGGAAGTGCCCAATCGCTTCCAGTAATCGCACCACGACACTGCTGCGATCCGCAGGAACATTGAAATTCATCGTAAGCACTGCCGTCAGACATAGCGTAGTCGTAGCAGACTTCCTGACCAGAATTGATAGTTCGGATTGCCACCAATGTTAATTGGCCTGAAAGACCTGCGTTGGGACTGCAGGAGTGATTGATAAAATCGCCTACCTCTGGCAGCTCCTGGGATACCATATAGAGATTTTCTTCAACTTGAATACTATGCCGACGCATCAGTGCCGGTAGCTCAACCAACTCTTCACCGGTGACAATGTCCCCGCCCCACACCACAAGCAGCTCACCCGCGGCGATAGTTCGGTTCGCGAAGATCCCATAGCCGCCTTTGTTGGCGCGAATCTTACGCGTTAATTTTGCCGAGACAAAATGAGTCTTACGACCCTCGACAGTCGCCACTGTTGCCTTGGTTTTACTTACCGGCATTGAGTCACCCAACTTTCTGCAAAACGCCGATCATCCGCCGTGAGCGAGGCGAGTGATCTAAAGGCTGATTAATTGCGAAGTCGCCGTACCACCCGACAACCGCTAAAGACTTTGATTGTGCAGCCAATAGAGTCAGCTCCTGGGGGAACAGTAAACGTTCATCCGCCTCGTCACGCACAACAAACTTTCGACCATTATCATCGACGTGCATCTCTAATGCGACATGAGCGATACCGGTCGCCAAGTCGTAATGAGGATCATTCGTGGCCCAATGGATATCGACAGTCGTGCCATCGCGTTCACCGTGATAGTGAAATTTTTTGTAATGGCTAAATGAGACTTCCGCTGGATGCGAAAGGTCGATGATGTAGATCCCTTTAGGCGTCAAATTGCTTGCAACCGCCTGGAAGTGTTTGACCAGATTTTCGTTCGTCAGCAGACAATCGAGCCCGTCAAACATACAAAAGGCAGCATCGACTGGCTGCGCCAGTTGAAATGCCCTCATGTCAGCCTCCAGCCAATTGACCTTCGCGCCCTCTTTTTTTGCCTCATCGTCTGCATAGCGAAGCATCTCAGCCCGTAAATCTAGTCCGGTTGTTTTTACTCCAGAGCAAGCAAAGGCGCGAGCGTGGTACCCCGGGCCACAGGCTACATCGAGGACTGAATTAATCGTACCGCCATGATACTTCTGATACGCATCCCTAACGAACTGCGCTTCCGAGCTCACATCGCGGTTAAAAATCACGTCATAGTACATCGCCCGATCATAAAGATTGCAGTGCTCCGCCACGCTCAGTTCCCCTTCCGAATGGATTCAGTCCGTAAGTTTAGTTGCTGGACACTTGGTAACGGCACCGTCACACAGTGAAAGGCACCGCCATTAAATATCAATCCGTCAGCGTTGATCATCTCAACTTGGTAACCTAAGTTCGCGTAAATACGCCGAACTCGTTCTTCTCGCTCAGCTTTTAGTACGGCATCAGGATATTCGTCATAATTCCAGCCGAAGTGTGCATAGGATGGAACGATCGCATGATGATTGACGAGAATAGCGTTAGTATAGGTGCGAAATGTCCCGCGATAAGGCAAAGGCATGGGTATGCGCGTTACCTGCATGAAGCGGGACAATTCGGCTGCTTTTTGATCAAGTGAATCACGCAGCTTAATCAGTTCTGGTGGCAAGTGTCCATAAAGACGCTCAGCTAAGAGCAAAGTCCTAGCATCGAGCTCATTCACAAGTGCTTGACGGTCACTCACTAACTTGACCCACATGTCCAAATGCGCGTGGGGAGCCTGCTTGATCACTACGGTCCGGCGGCACCCGAGCTTATTCAGATAGGGCTCTAAATTGACCTCACCGGCCGTTGGCAGATCCTGAGTCGATGTGAAACAAATATCGCCAGCTGCCAAGAAATTCCCACCGTCTAACACTAGAGGCGAACTGAACAACTCAAACTTGAATTTATCTGCCAACAAGCTTGGAAAGCGGTTGTTTAGCTCGCTTGCGGGATCTTCGTACTGAAAGCTAGCAAATTTCAGGCGAGCGGTCTGATTGCCGGGATCCGCAATGACCATTGGCCCATAATCGCGCAGCCAAATATTGCCATGCGGCAAATACACGCCAGAAATCCTGTGCATCACGCTAGGCGGAACACCTTGAGCTCGCAAAGCTGAGGCGAACTCCGACGAGGACTGCCGAGAATTGGTTGCCAAAATGACATTTGCGCCCGCCTTGGTGATTGCCGTGACCAAGGCGGGGGCGTGATAGTTAGCCACAAATAAGTCTGCAGATAGGAGAACTGAATGAATGCGGGCGTATTCTGGGATAGGCGACGGAGCTTTGATCTGGGACCAAGCGAGTGGGCTGTGCGTCAACAACCCGGCTATAATTATGCGCTGACACCAGTCCAAGCGCTGAGGCCCCCCGCCCTGAGTTCGCAATATTCTAGAGAGCTAGCTCTAACACCCACAATACCAAAAAAAATGTGTCTTAACATTTAGTAAGCGCCTATTCATGAGACGAGTCAAGTTTCTTGGGGATGCCGACAACTGCGGTAGGCCAGATCCGGGCTTGACCATCGCATTTTTATTCATATATAGTCCGCCGTCTATGAATCTGGGAGTGGTCGAGATATGAAGACGCATAGCATTAAGCCGGTAGATATTAAGAAGAAGTGGGTGATTGTCGACGCGACAAACCAGACTCTGGGTCGCCTATCTTCACAAATTGCACACGTACTCCGCGGCAAGCATAAGCCTACGTTTGCACCACATTTAGATACCGGTGACAACGTCATCGTCATCAATTGCGCCAAAATTAAGCTGACTGGCAATAAGTGGACCGATAAGGTCTACCATCACCACACAGGCTTCATGGGCGGCATCAAGCAGACTTCGGCGCAAGAGATTCTGGAGAAGACTCCGGAACGTCTAGTAGCCATCGCCGTCAAAGGCATGCTACCAAAGAACAAGTTGGGTCGGGCTCTGGCCACCAACCTGCGCGTCTACGCGGACGATCATCATGGTCAGGAAGCTCAGCAGCCGGTTAAGGTGAATCTTGACCGCTCCGCCAGCCTGCAGAAATAACGCACTAAATTCTCTGAACGGTAGAGGGACACTACAATATGGCAGCCAAATATATCCACACGGTCGGAAAGCGCAAAACAGCTATTGCCCGTATTTGGATGAAGCCCGGCAAGGGCGAGATCACCATCAATAAACGCACAATGGACGAATACTACCTACGCGCCACCTCCAAGATGGTGATCATGCAGCCCCTAGAGCTGACAGGCAGCGTAGGGCAGTTTGACATCCGGGTGAACGTTATAGGTGGCGGCTTATCAGGCCAAGCTGGAGCAATCCGCCACGCCATTTCTAGAGCCTTAGCTAACTCAGATTTGGAAGCCCGCAAGGTGCTGAAGAAGGCTGGGCTGATTACACGCGATTCCAGGAAGAAAGAGCGGAAGCTCCCTGGTCAGCCTGGCGCTCGTAAGCGCTTCCAGTACAGCAAGCGCTAATATCAAAAAACAAAAACCGCTCCTTTCGAGGGGCGGTTTTTATTTAAGGGTACTTACCGATGTCTGAGAATATCGATGATCTGACTATTTCGTTTTACCAGGACGACCGCAACGTCCTGAAAGAACTAAATAAAATAGTGCTGACCCGCGGAAACTGGACGACTATCATGTTCCTCTTTCAGGAACTGAATAAAAAAACCAACGAATACGAGGCTCCAAAGGTCTCTATACGGCGCTACCAAAAGCGTGGTGGTATTTACAAGCAACAAAGTAAATTCAACATCTCAAGCGCCAAACAAGCTCGCGAAATTTCAGAGATTTTACTGAATTGGTTCCCCGAGGGCAGTGACGAGCCCAAGCCAAGAAAACCGCGCGCTCCCAAGTCAGCTACGTCTGCTAAACCCGCAATCGAAGTTGACCAAAGTGACGATCAAGGCGACGACGACGAAGTAACTCAGCAGTCCGATATCTAATTGCCGCCAGCCTTAACCCCAAGGGCGCAGCCAGCTACGTTTGCGCTTTGGGGTAGGACAAGGGGATTTTTCCGCAGCAGACATCACCCGACGCTCCAAATAGCTGAGCTTATCGCGTAATTTTGCCGCAAATGGCTCCTGCCACCAGTCTATCGGATCGATGATCAATGCGGTCATTTTGACGGCATCGTCGCTACCAGCCAATCTAGCCATACTTTCATACGGGGTCCAGAGCTGCCGCTCCGTCACACACGACAGCTGTGATAACGAGCCATTGGCCTTACCTGACCACGACAATACTTTCAATTGATCCGCTTGGGTCATCAGAAAGAGCGATGAAATCAGAAAAGTCAGCGCATCATCTAAAATAGGCTGCTCACAAGCCCCCTCCTCTGGAGCAGAAACAAACAAACAAAGACATTTAAATTTGGTTTCTATCAACTGGACCTCAGCTGCTAGCAGCTCCGGACCACCCGTCAAGTTGAGCAACCATCTTCCATATACTGTCAACCGGCTGTGTTGGCGCTTGCCCCGGATCGCAACTGGAGCCGCAAAAAGCCCAACCGGCCGCACGTTGCTCATGCGTTCAAAAGCGCATTTTTGCTCCCATTCCCAGCCTTCCTCGTGTAACCAGCGAAAGGTCGAAGTGGTGAGTGAGCTTGCTGAGAGTGAACCACGTGCTATGATAAGACTCTACCCCCGTAATCGAAAGACCCACCGTCGGACACAAAGTGCACCTCTTCTGGTCACACTTGGATTGGCACGGCGCTGCCTTCGTATTACCATCTATTCAATAGCCCATGGTCCACGAGATCTTGCTGCTTGTCAAAAGGAGGCTCTCTTGTTCAAGGTAGACAAATCTGCGATCGGTAAGTCCGGGAAGAAGTTGGCCCACGGCCGGGACTCCGGCGCGGTGACTATTCTAACGAGTGGCTGCCATTTCTCGGGCAAACTTTATTGCCGGGGCGCAAGCCGCGTTGGTGGTCGTATCGAAGGCCAAGTCGTTTCCGAAGGCCTTCTAATTATCGAAGAAGAAGCGATCATCACCGCCGAGATCAAGGCGGAGGAAGTCATCATACAGGGACGGGTAGAAGGTAAGCTTCAGGCGTCCGGTCGAGTTGAATTGGCAGCGACTAGCTTCTTTACCGGCGACATTTGCACACCGGTACTCGTAGTCCGTGAGGGAGCTCAGTTCAACGGCCAATCGACTATGATGCGGAAAGATGGCGCCACTGCTGGCCAGGGCAAATCACAGCGCCCTGTAGCAAACGGCAAGCTCAAGAAAGAAGGCGCGCTACCAGAGGTAGGCAACGACACCCGCATGGATGTAACTGTGCACTCGACTCCGGAAGTTAATGTCCGAGCACTTTAGTAAGTTAGCCCGCTCTGTGGCGGGCGTGAACCCACTCTCGCTCCCCAGGAACATGGCTCTGCTTGCTCCTGCCGAGCAACCTTGGGAACAACTTGTATTTAATGAACCAGACATAGGCAAGCACCAGCCCAGCGCAGTGCTCGTGCTTTTCATCCCTGGTGCAACGCCTAATGACCCAGCCGAATTGCTGCTCACTCGCCGAAGTACCAAAGTTCGCTCACACAAGGGCCAGGTCAGTCTCGCTGGTGGTCGACGAGATCCAGAAGACTCGTCACCAGCCGCTACGGCTTTACGCGAGCTGGAGGAAGAGGTTGGGGCCGAGAAAGACTCCGTAAGCGTCATGGGCATGCTTCCTGCCATCCGCGCGCTCGATGGAACCCCCATTTACCCCGTAGTTGGTGTGGCGCCTTTCAAAAAGGATAGCCTTAGCCCCTCCGCGGAAGAAGTCGCCGGAATTCTGACAGCACCCTGGCCATACTGCGCCCGTAGCCAAGCGCAATTATTCAATTTCAATATCTTTGGCAATTGGCGTCAATCTTGGATATTCAGCACTCCACAAGGAAATATCTGGGGCCTAACAGCGATGATTCTTTACAGTGCTAGTCTGGCCTGAACTGAAATCTTCGGTTATAACCATAGTCTTAACTGCAACCAGAGATACCGTCCAACGTCTAGGCTCGAGGCTACTTTCTATGAATTGGCAGAATAGTAAATCCTTTCTCTTCTGTGCTCTTTTAACGCTAAGCTGCACCAAAGAGACTCAAAACCGCATCTCCCAAAGCTTCCAAAATTGGACCGGAACGAACGGTGTCCTCGATGTCGTCAGCGAGGGCAAGGTGATGTATCGCTTTATTAAAATCGACAAGCTCACGACAGCAACCGCAACTAACGACCCGGCAAGTAGCAGGCCTTACCGCTTTGGCTACGGAGTATTCGATAAGAACTTCAACTACAAGCAAGACGAAGACGAAAAGAAGCTTTATTTTGAGATCAGCGACTACTCGACCAATTACGTCTTTTACGAAAATCCATACGAGGACTGAGTCGAGTATCGCCGTCTTTGGTTTCCAAGCTGATCTTCTTATGTGGGATTAGCTTGCTTAAGCAAAGCTTCGAGTAAGTGCCTATGGTAGACCCAAGGTAAGTCATGCCCCTGAGCTACCACAATCTGGTAGGTGACTTTAAAGCGACCATTACTTGCCAGCGAGTCATTGAATGATTTTGCTTGGGATATGGGCACAGCTTTATCATTGGCGGCGTGGTAAATGATAACATTTGGTGGCAGTCCATTTAAGTCGTAGGCCACCGATCTATCTTCGAAGGCTTTTTCGCCCCCGGTCCTTTTGATAGCTGCGAGATCAGCGCGCAAGTACTCATCTCCCGTAGTTCGCAAGGCATCGTCGTAATCATAAATGCCGCCACCGAGAACGATGGTGGTGACACCCTTCAAATGCTTAGCAGCCAAAGCTGCGGCTGCGGCCCCTGTGTCATATCCCCAGATAGTGGTCAATGGATGCGGCAAGTGAGCTGCCGCCTCCGGCACCACAACAGTCATCTCAACTAAGGATGCTCCGCCGCTAAAATCAGGCGCGCCATCTGATCCACCATAACCCGGACGGTTTACGGCTACTACGTCGTACCCTGAGGCCAAAAAAGCCTGAGCGATCCATCCGGAACAAAACTTAGCTTTATCGTATCCTGCCCGGTCACTGTGCATGATTAGAGCCGTAGCCTTAGTACCACGGCTCTGGCAGGTCATCCACTCCCCATGGCCGATAGTCTTATTGTAGGAAAAAGGAATGATTCCCTGAGCCGCGGTAAAAGCCTGCCGCGCAAACTCCGCCTTTACGGACTGAGACACTTCTAACTGCTTACTCGGCTCTGCCGGCAAACTAGCGCAAGCGCTAAGCAACAGAAAACCGGTGACGGCTAACACGGGTGACCATGACATGCGTAAGTACCTCCAAATCAAGACCCTCAAGTGGGCATAAATACAATTGGCATGTTCGAATCGAAACGCATGGTCACACCCTTGGCGGCGAAGGCTTCCATGATGGCAAAGTAAATCGCCTGACGAGAATCTGCGTAATCATTAAACGCCGGACTCTTGGTGTTGTAGGCCACATCAAAAATCAAACCGCAGCCGCTGATATGAGCAAGCTTTGCATAATCCAGGGTAACGTTAGGCTGTTTGCTAATGATATCAGCTATGAGAGATGGAATCTCCTTCAGTATAGCAAGGGGCGTCAGCGGGTGCACATGAAGCTTAAGCTCGACGTAGCGCTGTTGCATCTTCTTGAAGTTACGAATCCGCGATTTCGTCAGATCAGAGTTGGCGAATACCAGCAGCTCCCCGCCGACACTCCGCACGCGCGTCGTCTTCAGACCAATGTGTTCCACCGTCCCCCGCAACGTATCAACCGTGATGAAATCCCCTACCTCAAAAGGCTTGTCTAAGGAGATCGCGAAGGAGCTAAACGTATCACCCAGAATAGCCTGTGCCGCCAAAGCAATCGCAACGCCACCAATCCCTAAACCCGCGACAAAGGTCGAAACATTAAAGCCCGCGTTATCGAGAAAGAAAAGAATCCCAGCCACCCAGATCGAGATCCTCACCAAGGTAGTCAGATTATTATTCGTATTGCGAATGACTGGATCGACAGCACTAAATCCGCCACGGTAAAAATCGATCAGAATCCGCGCTAATTCACCGGCCAACTGCACGAGCTGCAGGGTAACCGCTGCAACGGTTAGCAGCGAGATGCCGTGATTCAACTTGGCACTCAGCTCTAGCGGTTGAGTGGCAAAATAAAATGCGATCAACGGCAGAATATGAGGTTTTACTTGATGCGCCAGCGACAGCCCTTGCTGCCAAATACTGCCGGGATGCTCGATAGACAGACGCTCCCAGCGCTTCAGTAAGTGATGCCAAGCAAAATACAAGAGTGCTGCATAGAGCACAAATGTTAAGCACGCCACTAGGTAGGCGCCCAGAGCGTTACCAAACACTTCGGCGCCGAACCACGGGAGCTGATGCGTCACATCGTAACCAAACAGCTCGGCCAGAGTGTCCGACAGTGTCTTGATCTCAGCGAGTTTCTGCGGCATACCTACGGCCATTGATGGCATCCCTGTGAGCGGTTCGTGCCGGATACAAGACTTTCCAATATAGCTAACACAGCAGCCTTTGCAATGCGCATGTACTTCGGTACACTTCTTAAAAGTGGTGAAGGCTGTGGGGCAATCATAGCCTAGATTTTATCGCGGAGCAGACAAAATGGCAGTTGATGTAAAAGTGCCGGCAGTTGGCGAATCCGTCCAAGAAGCAATGATCCATAAATGGCACAAAGCCACCGGCGAAGCTGTCAAACGCGACGATGTGCTGATGGAACTGGAAACCGACAAAGCTACCGTCGAAATAACGGCGGAAACGGACGGCGTACTTGAGATCCTCAATAAGGAGGGCGAAACCGTCTCCATAGGCCAAGTTGTGGCCCGCATCGATACAACAGGAACAGCAAGCAAAGGCGCACCTGTCAGTAAGGTAGCTGGTGCAACTCCCCCTGCTCCCGTGAAGTCCGCGAGCGCTGGCTCTGAACCGATCATGATGCCGGCCGCCCGCCGCCTTGTTGAAGAAAACCGACTCGATGCAGCCGCTGTCGCAGCAACAGGCAAAGGTGGCCGCCTAACCAAGGGTGACGTACTCCAACACCTTGAGACAGGCACTAGCGCTGCAGCCAAACCAGCTGCTCCCGTAGCCAAGGGCCCGCCCCCAGCACCCGCAGTCAAATTGCCGCAACCAAAAGCAGCAAGCGGCACTCGCAGTGAACGGCGCGAGCCGATGTCGATGCTCAGGCGCCGAGTCGCTGAGCGCTTGATTCAGGCACAAAGTACAGCAGCGATCCTGACTACCTTCAACGAAGTTGACATGAAGGCTGTCATGGATCTGCGCAAGCAATACAAAGACTCCTTCAAAGACAAGTACGGTATCGGCTTAGGCTTTATGAGCTTTTTTGTCCGTGCTGCGCTTGAATCTCTGAAATCTTTTCCAGCCATCAACGGCTGGATTGAGGGCAATGAGATCGTCTACCACGACTATTACGATATCGGCGTCGCTGTGTCTGGTGACCGCGGCCTAGTCGTACCAGTGGTTCGTGATGCCGATAAGCTGAACATGGCCGAAATCGAACAGTCGATTGCTTACTATGCGGGAAAAGCTCGTGACGGCAAAATTACCGTCGATGATTTAAATGGCGGCACATTTACGATTTCAAATGGTGGCACCTTTGGGTCTCTGCTGTCGACGCCGATCCTTAACCCACCACAAAGTGCGATTCTCGGGATGCATAAAATCGAGGAGCGCCCGATTGCCCTCAACGGGCAAGTGGTCATCAGACCAATGATGTACCTGGCACTGTCCTACGATCATCGCATTGTCGACGGCAAGGAAGCAGTGCAGTTCTTAGTCAAAATCAAAGAGATGGTTGAAGATCCGACCCGACTACTGCTGGGAGTCTAAGAGAGATGGCTGATCAAGAATTTGACGTAATCGTTATTGGCTCAGGTCCCGGTGGCTATGTGTGTGCGATCCGTGCTGCTCAGCTCGGACTCAAGACAGCTTGTGTCGAGTACGAACAATCTTTAGGTGGCACCTGCTTAAACGTTGGCTGCATCCCCAGCAAGGCGCTACTGCAGTCAAGCGAGCACTATGCACATACACTCCATGATTTGGCCAAACACGGCGTCAAAGCCGAAAAGGTTAGCCTAGATCTCCCGACCATGCTGGGCCGGAAGGATGAGGTAGTAAAAAGCCTCACTCAGGGCATTGCTGGACTGTTCAAAAAAAACAAAGTTACTTGGCTCAAAGGGCGCGGTAGCTTTGTCGATGCCACGACCGTCAAAGTCACTGCAACGGACGGCTCCTCCACAAACTACAAGACCAAACATGCGGTGATAGCCACCGGTAGTAAGCCTATCGAAATTCCACCGGCGAAATTTGATCGCAACTTGATCATCAGTTCGACAGGTGCTCTAAAGCTGCCTGAAGTACCCAAGCATCTAATCGTCATTGGGGGCGGAGTCATCGGCCTAGAAATGGGCAGCGTCTGGCTCCGCCTAGGGGCAAAAGTTACGGTGATCGAGGCTATGGGTACGATCCTTCCCGGCCTCGACAGCGATCTCACGAAGGGTCTGTTGAAGATCCTCCAACGAGAGGGGATGAATTTTCTCCTCGATACCAAATTAACGGCAACGTCGACGGGCAAAGATTCCGTAACTGCTACCTGCGTTAAGCCAGATGGGTCGACCTTAGAAATCAAAGGTGACCGTATGTTAGTGGCGGTAGGAAGACGCGCTAACACCGAAGGCCTGGGCCTAGAAAATCTTGGGATTAGTCTCGAAGCTGGCGGCAAAGTACCGGTAGATTCGCATCTTAGAACTCCGGTAGCAAATGTGTGGGGTATCGGAGATGTGATTAAGGGCCCAATGCTGGCTCACAAAGCCGAAGATGAGGGAATCGCCGTTGCCGAGCGGATTGCTGGTCAGGCGGGACATGTGAATTATGAGGCAATTCCTTGGGTTGTCTATACTTGGCCAGAACTTGCCAGCGTTGGGATCAGTGAAGACGCTGCCAAGCAGCAAGGGCTAAATGTTAAAGTTGGAAAATTTCCATTTTCAGCGAATGGCCGGGCTAAAGCTCTTGGCAATACTGACGGATTCGTTAAGATTGTGGCCGACGCCAAGACTGATCGGATTGTCGGCGCGCACATCTTGGGGCCCAATGCCTCTGAGTTAATCGCTGAACTAGCCGTTGCTGTAGAGTTTGGAGCCAGCGCCGAGGATATTGCAAGGTCCACTCACGCCCACCCAACTTTGGCGGAGTGCGTTAAAGAAGCGGCACTTGGTGTCGATAAACGAAGTATACATATATGACGCCTGTAGCTGGGGCGTCACCGGGTTAAAGGACCTCAGTTATGACGCAACAAGACGCCTCAGGCTCACCTCGATTCAGTTTTGCCACTGGCAACAATGTCGCATATCTCGAGCAACTATATGCGGCATTTAAACAAGATCCGGCAAGCGTCGATCCGAGCTGGCGACAGTTCTTCGAAGGCTACGAATTTGCCGCTTCAGGCGACATCCTTGGAAGCGGTGGCGGCGGCGAAAGTCCGTTCACGGCTAGGGTCGAAGCATTTATCAATGCGTACCGACGGCTCGGGCATTTATCGGCGCACCTGAGCCCACTTGCTCCAGCACCAGGTATCGCAAAGGACATGTTGCCTGAGTCACACGGCCTGAAGGACGTCGACCCACTGCAGATGTTTAATCCAGCGAACTTGCCCGAGAAGGCAATGAGCTTTAAGGACATCAATGCGCTGCTTACTGCCACCTATTGCGGTCGAATCGGGGCTGATTATCGGGAAATCAACGATATCGGCATCGTCACATGGCTGCAGGAGCAGATGGAAAGCTGCCGCAATCAGCCGCCATTAAGCGCGGAAGTGAAACGCCGCATCCTAACCAAACTGACGCAGGCTGAGGGATTTGAACAATTCCTCGGCCGCCGCTACATCGGCACCAAGAGGTTCTCCTTAGAGGGCGCTGATGCGTTCATCCCACTACTCGATTTAATCACCGCCGATGGCGCCAAAGCCGGCGTGGAAGAATTTTGTTTAGGCATGTCCCACCGTGGGCGTCTAAATTGTCTCGTGAACTTCCTCGGCAAGAGCTACGAGCTCATGCTTAAAGATTTCGAGGGTACGGAGTACAATGCTTACGACATCGATGGCGATGTGAAGTATCACATGGGCTTTGCTAGCGAAGTGGCCACGATGAATGGCGACCGGGTACGTCTATACCTGTCTCCGAACCCGAGCCATCTAGAGATCGTCAATCCGGTCGTCGAAGGATTCGTTCGCGGCCGTCAACGCCTGCTGAACGATCACGATCGGCATAAAGTATTACCAATTTTGATGCATGGCGATGCCTCATTTATGGGACAAGGCACGGTCTCGGAGACACTAAACTTATCTGGTCTGGCTGGTTACTCGACTGGCGGCACTGTACATATTGTGATCAATAATCAGATCGGCTTCACCACAGATCCGCAAGAAAGTCGCTCGACGACTTATAGCTCCGATATCGCCAAGATGGTGCGGGCACCCGTTCTACACGTGAACGCTGATGACCCGGAAGCGGTGATCTGGTGCGGCCGCCTAGCACTGGCCTACCGGCAAAAATTCCACCGAGACATCATCATCGATCTCGTCGGTTACAGACGTCACGGCCACAATGAAGGTGACGAGCCTGCCTTCACACAACCGCTCATGTATAAGAAAATCGCAGCACATCCTACGGTTTTGAAAATCTATGCGGACAAGTTGGTGGCTGAAGGCACGGTCGATGCAGCGACCGTTGAGAAAGAGGCGAGCAACTTCCGCGACCGCATGCAAGCAGCGTACGATGCCGTACACGGCAAAAAATCGCCGCAAATCCCTGCTCCCGTGATTCCGGCGGGTCTACAAAAAACGCTAACTTATAAAAAGGCCAGCCGCGAAGAAATTGCCCAACCCGTAGCAACCGGCGTTAAAGCTGCGACTCTTCGCGCAATCGTTTCTAAAATCACGAAGGTACCCGAAGGGTTCACACTCCATCCAAAGCTTGCGCGGCTGCTTGAAAATCGACAAAAAATGGTCGACGGACAAGGCGCTATTGATTGGGGGCTAGGCGAACTACTCGCTTTAGGATCTTTGGCACTTGAGGGACGTCATGTTCGCTTTACAGGTCAAGATGCTCAGCGCGGTACCTTTACCAGTCGGCATGCTGTTTACACTGACTTTCAAACTAATGAACGGTACGAAGCACTAAACTACCTAGACCCGAAGCAGGCCACCGTCCACGTCATCAACAGCCCTCTTTCAGAGCAAGGATGTCTTGGCTTTGAGTTTGGTTACTCGGTCGCGGATCCAGAAGCACTAGTAGCTTGGGAGGCACAGTTTGGCGACTTTGCAAACGGCGCCCAGATCATTATCGATCAGTTCTTATCTGCATCAGAAGCCAAGTGGAAGCAGACCAGTAGCCTGATCATGCTATTGCCTCATGGGCATGAGGGCCAAGGTCCGGAGCATTCGAGTGCGCGCCCTGAACGATTCCTTCAACTTTGCGGTAATTTAAACATGCAGGTGGCTATCCCAACGACTCCGGCACAGCACTTTCACGCCTTGCGTCGTCAGCTTCACCGCGACTTCCGCAAGCCACTCGTGCTGATGACTCCGAAAAGTTTGCTGCGCGAACCACTATGCGTATCGCCAGTCGCTGATTTTCAAGACGGTCGATTCCACGAAATTTTGGATGAAACTATTCCCGCGAAAGCAGATGCTGAACGCGTCATATTCTGCTCCGGCAAGATTTATTATGACCTCATCAAGGCCAGGACTGAACAGAGTCAATTTGCCACTGTGCCCGTGATCCGACTTGAACAACTCTATCCATTCCCATATGGCCAAATGGAAGCCCTACTCACCAGCTATCCAAAACTTTCAGAAATAATTTGGACGCAAGAAGAGCCACAAAATATGGGTGGCTGGAACTTCGTGCGAGGTCGTCTGCTTGAAGTCCTTAAGCCAAGCCAAAAGCTAAACTACGTGGGCCGCAAAAACAGTGGGACACCGGCTGAGGGCTCCGGCAAGGCACATGAGGCTGAGCAAAAGCGAATTATTCAAGATGCCCTAGGTCGGGCGGCCGGCACCCTCGCGCAGGTTGCCGCAACTGGCAAGTAGTATTGATGAAATCGCAGGGGGAACATGTTTCCAAGACTGGCTACCGGCAAGACTTGGAAAAACCCTAAAGAATAACAAAAAACCTACCGATAACTTGCTCCGACACCTGTTGATCAGGCTAGGAGCATTATCATGCCTAAAATTGACATTAAGCCCCCTGAAAGCAAGGACATCGGGGGCGTAGGAGAGGTCGAGGTCGAGGTCTATCACACGATGGAACCCACCGAGTCCCAGGCCAATAAGAACTATCTGCAACGCAACCCGTATAGCTTGGTCATGCCTTGGGAGGCACGCTGGCCTTCGGTACCCAAGATGCCGAATTATCCTACGGCCATGATCGAAGATGCCCGCCTCACCCAAAATTCTAAAATGAACATAAAGATGATGATCAACGATCCCAATTATTTCAAACGCCTTTGGCTGCAAGATAGCCGCACGCAATACGTGGAGAGCTACTTAGAAGATCAATTCAATCGCAGAAAACTATTTGAAAAGGCGGACCTTCTCTTCATAAAGCTCGAGCTTGATCGGACGGTCGAGGATCGACTAAAGCAACACCAGTTGATACTTGAAGGTCGTACTGCTGTCTTAAAGATCAGGAACCAAAAACGGGATAGCTAGGGGCCACAGCCAGGTAATCATCTCGTTATTTAATAAATTCAGATGCTTATTGGACGGCAGCTGAGCATCCATCTAAAATAAAGCCAAGACTCAACACGTCACAGAGCCGGGGCTTCAGCATATGGGTGCGCATCTATCTCGTCTATGTTGGTTTGTATTATTCTTGGCCTCTTTGACGAGCTGCCGCTCCACTGTCAGTAGGCCCCAGGAAGTAGAACTACCTCCTGGAGAACCCATGGCTGACAGCCTACGCTATATTGGCTTTGCCCAATCAGCTCCGGGCGCAAACAAGATAGCTACTATTTTGGATTTGGTAAAAATCAAAGCATATCCAAATTCAACTAAATACGCTGGTGTTTTGCGATTAACGCTAGGCGGATTTGCAGGTCGCGAATATACATCGCTTTATTTTTCCGAAATCTCATTCGACCACCGCACAAAGGCTCTGAAATTTTCCGGCGGTCCGGAGGGGATCAATATCGCGCCCCAGACATTTTCACCTCAGCTGCTCCAAGCTAAAATCAGCTCATCTGTCGACAAAACAAATCTAGTCTTAGAAATGAAGTCCGAATCGGATACATCAGTAGTAACTCTAACTGCAGAAATATTCCCACAGTCTACAGTCATGAGACCTATAACAGGCAACTACAGCGCTAATTGCCCTGGTCAAATGACTGCTCTGCAGATTGAGGCCAGCAAATGGCGCAAACCTCCCGGAGGCGGCCCATTCTCGGACATCCGATTAATTGGACGTAGCGGCAAACCAGATGAAGAACTCTGCGGTAAAAATCAAGTCTGTGTGAAAGAGTCCTTTAGCTCCGGAGCAGTCAATCCCGCCGCAAGCAAAGTAACGCTCAGCAATGCTACGTTCACTCGGGGGTGCACCACCAACGGGCAACAGTTGATTTGCGATGGCTGCGTGACGACCTATGATCCAATCTCTCCACATTCATTGATCGATTCCGCGGTGGCTTATACTAGCCATAAGCGCCCGACCCATTTGCCGAACCCTCAATCTGACGAGGCTAATCCAGGGCTACCGCCGACGGGCGAATATTATGGATTCTTGCATCACGAACAGACTAACTCCTTTCAATTAGTCGCCCTAGACCTGAGAACCGAACAGCAAATGCATGCAGCAACTGCGCTGGTTCCCACAGGGGCTCGAATCGAAGCGATAGGCACTGTCTATTTCGGTGAGGGGGATTCAAATGAATTCATCACCTATCATTTCAAACCAGTCCCTTGGAACTCGCAAAGTCAATTGCCGCTGGTACTAGATGGTGACTCTGAGGCCCTTGTGGTGATGGATAGTATCCGCAATGGTCGACTAAGCGGCGTCTGGTACGGCAAAACATTCGGCAGAGTTGGCACTGTGGAGCTGCAAATTAGCAATGTGCCCCCGCTACCAGCAGGCAGTCACCTCATTGAAAAAGTATCTGGGCACTATAAAGGCCAAGACAGCGAGTTTGAAGTCATCACAACAGCCAACCTCTCCGAAGAGGCCGATGATTTTTATCCATTGAAAGTTGTGGGCTGGGCACGCGACCCCGAGGAAAAATCTAGACGTCGAAATATCGTCGATGGCAGTTTTGATTTCTACACCAACTCTTACGCATTTCGTCTAGATGACGGGCGCATGTTAGTGGGCAGTAATACGCCCAACGGTCTAGCACTGCATTGGCCGACTAAGCCTCGGTACGGTGCGCCACTTACTGGCAGCGTACAGCTTTTTAAGCTTTCCCTCTAATCAGTCGCCTACTAGTAAAGACGATGACTAGATACCGCCGTGCAAGCGCGGCTTGATGGCGATCTGCCCCTCCGACGTTCGAGCGTAACTTCCTGAAGTAGCTTTCGTCGTCAGTGCGGAGGTTCACATCGCCACCAAACCACACATGCTGTGCGGCTCGAGCCCAGCTAAAAGCAAGACTCGATATATTAAGCGTAACCAAGCCTAGGCTGAGAGTCCATACCTAGATGAGAAAAGAAATGATCTAGAAAGAATGATCGGTAAAGACTCGCTCAAAAAATCTAGGCTGACTTCTTCACTTTGCCCTTAGCTGGCGATTTTGACGCAGCTACCTTGCTCGCAGCAGGCTTCTGTGACGGAGCCATGTGAGCGCAGCATTGGATATCCCAACCCTTAGCAGATGCAGCTTTGAAGCTGGACGGGGCATTGAGACGCCATTCTTCACGGGTCGTGAAACGACGTGCAGCATGTTGGCATGTTTCAATAGTCCACCGGCTTTTTTTCTCCTCCTTCCTTAAGTGTTCGGCTGGAGTTTCGCTCACTGTTTCCGCTACGACCACAGCTGCAGCAGCGGCTTTCTTCTTATTCTCTTTCTCTTTCTCTGCCATAGTACCTGCCTCCTTAGCTCCCACCTCAATCGAGTGGGTAGTCAGGTATCGTCGAAGCAAAGGGCGACTTGAGAAAAAAATGCCAGGTTATTCGTAAGGCCACGTAAAATCTTATGTTTTTTCGATTCATCAAAAGAATGCAAAGACAGGCACTAGGCAATTAATTCCGCGTCGATGCCAATTCTGACGGCAATAGCCCGCAGTGTGCCGTCCTTGCGAGCGGCATTAATGACCGCATCAACCTCGGCACAGAGCTGCAACCGATTACGCGGCAAAAACAGCGCGATGTCGTGACGATCTAATTCTCGCCATGCCGAGAGCGGGTGAGCCCTCAAAAGAATCTTGCCCTCAATGGCATCCGTGACGATGCAGTCAGCACCCGCACCAATTAGATTGGTTAATTGGCGATTATTATCAGTTGTGACCACGATGTGGTGAGGAAACTCGTGGCGCACGACGCCCTCGAGATAGCCACCCTTGTTAACACCAATACGCAAACGAGGGTCGTCTATAGCTGAGCGCAAGTGACTGTCTCGTGGCCCGATCAAAATGGCGCGGTTACGTAGGTATGCCTCAGAGTACAAACCTAAACTTCTCCTGGCGCCAGTCACCGTGACACCCGAAGCAATCATGTCAAAAGCAGGATCATCCGCCAGACTACTCTGCAGTAGAGCTTCAAAATCTGTCCAAGAAAAACCCATAAACTGCACCCCGAGGCCCAATTTACCGGCGATCAATTGCGACAATTCGATATCAAATCCGTGATACCCGCTTGTACTTTCACTGCTAAACGGAGGGTAGTCACCACTAGTCGCAATTCGTAGCATGGGGCCGCGATTTTTTGACAAAGTAATCTCCTTTGCGAGGCAAGTTTACCCTTAATGGCTGTACTTAAACTAAACTACAACATAACAGCTGGTAAAGGACCAGATCACGTCTGAGACCAACCGAAGGACGCACATATGAATCATGAATTTGATATCACAATCTATGGAGCGACTGGGTTTACCGGCACATTAGCCACTCGCTATTTAAGCGACGGCGCCGTGGACCACAACGAGCTGAAGCTGGCAATTGCAGGCCGTAACCAAGAAAAACTATCGGTTTTGGCAGCATCATGCGCTAAACAGCCGACGGTGATCGTAGCCGCTTCCGACGATATAGACGCAATAGAGGAGATGGTTAGACGGAGCAAAGTCGTGCTGAACTTTGCCGGCCCATTCGCTTTATATGCCGAACACATCATTGCTGCTTGCGCCCGCCAAGGTCGCACCTATCTAGACATCACTGGTGAGTCACCATTTGTGCGCAAGATGCTTACAAAGTACCAAGATGTCGCTGAGGCGTCAGGCGCCAGAGTGATTCCATTTTCTGGCTTCGACTCAGTGCCTGCCGACCTAATGGCACAATTAGCGCTAGAATTCGCGGCCGCCACACAATTAAATTTAGATCGATTATCTGCCTACTACGAGCTTCAGGGTGGCCTCAACGGCGGCACACTCGCCTCAATACTTGAAATCTCTAAAGACACCTCGATCCCGACACTATTTGACTCAAAAATGCTCGTATTAGACCCAAGTTGGCCTCCCGTTCCGCCGCAAAAACTAACTCTGCACTATGAGCCGTACCTTAAATCGTGGAGTGTGCCTTTTGTCATGGCAGCGGTTAATCAAGCTGTGTTTCAACGCTCGCAGTGGCTCCGGCATAGGTTGGGCCAGCCTGTTACAACGACGCGATATGAGGAACACCAATGCTTTGGCCAAAAGATGAGCGCGTTGAAATGCTTAGCTGCGGCAGCTGCACTCGGCACTTTGGGCTCGTTAACTACCGGGGCTCTTGGTCGGAAAATCTTGCAAAAAATTGGCCCAAAGCCCGGCGAGGGACCCTCGGCAACAGTCCAGTCTCATGCATGGTTTCGCGCGCAAATGTTAGGGAGTTTAGATGGTAAGCCGCAAGTGCTCGTTACGATGAGTCGCAAGGGAGATCCCGGCAATGAGATCACGATCACCATGGCCTGCGAAGCGGCTAAACTAGCCGCTGAGGGTAAGTTCAGCACCAGGTTGTGCGGATTCCTCACTCCGAGTGTCGCCTTCTCCGGCGATCTCAAGAACCGCCTGGAGAAAGCTGGCTTTCAATTCAGTACTCAATCAATCGGCAAGAAGTGATATCCACCGGCGTTGACTGGGTACTTAAAGTACTTGGTCATAGGATGGGACGGCATCGTACACGGCACATGATTCTTCTGTACCAGCGCCAGTACCGCGACATTGCGATGATAGCCACCAATTGGCGCCACTTCTACCGGGACCACATCGATGAGGGTCTCGGAGCATTTCTCTAAATAGGTCACGCTGACGTTCAGTTGATTTTCATTAGCGGGTTGCTGAGCGATATCGACAATTTTTGCGGGATAAAAATCGCCTTGAGCTTCATCTGGTCCGGTAATGATGTCAAAGCTATGAGCCACATCTGTCTGGGCGACATCAAGTGCAGCCTGATCAGTTGCTTCCGGGCATCGGCAGTCAGGACACTTATGACCGCTCATGATTGCACCTACCGCCACGTGACGCTTGTCCGTGGGATCGCTGGATGGAAGTTCGCGCGTGATCAAAGCCTCAAAATGCTCCGTGCAACCGACCGCATAGGTCACGTTAACCGGACCGCCGCTACTTGATACGCCTGCTGGATCAATTTTTAAAATACGGCCTAAAAATACCTGCATCGGTTGCGACACGACTGCAACAGTCGATGGCTGCGAATCACAGGCATTAAGGGAAAGTGCTAAAAATGCCACCATCAAACTTTTCATCATTACTCTCCTGTATTTAAAAAAAAGGAAACGGCTGCTCAACTGTGTAACAACTCATGGACATGCATCAAGAAAGCGCGACGTCACCTTGCCACTACTATCCGTGATAAAGCAATGCACAACGCCGTAGCCGCCAAATAATGCATGGCAATGGCTCGTCAACGCAGGGTCCGTTACGTTAGCCTTGCAGCTAATTTGGCGTGAAGTGCCACTACAAGTGTAGCTCGGTGTCTTGCATGGTTGCCCCGGTCCACCAGCCGTCCATTTACCAATCTCAGTATTATTTGGCGTACCGGGCGCATCAGGATTGCCAGGCACATTTGACACTAAGCAGGAATGTGAGCCATTAGGGTCAATCACTGCTGGGTCCCAACCGTAACCATTCCCGTTGTCGCTGCCATTCGTGCAGTAAGGGAAGTCGGCAGCCAGCGAGGTAACGGCAAAAAGACAAAAACTAAAGAGTAGCAAATTTTTAATCACACTCATGATGATCATCCTCTCTCAAAGTTAGAAGAAGCAGAGCTGATGCTAAGCCAACAATAGCTGCGTCAGATCCGACTTTGACTGGGGTTTGCATGATTTGTGCCGAACAGACATGAAAAAGCCCCGGCTTTATCAGCCAGGGCTTTTCCTATTTTGGTAGCGGGGAGCGGATTTGAACCGCTGATCTTCGGGTTATGAGCCCGACGAGATACCAGACTTCTCCACCCCGCGGTAGTGTCGTCGTTGGAGACAGGTTATAAGCCCTCGATCCTCAGGCGTCAACAAAATAGCATCAGATTTTCATATCTTCGCTCCGATGGTCCTAAAGAGAGGCTCTGCCCCCCGATCCTACGAGGATTTTAAGGCCCAAGGGGATTTAGACTTGCGGAAATCCACCCCCTAGATTACCCATTAAGTCCGCATGGAGAGATGGCCGAGTGGCTGATGGCGCACGCTTGGAAAGCGTGTTTACCCTTAAAAGTAACGTGGGTTCGAATCCCACTCTCTCCGCCACTACCTCCCAATAAAATCAATAAATTAAGCAGCATAACCATCGTCTGATACGGACGCGGTAGACGATCTACCGCAGTTTCACCGTAAAAGGAGGATAGCGATGGGCTATTACATTCGTGCGCTCACGGACAAAAAGAAGTTTCCGAAATGGAAAGTGCCGTTCATCTCGTACAAGAAGGCTGACGCTGAGAACCCGGCTGCCCCCAAACCCAAGAAGGAATAGGGACGTACCGAGAGATCGCTGGCGTGCTCTTGGCTTTCTGACACGCATGAAGGTAAACGAAGCGCGAGCTCGGGCCAAGCAACTCAATAGTCTCTAGCTCATCAAGCGCCAAGAAAAGAAGCTTCGACAACTTCGCCTGGAGGAGCGTGAGACCGGCCGCAAGTACCGGGCCTTTCTTCCCGAGGAGTTCAAAGAGGAATTTGAGCGGCGATTTCTGCGGCGGCGCGACAGCCAGACCGACGCCAAACTTCGGCGTTTCACCCGCGCCCACACGCTTTGGCGGGCTGTCCAAAAACTGATCATCCATGTGAAGATCGAACCGTCCGAATGGTTTTGCAACCAGTACCAAATTTACGATTATCTCTACGAAAGTAATTTCAGCCTGTCATACAACAACAAGTTGCTCACCGTCCTCAACCTGTGGGGATTCTTTATCTGCAAGAAGCTGGATCAGCCGTTTCTACCGGTGGCGAAGCCACGCGGCTACGAACGTCAACGATTGGTCGACAACTACTACCAAAACCGCGGCGACAAAAAGCAGGGGTCTGGTCCACTGTCACCGGAAGCTCTGATGACCGCGCAAGGGAAGATGAAGGTGAAGCAATTCAATTGGCTATTTATCTCGGTGTGGCTTGGTCTTCGTCCGCTTGAGATCGACAACTTACAGAGCGGCGACTTTTGGCGGGTGGAAACACTGCCGATCGGAACGCAAATCCTTTGGGTATTCCAAACCAAGCTGATGCGCGGAAGCCAACTCACCTGCCAGGAGGTCCGCACCGTGCTTAAGGACTTAGGCTACGAACTGGTTCGCCAGCGCGGCAGCCATGAGCAATGGGTCAAAGACGGCAGAACCTTCACTCTGGCCGCTCATGGCAAAGATGCTCCGCATTATATCTTGGACGCTCTTCGAAAACTGAGCGAGGAACACCATGAAAAAAAGTAAAACTAAGATCACCCGACATGCTGTCGAGGTCCTCGAGTATCAAGTAAATATAGCTTTTGATGTCCGCGACAAAATTCACGTCGCCAGAATACCAGAGCTGGAGAACTGCCATAGCCACGGCACTACGCCGGAAGAGGCTTTGGCAAACGCCAAAGAGGCTATCGAGTTATGGCTCGAGACCGCCAAAGAGCAGGGCCTCAATATCCCCGAGCCGGTCAGTCGGCGTCAATTTTCGGGAAAATTCGTCCTTAGAACATCGCCAAACCTACATGCCACGTTAGCGCAGGAGGCCGCCCATCACGGCAAGAGCCTTAACGAGATGGCTGTCGAGTTGATCCAAAAGGGGCTCAAGGGAGTCGGGTAGCGCGTTTTGCTGACGCTTCGTCCTGACGATCATTCGATTACGAGGAAGATAACTTCGAGAGTCGAAGCGACGGCCACAAGGTGGCTCTTCGCTTGAATATAAATGACTTCGAGAGCAAAGATTTCGGCCGCGAGGGGTGATAGGTGTCTAAGATTGACAATCTGTGGCAAAAGTTTAAGGGCAACGGGAAAGTCTATAATTACACACAGAAGTGGATCTGGGTTGTTGAGACGACGACGAATCATCCAAAGGGTCCGGCGATTGCTCATAAATTGGCACCGCGAACCAAGGCGCCAATAAAATTTGATATCGATGGTTTCAAAAGAGTCGATGGCAAGGCCATCGAGGGCCACTCCACTTGGTGGAAAATATGGGGACATTGCACTGCAGATCTGTATGACCATGGAAACGGCGTTCGCGTCGATGTTGTCGTAAAGTTCAAGGTTTCAGAAAATAAGTTTGGATCTGTCGTGTATGACGATGCAACAGATTGGGGTGATCCAATCCGTCATATTACAAGAGTAGAAAAGGGAAGGAACGGCAGGATAGCCCGATTTTTTGTCGATGACTATGGTTGGATTTCTAGAAAATGCGCCATAGAATTGGTTGCCAAGGCCAAGATCGACAACGCTGTTCTGGTGCAACCAAAGAACGGGGAACCTTATCTCCGTGCCTTGCCCGACCCTGAGACGGGGAACAACTTTCTCTCGATGGTGACTTAGCATGAGGTATTTATTTCGCGCATTGCTCCTGTCTTCATGCGTCGGGATAGGGATTTGCGGCTACAATGCCTTGCGATTCCGCTATGGAGTCAGTGATTCTGTTGCGCGCACGCTGCTGGCGATTCTTGAAGATACGAGATGGGCCTCTGATTTTTCAGAGGAAAAATTTTCTGACGTAGTTGTGGGTATGACCAAGAATCAAGTTAGCATGCTACTGGGGAAGCCGTTGCGAGAGACTTGCACGGCCGGCTGCGAGTGGGTTTACACTTGGCAAGCCGATCCAACGGCGAGCTTTGATTGGCGATCTATTCATTTTGATGACTTGGGTCGTGTCGATTTGAAGCGGCGAGAATTTTTTATTGATTAGAACGCGCCTACGCAGCTTTTCTCGGAAAGGTTCCTGCATGTGTTGCGGAACACTCGGGCTGCGAGAACATGCGAGAACGTTGTTTTTTGGTGCGAGAACGAGGGGCGAGAACAACGAGATGGCGCCATATTTCTAAATCTATTCAGATGGATAGGTCAACTTGCCCAGGCGAGACACTCGGTTCGCAAAATACCGACTTCTCTCCGCCATCCATATTTCGGCCCGATATCCTTCGGATATCTCCTGGGCCAGATCAAGAGCCTCAACAAATTCATCGAATATCTATGTCTGCAGGCAACCTTGGGAAGCTACTGCTGGCATGTGTAAATTTCGTCTCCCAGCGCTTTCGGACCGAGGTTGGTAATCGGCACATAAACGAGCACCCGATTGGCTCCAATCTGCCGGCCAGAAAACTCCAGCAAACCTGAGCCATCGGATTTGGGATGAGCAATCTCCGAAGGACTTTCCAAATTAACGAAGTCGACTTTGCGATTGTCTGCTAACAGGTCGGGAATCTGAATCGGACTGCCTGAAGTATTAACCAACACTAAAGCCTCAGCACTTGGATTTGCCGGATCAACGCGCGAAAACGCCATCAAACCTGCTTGCTCCGTCGTCGACCACCTCCAGGAGATGCCGCCGCGGCGCAGCGCGGAACATGACTTCCTCGCCTTTAGAAAACGCCTGGCAGTCACATAGACGTCATGATCGCGCGCCAAATACGGGTCACTTTGCCAGTCCGACGGGGCTGCAGGCGCCAACGGCCCAATGTGGGCCAGCTGATTAATCTCTGAAATCGCACTACCCAGTCGGAACATGCCGCCGACAAACATATCCTGCCGGTAGTGAGCATCTGAGTTGGTACCAGGTGCTTGGCTACAAAATTGATTCATCGCAGCTTGATCGATCGAGGAGTCGATGCTCCCGCCTACACACTGCCCATTGAATGCTTGCTCCAGACCGTAATAAATCACGGGTATTCCTGGCGCCACCGCGAGGTAAGATAAGCCCAATCTAGCCTTATCTTGCTGCTGCTCAGTAAGGCGTGCCCAGTCATGAATTTCGAGCACGGTCAAATTTAGTCGCGGATCACCCTGGGCTACCAGATCCCGGTAGTAGGTGTCGGTAAGGAAGTAGTTCTCCAAGATACGACTAGATCTAACATTGGTCAGAACATCCCGCGAAATCCCTGAGTGCGCAAAATCAAATACACCGGACACACCGGGATAGGGTGAGTCAGGATTACTTTGTGCCGTTTCTAAAATGGATTTTCCGAGACGGCCGCTATTCTGGACTAAGTTTCTCCACGTAGCCGTATTTTGCGCCGAGTTCATCCGCCCTAAATGCTGAGAAATAGATAAAGAATCACCGGCAATTTCCGCTACGACATAAAAGTGATTTTTTCCCAATTTGCGCGCGTAGTCTCTAATCTCCGTCGAAAAGTAAGCAGTAAAATCGCTGGTCGTGTGTTTCACCGCATCGAGTCTGAATCCATCGACATCCGCAAATGCAATCCAGTACTCCATAATGTTGGTAAAGATTCGTTGGAAATCCGTATTGCGAGTGTCGTAGTCGAGCATCTCAGACGTAAAGTCACCGAAGACTGTCGTTGCCGCTGCTCCGGCCATTTCTGCATGCGAATTTTCTCCGCAGCGATTGAAGAAGTACTTAAGCTTTAACGGGGGGAAAAATGACTCTGAGAATGCAAGGTCGACCTGATTTGGCGAAAACGTGGGGGAACCGGATGCATCCGCTCGCGCTAGATCATCGGCACAAGCCGTGTGTTCTGCGGGCGTATGTTTCCGAACGTACTTTGTAGCGGGATCACACAGGTGATTGACAACGACATCAAGTATGACACGAATTCCCTTGGCGTGAGCCTGACGCACTAGTTCCGCTAGATCCTCAGCACTGCCGAAGTTAGGGTCGATTTTAGTTAAATCGGAAACGCAATAGCCGTGATAACTGCCATTGGAATTCTCAAAAATCGGCGTGACCCAGATTGCTGAAATCCCAAGATCGGCCAGATAATCGAGACGCTTGGTGATTCCCTTTAAGTCGCCACCATGATGATAGGCTTCGATGCCGCGATTACGACTCAAGCCTTGGTTACGCTGCGCCTCTGAAATTAGACTAAAATTATTACTGCTATCCCCGTCATTAAACCTATCGATCATGATCTCGTAGATCGTCTCATCACCCCAAAAATTTGGTGATGGATATCTTGGCTGTCCGTTCTGAGTGAAGGCCAATTCAGCCTCGTGATTTCTTGCCGTCGACCAAGACATCACGCTATCGACGCCGACTCGGCTAACATCGGGTAGGGCGGCAACTGCAGAGCCAGCACCAGTCACTCGGCTATCGCGATGCCCTAGCAAAGGAACGTTGGCTCGGCAATCACATAGGACACCGACTACGCTGAACGCACCAATTATGAGGGTCAACTTACGCAAGAATAGGCAGCTGGTCATAGTCATTCCTAGGCCATTATTGGACGTCATCGATCACTTGCAAGATATCAACGAGGATTTCACGAGAAAAGCAGCTGACCTCGGGCCAACGACAAACCCACCACGCAATTGCTGCTGGCCCGCACCCCATTCGAGGACTGAAATAGCGCCGTTACTAGCCCTGCCGATCTCTACTTTGAGCTTGGTATCCATATCGACATAACACCCCGGATCAAGCCCAGGCATATAAGCAAGAGGCACATCGACACTGTTGTTCGCAGAATTTAAGATCACCAAACCAGATTTGTTGCGCTCAATAAATAACATCGTCCGCGCATCGCACTTGGATGGGCAAACCTCATCTGCATTGCGGACATAAACACCAGTACCAGCAAACTTATTATGGAACCTTACGGCGGTTTCGACAAGAGGCTCCCTGTAATCGTCACGATAAACAAAGCCAGTCCCTACGCCACGCGCCAAGACGAATGCCGAAGCCAAAAGGGAGTCGCGGAGATCGCCGAAGTTATAGAAGTTGGAGTCCATCGCCGTATCGTGGTTGCGAGCGAACACAACTTTAGACGCGCCCGGGAGCTCGCCTCGGGAGCCGACGGGATACATGAGACTACGAAGATCACCCCGGGGGGAAAAGGCAGTGATCATGGTGGAAAGCAAATTGAAATCGGTGACAGGCATATAGTCAGAGTAGAGTGCCGCCTCCTCAATAGAATTAGCAATCACCTCTCCGTATGAGTACGTGCTTTTCGGCACAGACCCGAGTATGTCCCCAAAATATTCTGGCTCAATATGTTTAGCTGCATCAAAGCGAAAGCCATCGGCACCGAGGTCAAGAAGTTTAGCTAAGTACTTTTTCTGCTCGTTTCGTACATAAGTCGACCCAGTATCCAAATCGGGTAGCCCCGAATCCCCGGAGCCACTGCATAGCCAAAAATTTGTGACCTGGTAGCGGTTATTAAAGTCCTTAATGCAGGAGCGGGCCGCTGCAACATGAAAGTCGCACGCAGAGAACTGCGGGAAATCGAGGTTTGGGAAGCCAGCCAAACCCGCATTCGCCATGTGATTGAAGACCACATCAACGATCACCTTCAATCCTTTGGCATGGGCTTCCTGGATCAAATGAAGCAGGTCCCCCTCGTTTCCCAGAGGACTGTCGATCACTCTTAGGTCCAGTGGCTGATACCTGGCCCACCACTGGTTAAAATTTATACTCTTTTGCGGTGGGGACACTTGAATGTGGGAGTAGCCAATGGCAGCTAACTCATCCAACTTTGTCTCGATGTCTACGAAGTGTTCGTTGAACGCTTGGTAGATGACGTCTGCATTGGCAGAAGGCGCAAAAACTAATGATAGACTGCTCAAGAAAAAGCTTAGGTAGACCACACTTATTCGCCGCATGACAGCCCCGAATAAAAGTCAAAGTTATAAAATTCGAGGCAATTATTATATAATAATTTATTAAATTTCAATAACTTTTAATAATCAACAAATATCAACCACTTATATTTAATATTAACTAAGCGGCCTCATCAATCAAGGCCTTAACTCGATGGTAGGTTTTGAGTCCTAGCCCCTCGTTTTCTTTGATGTCATTTACTATCATGCCCCAAAAAGAACCTGGGTTTTCCAGGCCCGAGGAAACCGCAGTCTTTGCACCGCGGAATTCATTAAGTAAATTTTCAAGATCCAAAGGCGTCATTGCAATCACATGAACCGTCTCTTGTATCAACACGATTGCCTCTTCAACGCAGTCGCCAGTTGTAACCATCAGGTCGTCTAGATGAGAGAACAAGAGGCTCTCGAATTGCTCAAGCATTTCGATTAATTTTTCATGCTCTGAGAGATACTGCTCGTGAACAGTTGCCTTTGACGCTCCCGCTTTTGAAATATGCGCACCATTCGCAAAGTCTATTCCGATTAAACTTGATGCTTTAGTATCCTTAAAAAATTGATCAAATAGACGCAGACAGATTTTTTGTTGAACCGCTATCACCGCCAGACTTTGTTGAACTGCAGAATCATTTTTCCGTAACACATGATTTAACTTCTCAAGGTCGTCCAGGGACAAACTTGGCCCCAATAGGCCGCCTTGCACGCTCGGATATGCTCTTGCTATCGCTACCGCGTAGAAGTTAATAATAGCAATCACGGCCTCGGAAAGATCTCGGTAGTAGGAGTCGGTGGCCACGGCCTGACTTGTGGGTGTGGGATCGTCCGTATAGTTTTGCCGCAGCAGCACCGATCGCTCGCCCCCCTGACTCAAGCCCTTCAAGGTATCCCATCGACCGTTCACCCGACCCAGCCAGTCATACGAAGGATGGAGATCCACCATCCTGTGAAGAGTAGCCTTCCATATCACCAACTGATCATCGAGCAACTGCAAACAAGGTCCGGGTGCTCCTGTGTGAGTCGCCTCAGCGATAGTTTGAGTTCCTGCATTATCTTGGTGGGATAAATTTTGCTGGCGTGACCGGATTAAACGGGTAACTACCGGCACAATAAAAGTCACGATAATTGCCAAAGTGAGAGCACTAATAAAGAGGGCATTCATAAAATCCTCCCCACCTAAGTTAAACGATGCGCTTAGAAGTGAGATCGGTTTCTAAAAAAAAATCTTTAGATATTTAAAAATATCTAAAGATTTATCAATAATTACAGTATCTTTTTAGGGTCGTGCATAGCAAACCCCAGAAAAAATCCAGGCCGATCGCAGCACTAGCGCCGCGATCGGCTGTAAAGTCTCTTATTCGCCTTGGAAACAGCTGGGGCCGGAAGCAAAAGGAAGGATTTGGCGACAGAAATAGCAACGATACTGAAGAAAAACACGTAAAGAGGAGTTGTCGGCGAGTACCCCATCATGCTGATTCCTTTCATGACACGTCTGCATAGCCCATTGGCAATGCCTTAAGTCTAATATGGGGTCTCATTTTGATTTGTCAAAATTGAAAATGAAGAAATATGACTTCGCTTTTAGTGAACTTTGCGGCTGCGCGAAATCCTACAGAGCGGTAGATCAACGGGACAAATTCGCTGGCACAGATGGTGCAATGAATTTTCTGTGATGTGTGATCGATCTGGTTGTGGCCTTTGGAAGGCACAACTATCACCAGCCACGTCTCCAAAACGCGTGGCCGTGATCTGGAGCCTGCCATGTTAACACAACAGCAGTTGAGCGAGTTTCTTGCGGTTCTTAATTCTAAAAGAGCAGCTACCGAAGCTACTATGAGCCTAGCAAAGCGCCATGCGTTAGCAGATCTGACACAAGAAGCCACCGGAGAGCTAAGTCACGTCAGGCTACATCCGGCAGACTTAGGTGCAGATGCAGCAGAACAGGAGACTGAGCTCGTGATCACTGGCCTAGAAGCGGCGACACTCGCACAAGTCGATGAGGCCCTCAAGCGACTCAGAGAGGGCTGCTACGGTGTATGTGAATGCTGCGGGCAAGATATCGCTATTGAGCGCTTGAAGGCAATTCCCGAGACAGCATATTGCCTGAATTGCGAGATGGACAGGGAGGACGCGACGGCAAGTAAAAATCCGCAATTTATCGATGGTTATATCGATCATGCAGCCTACATCAGTGGCGAAGATGACACCGCCGAGCGATTCACAAAAGCAGAGTCACAAGGTCGCAACCTAGAGGAAGCGTCTAATATCCCATCTCCTTAGGCATTTCTTAGCACGAGCACGGGAGATCCCATGACACACCGGAGTCCCCAAGAGATCCAAATCAAAAGTGACGGTCTAGAACTTCACGGCGCGCTCTTGCTAGCGGATCCCCTCGCGTCTTCGCTGGTGATATTCGCACATGGCAGCGGCAGTAGCCGTCATAGCCAACGAAATCAATTTGTCGCAAAAAAATTAGCCGACGCTGGTTTGAGCTCACTGCTTTTTGATCTGCTAACAGACGCGGAGGAGGAGATTGATACGCGAACGCGACACTTACGCTTCGATATAGCGCTGCTTGCAAAACGGCTGATGTTAGCTACGCGCTGGGCACAATCACAGCCATCACTGAGCCAGCCTGGTTCTGCCGATATCTACGCCCAGCGCAAGAAGCTCTTGGCTGGTCTAAAACGCCAAAGGCTAGTAAAGTCGGAACTATAAATTCGACCTCTACATAAAATTTGAGAGCCTGGCGGAGCAAATATGCGCGTGGCAGTGGTGGGTGCCTCAGGATTTGTCGGCAAATCCTTGATTAACTATTTGCTTGATCACACGCGCCATGAAGTCGTGGCGTTAAGTCGAACGCCTTTAGTCGTGAATCACCCCGAGGCTCCGTCGCGCTACCGTGCAATTAGCTGCGATCTGCATAATCTGCTGCAGCTAGAGCAAGCTCTTGAAGAGATTGACGCGGCATTTTATCTGGTGCATTCGATGCTCCCAGGAGCCAGGTTAAATCAGGGAAGCTTCTCTGATTTTGATCTTAGTTTAGCCGACAATTTTGCTCGCACCGCACGCCTACGCGGCGTCAAACATGTCATTTATTTAAGCGGTCTAGTCCCAGCAGGAAAGACTATTTCGCAGCACTTAAAGAGTCGCCTCGAAGTAGAAACGACCTTGAGGTCCTACCTACCCAATGTGACATGCTTACGCACAGGAATGATTATTGGACCAAAGGGGTCGTCATTTACCATCTTGATACGGCTGGCACAGCGACTCCCGTTCATGGTGTGTCCAGGTTGGACGGCGAACCGCTGCCAAATCATAGTACTCGATGACGTCGTTCGCTGCCTAAGCGCTTGCCTGGATCGCCCCGAACTCCAGGGCAAGACCTTCGACTTAGGCGCTAATCCGCCCGTCAGTTACCGCGGGATGATCGCGGACACGGCCAAACTTCTCGGCAAAAAACCGATCATGCTGAACTTCCCTTATTTCACAATCGGCTTAAGTAAACTCTGGGTACGCCTTGTGACCGGAGCACCCAAAGACCTGGTTTACCCGCTCATTAACAGCCTGAGTGAGTCGATGTTAGTGCGGCCAGACCACCAATGGCCTGACCGCGATCCACCATTTAAGGATTTTCTTACCGCTGCCCGCGAGACATTGCCGGACGTGATCTCTTCTGGAGAAAAACCACACGCTTTTCGCGGCTTCAAGCCGGGAAAGGACGGTACCGTGCGTTCGATCCAGCGCTTACCACTGCCACAGGGAAGGCGGGCTGCATGGGTAGCACAGCAGTATTTGGCACGTCTGCCAAAAGTATTTCCACTATTGGTAAAAGTCCGAAATCAAGACGACCGAGTTTTGCTCCAACTAACTTTTTTACCCATTACCCTACTTGTACTGAAATATAGCCCCGAACGCAGCGCGCCCGATCGCCAACTATTTTATGTCCAGGGCGGATTACTATGTAGCAAAAAGAACCGACGTGGGCGACTAGAGCTGAGGGAAACATTAGGCGGTACGGCCTGCCTAGCAGCTGTCCATGACTTTCGTCCTGCATTACCTTGGATCATCTATAGATGGACACAGGCAGAAGTACATCGCTGGTTTATGTACCGACTAGCCCGCGCGATCCAAAAAGATGCCAATAAAAAAACGCTAGCTGAGCCAGCTAGCGCTTTTTAGAGTTCTCGAAGCCAGACTCAAACAGAAAGAGTATTAGGTCTTCGCATCGGCTAGTGCCGTCTCAATAGCTTTGTTCAACTCAGCATCACCAGGAGCGACACCTGAGGAAAAGCGACCCACCACTTCGCCGCGGCGGTTCACGAGAAACTTCTCGAAATTCCACTTCACGTCGCCAGATTTCGCAGAGTTGGTGGTCAAGTATTTGTAGACTGGATGACGCTCGGGACCGTTAACGTGCGCCTTCTTGAACATAGGAAATTTGACGCCGTAATTCTTCTCACAGAACTTGGCAATCGATTCTCCCTCAAGATCTTCCTGATGAAAATCATCGCTCGGGAATCCCAGAACGACAAGGCCGCGATCTTTGTAACTATCGTAAAGTTTTTGTAGGCCAGCGTACTGCGGTGTGTACCCGCAGCGTGAAGCTGTATTCACAACCAGCACAACTTTACCGCTGTAACTTTTGAAAGGAACATTTTCGCCGCGAAGATTTTTAGCCTCTAATTCAGAAAATCCCTGCTTATCAGCTTTGGCCATAGCCAATGCACCGCCCAAGGAAAAAGATAGGAGGAAAGCCAGAAACCGCATAAATTCTCCTTCAGAATCAAATCGCTATAATATCATACCATGCAATCTTATGTCGGAATCTTTAGTCGCGCCAGTCGCAAGCAACAGCTATGGTGCTCTTAAATAATTGACGGAAGCCTTTGGAGCCATCTCTCATGAGTCAATCTCAACCACGCGCAGCCATCATCGGAGCCGGGGTCTGCGGTTTGAATTGCGCACGGCATTTAAACCAGCACGGGTGGGACGTTGACGTCTATGACAAAGGTCGAGGCATCGGCGGCAGATTAGCTGTCAAACGCATTGATGGCTTAGGTAGCGTTGATTTAGGCGCTCAGTTCATGACCGCATTGACGCCTGAATTTATCTCACTTGTGAAAGATGAGGAAAAGCTCGGGCGCGTTAGGCCCTGGGATGCCCGCATCGCATACATTCATTCAAAAGCGCAGGAGCACGCTAGCTCGCAAATCCGTTGGATCGGGACTCCCGGAATGAATGCCTGGTTGGAGTCGGTGTGGCCTCGCACGCAAATTAAATTCAATCAGCAAATTGATAAGATCACGCGGGGCTCAGATGGTCGCTGGATCTTAGATGGGACTAATACTGCATCTTATGACTGCATCTTACTGGCTATGCCACCTAAGCAAGCGGCCGACCTCGCTCGAGACACACCTCTTGAGGAAGCGTTACGCGCGGTGCCGATGACCCCTTGCTGGGCTGCCTTGGCCCTATTTGATGAACCACTGCCTGTAGACTTTGATGCCGCGTTCATCCGAGTAGGCGGCCTCGATTGGATCGCAGCCAATCACACCAAACCTGGCCGCACCCTTCACCCTGCTGCCTGGACTCTTCATGCTGGAGCTGATCTTTCTAACGAACTACTCGAGAAGACTACTGAGCAGGTCGCTCCCCGACTGCTCAGCGCCCTAACCAAAGCACTGGGGACTAAGTTACCCAACGGCCACATCGCTCTAACGCATCGCTGGCGCTATGCGGCACCTACTACCGCCCAGCCTACCGGAGTCTTGTGGAACCCAGACTTGGGCCTTGGGGCCGGTGGCGACTGGGCTGTCGGTGGCCGAGTGGAGGGTGCATTCACGGCAGGCCGATTACTCGCAGAGGCCGTGGTGGCTACGCGCTGACCTTGCACATCTGATAAATATTAATTATTTCATTTGGTTATAAAAAACCTGCAGGGGCTAGCGAAGAGTCTTAGATATTTCGATAAATTTGCGGTGAAAACTCCGTCACTTCCGGCTATAACCTGAGGCCCGTGGAGAGGTGACAGAGTGGCCGAATGTGCTAGACTCGAAATCTAGTGTCTGGGTAACTGGACCGTGGGTTCGAATCCCACCCTCTCCGCCACCCCAAGTTTCCGAATTAATTCCAGAAATCCCCCCCTATAAATACCGCTTATGATGATGCTACGGCTGCAGAAAATCTGCTGTCCCGTAAGCTACTTAAGTTCAGCTGGCGTAAACTCCACTAAATTGGTAGACATTTCCGCCAACGGAATTAATGTCTGAGAGTGGGTCTCTCTGAGAGTGAGCCTAGTGAGCCTATCGACTTGGAGGTCAACATGACTTCGGACGCTGCGACGCAATCGTTCTCAAACCGCGAATATAAGTACGGCTTTGTCACCGATGTGGAAGCGGACGCTTTCCCTAAGGGACTGGATGAAGATGTCATCCGCCGACTTTCGCAAATTAAGAACGAGCCCGATTTTGTCCTCGAGTTCCGACTCAAGGCCTTTCGTTACTGGCAAAAGATGGAGGTACCGCAGTGGGCGCACGTCAACTACCCACCGATCGACTTCCAAGATATTCGCTATTATTCGGCGCCTAAAAAGAAAGCTCCTGGCCCCACGAGCCTCGACGAGGTCGACGCTGAAATTATCGACACCTTTAATCGCTTGGGCATCCCGCTCGCCGAGCAAAAACGCCTTACCGGCGTTGCTGTAGATGCTGTCTTTGATTCTGTCTCCGTAGCAACGACCCACAAAGAAGAACTATCCAAGCATGGGGTCATCTTCTGCTCTTTTTCCGAGGCCCTACGCGAACACACCGAGCTAGTGAAGCGCTGGCTCGGCAGTGTGGTCCCCTACAAAGACAACTACTACGCTGCACTTAACTCGGCAGTGTTCAGTGACGGTTCTTTTGTGTACATCCCGAAAGGCGTTAGGTGTCCGCTCGAATTATCGACGTATTTCCGTATCAACGCGGCAGAAACAGGTCAGTTTGAGCGCACCCTGATCATCGCGGAAGAAGGCAGCCACGTTAGCTACCTCGAAGGCTGCACAGCGCCGATGCGGGACGAAAATCAGTTACACGCAGCTGTCGTGGAACTGGTAGCTCTGGCCAATGCCGAGATCAAATATTCGACCGTCCAAAACTGGTACGCGGGCGACAAAGAGGGCAGAGGCGGCATCTATAATTTCGTCACCAAACGCGGCATCTGCTTAGGCGAAAGGTCGAAAATTTCCTGGACTCAAGTTGAGACAGGCTCGGCCATCACCTGGAAATATCCCAGCGTGATCTTGCAAGGTGATTACTCAACTGGCGAATTTTATTCCGTCGCCTTAACCAACAACAAGATGCAAGCCGACACCGGCACCAAGATGGTGCATATCGGTAAGAATACGACCAGTAAGATCATATCCAAGGGAATTTCGGCCGACGAATCGGTCAACAGCTACCGCGGCCAGGTAAAAATCCTGCCGTCAGCAACAAATGCGCGCAACTTCTCACAGTGTGATTCCATGTTGGTTGGCAATAAATGCAGTGCCAACACTTTTCCATATATAGAAGTGAAGAACCCCACCGCACGCGTCGAGCATGAGGCTAGCACCTCCAAGATCAGTGCTGAGCAGGTCTTCTACTTAAAGTCCCGTGGTCTTGATGATGAAGCAGCGATTAGCTTGCTGCTGAATGGTTTCTGCAAAGAGGTATTCAAAGAATTGCCTCTGGAGTTTTCTGTTGAGGCAGTGCGCCTGCTCGAAATGAAGCTCGAAGGGAGCGTTGGTTAATATGTTAGAGATTCGTGATTTAAAAGTCGAAGTAGACGAGAAGAGCATTCTAAAGGGACTCAACCTAACGGTTAAAGAGGGCGAAGTACATGCCATCATGGGTCCTAATGGATCTGGCAAAAGCACCTTGTCGAAAGTCATCGCTGGCCATCCAGACTATAAAGTCAGCGGTGGTGAGCTAGCTTACGAGGTCAACTTCAAAAAGAAGAATCTTCTCGATTTAAGTCCAGACGAACGTGCTCGCGAAGGCATCTTCCTCGCCTATCAATATCCAGTGGAAGTGCCTGGCGTTAACAATGCCGAATTCCTGCGCGCCGCCTTCAATGCTGCCGTCCGCCACCAAGGCGGCGAAGAGATGGACCCACTCGATTTTGATACATATTTACGAGAAAAAGTCCGCTATCTCGGCATGAATGAGAAGTTCATCGAGAGGCAACTCAACGTCGATTTCTCCGGTGGAGAAAAGAAACGCAACGAGATCCTCCAGATGGCGATCCTCTCCCCGCGCCTATCGATCCTCGACGAGACCGATTCTGGCCTCGACGTTGACTCGCTGCGCTTGGTGTCCGAGGGCGTCAACAAGCTACGGACTGAGAACAACGCACTCATACTCATCACTCACTATCAGCGTATCCTCAACTACATTGTGCCAGACTATGTGCACGTACTAGCCGGTGGCCGCATTATCAAGAGCGGCGATAAAAACCTGGCACTGGAGATTGAGGAACGCGGTTACGACTGGCTGCTGCAATAAGAAGGTGATGTCATCGATGCAAAAGCAATCTGATCCACGCAATCCATTTGCCAATGCCTTCGCTGCCTGGCAAGCGCAGCGTCAGGATCCAACCTGGGTTTCTGAACTGCGTCAGGACGCTTTCACAGCCTTTGACTCGTCGGGTCTACCGACTCGTCGGGATGAAGAGTGGAAATATACGAGCCTGCGCCCTGTCAGTGACATCAACTACAGTCTTGCAGCAGTGCTCGCTGATTCCGCCACAGTTCGTGAGGCTATCTCCGACTACATCGTTAGTGACGAAACGGTGCTGGTATTCGTCAACGGACAGCCATCTCTAAGCAACAGCAACATCGACCACAAGCAACCAGGTCTTACGTTGACGAGCTTAACCGACGCCCTTTCGAGCCATGGCGACTACTTGCGCCCTCGCTTGCAACAGAGCTTGATGGCAGCGCAGCCATTTACGCGACTTAACGCTGCTTTTCTCGGTAACGGCACCCTCCTTGAACTTGCGCCAAACACCGTTTGCGAACGTCCGCTCCACATCTTGCATGTGAGTACGTCTGAGGCGCATGATACGGCACAGGCTCCGCGACACTTTTTAGTCTTAGGCGAGGGCAGTGAGCTCAAACTCACCGAGACCTTTGTAAGCGCAGCCGGACAAACGCGCTCCTTCACAAATAGTCATACAGACATACAGATCGCTCCCGGAGCAAGACTTCAATACAGCCGTATAGACCTTCAGGGCGAATCGGCATTGCATGTAGGCAGAGGCCGAATTGAGCTCGGTCGAAATGCAAGTCTAGACTCATTCTGTTACAGCGCCGGCGGTCGTCTCAGTCGTTACGATCTCGATGTAGTGCTGGCAGGTGAAGGAGCCGATGCTGAACTAAACGGCCTTTATTTGACTAAGGCTGGTCAAGTGGTTGACCATCACACCACCGTCCACCACTTGGTGCCAAATGCCACGAGCCGCCAGCTGTACAAAGGAATCCTCGACGGTGATAGCAGAGCTGTATTCAACGGCAAGGTGGTCGTAACTAGAGAGGCTCAAGGCACGAACGCACAACAGCTGAACAGGAATCTTTTACTCAGCGCTGACGCTGAGATCGACACCAAGCCCGAGCTGATGATCGACGCCGATGATGTGAAGTGCTCCCACGGTGCCAGTATCGGCCAGCTAGACGAAGATCAAATTTTTTATCTCCGCAGCAGGGGATTAACCACTCTTGAAGCTCGCAAACTGCTGACGACAGCTTTTGCTGATGATGTCTTGCTGAAAGCGCCTCACGTCAGAAAGCGACTACGCTCAAGAACGATGGGGTACTTTACATGACTGCAGCATCCACACAAAAACTAGCGGTTGAGGAAATCCGTAAGGATTTCCCCATTCTCTCAACCACTGCGCGTGGTCGTCCCCTGGTTTACCTAGATAACGCCGCGACCACTCTAAAGCCCAAATCTGTTGTGGAGGCGGTCCAACGCCACTTGCTACTCGGCGCATCTAATGTGCACCGCGGGGTACACTACCTAAGTGAAAAGGCTACCGCAGACTTTGAAGCATCGCGGGAAAAGGTGCGTAGCTTTATCAATGCCAGAGAAAAGGCGGAGATTATTTTCACAGCTGGCACCACCGCCGGTATTAATCTTGTCGCTCACAGCTACGGTTCCCTGCTGAAAGCGGGCGACGAGATCATCATCAGCGCCATGGAGCATCACTCTAATATTGTGCCTTGGCAGATGCTTTGTGAACGCCAAGGGCTAACACTCCGAGTAGTGCCGGTAAATGATCGCGGCGAGCTTGACCTCACCGCGCTAGAGCAACTCATCAACCAGAAGACGCGGCTAGTTGCGATTGTTGCGGTGTCGAACGCTCTAGGTACGATCAATCCGATCAAACATATCATCGATCTGGCCCACAGCCACGACGTGCCCGTATTGCTTGATGCTGCACAAGCAGTGGCACACATTCCGTTAGACGTTCAGACTCTGGATGTCGACTTTCTCGTATTCTCGTCGCACAAACTCTTTGGCCCAACAGGCTTAGGCGTTCTTTACGGACGTCGCGAGTTACTGGACCGAATGCCGCCATTTTTAGGTGGCGGCGACATGATCAGGTCTGTCACTTTTGCTAAAACTACTTATGCTGAACTGCCAGCAAAGTTTGAGGCTGGGACTCCCCATATTGCAGGTGTGATCGGTCTAGGCGCGGCGATTGACTATGTCAATCACGTCGGTCTAGCTGCTATTGCCGCGGCGGAAGACGAACTGCTACATTACGGTAAGCGCTGTTTAAGCGAGATTCCGGGCCTACGTATGATCGGCACCGCCGAGCACAAGACCAGCATCTTCGGATTCGTACTGGATGATATCCATCCGCACGATATAGGCACTCTGCTAGATCAAGAAGGGATCGCAATCCGAGCTGGCCATCATTGCACACAGCCGCTCATGGACCGTTTCGGTGTACCTGCAACAGCTAGAGCCAGTTTGGCTTTCTATAATACAAAAAGTGAAATCGACTCTTTGGTGCAAGCAATCCTCAAAGTGCAGAGGTTATTTGCATGACATCACAAGTAGATCTTTACCAGCAGGTCATCCTCGACCACAACAAAAAGCCTCGTAATTTCAAAAAGTTAGAAAGCCACACCCATGCTGCCGAAGGGTTCAACCCTCTGTGTGGCGATCACCTTTGGGTTTACCTGCAGATCGCTAAAAGCCCCGATGGTGCCGACGTGATTCACGAGGCGGCGTTCGAAGGTAGCGGCTGCGCCATTTGTAAAGCTTCGGCATCAATGATGACCATGGCGCTTAAAGGGCAATCACCGGGCACAGCTAAAACCCTCTTTAGTGAATTTCAAAGTCTGCTCAAGGGCGAGCTAAATCCCGACACAGAAGCTCACAGCCTTGGAAAGCTCAAAATATTCTCGGGGATCTGGCAGTACCCAGCACGGGTAAAATGCGCTGCTTTAGCCTGGCATGCTCTCAACGGAGCGCTCAGCAATCAGCAGACAGTTTCTACTGAGTGAGGTCACACATGATAGAACTAGCAACTAATCTGCAGCTTCGTACGCAAAAAACGCCAAATCCAAATGCATGGAAGTTTATCCTTAGCGTCGATATCAAGCGCGACGGGAAGATTTCCTACACGGAAACTCGTGAATGTGAGCACGTGCCACTTGCGACCTCGCTCCTTCGACTAGCTAATGTTACGCAGGTCCATCTTTTTGAGAATGTGATCACGGTAACGCAAAATGGCGCCTCAGATTGGGCAGCGCTGAGCCAAAGCGTCGAAGACGTCATCCGCAGAACTCTACCCGAGCACGACCCAGATTTTGCTGAGTCTATGGCTAAACCCAAACGAGTAGAGCGAACCGCGCTACCTCTCGATATTCAGCAACTAGAAGAAATACTGGACCGAACCATCCGCCCAGGTCTGCAGGCCGACGGTGGTGATATCGAGATTTTGGAACTCGATGGCAATATCCTAACCGTGCGCTATCAAGGTGCCTGTGGTGGCTGTCCTAGCGCGATGATGGGCACTCTCCAGGGAATTGAAAGTATTTTACGCAGCGAATTTAATCCATATTTGGAGGTCGTGGCGATATGAGCCAGCTACAATCAGTCGTCATCAGCACTAAAGCCGATGGCAGTTGGCAGGCAGTCCATGTTCCCTCGGGTAAAACGAGCCATGGTTTGACCAAAGTAGAGGCCGAGGACAGCATGCGCGAGCTCCTCGGCATGACCGAAGAAGGCAGCTTTCAGGAGCCGTTAACCAGCGATCGCTTCTCGGGGCTGGCGGCAGATATTGCTCTCTTTCTCGAGGGTCAAGTGTCGGAAATGTTGGCACTCCACTCGGGTTTCGCCCGCTTGGAGGCTTTTGATAGCGGCATCGCCCACATTCGCCTCGGTGGTGGCTGCCAGGGATGTCCGTCCTCGACCATGACTCTACTCAACGGCGTGCAGCAGCAACTGCAGGAACGTTTCGGCGAGGAAAGCATCGTCGACATAGTGCCCGTGTTGTAACTAACTAGAGGCAAGATCACTCTTATGAATATCACCTCGAAAAGTCGCTATGCACTCAAGATCATGATGGATCTCTGTGGGCACTGGGCCGCCGACGACAACCAGTTGATCCAGCGCGGAGATATTGCCGCGAGGCAGGGCATCCCCCTAGACTACATGGATCACATCCTTAGCCGCTTGCGTGAGGCCGGGCTGATCGCGAGTACACGCGGCCGCAGTGGGGGCTATCGCCTGGCGCAGCTCCCCATGGAGCTGACCGTGCTGGCTATTTTCACGGCTGTTGAAGACAATTTTGAGCCAGTCCAATGCCTAGAAGGCGGGACATCTTGCATGGCCGAGCATGTCTGCAGCTCAAAGGATGCCTGGGGTGTGATTTCCAGCGCGATTCGTGCCGCACTTTCTGGCATTATACTAGAAGACCTCGTTCATCAGCGGGGGATCGCCAGGGGACTTGAGTTTTTGACAATGACTCCCCAGGAATGTCGAGCGCCAAAACGCCGCGCAGGAGGCACGAACTAGTACTATGAAGCAAGATCAGCAAAACCAAGATCAATCGTTTTTTACTACCAAAGCACATCAATTTCTAGCTTGGGCTAGGAAAAACTCACTATGGCCCTATACATTCGGCACCGCCTGCTGCGGTATTGAGTTTATGTCTGTCGTGGGCCCTAAGTACGACATCGCCCGTTTTGGCGCGGAAGTAGTACGCTTCTCCCCCCGTCAGGCGGACTTGATGATCGTTGCTGGCACCATCACCGAGAAGATGGCACCCATCATCAAGAAAGTATGGGAGCAAATGCCAGAGCCAAAGTGGTGCATCGCTATGGGCGCATGTGCATCAAGCGGTGGCTTTTACCGCGCTTATCACGTGGTGCAAGGGGTCGACCGGATTATCCCTGTAGACATCTACATCGCTGGGTGCCCTCCCACCCCAGAGGCGGTAATTACCGGGCTTATGACTCTGCAAGACAAGATCACAGAGAAAGCCATAGGCAAGCAGGCCTAATAAACTATCGCTACTAATCCCGGAGCACTCTCACACGAGAACGCTCCGGGATTTTTTTTACTCAACTAGGTAGGTTCGGTTCACGGCTCATCTTCACGATAGCCGTGCCGCACTAGACGACGCGCATCAGTTTTGTTCAAGCACCGGCTTGCCATCAAATCCCAATCGGTTGAAAGCTTCACGCCAATGACAGTAAGTCACACCATCTTCAATTCGTGCAATTGGATCCTGTGAAATTACATAGGCGTCAGCCTTGGGAAAGTCAGCAAGGAATGAGCGCAAGTGTCGCCCATCGGCGTGGGTGGCTACACTTTTAGATTTGATCTCAATTAATGCTGTCCGATGTCCCGGACGCTCAATGATCAGGTCAACTTCAGCTTGGTCCGTTGCGATGTAGGAGAATTTCGCTTCGTCTTCCTGGTAACTCGATAGTCGATGAAACTCACATATGATCCATTGTTCAAAGGCCAAGCCAAAATCGCTAGTGCCAGCTGCCATTGGTGTGCTCAATTGCCCTTTCAATGCTCTCGCTACGCCACTATCAAATAAGAAAAATTTTGGTGCGTGACGCTGTCTTTTCCGAAGGCTTGCGTGGAATGCCTCTAAATAAAAACCGATTAAAGTATCACTCAAAATTTCGTAGTAGTTCTTTACGGTCTTATCGGCGACTCCAACATCTCGTGAAATACTAACGTGATTTATAGCTTCACCAGACATTTGCGCCGCAATTGGTAGAAATCGTCTAAATGGCTCGAGTTTTTCTATCAGGTGCTCGGCCCAAATTTCTTCTTTCAAATAGGTTGCGGCATAACTGCGCAAAAATGCTGCGCGTTGTCGATTCGAATCCAGCGAGTAAATCTTCGGCAGCGTTCCCCAATTAAGGGCTATATCGAGGTCGAAGTCTTGACCAAGCTCGATATGAGTCAAAGGGAACATGTTATTAACGAACGCTCGCCCTGCAAGAAGGTTGACGCCGGCTCGCTTGAGCTTGCGAGCGCTGGAACCTGTCATCGCAAACCGAACACCATTTAGATTTTTGTCCTCAATCATGTCGTGTACTGAGTTGAGAAGCTGAGGCAGCTTCTGAATCTCATCAATAACCACCCATTTAGGCTTTTTTAGCTCTACTTCACTACGCAAAAGTCCTGGATTTAGAGCTAGGCGGTTCTCCTGATTGGCTATAAGGAGATCAAAACGTAGCAATGAGTCTGCATCCAGCTCGTGAAATAGCTCCTTCAGAAACGAAGTTTTACCAGTGCCCCGAGCTCCAAATAGGAAGAAGCTATCACTCAAAATAGGCTGAACAAGTCGTCTGTATCTAGGCAAAAATCCAACCCCGGTTACGAAAAATGAGGCATAATTCGTAATATATATTGTCATATATTGTTGCAATAGTCCAATATTATTGCAACTAGTCACCCAATGCCCCGCAATCATTGACCTCGATTTACATAGGGCTGGATAAGTAGGTACTGCCGCGCGGCATCAGGTTTGGTGGCGAGAGCAGGCTGAGCTAACGCCGTCGGCAAGCATCTGTATTCACTGTAGTGCGGGCGACTTTTCGTAAATAATTATATTGGAAAGTCCGCTCAACAACGGAGCAAGTATCCAAGCGCAGTGTGGCCTAAATGCCAAAAATTCTAGGAACTAACGCAATCAGAAGCCGTGTGCCCGCAAAGATTCCACCAAGCAAGCCGCCAGCTCCGGATCATCATTCGACGGCACGACGCGACCGTAGCGCTTAAACCCGGATGCAAGTGCCAACTCTTGATAGGTATGATCCATCTCGTAGAGTGTCTCGATGTGATCGGCCGTAAAGCTAATTGGCACTAACAGAATGCTTCCCCCACGCTCCTTGCCCAAGGCCTCGATGGTCTCGTCGGTATAGGGCTTGATCCATTCGACGGGACCGACGCGGCTCTGGAACGAAAGATTCCACTGCACATCTGCATTAGGGTAGTTCGCCTTCAGCCAGGCATTGCCACGCTGTTTTAGCTCCGTAAAGTGTGCATGGGTCTCAGTCACATAGGGATCGCCACGCTGGTGATACTTAATCGGTATGCCGTGGGCCGAGAAAAGCACCGTGATTGGACCCGGTGCCGGCTGGCTGACCAATGGCAAAAGCCCCGCCTGCAAACGCTCATAACTGTGTGCCAGGTAACGCGGAGTCTGCCACCACGAGAACACCCTGGTAGTCGGTATATGACGGTGTCCGAGGTGTGCCTCTACCGCTAAGTCAAAATCTCGTAAGGAGCTGACTGTGGTGCTGTGGCAAAGATGTGGATAAAGGGTGATCATGAAGATCCGGCTGTGCTCAAAGTCCAGAGTCTTAACAACCTCTTCCGCGGTCGGCGCAGTATAACGATTAATCACCACAACCTTGGTATTAGGGCGTAGCTGCCGCAGAGCTGACTCTAGGTGTTGCGCCTGCGCATTCGTCATCCGATTAATTGGCGAATAGCCGATCTTCTTATACTCAGCAGAGGACTTGGGTGCACGCTTCTTGGCAATACGACGAGCCAACCAACGCCGCCATGACTGCGGGATCGGCGCGCGAATAATGAACGGATCTTCAAATAGTCGCCGCAGGAATGGCTCTACCTCGGCGTCAGAGGTCGGACCACCAAAGTTTAATAGCAGGACTACATGCGGCACATCTTGCCATGGATTTTGAAGATCTTGCGAATTTTGCTGCTCTAACTGTGTCAAGATCGGGCCCTTTCGGAAGGAAATTAATTAGGGCGTGTCAATTGTTCAGGACTATCCAACGAAAAGGCGGGAATAGCTACGTCGATAGATTCGCCGTTTTCTACCAGCATCTGATACGTACCCACCATAAATCCGGAAGCCGTCGGTAAATTAGTAAAACTGCCGTAAGAGTACGTTTCACCAGGCTGAATTAGCGGCTGATTACCAATGACTCCGTCGCCCTTAACCTCTATCGTTTGCCCCAGGGCATTGGTGATGCGCCAATGACGCCTTAACAGGCGCACAGCGACAGGGCCCCGATTGGCGATTGAGACTTCATAAGACCAAACATAAACACCTGATTCCGGTTGCGAATGATCGTCAAGAAAGGCAGGGTGTACGGTAATTTCGATAGCATGGGTAGTTTGTCTATACATGGTAAACGGCCTCGCTCAGACCGAGACATAGCAATGACTCGGCGTAAAATCTTACTCTAGTCAGTTAACGCAAAATCGCAAGGGACGCATGCGCAATAACACCAAATCCAACAGCAAAAAATTACCCGAATTCGATAAATATTATCATTACGGCGAGAGCGTACAATCGCCAGGTGAAGATGCCCGTTTTCTCGAATGGATCTATCTAAAGGGCAAAGGCCGTAAACCGAGCGTATTTCGCGAGGATTTCTGCGGCACTTTTGCTAATTGCTGTGCTTGGGTACAGCGCGACCGCAAATACGTTGCGCACGGCCTTGATCTCGATCCAGAGCCAATTGAGTACGGCAAAAAGAACTATCTGCCGTATTTAACGCCTGAACAACAAAGCCGGGTACATATCCACGAGAAAAACGTCCTCAGCCGCGGTGCCCCTAAAGCCGACATCATCTGTGCGCTGAATTTTTCCTACAATATCTTCAAAAAACGGCAAGAGCTGAAAAAATACTTCCAGGCCTGCTTTCGCTCGTTAAATACGAACGGCGTATTCGTAGTCGATGCCTTTGGCGGCCCACGGTGCCACGAAGCAAACGAAGAGGTCTCGGAGAATGGAGATCCTTCGTTCGACTACTTTTGGGATCAAGAGTCGTTCGACCCTCTAACGCATGAGGGGATGTTTCACATCCACTTCAAAAGACCTGGGGAAAAGAAGCGTCTTAACGTCTTTACCTATGACTGGCGCGTGTGGACTCTACCTGAGCTAAAAGACTTGCTCGAAGAAGTTGGCTTCAAGCGCGTTGATTTCCTTTGGGAAGGATCAACCGATGAGGGCGAAGGCGACGGCAACTTTCAAGTGGTAACCAAAGGCGAAGAGTGCGAGGCCTGGGTGGCCTACGTCGCAGCATTTAAGTAAAAATAGCGAACAAATTCCCCAGACCAAGCACTGCTAGGTCTGGGGAATCATTTAGCTGCGAAGTCAATTATGCGAGTGCAAATCCGCGTTTAACTCGATGGACTTCTTATTAGGCAGACACTCAATCGCCCCGTCCTGAGAGTTGCGACGGAACAACAGCCCACTGCGCCCAGCCAGCTCTAATGCCTTCATCGTCCGGGTGATTTGGCCATCGCGATTTAAAATTCGGACTTTACTTGCGGCTGTCAAATACAAGCCAGCCTCGATCGTACAGTCGTCCCCTAGTGGAATACCAAGCCCGGCATTAGCCCCAAGCAAGCAGTTCTTTCCTAAAGAGATAGGAATATTATTGCCGCCTGAGAGTACACCCATAGTGCTAGATCCGCCTCCCAGATCAGTGCCGGCACCAACCCACACACTTGAAGATACGCGCCCCTCAACCATATTGGGGCCTTCCACTCCAGCGTTGAAATTGATGAAACCCTCGTGCATCACAGTCGTACCAGAGCCTAAATAAGCTCCAAGACGAACGCGCGAAGCATCCGCAATCCGCACGCCACTCGGCACCACGTAGTCGGTCATCTGAGGGAACTTATCGATCATGCTTACGGAAAGAGGCGTACCTTGTGTGCGACAGGTTAACTGTAGCTCGGCCAATTCAGCCACATCCACTGGCCCTTGATTCGTCCAGGCCACATTCGGCAATACCTTAAAAATCCCCGCCATATTTATGGTGCCAGGCCGAACCATACGATGCGACAGGAGGTGTAACCTCAAATAAGCATCGGGCACATCGGTCGGCTCAACATCATCGGCCAAAAACACCGCCACAACTGGCCTGCCTGTCGCTGCGAAAGCCGCATATTCAGGCCCAACCTTAGCCAACGCGTGAAGTTGATCAGCATTTAATCGAATCGACTGCTGTCCGCCGCTGTAACCAAAAGCTTCTATGAAAGCAGACACCTCCAGGTCCACCGGCCTCAGCAGGGGACGGGGAAAATAAACTTCTAACCACTGCCCGTGCTTATTGTGCGTCCCAAGACCAAGACCAAAAGCAAACAAGGACTCCGCTTTATTGTTCGACATCGTCGAGCTCCTCATTGAGATTCCAAGCACCAGTTAATTTTGCCTCGTAGCACTTGGCGCAGGTGGGTAAGTACTTTTCCTCGCTGCCGAGATCCACAACGGGACCACTTTGACTTGGCTGACCACCAACCAGCTTAAGATTGAATACTGCCTTGCGGTTGCAATAAGCACACGTCGTTTTGACCTCGCTAATTTCGTCAGCCAACTCCATAAGCCGACGACTGCCGGAAAATAGCCGTGTCCGAAAATCGCCTCGAAGGCCGTAACAAATCACGGGAATACTTAGCTCGGTAGCCACGCTGCGGAGTTGCTCTACCAGCCTCTCACTGAGGAACTGCGCCTCGTCGACGAGAATACAGTGAGCTCCCAACAATTTTTCACGCGGCAGATCAGAGTCGGGAGCCACCAAAATATCGGCTTCTCTGGTCAAACCGGCACGAGAGGTCACCGACTCCCGGCCAAAGCGGGTATCGAGTGCCGGCTTAATCACCACCACTACCTTATCCTGCTGGGTATAGGAGTGTGCCACGGCCAATAAATTCAGGGTCTTTGCGCTACCGACTGCGCCGTATCGAAAATATAGCTTAGCCATAAACGCCACCTAATTCGAAAGGTGGTCATTTAAGCACGCTGCTAGCGCGATTTCAACTCGTTGTACTTTTGCAGGAGTATTCGCTGCTCGGCCATAATCTGCGCCAATGGGATGCCCCGGTCGAGACGCAAGGCACAGGTCTTTTCCATCGGATGAATCCGCAATATCCTGCCTGCGATGTCGAAGCGTTTTCCGCTCTTGAACACAACTATGCCCTTCAAAGCCTGATTCTCGACATAACTGTGTAGGCTGCCCATGGCAAAATAAATGCCTTTTTCAGATAGATCAAAAATTTCGAAAGTCTGTTTGCCAATGATGAGCTGTGGACGCTCATTATCCGGGTATCTAATCCGGTAATACTCGCGCTGATTCTCGGCTGTCTTATCATTACTCATCGATCGATCACCCTAATGTAGTCAAGTCTATGATTAACAGCTGAATTGTTGCTGACTCAATCTAACTTCACTGCTAAACCCCGATTTAGGAATTCCATCATTTCCACCTCTGCATCTATATCCTTGAGAAGATGGAACATCCCTGCGAGCTTACGATTGAGGAAAAAGAGCTGATGTGGTGGGGCAGAAAAACGCACACTAAGTGCGAACTTAGTTGCCAACTCTCGAACTTCTCGCAGCCACTCGTCATTACGGTACCGAAAGGGCTGGCGTTCGGGCTGCATCATCCAAGTCACCTTCTCAACCAGCGCTCGGAAGTAAGCCACTGTCTCCGCGGATTCCTGCCGCGAAAGATAGCCCTGGGAGAATGTTAACTCCATGACCTGATCAAAATCTCCGGCGACGATTCTATCGAGAATCTGACGAAGTACACGACGGAACTCCACAGAGAATGTATTGGTGGCACCAAAGTCTAATAAGACTAACTCACCCTCTATTGGGCGGTACAAAAAATTACCAAAATTGGGATCCGTCTGCATGATGCCATTTGTCAGCAGCTCATCAATTAAAAGATTGATGATAAGTCGCGCAAATCTATCGACATCCTCACGACTCGGCTGTGCTTTTATCCAGTCACTAAGTCTACGCCCCTCCTCGAAGGACATACACAAAACACGCTGCGTCGAATAATCATGGTAAATCGAAGGGACAATGTATTTTGAGCCAGCTAAAGCCTTGCGGTAAACTTCGACGTTAGCAGCTTCGATTTGATAATCAGCCTCCCGTTTTAGACCAGATGCGATCTCAGTGAAGATTGGCTCCATATCGACGGTCTTACCGCGCATCTGGATACCCAAATTCACAATGCGGCGGATGACAGCTAAATCTGAATCTATACTCTTTGAGACGCCCGGATACTGGATCTTAACAGCCACCGGCCGACCATTCAAAACGGCCTTGTGGACTTGCCCAATCGAAGCCGCCGCGATCGGTTCTGGCGTCAGTTCCTCAAGTGAGGAAAATTTTTCCGCTCCGAGTTCACGATTCAGAATATAACGCACCTGATCGAATGGCATGAAGGTGCTACTATCGTGCAGCTGCCTCAGTATCGCCAAAATCTCAGGAGGCAACATATCACTGAATTCAAGACTGATGAGCTGGCCAGCTTTCATTGCCGCACCCTTGAGCTGGCTTAAAGTAGCAACGAGCTCCTCCGTCTGGCGAATCCTATTAGCGAGCTTAGAATCTTCACTTATAAGACGATTTGCAACCTCACGGGCGGCGATCTTGGCGCCAGAAAAGAAGAGTCGGCTAGTCCGCGCGACAATACTCTTCGGGATTTTACCGCGACGATCACCCATGAATTGTCTCTTTATGCTCATATCTAATGTCAAAGCATAATAAAAAAAGGCCGCTACAGGAAGTCACATTCCCATAGCGGCTGCTTTTAAGAGATCTTACTTAGTAATCGTGCCCTGAATCGTAGCCGAGCCGACGCCACCGGCGGCTGGATCCATAACAGTGAGGACTGGGGTGCCCGCCGCGCTGTCTTTATAATAAAGCGAGGCCTGTGACGCACCGACTGCCAAATTAAAAGCGGTCATGCTAGTTGAACAAGTAGCATCGGCATAGAAGGTACCGGTTGCCGAGCTTGAGCGGACGTTTAACAAACGGAGTTCAGAGAACGAAGCTTGGCCGCCAACAGCGTCTTGAACGAGGATCAGCAGCGGTGCGCAGCTATTCGCTGCTGCAGGTGAGACCGACCAGGACATTTTGGTTGCCATTGCAGCAGCAGGCTCAACTACTGCGCCCATCACGATCGAAGCGGGAGCTAGACTAGCATTCGGGCTAGTCACTGAGAGGGTAGGTGCCCCAGCAGCTGAGTCTTTGTAGTACACTGTCAGGTCAGTTGCTCCTTGAGAAAGAGATGCGACCGAAACAGCGGCATCAGTACAGGCACTATCTAGGTGAAAACCACCCGTACTAGCGCTTGAAGCAAAGCTTAGAGTAGCCACAGCAGCAAGTGGCGCTGGCGCGTTGGTGTCGTCTTGGGTCTGAACTTTAACGGCGGTACAGACTCCCGGAGCTGCAATTGGCAGGCTACCGAGAAAATCTAACTTGCTGGCTCCGTTCACCACATTGATGGAAATCCCACCAGTCGTTACTGGCAGCATCACAATGTTAGCCACAGCAACCTGACTAGAAGTAATAGTCACAGTACTCGATCCCTGCTGCAATGGGACCCCATTGGCATCTTCCCATAAAACCAACAGTGTGTAAGAGCCAACCGGAATATTATTAAAGTTCAAAGTCTCCGACGTTTTATATGGCTGCTGAACATTTAGTACAACGCATGATGGGTCAGCTGGAACGTAGCCACCACCTGTCGAATTCACCGTAGATCCTGGATCAGTTGCCGGTGCTGGAGCCGGTACTGGGTCGACGGGGGGAGATACTGGAGGCACTGGCACAGGTGCAGGTAAAGGTACGGGCACCGGGGTAGGCTCTGGAGCCGGAGCAACCGGAGCAACCGGAGTATTATAATAGTTGTTGGTTGTAGAAGTGGTCGTAACGTTGTTCGTAATGTTCACGTTCGCAGTGTAACTGCCTGAGCCGAGCGAAGCCAAACCGAAAAGCTTGCTTAAGACCTGATCCAAAATACCCGACTGACCGAACATACCGATGATGTACCAACCACCACTTTGCCGCCCTTGGTGATGTCCACCGGTGAGCTGTAAAGCTGAACTGCTACTAGAAGTACCGGCACCGCTCCCTGTGGTCATGGTGATTTGTGTCGGCTCAAACTGTGCCGCTGGAACTGGCTTCTTGCAACGTGCTTCATCAAGAAGAACGATTTGAATCTGACTTACATTTCCTGGTGCGACCGCTTCGCTTAGCGACAGCGTACCACCCGGACCAGACTTACGGTTACCAGTCCCTTGCCCATCTTTTCGCACTAACGGTTGACACGCAGACATCGCAGTCAGTATCGCTAGAAGTTGAGCCCGGCGAAGCTGAGAGGAAGCATTAGACTTAAATCTCATGAACAGCCCTTTCCAAGTAGAGAACAATTGGATCTCCCAGAACAACAGGAGCGCGATTATATCGGCATTTTCAGCCTAAAACTTTAGAAAATTCCAATATAATTCTGAAATCATTGGAAATTACCGCCGATCAACAGAATGCTCGCGGGCATCAGGACGTCTAAAAATAATACAAAATGTATAATTCTCGAACAAAACTTCACATTCGCCAGGCTATTACGAACGGATCGCTTTGATAGGAACCGTAAACGCAGCTTTACATGCCGGATACAAACCAGCGACAAGACTCATAATCATCAGCCCACTCGCGACGGAAATCGCCTGCTTCACACTCAGTCGGCAACCCACCACCTGATCCATGGCAACCACAGTCTTGTCACGCTGCTCACCGATAAACGCCGATAAATCTAAGCCAACATTATGTAGATAGTAGTAGATGGGAGTAGCCGCAATAGCGCCGATCACTAAACCGATCAAGCCTAATATGAAGCCCTCCCAAGCCACCATGAAAATGATATTGCCCGGCGACATGCCCGTGGCCAGCATAATTCCGAACTCTCTGCGTCGTTCGATAATATTGAGCATCATCGCATTTAAAATGCCCGTTGATATAATGACTGCGGCAAAAATTAGAAGCATCGTGTTTAGCGTGGCATCAATATCGATAGTCTGCGCCACTTCTGGAAAACTCTCGCGCCAGAAAGCGACATGTGCCTTTGCAACTACGGAGCCAGAAATCTTCTTCTTAACAGCAGTCACGAGATCTTTAGACACTGTTTCTGGCGAGGAATAAAGAGCCAAAAAAGACGCCTCACTGGGTTCGTATCCCAGCGTCTTTTGTAGTAGCGTGATAGGTAAAATTGCTACATGCCCATCCAACTCGGGACTACCAGTATGAAAAATCCCGCCCACGTGCACGATATTCGAGACAATTTGTCCCTGCGCATCGGTAGTGGTAAACACCATCTTATGGCCTATTTTTAGGCCCAATTGATTTGCCAAGGCAGACCCGACCAGACAGTCGTCACTGACCCCTTGCTGAATTTTTACCCCACTTGAAATCGCACTGATCATCAAATTATTAGTCGCGGTTTCAAAGCGAGGGTCGACCCCCAAAAGTCTAGCCCCAGTGCTATTCTTCGCCGTATAAACTACTGCCGCCGCAGACACTCGCGGACTAACTTCCTGAATCCCTCGAATCTGCTTCAGAGATTTTAATGTCTTATCGTCGAAGTGAATGCGACTAGTTGGCGTTGGATCAGCCAGGTAACCAGGTTGACTCACATTCACGATTCCGTAACCACTCATGGCTGCGCTGGCAATTAATCGATCATAGGTGCTCTGCCGAGTCCCAATCAAAACCATTGCCACACAAGCACCCATAGCCACAGATAAGGCCGTGGTCAGAGTTCGCCTGGGGTTGCGCCGAATGTTTCGAGTGCCAATACGAATGATCTCAGCTATCACGGTGCAGCTCCTGCCAAGGAATTCACCGCGGAGCAAGTGCCTGAGAAGGCTGCATCCGCGCGGCATCAAGTCCGGGGTATAGGCTAAATAAATTTATAGATATAAACATAACGACAACGGGTGTCAGGATCTCCCCCCAACCTAGCCGGGCATATAAAATTGGCTGCATTGTGATCCCAGCCATGGCCCAGTGATCAAAAAACCAGCGAAGATCAAGGCCGTTACGAGACAGTAGCAAGGCTATGGGAATGCCAATGGCCCAGGCTGTTATACTGTTGAAAAGCCCTAACCAGCTAGACTCTGCAAGAATCAAAGTTAAAATCTGCCCTGGAGTCATCCCGAGCGCTGTCATCGTGCCGAACTCAGTCAGCCGATTATAGATAGACATAAATCCAATGTTTATGATGAGTCCGCCAAGCGATAAATAAACAAAACAGAAAATAAACTTAGACGATATGGCGAGTATATCGAGCATCTTCGCCAAAATCGGCTTAACTTGCCGCCAGGTCAACACTTCAACAGAGGGTCCCAAGGCGGGCGCTATTCTCGATAATCGTTGCCTGACTTTTTCTAGCGGATCACCAATATTAATCCGCTTAAGCGCGACCTCATGGACTCCGTGTTCCATGTGATAGTACTGTTGAAATGCTGCAATCGACATAAAAACGCCGCGCTCATCTATGTCACTACTAGCTGGCAGCAAAATACCGCGAACACGAAACAATGCATTTGCAGCCGCGCCGTCCGCAGCCTGAGTCAGTAGCACCAGATCCTGTCCAATTTTGACATGGAGCCTGCGGGCCAGGACACGCCCTATGACTACGTCCTTTGGAGAGGATTTTTCAAGCCACTTTCCTTTGCTGAGGTGCCGATCAATTTCCGTTACTTTCGGCTCCGCATCCAGATCGACCGCGCGAATCTGCACACCGGTTGATTGATTTCCTATTGCCGCAAGTCCAAAACCGTATAGCCTCGGTGCCGCAGCTAGCCCAATTGATTTCAGCTTCTGCTGCCAGGCCTCTGTATATGGCATCGTTGTATAAAGATCCGGACTATTGACATACCCGGCTGCATGTAACTGCAGCTCACCTACATCAAGATCAGTCGCAGACCGCGTCAGCAGATCTCCCAGGCCTGTGTTAAGGCAACCCCAGACCAGCATAATCGCGGTAATAAGCCCAACACCGCCAACTTGCAATGCCGTGCGCAATCTTGAGCGACCTAAATTTCTTAGTGCGAACAGGCCTAAATTCATCTCGAGATTAGCCCCACATTAAAGGGATTTAAGTTGCTCGAGGGAGAAAAAATTGCCATCGAATTTGACACCGTGTCGTATCGACTCATAGACCAGCTCTGTATGTTCGCCCGGCAAATCTGCCGGGGTCACCATGATACGCGATGGGACCATCCGACCACCCAACTTCTTGAGATCAGTGAAGGTCAAGGTCCGCACCTTAGCCCCGCGATCGTCGTAGTAAACTTGGGACTGCGGTATCTTGCGTTCTTTCTCCACGATCATTCTGACTTTAGACCAAACCACTGCTGAATTTCGCTTCGGGACTAAATCGATGGTCCAGATGGTGGCGGATCCCTTCTTTTTCACTTCAATAATCTTGCCGTCATAATCACGCTCAAAATAGGCTGAGCGAACTAAATCATCGTTTGAGAAATGACTACCCATCCAACTAGCGCTCCGAAGCGCAGCACTCACTTTCACCGTACGATCGACATTCGGTAAATAGTTGTACATATCCGACGCAAGACGGAGCGTGACGGTGCCCTTCTCTGACGGTGGATAATTAATTTTGATTATCGCCTTGTCCGAACCTGAGGTCCAGTAGGTCAGTTTCAAAGTCCGTTCGTAGTGAGATGTCTTTACCGACATACTCATATCGGCAGATGACTTAACAGAGAACCAAAGCTTATCCACACCGCTAAGCACCTTGCTCAACTCTTCATTATCGGCTTTAGTTGGTTTTCCACCATCAGCCGCAATACCTATAGAGGTAGTAAACACAAAAACCAACGCGCAACAAGCCTGCGCTAGCGGAAGAAAAACTACGCCGCGGCCCGAGCCAAACCATGTGATTTTTCTTTTTATTGTCATAAACTACCGATATAGAAGCTTTCTTAATACAATAAGGGATTCTCGGTGGAATCACAACATTTGTGGTTCAATAAACAGTCGAGAGCATTTCGCAGAAGTGTGGGAAAAGGTGGGGCAAAGATGGAGCGAAAAGCTCGGATTTCTTGGGCGATAACTGCGGCATCTGCCTTTTCACCAAACATCGCTTTGGCGCGCAGCTCCGTCGACCAGCAGCTCAGTCTGAGGACTTTTTCAGCTTACTTAGAAAGTCCGAAAAACGATAAGGATCTCTATCCCAGCGAATCAGACGTGAATCAACAGGTGATCTTCCGCGACAGTATCAAGATCAAAGCCACGAATGCTATCCGCTTTGAGTTCAATTTCTATAACCTACTCATTGGGGCCTCATCTAAAGATTCCCTAGTTCAGACCCTATTAAACTCTGTCGATGAATCCAATCGTACCGCAGCCCTTGAGCGGCATTGGCACAACAGCACCAACGCGGATGCTTACCTAACCGTTGATCGCCTAAACATGAGCTTAAAACTTGGTCACGCCGATCTCACAATAGGTCGATTTCCAATCAATTTATCAACCATGTTTGTATTTGTGCCAAATGACTTCTTCGCCCCTTTTCGTGCGTTTGATTATTACCGAGAGTTCAAACCTGGGGTTGATGGATTTCGGCTAGATTATGGCATCGGTAAGCGTGGCCAAATTTCTCTCCTCGGAGTCGCTGGCTTTCAAACAACTGGTGTCACCAGTCGGACAAGCAGCGAAAATCAGCCATCTAGAAACTACTCTCCTGAAAAGGCCTCAGCACTAGTACGAGGAGTCTACACGATCAAGCGCATCGAGATAGGCCTGCTTGGCGGCAAAGTTGGTCCTAGCTTACTGGGGGGCCTAACTATGCAGGGTGAATTAGGCAGCATCGGCATCCGAGCTGAAGGCAACCAAAGATCTAATCAACTAACCAAACAAAACATCTTCGTGGGTGGTGTCGGTGCCGATTATCGGCTGACTGGAAAAATATCGTTTCAGGCAGAGCAGTACTTCAATGGTGGTGGATTTCAACAAGCAAGCCAATTAACTGAGCAAGAAAATGCCGTCAGCACACCGACCTTACTCCTTGGGCGCAATTACACAGGCATTGTTGCCGTCTACGACATTAATGGCCTCCTGAACCTTAAAACTCTATTGATTTTAAATGACAGCGACAGATCACTGTTGGGTAATATGTATTTAACATACTCAGTAGCTTCGAACGCTCAGCTAGTCGTAGCGCTCATGTCACCCCGCGGCAGAACACCCGACGGCGGAATTCCGCAAACTGAATTTGGACTTTATCCGAGCGTGCTGTCTGTCCAGACTGCTATTTATTTTTAATAGCGTCAGTCACTTAGTGCTCTGATTGTACATAAACTTAACAAGGCTTGATGCTATGTTTTTCACCGCATCTTTAACCTTGGCCGCTTGGCCTTTATCTTGAGCTGAAATTTTCGCAACCATAACTTGATACCCAGTCCCGTCAACATCAAGACCAGCTGTCAAGATTTGATAGTTTGTCACAGTCTCATAAGACTTCTGCAAACTCGAGGTGTACATGTATAGACCCTCGCTGAGATCATAGTGATCTTGTCGGTAAACGTAGCGAGTGTTGACCGTGACTAAACCTACTTTTGCACTCGAAGGAGAGTCGATCGTCCATCCGCGAATCCAACCTTTATCGTTATTGCTCGCAGCTGGAGTGACCGTGACATTCCCAGGCTTTCTACCCTGAGCTGTGATTCTCTCCCTCTCCGTATTCTGTTCCCCGTCACGGGGCGCAACACTCTCAAAGTGGCTAGCAATAGTAATCGGTATTTTAATCGCAATGGCGAAAAATGCATTGACGATGCCACCACTGTTGGTGATGTCCGAGACTTGGTACAGCTGCGGTTCAGCTGAACCAGAATAAGCATTAGGTATAAGTGTGTTTACGAAAAAAGTATTAGCTACTTTACCTGTGCAAATCGCATCGTAAAGCGCCGATAACTTTTGGCCAGCAGCCTGAGTATCGGCAGCAGCTGCACACCACGCCGAAGGTGGCGCGGCTTTGGCACTGGGTGGTGCCGCAACTGGCGTCGTCGCAGGGGCCTTGCAAAGGCCATCTTCGCAGGCATTCCCCGCGTTATCTCCTTTTGGCTGCTCGACCGCCGTTTTTTTAGTCTTTTTCGTGGCATCGGCGCCGCCTCGGTTTGACGACTGCGCCTGAGGGTCGCTGCTACAAGCAGCCACCAGCCCCGCCAGGATCAAGCTGTGGAAGTATAAATAGGCAATTCTCTTCGACATCTCTACGTTTTCCCTTCGCCTTCGACCGGCACCGTCATGCACACATCAGGCATGTCGGACTGACTAGGGGGAAACTTGAGGAGAAAACGAATTCAACGTTAAATCGTTATTTTCCCTTGCCTTAGGGGAATCGCTCCATTATGGTTCTGGCCCTAGCCAACGGCGTTAAGTGTCGATTGCGAGCGTGTTGGAATTGGTAGACAAGCCGGTCTCAGAAGCCGGTGCCCGCAAGGGTGTGGAGGTTCAAGTCCTCTCGCTCGCACCAAGACAAGCCCCTGGAAATACTACTTTAAGCCCAGTAAGCTCAGACCTTAGATCCACGCCAGGGACAAAGTGAATAGCGGTAATCCCAAGCTTACGCGCTGCCTCTATGTTACGAGCGGAATCATCAATAAAAATTGACGCACTAGCATTGATGCCATAGCGCTCCAGTAAACATTGGTAGATGCGAGGGTCCGGTTTGATTAGTCGCTCTTCGCCCGACACAACCACGCCATCGAACCAATTGAGAAAAGGGTACAATTTGCGCGCCGGATGGAAGGTTTCCGCCGACCAGTTTGTCAGCCCGTAAACTTTATAGCCTACGCGCTTCAGATCGGAGAGAACCTCAACGTTCTCATTAATCGCGTCCCCAAGCGTCTCAAACCAACGCTCGTGATAGGCCCGAATTAAATCTGCATGCTCCGGAAACATTGCGGTTCTATCGCGGACAGCTTCCGCAAACGTTAGGCCCGCATCAAGCTGCTCATTCCATTCCAGCGTGCAAACATTAGCCAGGAACCACTCCATAGCGGCCACGTCTTCAGCAAAAATCTTGCGAAAAAGATTGCGCGGATCCCAACGAATCAAAACATTGCCTAAGTCGAATATAACTATGTGATGAGACGGCGCTTGTGACACTGGAAACTCTCCAAAACATAATGGAATCGACTTATGCCCGCGGTAAACGCTTCGCAGCTAATTCATACGCACTACGTACGACGGCCTGGCCATATCGGGCCTCTAAGCGCTTAAGGCCGAAAGCATAGTATGCGATGTTGCTATAGTAGTCATTAAACATGCCATTAATTACGGCACCACCAGCTGCTCCAAGTAGCGGCAGGCTCTGCGCGAGAAACTTCTCACCGGCAATAACATTCAGCCGCACAGCAACCTTGGCCAGTAGCTCGATCAGTCTGGGAGCCCCACCACTCTCAATGGCCTTCATCACCTGGGTAGCTGACTTGCCCGCGATAAAAGCAGCACCATCTCTAATTAGAACATCGAGAGCTGCTCGTTGGATGTAGAACGAAGCATCACTATCGTTGTCCATTTTCGAGCCAGGACTACCGTAGGCAAATACAGTGAGAATCTCCAATGCAGTCTGTGGATCACGAGGATCAAAACCCGATGCTTGGGCCATCGAAGCTATCGATCGCATGATCAGTGTGGTCGTCAATGGAAGCTCAACAGCAAGAGTCCACCCCCCAGCGAACCCACTTGCGGCCCCAAATCCCATTGCTGTAATTGTATGCGCCCACTTTTTTGCCGCAGCTGCGGATGAGGGTAACTCAACAGCATCTTCGTGACTCATGCTCTGAACGGCCAATCGAAGACCTGAAGTAAGTGCTTTATCAACTCCGCGCTGGATCAGCGCTTGTGCCCTCTGCGGAAGTTTTTCAGCAACATACACTATCGGACGGCCCAAATATCCAGACACTTTTACTAAGAAACTTGGGCGTTCGAGCAGCTTAACGGCATCTTCGATAAAGCGAAGGTCCTTGCCTTCTAAAATTTCCATCGGGATCTATTACCCTCTGAGCTGGTCTGTGTGAAACTCAGTCTACACCAACTTTTGTAACAAGAGGAGATCCTCATGAAGCTCAAGCAGAATTTTCTATCATTTTTTCTAATATTGATTCTATCCCTCCAATTCTGCTGCGATGGCGCCTTCGCTAGCTTAGCTGAATTCGTTAAAACACCAGATCCAAGCTACAGCTATGAAGTGATAAAAACCTGGACGAGCAAAGATGTCGATTACGTCAATTTGCGCCTCACGTCGCAAACTTTTCAGGGAACAGCCTGGCAACACATCCTGACTCTGGCAAAACCCATTCACACCAAGCCAGCTACTGAAGCGATCTTGATTATAGAAGGAGGACGCCACGACCAATTACCATCTGCAGACAATCCCACCGGACAGGCAAATTCGGCGACTTTAAAGGTCCTTCACGACCTAGCGGTAAGTAGCGGGCTCATCTCTGCTTCGGTCGAGCAGATACCTTATCAACCAATTTTTGGTGGAAAAATAGAGGACGAAATTGTCGCTCATACTCTGACTCAATTTTTTCAATCAAAAGACGACCGATGGCCGTTGTTACTCCCCATGACTAAAGCCACAATCAGAGCCATGGACACCATCCAGAAATATGCGAAAGAGAATTGGCATCTTTCCATTTCAGGCTTCACTCTAAGCGGTGAATCAAAACGCGGCTGGACAAGTTGGTTAACGGCTGCAGCTGATGAGCGCGTCAACGGCATAGTGCCAATGGTCTTCAATATGCTGAACATGTCCAAACAACTCGATCATCAGTTAGAGACCTGGGGCAAATATTCGGAAGAACTTGGGGACTATGCCTCCCAGGGCCTACCTCAGATGTTAAAGACCGACCAGGGACGCCACCTACTGGAACTGATCGACCCCTTTTCCTACCTGAGCCGACTTACTGCAGCAAAACTAATTCTACTGGGCACAAACGATCAATACTGGCCCCTTGATGCTGCGAGCCTCTATTTTTCTTCTTTACCTGAGCCCAAATACCTATTGTATGTACCAAATTCTGGGCATGACACCAAAGAACGCAACTTGGTCAACCAAGCTCGACTTGTCGTCGCCCTGGCCGCAGCAGGAAACCTCAAACTGCCCAGCATACAAAGTCAAATCACAGCCGCTAACAACACGGACCCGGGATCGCTAATTTTTGATAGCCAACCAGCTCCAAGACGACTGATTTTATGGCAAACAACATCACAGTCTAAGGACTTCCGTAACGCTAAATGGCAGTCCAAGCTAGTATCCGCAATGCCTAACGTGTCAAATAAGACCATCGTCAAATTGGAGCCTAAAACAGGCGTATTTTCAGCCGCATTTTTGTCGGCTGAATATCTCGTCAGTGGCCAGAATTTTACCCTTAGCAGCGAGGTAGCAATGATTCCACCCAAACCATTTTAAAAGTATAATAACTTACTACTAATCATATAGATTTATCTAACTCCCGTTAGCGACAGGCATACCTTGTTCGAACTTAAAGCACATCGCACGTCAGAAAAAATAGCATTATTCTTGATGCCAGTATTGGCATTGGCCTCCCTATTACCAGACGTTTCGTCGGCGACTGCGCTCATGGCCGGGCTCATTGTCTCTGCAATCTTCGGCAATCCCTATATTCGAGTCACACGACGCTACGTATCCCCACTGCTGCAAATTTCTATAATCGGCTTGGGCGCTGGGATGAATTTAGGCGTGATTGGCCGCGTCGGCGCGCAAGGGGTCGTTTACACTATGGTTGGGATAAGCTCCACCATGGCTTTAGGATGGGTATTATCTAGATGGCTACGGATAGGTAGCCACACTGGCACGCTAATCAGTGTCGGAACCGCGATTTGTGGAGGTAGCGCCATTGCTGCCGTAGCACCTGTGCTTCGAGCCAATGAACAGGAAGTTACCGTCTCTCTGGGCACGATATTTATTCTAAATGCCATAGCACTTTGTGTATTTCCCTGGATTGGGACTCAGTTAAATCTATCGCAGCAAGCTTTTGGCTTGTGGAGCGCCCTCGCTATTCATGACACCAGCTCAGTGGTCGGCGCTACTATGCAATATGGGGCTGAAGCACTAACCGTGGGCACTACTTTAAAGCTAGCCAGAGCACTATGGATAGCCCCCGTCGCACTCATAATCAGCGTAATTCACGCAAGATCGCAGGGCAGCGCCGGCAAGCGTGCCGCAATTAAAATTCCGTGGTTTATTTGTGGATTTCTCGCTGCCGCAGCTTTAGTCACGGTATTGCCTGCATTGCAGCCCACTGGCCAGCTAATGTCCATGGTAGCTAAGCGCAGTCTCGTCCTGACACTTTTTCTAATCGGCGCTAACCTAACCCCTTCGGCACTCAAGAAGGTAGGATGGAGGCCTCTGATTCACGGTATTTTACTTTGGATCAGCGTGGGTGGGGCCACCTTAGCAGCAGTGAAAATGGGTGTGATCCACTAACACTCACTTATGACACTCACTTACACTGCATCGCGCACATTGTGCGGATCCGAAGGACTGTCACAAGACATAAACTGCGTGCTAGACGTTAAGTCCGCTGCAGGTTCAGCCGCACACTCGTTTGACGTTATCAGACTAGCTACACGTAAAATCGACTCATCTGCATAATACGCGACCTGCCGCATTGGACTTATAGCATTGTCGATAGCTAGCCTAAATTGGTCAGGAAATTTGAAGCTCGCTGCGATTTGATCAATAATCAGAGCAATGCTATCTGCAGTCGAAATTGATTCTGAAACAAGCTTCGCCAGTACGGACGAAGTCACTTTCGCAGGCCCAATTAGACGCTGAACCTCAGCATCCAATAGCTCCATTTTTGCCAGGTTCGCCCTCACTATGGTCTCGAGCAACTCAGAAATCTTTGCCAATGAATCGGGAAATGTCCCCACCATTTGGCTAGCTTCGAGAGACGTGAAACTCACTCGATCAGAAATTTTAATCAACTCTTCCGCAACAGCACGGAAGACACGTTCCTCGCCCCCGCCACGAGCGAGGCCAATCGTCGTATTGAGTAGTAATAAATTTGCTTGATCTGAAATCGCTTGAATATCCTCAGCTACTTTACTCATCATCGCCTTGTCGCCATTAAGACGGCGAACCAACACAGTGAGCTCCTCGCTCGATTGCCGATGAATCTTAAAAGTTTCAGCAACCTCGCTCAGAACCTGGAATGCTCCAGATAAAACAGCTGCCAATGATGATAGATCACGCACACCAGATGCATAAATATTTTTACCCGAGAATTGGGTGCTGATCTCTTCTGTAGCCGCAAGATGCTCGCGAGATTTTTTATAAACATCAGCCACTTGCGCAACTATCACCGCTGATTGATTCTCAACTTGATCAACCACGGCCTTTACTCGCAATTCGACTTCTGGCACTAATGCAGTGACCCGCTGCATAGCTATAATCTGTTCCGCAAGAAGTTCATCGCGATCGCTAATTTTCTTTTTCAAATTTTCCATTTCGTCTTTTAAAACTGAGTCATCTTGTGTGGGTGGCACTGAAGCTGCGGCAACAGGCTGAGAAAAACGTAACAACTCTGCCTCTAATTTAGCTAATTGCAGGCGAGCCTCCCGCAACTCCTGCCGTTCCTCCGCTGCTAGCGAATCAAATCGAGATGCGCCCCCAGCGATTATTAAACAAAATAGCCAGAGTGACATGGCCGAAACCAGCATAAAAAAATTAGGCAGGCTTATTAACGAATTCAGAGCAATCATACCTACTGGAATAGCCGCAATCCAGCCCACCAACCATACGTTCCTCAAGACCCGATTGGACATGAATATGCCTCACTAATTCCATAAATTTTCGAATTCTGTACGGGTCGGATCTAAACGCGCCTTGGCAAAGGCTACTTCTGGAGCACTAGGTCCGCCCTTGTCCCTAATAGCCTCCCAAAGTTTACGCGCTTCCTCGGTTGCACCGGCATCGTAAACATACTCGGAAACGGTCCAATATTGATGCAGATATGCACCATTCAATGGCCAACTTTGCCGCTGGAGATACCTGTCTGCAATTACCTTAGGTTTCATTTTTTTGAGATGTTCGGCTTCTAGATCAAGTAACGACTGTGCACACGATTCGTCAGTCTGAAATAAATCTGGCATAAACTTATTAATTAAACGATCAGCCCCCTTTTGAACAATCTCAGCATACAAAGGGCCAGCCGCGTTCAAACGTGACAACAATGGATATTCGACATCACAAGCATAATCTGAATTTTTCTCACCAAAGTGTCGCGCCAAGTTAAGCAACCAGATTAGGTGTCCGGGGTCTGAGGTGATTTCGCGCATACGCGTGACATAGGAATCGACCAAGTCGTCACTTTTGATTGTCCACTTTCGATTTTTTAGCTCGGCTTGATTGTGATGATCTCTGTCTTTCCAGATCTTCGCCTTAGACTGACTCAGCATTTCTGCCGTTACCACCGCTAAGCGAAGTCGTTTCAAATCGGAATCCGCAGTTTTTGCGTAAGCATCCCAAAATTCAGTCGCCGACTTAGCACGGTTAATATCCGCATAGGCAACAAACAAGCGCTTAGCCAAGTCCGGTGTAACTTTAGGAAACAACGTCTTGCGATTTTTCTCGAAAAAACTCAGCGCCCTATAAATATCACCATCTTTAAAATATTTTTCTATGTGAGTAGCTTGATAAGCCCGCACCGGCTCGGAAAATGATTTCAAAAAATCTGAACTCGGATAGGCATCTGAGAACTGCGCAACACGCTGGAGCATACCAGCTGTTCGCTCGCGTTGCGTATAAGACCCCACCTGACATGCCCAAGCCAACTCTTTCATCTGACCAGGCATGTCACCGCCCAGCTTTGCTTGCTCTAGAAGTTCCCGAGCATGCTTAACGTTATTGCCTTGATAGAAGGGCAGCTCGAGACAAGCCTCACGCACAAGTGCTAAGCGACCTGGCAAACTCGATTTAAAATCATGCGCCACCTTAAAATACTCGAGTTTTGCCTCTTCAATTTTATTCTGAGCCAAGTAGGCATCGGCCAAGCGCAGAGACGCCCAGGACAGATATTCAGCTGTCAGGGGCTCGTTCACCTTATTTTGATTGTCAGTCCCATGAATGGCGAAATGAAGCATTTTCTGTGCTTCAGAAAAGCGCCCTAACCAAAAGAGAGACTCTGCCCTTAAAACCAATTGCGAGGGGTTTATTTGCTGCAAGTGAACGTCAAGGCTAGCCGCAAGACCGTAAGCATCCTCAGCTAGCTCATAATTGTTCAGATCGTAATAGATATCTCCAACCCTAGCGAATGCTATGGCTGCTTTTTCTGGCAATCGGTCCTGCCGAATGGCTGTGTCCAGTTCCTGAACAGCCTCTAAATAAGATCTATTCTTAATAAAAGATTCAGCAATAAGCCTGTGAAATTCAGAGCGGAGGTCAGTACGACCAGTCTTCCGCAGATAATTTAATCCCGTCGTTGCGGCACCAAAAGCGCCATCAAATCGATTATAGCGCCAATAGATTGCCGCCAGATTATAGAGACCCTTGGGGGTAACGGCCTCAACAAGTGCATCGGGCTGATCAGCCTTTACGATGAATGCCCAACTAAAAAAAGTACCAGCGTTAGACATGCTCTTACGCACATCTGGAGCTTCATAGTCTAGATGCCCAGTACTCATTAACTGATCAGCAATATTCAGAAAGGAGAGTCCGACAAAGTAATCATTGCGACGGTGAAATGGATACTTGTTACCGTAACGAGCGCGACCACTAAGCCAGGTGGCCTTAGCCTCTTTAATATTACCCTCAAGGAAAAGTAGTCGACCTCGATTGAGATGATCGATAGCGCGCCCATCTCCCTTAGTCGCCGGCATCTCTATCTTGGCGTCATCTAATGAAGCGTGGATAGGAAATTCCACTTTCGGCAAAACGAATGGGTAATGCCAGAATATTTCTCGCGAAATGTCCCGGGTTTCCTCTTTCTGATTGAAGTCCGCAACGAAGCTATAGCGATCAAGAATTTGATCAACCGATTGCTTACTACCAGATGCCCAGGAAGAGCTCCCGGCAATAAGCAGTATCAACCCAATCAGCCATTTACTCCGGAGCACTGGAAGTCTCGCGATTGTAATCCACATGAATTTCAATGCGGCGGTTTAGCATCCTGCCCGATTCAGTACCATTACCAGCAATTGGCTGCGTGTCAGCATAGCCTGAGGCAGACAACATGGTAGCTGGAAAATTATGTTTGCGAATGAAATACTTTAATACGTTCGTGGCTCTAAGCGCTGAAATCTCCCAATTACTTCGGTCACCCGGAGCTGGCACGGAATCCGTGTGGCCCTGAATATTGACTGGGCGACCGAGTTCTTTAAGAATCTCTGCAACTTGATCGAGTTCACGCAAGGCGCCGCGATTTACCTCGACTGACCCTACTTCAAAAAAGTGCCTGGCCAAGAGTTGCAGCTTGAATCCGTTTGACGTCCGCTGGATATCGATCACACGCTCTTGGCCCGGCTTTTTATTGTCTCTAAATTTTTCCTGCCCGTAGAGTCGCTCTTCAAGCTTCAACTTGATGCGGTTCATTTCACTATTTATCGCCTTGATCTTGATCGAGGATGACGGATACTTCTCGATCAGCGGCGGCCGGATAGACTGGCCTTTAAAGAATTCAAAAATTCCCATACCCTGCTCTTTAGGCCCGGTCCGACGATCAACCGGGATGTCAGGTAACGGGGTACTGAAGCTCTCTTGGATCGATGCCGCAACTTTGGCTTCCTGTTTGGCGCCTTCCTTCTTGAGCGCAAAGAGCACCACGAACACGGCGAACAATAATGTCACCATGTCGGCGTAGCTAACAAGCCACCGCTCGTGGTTCTCGAATTCAGGGCACTTTTGCTTCACCCCGTTTACTCCTCGCCGACGTGTCCGTGGCAGAAGACTGCCAGTTTCTCTTCGATTACTTTCGGGTTCAGACCAGAAAGTATGCCATCCATACCGATGATGACCATAGCTCTTGCATGGCCATCAAGTATGGCTTTACGCTTAATTTTCTTGCCGATCGGAATGAAGAAAATGTTCGCCGAACCCACGCCGTACAGCGTAGCCACGAATGCAACGGCGATACCAGGGCCAATCGCTTCAGGGTGATCTAAGTTTTCCATCACGTGAATGAGACCAAGTACGGCACCCAAAATACCTACCGTCGGCGCAATAGCACCAAAGTCTTCCCAGAAATGAACGGCTACTTCGAGCTCTTCCAAAGTAACGTGTGCCTCGGTTTCCAGCGTCTCACGAATCACGTTCGGGTCCGTGCCGTCCACGGCTAGCTTTACAGCCTTGGATAGTGGCTCAAACTTTATAGCATCACGTTTCTTCTCCAGGGCAAGGATGGACTCCTTGCGGGCAGTCTGCGCTAGATCGAGGATGTCTTTGAGAATCTCATCTGGATGGGCACCTGGATTTTTTAGCCACAATCCTAGTGACTTAAAGGCGAAGATCACATCCGGAAGAGGATATGCCACCATAAGGGCGCCCAACGCGCCCCCGAGCACGATCATTGCAGCTGTACCCTGCAAAATCGAGGCAAGGTGCCCCCCCTCTAGAAATAGGGCGCCGATGATACAGCCCAATGAAAGAATTGGGCCGATAATACTGGTCAGATCCATAATTAATGGCTCCGCTTAGCGCGGTTTATTTGGGCGAGGATGCTGCTTTGGCTTGAACTAGGAGGTTCACTCTGTATTGTAGCACGCGGCTATCGATTTCTTCTAGCGACTCGCGCACAATGAGACTATCGCCGTTCAGGAACGAGATTACACTGTCAGGCGTCGCCTCGATGTACTTGATGGCATCGAGACTGACAAGAAGCAGGGAATTATCCAGTCGAGTCACGCGGATCACTGTTTAGTTTTCCTTGTCTCAGCAGAGCTATTCGTTTTATGGTACGGCCGCTCCATAACAACTGTCAAATGACTGTCAAATTTAGGGATTGAGCATGGATTATACCCAACTTGCTAACGAAACTAAGAGAGCTCAAGAGATCTTCACCCGCGTTTGGGGGTTTCTTTGACATCCCTGGCAAACGGGAAAAGTTAAAGCAACTAGACGACAAGGTAAACGCTGACCCTAATTTCTGGAACACCCCAGAGAAGTCGGCCCCCGTACTCAAAGAAAAGAAAGTCCTCGAAATGGCTATCCAGCGAGCAACCAAGCTCGCCGGAACTCGCGACGATCTTAACGCCGCGCTGGAGTTAGCTGCCGAAGGTGACGATGACTACCTGGGCGAGGCTAATAACCTGTACAGCCAATTAGTACAGGAACTGCAATCATTAGAGGTGCAGAGCCTACTAGGTGGCGAAGTGGACCTCAACGACGCCGTGGTCACGATTAACTCTGGTGCGGGTGGTACGGAATCTCAGGACTGGGTGTCCATCATGTTCCGTATGTACCTGCGCTTTGCTGAGCGCAAGGGCTGGCCCACAGAAATCTACGATATGCTTTCTGGCGAAGAAGCTGGCATAAAGAATGTCACATTCACCGTTTCCGGACCCTATGCCTTCGGCCTACTTAAGTCAGAGTCCGGTGTCCACCGACTGGTCCGTATTAGCCCATTTGATTCCAACGCCAGACGCCACACGAGCTTTGCCTCAGTCTTTGTCACGCCCGTAGTTGATGACAATATTGAAATCGACATCAACCCCTCCGACCTCCGTGTAGACACCTACCGGGCCAGTGGGGCGGGCGGTCAGCACGTTAACAAAACGGAATCGGCCGTGAGGATCACTCACATCCCGACCGGTGTGGTCGTCGCCAGTCAAACGCAACGGTCTCAGCACCAAAACCGCGACAATTGTATGAAGCTGTTGCGATCGGCGCTCTACGAGCGCGAAATGGAGAAGCGCCGGAAGGCCCAGGGTGAACTGGAGGCAACCAAGAGTGATATCTCCTTTGGTAGCCAGATTCGTAACTACGTCTTGCACCCTTACCAGCTGGTGAAGGATGTTCGCACGGATCATGAGACGTCAGATAGCGCCGGTGTCCTGGACGGGGATTTGGAACCATTCATTAATGCCTATTTAGTGGCGACCCGTAAGCCAAGTTAGATAAGCCTGCTCCTAAGCCGGTCGCGGTCGCGCACCGGCTCATCTTTTTCTCACCAGAATTAGCTATGCTACCTCCAGCCATGGTGTTATCGAGAAAAATGCTCTACCTTAATAGAAACAGTTCTACTTTTTGAAGCCACTCAAAAAATTTGTGTGCCTCACACCGGACACCGGTGGGTATACTAAATAAATAGAATCTGTTGCCTGTGATTGTCGCTTTGGAAATGGAGTTCCGAATGGACGCGCAAAAACTCTTGGACCTTGTCAACAGTCGTGAATTCGGTAAGGAATTCGCGGACCTAAATTGGTCCGGCTCGTTTCGCGACTACCTAGACATCGTCGTCGAGAGGCCTGAAGTAGCCCGTACCGCATTCCAGCGGTGTTACGACATGATCATGTCCTATGGGACCCGTACCTACACGGAATATAAAAAAGAGATTACTCATTTCACCTTTTTTGACGATCCCGTTGATAACGGCAAAGATGCGATATATGGCCTGGACGTGCATCTGCAGAAATTAGTGCTGGTATTCAAAGCTGGTGCGCAGCGCTATGGTCCAGAAAAACGCGTCATTTTATTGCATGGCCCGGTTGGATCATCAAAATCCACAATCGCACGCCTGCTTAAAAAGGGATTAGAACGCTACTCTCGCACTCCGCAAGGCGCCCTCTACACCTATGTGTGGCGTAACCTTTCCGACATTGTCGGAATGGAAGACACGATGCCAGATCCGATGCATGGCGAGCCTCTGCAACTGATTCCGGTCGAAAGACGGGATGTAGTGCTGCGCGCATTAAATCAGAATCGCGACCGCAGTCGGCAAGTCTTCATCGAGGGCGATATCAATCCAGCCAGCCGCTATGTCTACCGCGCGCTCATGGAGCATTACCGCGGTGACTGGGAAAAGATGCTTGAGAACCACGTAGAAGTCCGCCGCCTAGTGCTATCTGAGCGTGACCGCGTCGGTATCGGCACCTACCAGCCTAAAGACGAAAAGAACCAGGACTCAACTGAGCTCACCGGCGACATCAACTACCGCAAGATCGCTGAATACGGCTCTGATTCAGATCCTCGGGCCTTCAATTTTGACGGTGAATTCAATATCGCAAACCGCGGTATTGTCGAGTTCATCGAGGTTTTGAAGCTGGACGTCGCCTTCCTCTACGACTTATTGACAGCGAGTCAGGAACACAAGATCAAACCGAAGAAGTTCGCGCAGTGCGATATCGACGAAGTGATCATCGGCCATACGAACGAGCCGGAATTCAAAAAACTGCAAAATAACGAATTCATGGAAGCGCTACGCGACCGGACGATCAAGATCGACGTGCCCTACATTACAAAGCTGCAAGAAGAGATCAAGATCTACGAGAAGGACTTCAACTCCGTATCCGTGCCCCACATTCATATCGCGCCGCACACGCTGGAAATGGCCGGCATGTGGTCCATCTTGACTCGCCTTGAAGAGCCTAAAAAAGCCAACTTGACCCTGATGCAAAAGTTGAAGCTTTATAACGGCAAAACGACTCAGCAGTTCACTGAAGACAACATCAAGGAACTGCGCAAAGAGGCGAAGCGCGAGGGTATGGATGGCATATCGCCACGCTACGTACAGGATAAAATTTCAAACGCATTAGTGGTTGATAAGGGCGGCGGCTGTATCAACCCGTTCATTGTCCTCAATGAACTAGACTCAGGCCTTAAGGCGCATTCGCTGATCAACAACGAAGAGATTCGCAAACACTACCGCGAACTCCTCTCCGAAGTGAAACGCGAGTACGAGGATATCGTCAAACACGAAGTCCAGCGTGCCATCTCCGCCGACGAGTCTGCGATCGACAAGCTGTGCGGCAACTACATTGATAACGTCAAAGCCTATGTACAGCGTGAAAAGGTGCGAAATCCATTCACAGGGGCCGACGAAGAGCCTGATGAGCGCCTCATGCGCGCGATCGAAGAAAAGATCGACATCTCCGAGAGCCGCAAAGACGACTTTCGGCGCGAGATCATGAACTATATCGGTGCATTGGCTTTGGAAAAACGCTCTTTTGACTTCCGTACCAATGAGCGCCTCCACCGGGCCCTTGAGCTTAAACTTTTCGAAGATCAAAAAGACACGATCAAGCTAACGACCCTGGTATCCAGCGTCGTCGACCGGGAAACACAGGCTAAAATCGACGTGGTTAAAAATCGCCTGATTAAAAACTACGGCTACTGTGAAATCTGCTCTAGCGATGCCTTAAGCTTCGTAGCGAGCATCTTCGCCCGCGGCGACGTGACCAAAGCTGACAAGGACAAATAGCCTTAAGACAGAGAAAAGAGGTCGCAAATGCCGATGCACATGGAATCGGACCTCAACCGGTTCCGCAAGATCGTTCGCGGGAAGATCAAGAAGGAGCTTCGCCGCTTCATCTCCTCCGGCGACTTGATTGCACGGCAGGGCAAAAAACAAGTGACGATCCCCCTACCTAGGATCGACATTCCTCACTTCCAGTACGGTTCGAATGAGCAAGGCGGCGTTGGGCAAGGTAATGGTGAGGTCGGGGACCAAGTAGGTCAAGGTGACCCGCAACCAGGCGAGGGTCAGGCCGGAGACTCTGCTGGTCAGCATAGTCTTGAAGTGGATGTCACCTTGCAAGAGTTGGCGGAGATCCTCGGCGAGGAACTAGAACTCCCCAACATTGAGAACAAGGGCAAGAAGAACCTCGAGGACAAGCAGTATAAGTACACAGGCATCCTCAAGCAGGGTCCGGAGTCGCTTAGGCACTTCAAGCGTACTTATAAAGAGGCTCTCCGCCGCGCCATCTCTTCTGGCAATTACGACCCAGAAAATCCCGTCATCATTCCAAGAAAAGAAGACAAGCGCTACAGGTCCTACCGAGTCTATAACCTGCCGGTAGCGAATGCCGCGATCATCTACATGATGGATGTTTCGGGGTCCATGGGAGATGAGCAGAAGGAAATCGTTCGGCTCACAAGTTTCTGGCTCGACACTTGGTTATCGACGCAGTATGCCGGTCTAGAGAGACGCTACATCATTCATGATGCAACGGCGCGCGAAGTCGATCAGCAGACGTTCTACCGCACTAAAGAGTCGGGTGGGACCTTGATCAGTTCGGCTTACCGATTGGCTCAAAAAATGATTGAAGAGTCATTTGATCCGGCGGAATGGAATATCTACTTGTTCCACTTTTCCGACGGCGACAATTGGTCCGGCAACGATACCGCCGAGTGTATGAAGATCCTGGAAGGCCAGTTAATTCCAGCCGCCAATCTATTTGCCTATGGCCAGGTCGAATCGCGCTATGGCTCTGGTCAATTTTTGCGCGACTTACAGAAGCATTTTGGCGATACATCAAATAAAATCACTCTATCTCAAATTAAAGATCGAGATGCGATAGTAGACGCTCTCAAAACGTTTCTTGGCAAAGGCAAATAAGTCTATGCATGGTTACAATACCCAACTAACGCCAGAGCTTGCGGAGGTCGCCGCGCGGCTGGCAGATGCAGCACGTGCAGCCGGCCTAGACTTCTTTGATACGATCTTTGAATTAGTCGACTATAAGCAACTGAATGAAATCGCCGCATATGGTGGCTTCCCGACGCGCTATCCCCATTGGCGCTGGGGCATGGAATACGAGCGACTGTCTAAAAGCTACACCTACGGTCTATCGATTATCTATGAGATGGTCATCAACAACGACCCCTGTTATGCCTATCTTCTGCGCGCAAATGACATGGTCTACCAAAAGACCGTAATTGCTCACGTTTATGGTCACTGCGATTTTTTTAAAAATAATTATTGGTTTAGCAAGACCAATCGAAAAATGCTCAATCAAATGGCGAATCATGCCGTTTTAATGAGAAAATTTATCGATGAAGTCGGACAAGACGAAGTCGAGTCTTTTATTGATACCTGCCTCTCACTAGAAAACCTGATCGATATCCACTCGCCCTTCAAAGCTCAGCCCAAAAAGAACGAAGACCAAGACGAGTACGGTCGCCCAAAACAGCCATCTAAGATCAAAGCCAAGTCCTATATGGACAACTATATTAATCCAGCTGAATTCATGGAATATCAGCGGCGCAAGCAGGCTGAAGAGGCCGAAAAGGTCAAAGGCTTTCCAGAGAACCCCGAGCGGGATGTACTCAAATTTCTGATAGACCATGCACCGATGTCTAGTTGGGAAAAGCGCGTCCTTGGGATCATTCGGGATGAGTCCTACTATTTTGCGCCGCAAGCACAGACCAAAATCCTCAATGAGGGATGGGCTACCTACTGGCATAGCAAAATGATGACTCAAATCGCCCCCCTCCACGAGAGCGAGATTATTGACTACTGCGATCACTTCGCAGGTGTAGTGGCATCACACCCAGGCGGACTTAACCCCTATAAGCTTGGCGTTGAATTGCTGCGACACATTGAACGCAGATGGGACCGGGGCCAGTTTGGTATCGATTATCTGCACTGTGATGATCCCAAGACTCGCTCAGAGTGGAATAAAAATCTCGGTCTAGGAAAACAAAAGCTCCTCGAGGTGCGTCGCATCCATAACGACATCACCTTCATAGACGAGTTCCTAGACGAAGACTTCTGCCACGAATCAAAGATGTTCCTATACGATTACGACCGGCGCTCGAATCGGCACGTAATCTCGAGTCGCGACTTCCGCGAGATCAAACAACGCTTATTGCAGCAGCTGACCAACTTCGGCCAACCGATTATCAGAGTCGTCGATGGTAACTTCCGCAATCGCGGCGAGCTCCTCCTCACTCACAGTCATGAGGGAGCAGATTTAAAACACGATGCGACCCTAGAGACTTTGAAGAATCTACATCGTATTTGGAAGCGACCGGTACACATCGATACCTTGTTCGAAGAGGTTAAAAGAAGGATCTCCTATGACGGTACGAACCACCAGATTGAGAAAATCTGACGCTAAGCTGACCCTGCTCGCATTTGCATGGTGGATAGCTGGTTCGGTGGTAGCTCTCGCCGCTAGCGAAGCTAGACTGCCCATTATCCAAAATGTCGGCGTCATACCCGTGCAGTGGGAAGGCTCTGCGAGCGCGCTCCCAAACAAAGACACCCTCGAGCAAGGGTTTCCTACGGCCGTGCGTTCGACCCACAGGTTTCGCGTGTTAGGCGACGAATTGGTCGCCGGCTTGTGGCAGACAGAGCGGGGCCGCAGCGACCTGCGCGACCAGTACGAAGCTCAGGCACTCATGGGGTTAACGGTTAACCAAAGAGACGGCGTGCTCACCCTGACTGCGCGACTCATGGACCCCGCTTTGAAGACCGAACTTCTCGAGACGGAAACGATCACGACCGGCTGGCTCACCGATGCGAGCCCTCAGCAGATCACAGATAAGCTCGAAAGTTTGACCTACAGGATTATCAACAGACTCCCTGTCGATGTCGCTGTGACCTCTATACAGGGTCAGTTTCTCACCCTGTCTGGTGGGACAGAGCAAAACATTGCCATTGGCGACCATGTTGACGTAGTGCGCAGCAACATAAAAAGCCTACACCCCGCCAACGGCACCTGGTTAGAGTTCCAGACCAAACCACTCGGGACTGCCCAAATTGTCGATGCCAAAAGCACCACGTCCGTCGCCCGCATCACCAAACAGACCTATGACAATGCCATCGAAGTCAGTGACGGAGCCCGAATAAGCGCCATTGCCTCGCGCGTAAAATTTGCCCGGTTAGCTGCCAATTCTGGACTCAAAGATGCCGGTAGACAAGACACCGTGATAGTTTCGCCGCTGTATGTTTCAGGCTCAGCACCGATCGCAAGATCAACCGGCAATAAACTTGCGGAAGAAAATGAGGCTGCACCTGCTCCGGATCAAATTGATGTGGCTAATGCTGACTACTCAAACACAGAATCAAAACCTTCTGCATTACCGAACGCAGCAGTAAAACCAAATGAAAATCAAGTTAACATCGATGAATCCTCACCCAATCTTTGGGACGATATAAGCAAAGAAGCAGGTGGCCATCGACTCATTGACTATGCCAGCCTCTCCGCCGGGCCAATACTCTGGCGAGTTAGTGGCGTCGGAATAGCTGGAGCAGCGAGCAAATTCCCCATGCTACTTATGAATAATATTGGAGCCAACATAAGTAGAACTTTAATCTTCAAAATCAAAAACGACTTTGGGGCGAAATTATTAGCCGGTAGCACTGCCAAAGGTCGCTTTTCCGGCTACGAGGGTAGTACGAGAATCTATTGGGAAGAGGATCTACCCGTAGTGATTGGAGGCATCGTCAAAGGCTGGCGCGGCGGTGGCGTCGGCCACATTAAAGGCCTCTCCGTGACAGGTGAATCCTTCGGCGGTGGTGACTGGGTTTCTGGCGGTGGCTTTATCGGACTCCTTGGAACCTTGCCCGCAAGCTTACTAGGCGACCGTTATGATTGGTCCGCAGAGTTCGCACTGATACCTTTGACGATTGGCAGAGTGGGCATTGCTGGTAAGTGGCAGCAGATACAATCTGCATTTGGCTACCATGCGACTCTAGATGCAACGCAGTATCGCCCACCGCAGATGCTAGCTTGGGGGGCAGGTATTGATATAGGTAACGAAGAGCAGAGCCTGCGCAACGATTTGCGCGCTAAGTTCCGCGTCTATGATATTCATGTGCTAGCAAAATATCGCTTTTAGCAGGCGCTGCGAAAACTTCTCGTCGCCGGAACGCCGCCTGCTAAAGCGCAATTATTTGCAAACTACTGCCCTGTCAAACATCGCGATAGGCAGCTGAATAGTTTTAACCTCGCCGACATTGATTGTGCTCGGCGGGAGCGAGGCAGCGATCATCGACCAATGCTTTGATAGCCCCAGAATCGGCAGCACGACAAACGTGAGTCGATTTAACATCCTATATTCAAACTTAGGCTGATTCCCGACGCAACTTGACATCAATCTGTAAGATCCTGTGATCTCAAGAGAAATATCGGCCAAAATAAATGCGCCCCGTCGACCCAGGAAGTGCTTAAAAACTAAACAAGTAAATATGAAGGCTGAGTAAATAACTTTTACTTGAGTATCCCCCAAGAGCCAGCTAGCGTACTGAGAGACAATCCTAAAAAAGACAGAATTAAGGCAAAGACTCACCAAGTTGATCTACGGCAGATTGACGGTGCATTTTAATGGGGGACCTGAACCTTGAAGACTAACATTCTGGCCATCCTTATCGGAGCCATGACTCCACTATCGGCACAGGCCACCACCGTCGCAATCATCGACTCGGGACTTGATTACGAGCACGAAGCGTTGCAAGGCAAAGTCTGGACTAACCCCGCTGAAGTCGCTGACGACACTCTAGACAACGATGGCAACGGCAAGATTGATGACATTCACGGCTGGAACTTCGCGGACAACGATGGCCTGATCATCGATTACAAACTGCAAGAGAGCTACGTACCTGACATTGAAAAATTCCTTGAACTGCAACTTGCTGCTACGGAAGGATCTGCGACCGAAGGCGAAAAAATCTGGCTGAAAGAGCGCCTTGGCGATGGCGAATTCATCAAGAGGCTACAAACATTCGGCGGCTATGCACACGGTACTCACGTGGCCGGAATCGTCGCCCGCGACAATCCAGGCGTACAACTACTTGCAGCTAAGTTGATCTCGACAAAAACCTTCTTCGAAAAACTAAAACGCAAAGTCCAGGCGTCGTTGGCCGAGGGCAAAGATGTTGGCTTCATCCAAGAGTTCGTAATCAAGGCTGGTATGTATGGACTGGCCATGCAGCAGGCGAAGACGTTCGCGAATATCGCCGAGTATTTACATGCTAACGGTGTGACGGTCGCCAACGGATCATTTGGCACCGGGATGGAACAAGCTCGCGGCCTCGTAGGACCTATCTTGATGGCGGTTACTAGAGGTCAGCCATCACCAGAACTTGTTGACGAGTATGCCGCGTTCTTCGTCAACCGGATCATCGCTGAGCAAGCAAAGGTTTTTGCCAAATACCCAGACATTCTCTTCGTCTTCGCCGCAGGCAACGACAGCTCTGATAACGATGCACTTCCCGCTGCCCCGGCTGGCGTCCGTCTGGATAACGTCATAACAGTGGGAGCCACCATTGGTAACTCTGCGATTGCACCGTTCAGCAACTTTGGTGCATCCCGCGTCGATTTATTTGCTCCAGGTGTAGGCACCAGATCATCCGTACCGCACCAAAACATGTACCTACCACTTAGCGGAACTAGCATGGCTGCTCCAGAAGTGACCCGCGTCGCTGCCCTGATCAAAGACAAGAATCCTAACCTCGCCGCTAAGGATCTTCGCGACATTCTCATGGGCACGATCGATCGTAAGGATTTCCTGAAAGGTCGCTCTTACACAGAAGGCGTCGTCAATGACGAGCGCGCTGTTGCCGCTGCTGAAGGATCGTTGACCACCGACATCCGCAGCGCCATCAAGTCCGCCAAGCGCGCCGTGGCCGACAAAAACTCCGTCGGCAAGTATGACTCTAAAAATGGCGATTTCTCTTACGTGACTCCTTTCTAAGTCACAGCTCTATGTCACAGCTCTAAGTTACCGCAGGCCCTCAGCTATTCGCAGCTGAGGGCCATCTTCCCCCGCCCTTTCCTGCACCCATCCCTCATTCCAGCCATCATGAAGTTAGTTCCTTGCCGCCAGCCGATGTGGTAGCACTTCCGCAGCATTAGTCGGATTATGCAAGGAGACAGCTATGCGGCTTGGTAAAATTGTTCAATCAATTCTGACCGTTACGACCATGATCGGGGGCACAGCAACCACCGCTTCCGCCCTACCAATCGGACATTCCAGCGATTATTCCTATATTGAGAGCTCGGCTGTGCCGGCGCTTTTGGCTCCAGGAGTTAACTTTCTTGGCACCGTCGCACTGAACAATTGCTCCGGTGCACTGGTACGATTTCGCCAATCTCGCCCAGACGACCGCGCTTTAGTACTGACGAACGGACACTGCTTAGAGAGCGGCCTACCGTCGCCAGGTCAAGTCATCACTGATGCGCCGTCACGCCGTACTTTTGACTTAATGAACAAAGACGCCTCGGATGTCCTGGGCACTCTCAGTGCAGAGTCCATGCTCTACGGCACGATGACCGATACGGACGTCGCTCTGTATCTGCTAACGGACACGTATACCGAGATCACCCAGCGCTACGGTGTGCAACCACTGACCGTTAGCGACAAGCATCCAACAGCTGGCGCCGCGATCAACATAGTTTCAGCGTACTGGCGCCGCACCTATACGTGCAGCATCGACAACTTTGTATCGGAGCTTCACGAGGACGGCTGGATTTTCCGCGATGCTATCCGTTATACGGCTAAAGGTTGCGCTGTCATTGGCGGCACCTCGGGTGCGCCTATTATTGGCACCGACCCTAGTCAAGTGATCGGGATCAATAATACGATCAATGAACAAGGTGGCCGCTGCACCCGCAACAACCCTTGCGAAGTCGATCAAAATGGCTCCGTCGTGGTGAAAAAGGGGACTGGCTACGGTGAGCAGGTCTACTTGTTCTATGGCTGCTTAGACGACACAGGACACGGCCTCGATCTGAGTCGTGCTGGCTGCAGTCTGCCCAAGCCTAAGTGATGGTTAGGTGATCACTAGGTGCCCGTGAAGATAGACGAAGCGGGCTGCCGAACGAACGGCAGTCCCGGCTCTTGCAATAAGATGCGTTGAAACGCATCGTCCTGAAATACAAGCAAATTAGGCTGGTCCCAGCTCGCGACACTCATCATCAGCTGCGATGTGCGAGGATGTTTCTCTGCATATGGCACGTGAAAGTGTCCGATGATCCCGTGATCACACTCACTGTCCTCCGTCCAGCGGGCGAAGGCGTCGAGGATGCGGTCATGCTTGAGCGTCCGGTAGTGGTCCTGAGCACGGGAAAACTTGGCGTGTCTTAATGCGTAGGCGTCTAACCAGCCACCGGGGACATAGGCCGCTGCAAACCTCACTGCCTGGGACTTCAGGGTTCCGCGGAACAGCTTGTACAAGGGCTCATCAATCAGTAGGTCACCGTGGGTCACTTTGAGGCGAACGCCTGACTTAAGGGTGATGAAGAGATCACGCTCTTGGACGATCTCAATGCCCTTCCAGCCGATGCGCTCGAGATGGAACTCATGATTGCCCTCGACATAGATCACTCGTACCCCACGCTGTGCCAAGCCCATGAGGGCCTCACCCAGCGGGCGAAACTTGTGCCGAAAGTAGTCGCTATCGCCAAAGCAAAAGTCACAGATGTCGCCATTGAGGACTACGGTCTCTACCTGCGGCCCAAGACGCTCAAGGGCGTCCAACAATAGACGAGCTCTCTTGTCAGCCATGTGCTGAATATGAATGTCGGATACCAGCACGAAGGGCGCTGTGAGGTGAGACTCACCGTTGGCATTGAAGTTAGTCATGTTGATGATCTCGTACTCCTATCAGGCCTGCCACTATAACCTGTATCCTACGGAATGCTCTTGCAAAATCGGGGGAATTCTGGTTTTTTAACAGGGCTACGTCCATTTTAAACCTAACCGTGGCGTCAATCAGGAGGACTCCAATGTCTCTTTCCGTCGAAGAAAAGGTCAAGCAAATCGTCATCAACCAGCTCGGCGTTGAAGAGGGCTCTGTAGTTGGCAAAGCTAAGTTCATCGAAGACCTGGGCGCTGACTCCCTGGACATCGTAGAGCTAGTCATGGCGATGGAAGAAGCTTTCGGCGTTGATATTCCTGACGAAGAAGCTGAAAACATCCGTACCGTCGACGACGCCGTTTCCTTCATCAAAAAGGCTGAAGACGCCTAAGGAACTTAATGATGGCAACCAAAATCGGAATCGCAGCTGATCACGCCGGCAAAGAGCTCAAGCAACTTATCGGCGAATTCGTGAGGATGAAGAATTACGAAGTGGTCGACTACGGGGTTGCCGTCGATTCCGCTAAGTCAGTTGATTATCCCGATTATGCAGCCATTCTGTCGGCGGATGTCGCCAGCGGCAAGCTAGACCTTGGGGTTTTAATCTGTGGCACAGGCATCGGCATGTGCATCACAGCCAACAAATTCCCTGGGGTCCGCGCGGCGTGTGTCTGGGACGAATTTACTGCTCGTATGAGCCGAGCTCATAACGACGCCAACATCATCTGTCTTGGCGCTCGAGTGGTCAATCATCATCGCGCGGCTGAGCTGGTGAACCTTTGGCTGGATACCCCTTTTGAAGGGAATCGCCACAAGGCACGGCTTGATAAAATCCGCGAAATAGAAAAAAAGCTGAGCGCGCGCTAAGCGCTGCCTTTCTGCTGCGTTTGACCCGCCACGCGACTGTTATTAAGGAAAAAGCCGTGCAAAAGCCGTGGGAGATTCTCCAAAACAAAGACCCGCAAGTGTATCAACTCATCGAGGCCGAATTTAAGCGGCAACAAGATGGCCTAGAGTTGATTGCATCGGAGAACTTCGCCTCGGCTGAAGTGATAGCTAGCATGGGCAATGTGCTTGCTAATAAATATGCCGAAGGACTCCCAGGCAAGCGCTACTATGGCGGTTGTGAGGTTGTGGATGCGGTAGAGACGCTAGCGATTGAGCGGCTAACGCGCCTGTTTGGTGCCAAGTTTGCCAACGTCCAACCACATTCGGGCGCCCAGGCAAATGCCGCCGTGTTCCTTGTGTTAGCCAAACCAGGCGACCGCATCCTAGGTCTAGACTTGGCCCACGGTGGTCACTTGACTCACGGGGCGAAGGTTAACTTCTCAGGCTTAATCTATGAATCCCATTTCTACCAACTTGAGGCGGGCAGTGATCTCATCGACATGAACCAGGTGCGCGAGCAGGCCCACCGGGTCAAGCCGAAGATCCTAATCGCCGGTGCTAGCGCTTATTCAAGAACCCTTGATTTCGAAGAGTTTCGCCGTATCGCGGATGAAGTGGGGGCCTACCTAGTCGTCGACATGGCACACATTGCAGGTTTAGTGGCAGCAGGGTTGCATCCAAGCCCGGTGCCGCATGCCCACGTGGTGACCACGACGACCCACAAGACCCTGCGCGGCCCACGTGGTGGCGTGATTCTATGGAACGACGAGACCCTCAGCAAAGAGATCAACAAGGGCGTGTTCCCAGGCACACAAGGTGGTCCACTGGAACACGTAATTGCAGCAAAAGCGGTCTGTTTCCAAGAAGCGCTCCAGCCGTCCTTCAAGGACTACCAGCTAGATGTGGTGCGTAATGCCAACACCCTAGCTAACGCCCTAATAGAGCGGGGCTTCAAACTGGTATCAGGCGGAACAGACAACCACTTGTTGCTAATTAATCTAAGCGACACGCCAGTCAGCGGCAAACAGCTCGAAGAGGCGCTGGGCAAGATCGCAATTACCGTAAACAAGAACACTGTCCCCGGTGAAAAGCGCAGCCCATTCGTCACCAGCGGCATTCGTATCGGCACCCCAGCCGTGACAACACGCGGGTTGCGCCAGGCCGATATGGAACATATTGCAAATTGGGTTAAGCAAGCCTTCGACCACGTTGCAGATGACGCTTATCTGGCTAAGCTGAAAGGCGAAGTCGAATCATTTGCGCGACGGTTCCCGCTTTATCCAAATTGGACGAGCTGATCGGAGTGGAACGTGAGATGCCCGAAATGTGGCTTTGACGACACCAAGGTACTGGAAAGCCGCATCCACGACGGAGGACGCAGTGTCAGGCGGCGGCGTTCTTGCGTTGCCTGCAATTACCGTTTTACCACGTATGAAAAAGAAGAAAGCTTCGCCTTCTCCGTCATGAAGAAGGACGGCCGCATCGAGCCTTATAATCGCGACAAGATCTTCCGCTCCATCCAGATTGCCTGCCAGAAGCGTCCGATCAACTATGACCAGATCGAGATGATGATTGCGCGTCTGGAAAAGCAAATCCAAGAATCTGGTGAGCGAACCGTGCCTAGCCAGAAACTGGGTGACTTGATTATGAACAGCTTGCAAGGGCTGGATAAAGTCGCGTATGTGAGATTTGCTTCCGTCTACAAAGATTTCCAGGATCCGAGCGAGTTTATGCGAGAGATCCATAGTTTGGACAAAAAATAAATGTTCACCGGTATCGTCGAGCGCACTGGTAAAATCCTGTCTCTATCGCGACCACCTCTAGGCTCTAGTGGTGCTATGAGCAGTATTACTCAACTCCTAGTTGATGCCGGCAAAGGTTTTGAGACCGCTCTAGGTGACAGCGTTTCCGTGAATGGCTGCTGCCTTACCGTGACCAGCAATAAATTTCACATGCTGGCTTTTGACGTCAGTAGCGAAACGCTGAGCAGAACAGGCCTCGGTGATTTGACCGAAGGCAGCGAAGTAAATTTAGAGCGGGCGCTAAAAGTAGGTGATCGCCTTGGCGGCCACTTGGTCACGGGCCATGTAGACGGTATCGGCACCGTAACAAAAGTGGGTAAGCAGGCTGACGGCTGGGAGATTTCGGTTCTTATCCCGCGAGTCCTCAGTCGCTACGTCATTTACAAGGGCTCCATTTGCTTGGACGGCGTGAGCCTGACAGTAAATACCTTATCAGACCGGGACGATGGCACCTTGGTCGGGCTCATGCTAATTCCTACCACAGTAAGCCTGACGTCCTTCAACAGCTTACAGCCAGGACAAAGCCTAAATGTAGAGGTGGACCCCATCGGCAAGTATGTGGAACGCCTGACCACGTTAAGCCAGTAACCATCCGTATTTAATAGTATTTTACCTGTTGACAAAAACAAGTGTCATGGCGCAAAAACTCTGCTAGCATTCGTCGCCTGTTCCACCGGAGCTAGCTCTATGACATCTCAAGACGTTGCCATTGCCCGCGTAGGCCAAGCCATTGACGCCATCAAAAATGGTGGGATGGTCATTATGGTTGATGATGAGGACCGCGAAAACGAAGGCGACCTCGTCTTTGCTGCCGCCCACGTGTCCCCAGAAAAAATCAACTTCATGACCAAGGAAGCTCGAGGCCTAATTTGCCTGAGCTTAGACCAAGACAGCATCGAGCGGCTGCAGCTGCCGATGATGGAAGACTCCAGCAAAAGAGTCCCGACTAAGTCGACCGCATTTACCGTCAGCATCGAAGCTCGCGAGGGCGTGACTACGGGTATCTCAGCTGCGGACCGCGCGCATACTATTCGTGTCGCTACGGCTGCTAACGCGACTCCAAACGACATCGTGGTGCCTGGCCACATTTTCCCGCTTAAGGCCCGCAGCGGCGGAGTGCTGCAGCGTGCAGGCCACACAGAGGGATCCATCGATTTGGTAAGGCTTGCTGGCCTACCCTCATCGGCGGTCATTTGTGAGATCATGAATGATGATGGGACGATGGCAAGAATGCCGGACCTTGAGTCGTTCGCTCAGCGCCATAAGATTCCTATCGTCACCATTGCTGACATCATCACCTACCGCCTACAGCGCGAGTACTTGATGACGCAAGTTGCCAAGGGCCCGGTTAAAACGGCCTACGGCGAATTCCAAAGTATTTTATTTAAGAGCGAGATCGATCATCTCACTCATGTGGCACTCGTTAAGGGTGACTTAGCAAATCACATCGTCGATGTTCGGGTACACCGGCAACGGCCGTTGCTGGACGTTTTAAGTCACCCCGAGCAAGGTGATCGTTCTCGGATTGAGTACGCTCTGCGCATGCTCCGGGATCATAGCCACGCCGTGGTATTATACCTGTCACATCCCGATCCTCAACTCGCCTGGAAGGCAGATTTCAACAACTTGATTAAGCCCGAAAGCCAATCGGCTGATGTGGCGACCAGTGTGCCACAACGGCCTTGGACCGAAATGGACCCACTCCAGCTTGGGGTCGGAGCCCAAATACTGCGGCACCTTGGGGTGCGTCAAATGAGAGTCCATATGTCGCGCGCAACACCGCTTAAGGGCCTAGCCGGATTCGGTCTGGAAGTCGTAAGCACCGTCCAGCTCCCCAGTGGGCAAGCATAAGTTACCAATTAAAGAGGTATATATCATGGCAACGCGTTTTCTTGTCCTCGCCAGCCGATTTAACGACACCATCACCAAGGCTCTGCTTTCAGGAGCTCAGGACACCTTGAGCTCGGCTGGTGTAGCGGATGCCAATGTCGACCTCTTGTGGGTCCCCGGCGCGTTTGAGCTGGCGACCGTTGCGGCACAAGCTGCCAAGAGCAAGGCCTACGGAGCCATCATCTGTCTCGGCGCCGTGATCCGCGGTGACACCCCGCACTTCGACCTAGTTGCTGGTCAAGCAGCCGCGGGTCTACAGCGCGTTGGCATTGAGACAGGCATCCCTGTGATCTTCGGAGTCTTGTCTACTGACACTGTCGAGCAGGCCTTAACCCGCTCAGGTATCAAAGGCGGCAACAAGGGCGTAGACGCCGCCCAGGCAGCACTCAGCATGGTAAAAACCATGGCCCGCTTAGCGGAGCTGACACACAGGTGAGCACCAACAGCAAGACCAAATCCCGAGAATATGCCCTCCAGTTCCTCTATCAGTCTGAGATGGAGAAACTCTTTCTATTCTCTGACAGCCATTTTCAAGGTTTCGTCAGTCATCAACAGGTTCCTACAGAACACGTTGCGGAAGTGCGCGAGCTAGCCCGGGGCACGATAGAACGCAGTCTAGAAATAGACGCCAAAATCCAAGAGGTCTCTGCCAATTGGAAATTGAGTCGAATGTCGGTCATCGACCGCAACGTCCTGCGCCTAGCTACGTTTGAGCTCCTCCTCGGATCCGAGCCACACCGGGTCATTCTCAATGAAGCTATTGAATTGGCAAAGAAATTTGGAGCTGCCGAGTCCAGCCGATTTGTCAATGGCGTGCTCGATCGGATCGCCAAAACCACTGCAGTGCGATAATCTAGCCAGATCAACATCTGGTAGGAGCATTGCATGGACGAGCAGTTGATCGGCGGCGCCACAAAGGCGACGCCAACCCCGGCTCTAGGCCTGGCTGATCAGAGCGCGACTGATTCGAATCCCAAAGTCGATTTCATCAACACAGGACGGCAGGTGATTGCGCGGATAGTGCGCGATGCCTCGGCCTCCCCCTGTGAGTTCTGGTTTGGTTTGGCCAAATCAGGACCACATGCCCCGCTAGGACTCCTAGGGGAAAAACCTACTGATGACCTGCTCAAGATCGCAGCCACAGAGGGCATTAGCGAGTCCGGCCCTGTCGTCTTATTTGACGCCGAAAGAGATAGTCCGCGAGGACTACTTCTCATGCCTTTACCTGAGGCTAATTACCAGGAGCAGAGCGGCTGGCTAGACTTATTGACGGCAACGCTGTTGCCTTGGTCGCCTGATCGGATTGGGATTTATTTAGCTCCCGAGGCAGTTGGCACTGATCCTAGTATGGAACTGCTCTCCGCGGTGCTGCACCGGATTGTGCAGAACACCCGCATCCGAGAAATTTTTCTGCTTACCGGCAATCACGGGACCAACCACCTCTTAAATGCCGTACTACGCTTAAAGCAGGAACTAACCACAGACGAGTTTGATCTTTACGTCTATCATTAGCCTTAATTGGGTAAGGAGCTTATTCGATGAGTACATCACCTTTTCGTCCCGACGCGCTTGCCGGTAGGGTTGCCCTTATCACCGGAGGCGGTACCGGAATTTGCTTTGGTATCGCTCAGGAGCTTGGCCGACACGGCGCCAAACTCATGCTGATGGGGCGCCGTGAAGAGGTCTTAAAAGAAGCTTGCGACGCCCTAAACAAGCAGGGAATCGCTGCCGCTTACGTTGCTGGCGATGTGCGTGAATATGCCAATGCCGAAAAGGCGATTGCTACCACCGTCGCTGCCTATGGCAAGCTCGACATCCTGCTGAATGGCGCTGCCGGCAACTTTCTCTGTCCCACTGATAAATTAAGCGCCAACGGCTTTAAGACCGTCATCGACATCGACCTACTTGGCACGTTCAATATGTGCCGTGCCGCCTTTAGCTCACTGAAAGCTGCGAAAAATAGCCTGATCCTCAACATCTCTGCGACCCTACATTATCAGGGGACCATTATGCAGTCCCATGTAATGGCTGCGAAGGCTGGTGTCGATGCCCTAGGAAAAAACCTGGCCTGTGAATGGGGCGAATTCGGAATTCGAGTATGCACGATTGCCCCGGGTGCCATAGGTGACACCGAAGGGATGCGCCGCCTAGCTCCACTGGGTGCAGACAAAAAAATTGCCGCCGATGTACCGCTCCGTCGCCTCGGGACTACGGATGACATTGGATCTGCTGCCGTATTCTTGGCATCAAGTGCGGCGTCTTACATCACTGGCGAGATCTTAGTCGTGGATGGCGGGGGCTGGCTGACCAAACCAGCTTTTGTTGACAGAGCGACTTGGGAAAAACTCGCAGCAAAGGGTTGAATCATGTGGCGCCGGCTGAGACAGGGATCGTCACAGCTCTTGCAGCGTTTGCGCTGGGTTTTGCACCCGATCACCATTTTTGTGTCGCTACAAGTTGTGTGGCTAGCGATCACTCTAATTTGGGTGATTTGGTTTGTCAGCGAGCGAGCTGAGATCGGAGCTCTAGCAAAACGCTTTGGTCAGGAGTATTTCAGCACAGAAATGACTGTGGCAATCCTTGTCGTGGGCTGCATCCTGCTCGGAGTCCTATTAGTTGGTACCATCATTCTTTTCGTGACTGGACAACGCCAGAGCTCTGCTGCGCGCCAGCAACGAAATTTCGTCTCAAGTGTCACCCACGAATTGAAATCCCCCCTAGCAAGTCTGCAGCTAGCTTTTGAAACCATGACAAGTCATGAGTTAGACGGACCGACAAAGCAGCGCATTGCAGACATCATAGACAGCGACATCGAGCGCCTACGACGCTTGATCGATCAAATATTGGTCGCTGGCCGCCTTGACCGCGGTATTTTGAGTTTTGATGATGCATCGTCCATAGTGCCGATGGAAGATTTGATAAGACGCATCACGGACAAGCTGTCCTATATGGACCCAAATCTAAATGCGAGATTAACTATCGACTGCCCGCCAGGATTGGCACTTAGAGCCTCACGCATGGCACTCAACTTAATTCTAAACAACTTAATTGAGAATGCTATTAAGTACTCCCCTAGGCAGTCGCCTATTAAAATTGGCTTTGATCAAATTAGATCTGAAGTATTCATGTACGTAAGAGATCAAGGTATTGGCCTGGATAAAAAAGACAAAAAGCGTCTTTTTAAACTCTTTCGCCGTGGCGAAGCCGCAGTCAAAAAAGCGATACCCGGCACTGGACTTGGGCTCTATATCGTCAAATCTGCTGTTGGCGTCCTAGGTGGCCGAGTCTGGGCTGAAAGCGCGGGGAGTGGCCAGGGAAGCACTTTCTACGTCTCACTACCCACTAATGAAGAGCTGCGCCAAATTAAGCTCGACCAAGTGGAGCACGTATGACTACTCCCAAAAAGCGCATCCTGTTGGTGGAAGACGAACCCAACCTAGCATTCAATCTGCAGTTCAATCTTCAGGTTGAGGGTTATGAAGTAGTACCAGCAGTAGATGGGCGGATCGCTGTAGCTAAATTCCTCGAGGACGGTCCATTTGATTTAGTCATACTCGATGTCATGCTTCCCGAAATGAATGGATTTGAAGTTGCAGAAAAGATTCGCCAATCCGACGACCAGACACACATCCTTATGTTAACTGCTCTTGGCAAAGAAGAAGATCGCCTACGCGGCTTTGAAGCCGGAGCTGACGACTACATTACCAAGCCCTTCCACCTTAAAGAATTTTTGCTCCGCGTTAGGCGAATGGTCAAACGCTCGGAGTATTTCCAATCAACTCCTCCTGAATCTGCCGACAGCCACGAACTTGTTTTCGGACCTTTTCGGCTCGACACGGAGTTGCTGCAACTACATGGTCCAACCGGTCACCATACATTGACTGCGTTGGAGGCCGATGTGTTGCGGGAGTTTATGAAAAATCCTAAACGCGTGCTCTCTCGCCAATACTTACTTGATACCGTTTGGGGCATGAAAGGCGACATCGAAACTAGAACTGTCGACAATTTCATAGTACGCCTGCGACGCTATCTTGAACCTGAACCGAGCAAACCACGCTACCTCGTCAGTGTGCGTGGACGTGGATATCGTCTTATCGTTGAATAATTTGGGATCATGTATGTTTCTGAACTTTGAAAAATGGCATGGCTGTCTAAACGATTTCGTAGTGATTTGGATCTCTGACAGCGACGGTGATGTCGTCCTAGACAGTATTATACGGCAAACGAAACATCTCTGTGATCGCCGTGCCGGCATCGGTGCTGACGGCATACTTGTGCTTAGACGAAAAAAATCCCAGGACCTGACGCCATACGGCCTGACGATTATAAACAGTGACGGATCGATTGCTAAAACTTGCGGCAATGGCCTGAGGTGCGCAGCTCTTAGTGTACTCAAAACCCACCAAGAACACGGCGACTCAAAACAACTCCCCGAATTTGTCGAATTTTTGGTGGAAGGTGAGACCTTAACTTGCCGCTTTGCGCCAGACGGAGGATCACTGCCACTAGTTATTGTGGAGATGGGAGTCCCCGCGCTAAATAGCGAAGTTTCCTGGCATAATATCGCCAAAGACATGTTAAAAAAAGTCGCCGAGGACCTCGGCATTCCAGCTTTGGCCAAAGACTTTGGTGTTTGTACGATTGGCAATCCACACATTGTCATCCATTCGGATCAAGCATCGCGAGAGCTACTGCTAAAACTCGGCCCAGCCTTGCAAAAATCCTCGGCTTGGGATGGAATAAACCTACACCTAACAAGATCATTAGAATTGACACCCAAGGATCAAGCACGAGCAGGACAAGAGCTCGGACAACGCCTTAGCGAAGGCTTCCAAGTATATGTCTGGGAACGCGGAGCTGGGGAAACTATGGCCTGCGGCAGCGGTGCCTGCGCTGTAGCGGCACTAGCCTTAGAAAGCGGACTCTTGGAGCGAGGAAATTGGGTTGCGATCGACATGCCAGGTGGTCGGCTTTATGTGAAACAAGCGGGAGCCAATGAGCCCGTCATGCTAGCAGGGCCGGGCGTATTCTCCTTTAACGGTAGGATCAGCATTTGAACCCATTACGCCAACATGAACAGTGGCTCAAAATGATCACCCCAGCTTTTGAGGCAGCAAGACGCTATCATAAGCATACCGTCCACGGCCTGGAGCACATCCCGAGCGACCGCGGTGCAATCGTTGCCGTCAATCACAGCCTAGCAACCTATGACATCACACTGCTGATGACAGCCATGTATACCGAGCGCAACATCATCGCTCGACCATTGGTAGACAAGCTGTTTTTTCGTATCCCTTTACTTGGACCGCTCGTGAGCAATTACTTCGGAGCCGTACAAGGCAGTCCCGAAGCAGCAGAACAGCTATTGCGTGAGGGTGAGATCATAACAGTGGCACCAGGCGGTATGCGGGAAGCTCTGCGACCTTCGCGTGATCGCTACAAAATCGAATGGGACAAGCGATTAGGCTTTGTCCGCCTTGCCATGAAGACTCAGGTCCCGATTGTCTTAGCAGCCTGCCCTAAAGCGGATGACCTGTATGAAGTCTATCCATCACACGTTACTGCGTGGTTCTATCAGAATTATCGCGTACCGGTTTTTATTGCACGCGGGCGAGGCTGCACGCCTTTACCCAAACCAGTTAAACTAGTCCATTATCTGAGCGAACCAATGGAGCCGCCGCCTTGGACGGAAGATGAAGCAGAGCGAGAAAAACGACTTAAAATATTCCACGCCAAGATTGTTAGTCGGATGAAAGAACTTTTGCAAAGTTGAACATGTTTACATTTTGAAATAACATTCTTAGATGATTTTCACCTCGAATTTGAGGGTTTTAAACATGGACATCAGAGCATTAGCTGGAAAAATACAATTTTTTTCCGCAAGCGCGACATGGGCTGCATCCGTATTTGCCTGTCTTTTAAACGCTTCGACCGTCACCGCCGAGCCAGCTCCACCTTATGAGCAAGTGCACCGCATCCTGACTGCTGCCTGCGGCAAATGCCACATGAATGGCCATCATCGCGGGGGCATTCAACTCAATACCGAACTACAGTTAGAGAGAGATGCAGAGGTTATCCTCACATCGATCGAAACCAGTGACATGCCGTATATGGACCCCACTTGGAATCAGACAGCCCAAGGCAAACTAGTGATACGCTACCTAAAAGCCAAACTCGGCCAAACCGACGACGACAATAACCTAGAGTGATAGTTTTTTTAAAAACTCGCTCCAGGGAAAATTAGCATCGCCGAAAGCCACAAAGGGCGGATTGATCAAAGTCCCTGTCCGGTACCTGAGTGGCTCTCCCTTAAAATCAAGCATTTTGCCACCAGCTGTCTCCAAAACACACTGCGCGGCTGCAGTATCCCAAAGGCTGGTTGGTGAATTACGTACAGACACATCGGCGGCACCGGCCGCAATCTCCACATACTTTAATGCACTACCCACCCGCTTAACTCTTGCATGGGGATAGCCCGCCAATAATCTTTGGTCCTCCCCATGTAGGTGAGAACGGCTGACTAAACATGTAAAATGCTGTTGATCCGCTACTCTACTGCGAATAGGTAGCAGCTGTGAGGCCGGTGCATTTTGCATAAATGCACCTTCATTCCGCTCGGCGACGTAGCAAACGCCACTTGTAGGAGCGAGGACACAGCCTATAGCAGGCTGGCCGTCTATCATCAGAGCAATGTTGACACTGAAATCGCCAGTCCGAGACAAAAAGTCTCTGGTCCCGTCGAGCGGATCAATAAGCCAAAAGCAGCTCTCGTCCTGCACTAGTCGGATGCTTGTCGCCGCGTCAACACCACCTTCCTCTGACACTATCGGCACACCAGGCAATAATCGTGGTAATTCCGCTGCCAATAGCTCATGAGCTGCTAAATCGGCCTGAGTCACTGGAGACTCGTCTCTCTTGGCTTCTGCCCGCAGTTCTTCATTTTTATACCAGTGCATCACTCGTGCACCGGCCATCCGAGCTACGCCCACCAAAGCCGGCAGAGATACTAAACTTTGACTCATATCGAAGACCTATCGCATTTTACGGAACTAGCCACGCCTCATGTTTTGAACGTTCGCTAAAGAGGTTATCAGCTTAGTAAGAGCCTGACTCTTTTCCTCTGTAGTATGTTCAAAACTAATGCCAGCCTCGCTACCCACCATAAAGATACGGCGCACACGGGCCGAGAGTTTCAAGTATTCGCCGTCAGCCAGTGGTGCCGATTTACCGATTGGAATACGCACTCTTAGCTGCTCACCGGGTTGAAAAATGCGGCCGTCCTCGTCGCGCAAGTAGGCGCCATGAACACTCAAATCAAAGACACGTCCCTTGAGAGTTTGCTCGTCACCAAGCAATGAATACCTGAGGGGGATATTGACTTTATAGCGCCTACTGCGCCGCCGATTGCTTGATGTGATGGCATAGCGAACTCGGCTCAAAATTTCGGCATTGGATAGGGAGGCGAATTCCACATAGTCATCTGTTTCATGGAACGGCGCCAACACTTGATTATAGGCCTCGATTAATCGAGTTGGATCCCTAGTTAAAAACAACACGGGTACGGCGTCTTCGTTTAATCGGCGTTTCATTTCGCTAACTAAATTCAAACCGTCCATCAAAGGCAGAAACTCGTCATCAAATACAAGTAATGAAATTTGCCGACTAAAACCTTTTTTTAAATCCTCAGGAGACCCTGCCCTGGAGACACCAAGCTGTTTAAAGTTAGTTCGAATTAGCTGTTCTAGTCCGTTGGCGACATCGGTCGGCACACCCCTGCCTAATGCAAAGAAAACATAGCTCTTACGCTTTCGCCTCGGTGCCTGAAGCAATTCGGCAACGCGATTCTTAGCTTCCTTTTTATCGTCTACCTTGGGCGTAGCTTCATCAAGTTCAGTTTGAGTCATGGTTATTCTCCATGCGCCAACCGAGGATATATTTAAAAAAGGCGAACGGCTCGACGCGCACCCCAGAAAGCCGCTGATTATGAGCAGCGTGATGCTGAAGAGTCCAAAGATAAGTGTAGGGTGCATCTTCAGCTAAAATTGCATGAATCTTATGATAGATCGCGCGTTTCATATCGAAATCGTTACTCACATCAGCCTCGGTGAGTAGACTATCGACCTCTGTATTCCTATACTGGACGAAATTGTTACCCCAGGGCTTGCCACTCGAACTATGAAACAAACTTGTGATGTTGCTCGCATCGTCGAAAGACCAGGCCGCAATAGTCACGTCATAATCATGCTCAGCAAGCACCTTTTTCTTCCAAACCAACCAATCCATGAACTGCAATTCAACTTTAATACCGACAGCCTCTAGGTATCCTTGAAAGGCCAGAACCACGCGCTTAATCATCTCGCTCTCACCAGCCAAAGGAACGGCGAAGCTAAGTGTCACTGGCTGACCGGTAGGCGAGACTAGCCTGCCATCTTTGTACCTAAGTCCAGCAGCAGTCAGTAAGGACTTCGCTCTTTCTGGGTCGTAACTAAGCGGCTTAACATCGAGATTGTAGGCCCAGGAAGACGGCGGAAATGGACCCGAAATCAATCGTCCCTTACCCTGAAAAAAAGCATCGATCATCTCCTGCCGATTGATCGCCTGACTAATCGCCTGCCTAACTCTTTTGTCTCTCAGTACTCCGCGAGCGTTATTCATCGCGAAGAAAGAGAAGGAGAGAGCATCGTAAGGGACAACATTAAGCTTGCTATCGCCCATCATCTCGCCAAGATCGCGGGGACTAACATATGTGACCAAGTCTAACGACTTAAACATGAGAGACTGAGCCATCACGTTTTGATCCGAATAAGCCTTCATCACAATATGTGGTATCTGCGGGTTACCGCGGAAGTATTTTGAATTAGCTGTAAGCAGTACCTCCCCATGACCGCTCACCTTAACGACGGAATACGGGCCTGTGCCGACGGGATGTTTGGCAAACTCGCTACTGCGAAGCAAGGCTGGCGCAGAACCTAAAATGTGAGATGGCAAAATTTTGAACATCAATGTCCGCATGGGATCCGTCAGAGCTCTGCCAAAGCGAATAACGACAGAGTGCTCGCCCGTTTTCTCTGCAGACTTAATTACATTAAAACGCTCACGATTTGGCACTTCACTTGCTGAATTCGACAGTAACCGAATCGTTGTGACCACATCATTCGCGTTAAACTTAACGGTACCCCCCTGACGCTGAGGGCCATCATGCCAGATCACATCATCTCGGAGATTTAAGGTTACGGTCGTTCCTCCATCACCAATAACCCAACTTTTGGCAAGGGACGGGACATATGCTTCTCCTGGACCCATTTCAATTAGCGAGTCAAAGATCAGGTCGCTCAACCTTTGGCCGGCAGCCTCTGGGGACGTGAAAGGATCAAGGGTATCCAGACGGGTAGTCTCGCCATAGGTCATGGCAGCGTTGCCACCAGTAGCAGCTACTGCCAGTCCGATGTTTAGAAAATTTGCTAACACTGCCACTAAGGGCGCTACTAAATTAAACTGCATAAATTACTCCACCGATTACATCGATAAATAATGAATTTTTGAAGGCAAATGAGACTCTGTCTGGATTTGGACACCTTGATTGGTCAACGCCACAAAGACGCGGTCCCAGGCACCGATCTGAGCTCTAAAGCTGAGAATTCCAAGCTTAGACACCAAGAGATCGCGATTCATCTTCGTATTGGTACTAAAAAGATAGCTGCGACCAGAAAAGAGATCGTAGGCATAAATTGGATTAGATACTGAAACGTCGTGCTTAACATAAAAAATCTTTCGACTATCAGGCGACCAAGCGGGACCAGTATTTAAATCGATCACTACATCCCGCGCCACGAGCATCGAGCGAAGCTCTACCAAGCTATAGGTCTTTCCGGAGGCAACGGGAACTACAACTAGATTCCATCGCCTTTGCACGGATTCGCTCTGAGCAATATCTTCAGCGTAGAAGGCGACGTACTCCCCGTCAGGTGAGACCGTTGGGCGTAGATGGTCCGCACCAGCTTCAGTCAACGGATAAGGATCACGCCAGATATCATTGTGCCTAGTTACCATATTTAAGCTGTGATGAAGAGCATCACCTGAAGAATAAACGACTCCATTCCCACCTGGAAACCAGTCCGGAAAAATATCCACTTCATCACTACGAGTCAGCCTGACCAGCTTCTTGTCGCTCAGGCTCAAGGAGTAAATGTCACCGTTACCGGACCTGGCGCTAACGAATGCTATTTCATTGTTCACTGGGCTCCAAGTTGCATAACCATCTTTACTATGACTATTACCCAGCGATTCTTCCTTAGCTCCGATCGCACCGACATAGATATTGTAGTCACCGATTCCACCATTCGACATGAAGGCAAATCTAGTAGAGTCATGGGACCAACGCAGCCCCGCATTATAAGACTGCGCAGACTTAGTAACCATCCCATCCAGAAAATCGCTAGAGCCTCTCGGGATTACCTGCAATTCTCTCGAATAATTACCAACTAAGTCCTTCAACATGATCTTACGAAACCCGTCGACTAAGACCTCGTATCCAAGATAAACGCCATCAGCTGACCAACTAAGGTTTGCCTCATTAAACCGCGTCTCATTGGCATTGAGTTGGCGCACTTCGATCAAAACAACATCACTACGCGCAGATTCTAGCGTTGGATAAGCCTTCGCGAAGGCGCGTGCACCGGGAAAAAACTGGCTGATAAAACGCGGAAAATAGTGCCTATTACTAGCAGAAAATGCTGCCAGCGGCACCCCAACTTCCGGACTGGAAACCCCCTTAGACCATGGGCTCAACCGACAACTAGCCAAGAGCGCCAAAGTCGCTGGTATTAAGATGCGTCGCCAGGAAGTTTGTGGGCCCATAAATTAAGAAACCAATCTGTTTTACTGACGAGACACCGACCGCGAAGAATTTAGCGAAGCTGACGCCTGCTTAAGATAGACCTCAGCATTTCCGATATAAGATTTGCTGTTGTCATCCAATGGAATCGCTCGCGCGCTACCTTCGAGATAATTACGCCAGCCACGCACCGTCTCTACGAGCAACTTCGGATCCTGCGTGGTCATCCAAAGTCGATGACGGCAAAGTGCTCGATGGTAGTCGACATTGTGAACTGCGTGAGGGTAATCCTTAGCCGCGACGAAACGTAAATAAGGCATCACTCGCTCGAGAACCTCCGACGCCTTCTGATAATGAGCCCGGGCTGCCTCCGCATTATCAGTCGCCAAACGTTCTGCTGTCGCGAATAACGCAATACCCTCGTTGATATGAGATGCCACAAATCGCTTGTCAGTAAACTGTTGCACAGCCTCATTAGCGGTCACTGCACTAAAAGCGGCAGCAGCGTTGGCTGGTTGATCTAAGACATTTAAATAGATCTCACCAGCTTCATGACGACCAAAAAGATAATCACTGTGATCCTTAGAAATCTCATTCAATAACGCTAGAGCCTCGGTAGGCTTGCCAGCCTTTAGTAGATTTTGGGCAGCAGCTCTAAAGTCCCGTTCGAGTGTAATTGCCTCCTCACCCACTAAAGCCAGAGTGCCTTGGTCAAGCTCTAGCACCGAGCTATAGGCCTTATATCCAGGCACACCTTCTAATTCTATTTTTACGAAACCACTTTGCACGGACACGGGCGTGGAAAGCGGGGTCTTACCAATCACCAATCCATCTAACTTGACCACAGCACTGCTTGGCTTGGATTCCAGCCTAAGGTAGGCGAGTTGTCTTTTTAGTTGAATATTGTGCTGAATTTGGTCGTTTAAGCTGATGCTCTGAGTGTAGTCAGCATAGCCCATTTTGATGATTTTAAGTGTCCCAGACCCCTTAGCTGTGAGTGGAAGACGTCCCGTAGAATCCGTCGCTCCCAACCAGATGTCATTGAAATATACGTTTGCTTGCGCAACAGGTTGTAAGGTCAACCCTCTCGCCGATGTGATACGCAGCTCACCAGATTTGGAGTCTTCGACCTTGCGTGTCCTAAGCCTAACTAAATCACCACGCTCTATAATAGCTCTTGGGGCTAAGCCACTGACGCTACAGGTGGCTGTTTCATCGCCGACCACTCGTACCGTCAATACCCCAATTTTGCCGTGCAGCTGACTATGACCTAGCTTCTCTGTCTGAAGGCCAAACAGATCCAACTGATCCCCGACTTTGACGCCTCTACCCTGAGATCTGCCAAGATTAATGACGACCTTATCGGCCTCTTTTTTCAGTACAGCGCCCTCAAAGGGAAAGACGCGATCGATTCTTTTTCCTACCGAACCCACAGCCCGATCTAAAGCGTTTAGGTCATCTAAGCTAAGGAGGTTCTCTTTGCCGGCAGCCATAACGTGACCGTAACTATCTATCACACTCAACTCTAGGACGGGAGTCGATCCCAGGACAATGGTTGGAACGATGACAGCATCGACCATCGCTTTCAAATCGGTATTACGCCAACCATGACGCGCCACATCCTTCAGACCCTTGCCCGAGCGCTGCAACTTCTGCTCAAATTCCTCGAAAGACACCTCTTTGAAAGCCATCGAGCTAAAAAGCATCTTCCGTGCCGAAGACTGCACTACTTTGGTAAAATCATCATTAATCTTGGCGAGTGCCTCAGCACTTATAGATCCACTTGCGGTTGGTTTTAACACTGTCAAGCGCGCTGGCGGTGGCTCTAACGGGGCAAAGTATTTCACCAGTGTCATTTGCTGAGAAGCTACAAAGTCAGTTTCGAAGGTCTCCGGCAAAAATGACTGCGGCTTCAAGCTCACTGCAATTAGATCATCGTTCTTGCCACTATAAGCATGCGAATAACGTCCAAATTTATCAGTCACACCGACCTTCTTGCCGCCGAAATAAACCTCAACATCTTCGAGTCCATAAACATGTCCGTAGGACTCAGTCACTGCATAGATGTCGAGAGTATGTCCCTGCTCCAGCTGAACTCTAAGCTTGTCCTTATTCTTGATAAGTACAGTCGTTACATTTGTTTTGTAGCCTTTCTTGGAGGTCACAAATGTAACGGGAGTCTGTGGCTTTGTCGGAAACCGCACCACACATCGTCCCCGTTGATTGGTGGTGCAGACTGTCTTCAGCTGACTGGACTCTTCGTCACCGATGGCAAGCTGCACGTCTGCTACCGGCATAGCTCCCGAGATGACATGCACTGTAAAGATAAAAAGCCCTTGATTTGCTGCGGATGCCTGAGGATAGACTGAGCTATCCGGAATCTGTGATTCCGCCTCAGATTCAGAGTCTTTCTCTGCTACAACAGTCGACTTATCTTTTGGCTGTTCCGCAGTCGCCTGATCTAGTGGCACTGTTTTTTGTGCCACATTCAAGTTATCGGCATTATTAGGCTGCGGATTCCCTTGCGCCTCGTTAGTCAATGATGCGGTATCCGCACTTACTTTAGCCACAGTCTCCTGGGCCGTGCCGGTTGTTGCGGCAGAGTTGGCGTCACTAGCAGTATTTTTCGAATGATCCGGAGAATTGTCGGGAGAACTCAGCGATGCATTAGCCGGGGGTCCAGCTAGCACCTTGGCGCTAGTTGGAGACGGCTTCGGAACGAAATAGAGAATCGCAGCTACCGCGACATCTTGCGGCGTCACTGAACTCACTTCAAAACTCTGCACATAAGGCGCAAAATAATAGGTGTCACTGTCCTTGCGGAGCTCGACCCTGGATTTAGCCGATACCGGTAGTTTTATCTCTCCACTGAAAGAACCATTATTAGCTGTCTCACCGAGAATTTTACCGTCGACGATAACGGCAGCAGCGCTGACAGGTTCACCCTGATTCGTTCTCGCGTCTACATGAAATCGCACCGTAGTTTCCTTGGGCGTACATGCAAACAAAAATTGTAGGGTCACAGCCACCAGAAGATTAAATTTCACAGCCATCCTCCACACCCACTTCTAACTGGTCAAGGTCACGGAATTCACTGAATCGATTCACGATAGTTCAATTACATGCTCGGGGGCGCCAAATTGGCTGATCCTGATCCACGACTATCTTGCTGGCCATTTGGGAGCTGCGTAGCTCGTAACGAGGTCGGCGGTAAAGGACGCAGCTTTAATTCGACTCGATTTTTACTGTCTATATTGACATGGATTGAGGCTAGAGAATATCCGGGCACCAATGCCTCGATGAGACAATCTCCAGGCGGCAACTTCGCGTCCGTAGAAAACTTACCATCAGGCTGAACTTTAAGAACTAGAGTTTGATTTGAAGCACTGTCTTTAGGCATCACTGGCTCAATCAGGGGCGTTATATTTACCCGAGCGTCAGGACCAAACGGCTGTCCACTTGAACCTTGCAGCTGTCCAGACAAAGTGGGAGCGCAGCTGGTACTCAACCATATAAAAAAAGTAGTCCAACGCATCAAAGAACATCCTTTCGTGACAACCACATGACTGAGTTTGTTTCAGGTAACCAAACTAAAGCGCCGTTACCATTAAGCCTTAACTGACGAAACATTGCTCCGCGTGGGATCATGACATGCCATTGCTTGGAGCTCGGAAAGTCCCAGACTAAATTGGTGTCGTGGACAACTTGAATCGTTGGCAGTCTCTGCAGCGAAAGACTAAATGGTTGCACATTTAACCTGGGGCGCGACAGCGCCTGACGATGTACCCATCCACTCGCCCCCGAAATCACGGGCAGGATCTTCAGCCACACGCCATGCTGGGCTAATACTATCGCGTCTGCACCCCGATCTAAAGTAGCGTCCAGTAGTTCATATTGAGTGCCAGGGCCTACGCGCATCTCTGCATGCGGCCTGACCACCTGACTGATGAGCAACATTTGGGGTGGGACTTCGGCTTTAGCCACCGGCTCAGCTGACAGCTTTGATGAGAAGCTTGTTGGCAATAGGGTCAAAGACTTTAAATGCGTCGGTGATTCAGAAGACATAGCATCACTCGACGACGAGATCTTACCCAGGCAGCCAACCAATGCGGCGCAGCCGACAAGCGACCATAACATATGCCAGCGCCACGAAATCATGTTGCTTAACCCGATTTTGACGTCCCACCGGACTGGGCATTCTTCTCCCAACCATGCTTGCCGATTCGGAGCTGAACTGGCAGATCATAGGCTGAAATTGGATTACCCTTAGTACCGATTACGGCAATATGAAGCTTAGTAAAAGTGCCCAATATATTAGCCCGAATAGGGAACTTAAATCCCTTTTGCTTGAAGCGTTTGATGGCGAAAGAAGTGGCCTTTAACGGCAACTTTGGGATACCGGCTTCAGACACCGCGATATCTCGTGGCGCCCCGATAAACTGGCGCTCTCCCTGATCTGTCGTAAATTCGGCAATAGCAAATATGAAGCCTTCAGCAAGATCTACCCCAGAGCGAGTCGTCAAGTCGAAGCGCAACTCGAGTGAGGTTGGATGAGTTAAAAGCACGGGACGGCTGATGGAAACAGCCGCATCCTCAGTTGAATCTGGAATGTCATTTGATTTAGTTTTTGCCGCACCCGCATCAGCAATCGAGGCGGAGCCTGCCGAATTACTGGCTGCGATACTCTCCTGATTGGGTTCGGGCTTGGACTCGAATTGAGCTGCGGGCGGCGGCGGCAAGCTTGGCTCAGCAGGGCGAGCAGTAACGGGCTTGACCTCGACTTGCGCAACAGGCGGTCGGGATGCTTTAGGCTGTGGATAAGCCAAATCAAATACATTATCAACTCGGGTTTCATAGTCAAAAACTGTATTCAAGGCGACGTGGAGTCTGCTGAGTAAGTTTGCTCTATCCGTCAGCAACGAGGCTACCAATGCAATACTAGCGATGGACCAGACTATCAGTCCAACACAGAAAGCGATCATGACTCGAAGCTGCCCCAGAGACACAGTGATTGTATGAGTACGCGAGGCGTCAATAAAATAAATGAGATTAAGTTGGCGCTTACGCCCCGCATTTGACGGCGCTGAATCGAGCTTGGTCATGATGCCCCGCTAACAGGCTCTTGCCGGCGAAAAGATTGGATATATACTCAGTTTATGCGTAAACCTTGGCAAACGCAACCAATGCCCCGGCAACGAGAGGCTGTAAATAGTGCTCAGGCCTAAAACCTCTTTCCTTAAGCACTGGTAGATTTCACAGTTTTGAAACCTTTCCCAAATGCATTCGGATCTTGTAGAATCCGAGAAAAGGGAAAAGGGAAGTTGCGCATGTTTACCCCATCGGCCAGTACTCCAGTGCTACGTATTGCCATCTACCGGGCTTCCAGCCTAGGGGACATGGTACTTGCGACCGCATGCTTAGATTTACTGCGTCGACTTTCCATAACTACCGAGGTTACCTGGATCGGCCGTGGGCCAGCCCTTGAGACTATTGCCACTGCTTGGCCTTCTGTTAAGACCATTACGGTCAATCGTTCGGACTCTCTAGTAGAGCTTCAGAAGATCATCGAGCAAGTCTCCAATTCTCACTTATTCATCGACTTGCAGTGCAATTTGCGCTCGAATTGGCTAGCGCGCAACCTCAGAGCGATACATAAAGTCCCGTATTTCTCGGCGGAAAAGGCCCAGTTGGCGCGCAACCGCCTCATCTTCGAGGCCCGGGTCCGCGGCCGCAGGCGCCCACTCCCCGAACGTGCAAGAATACCGGCGCGCCTTCAGTACGATACGATGGCTGACGCCCTGAAACGCGGTTTGCGCCATTATCTTCCGGTCGAAATGCGGGAAGGAATGGACCATTTGGCGTGCCGCCCTGCGCTTCCGATACCCCTCGACTTCGATCCGCCCTGGCGCAAAGAGCTGCGCTTCGGCATTTGGCTAGCCATAGCTCCAGGTGCCGCACATCCAACTAAGCAAGCACCCCTTGAGACTACCTACGGAATTTTAGATCAAGTTCGCACAAGCCTAACAGCCAAGTCTGGACTGCACCAAATGCCCGTAGGATTGGTATTTCTCGGCGACAGCAAGGACAGGCATGCGGCGCGGCATTTACTCGATCAGCTCGACTGGCAAGGCCCAGTCCTCAATCTGGCAGGACGCTTATCGCTTTGGGAAACGGCCGTGGCTCTGAGTGAAGCGAACTGCCTGCTGAGCAACGACTCTTCGTTGGGACACATTGCAGAATCAGTCGAGACCCCGACCGCCGTCATGTTCGGTCCGACAATCGAATCGTTTGGATTTGCACCGCGGATGCCCGAAAGTAAGGCCTTTTCGTCCTTGATTGGCTGTCGACCGTGTTCTAAACACGGCAAAGTGACGTGCCGCTTCGGCGACAAACTATGCTTTAGCACACTTAAACTTGCAGAAATTTCAGATCACTTAGTTGCACTCCTGCAAAAACCGAAGAATCGCCGCACCTCACTTCCGCCACTTAATCTTGGTGGCTGGATGTCGCCTCAATTCAATTCCGAGCTGGGTGGTTGATGTTGGCCCTCCTTCGCTCTCTATTCAGCTTCCCGATCTTAGCTGGCTACTCGGCAGTATTTAAATTGCTACAGCCGTTAGCGCGAATACTTGGACGCCTAAGCCCCAAGCTAAGGGCGCAGTTGGATCAGCGTTGCGATGTCGCACGTATAAGCCCGAGCCTCGCTTTAGAGCGGGCGCGCTACCGTCACTGCGCCGTATTCTTCTGCAGTTCTGCAGGTGAGTTTGAACAGGCTAGACCTTTGATCCGTAGGCTACAGGCATTAAAAACCGTTTATATCCAAGTCATATTCTTTTCCAATTCCGGCCTTGACTATGCAAAGGCCAGAGGTGAAACAGTCCCGTGCTGCCTATCTCCATTAAGCGACTCGGTATGGACTTGGGGATGGCTTTACTCCGCTCTCTTGCCCGACCTCACCTGCGTGGTGCGCCACGAACTTTGGCCCGGTTTTCTCACCACTGCACGTCGCTTTGGTAAGCTTTATCTTCTCGATGCCAGCCGTAGTTTGGCCGAAAAGAGCTCGCCGCTGAGACAACTAGCCAGGAGCTTTTTACTCCATAGATTCGACCAAATTTATGCAGTCAGCGCGGAGGATGAGGAATATTTTCGCGTAAAATACCGCATTTCAAGCCACCGTCTGATGATAACCTCGGATACTAAATACGACCGCGTCATAGAGCGCGCCAAGTCCAGACCAGATGAGATTGAGCGGCTAAAGGATATTTTTAGTCAATTGGCTCCGGCCCCGAACACTCCGCGTTTGGTGGTAGGGAGCGCCTACGAGCATGAAGTCTCACTACTAGTGCAGGCCTACAAACAGAGAGCGACCACGGAGCCGCAGTGGCAGATTATCATTGCACCCCACATAGTCACAGACGACCACGTCTCACGAATCTGCGGCATTATTGAGCAGGCCGGCTTGCAGGCGCTGCGATTCAGCCGTCTAAAAAGGCATGAAACTTCACGTTCGGCGTCTATCATCGTAGTAGATAGCATCGGTATCCTTGCCGAAATCTACGGCACTGCCCAGGCTGCCTTTGTTGGCGGAGCCCTCCATCACCAGGTTCATAATGTGCTCGAGCCGGCGAGTCATGGCCTTGCCTTAGCATATGGACCATTCTATAAGAACAGTCAGGAAGCTATCCACCTGGTGCAATCTGGTCTGGCGGTCGTCATCAAAGACCCTAGCCAATTTGTCACGTGGTGGCGGCAACTAGATCATGATGCTGCGGCTTTACGCCGGCGAATGCTGGCCGCCACTGCCGAGCTCACCGGCGCCTCAGACCGCATTTTCGCAACTTGGCGCCCGCTGCTGGAAACCTAATGGCCGATCGACAACTGATCATCAATTCTAATGCCTCCGAAACGCGAATTGCCTTGCTAGAGAAGGACCGCGTTGCTGAGATCTTCATCGAACGCCAGCGCGAACGAGGAGTCGTCGGCAACATCTATATGGGCGTCGTGGTGCGCGTGCTTCCGGGCATGCAGGCGGCCTTTATTGATATTGGGACCGAGCGTACAGCATTTCTCTATGGTGGCGACGTACTTGATCCTGAGCTCGTGCGCGAGCAAAGGCTGGATATGGGCGCTCAAGGCTTAGAGGATCTGAACCCGGAAGAGCTAAGGGAACGCAGCACTAAGCAGCGCAAACCGATTGAGAAACTTCTGCGCGAGGGTCAGCACATTGTGGTTCAGGTGGCTAAGGAGCCGCTTGGCAGCAAAGGCGCCCGAGTCACCATGTTCCTGTCATTGCCTGGGCGCTTTCTCGTCATCATGCCGGACTTCACTCATATTGGCATCTCGCGGCGCATTGAAGATGCGGCACAAAGGCAGCAACTCACCGATCTGGTCAAAGAGATAAAGCCTGACGACATTGGCGTCATCGTACGCACGGCAGCCGCCACAATTGATGCGGTGCATCTGCAGAAGGATCTCAAGTTCCTTCTCAAGACGTGGCGTAACGTCGACGCGAAAAGACGCCGCGCGGAGCCACCCGCCTTACTTTATCAGGACTTAGATTTAGCCCTAAAGACGACACGCGACCTCTATTCCGAGGATATTGAACGTATTGTCGTGGATGATCTCAATACTTATGAAGAACTAAAAAAGTTCCTCACCGCCACCATTCCCGGCGCAGCAAAAAGGCTAGTCCGCTACGATGAGCCCATACCCATTTTTGATGTCTATGGCATCGAAATGGACATTGGCCGAGCGCTAAGTTCCAGGATCGAGCTGCCGTCTGGCGGTTATCTCGTGATCGATCAGACCGAGGCGCTCACATCATTCGATGTAAACACGGGCAAGTATGTCGGCAAAGGCAACGCTCACGAGACTATTTTAAAAACCAATCTTGAAGCGGTAAAAAAGATTGTTTCGCAGCTCCGTATTCGTAACATCGGCGGCATCATCGTCATCGATCTAATCGACATGGAGCGGCCAGAAGACCGCGAGATTGTATACAACGCCCTCCAAGAAGAGCTGAAGGCAGACAAAGCGCGGACAAATGTCCTCCGCATCAGTGAGCTCGGGCTGGTGCAAATGACCCGCAAGCGCACTGCCGAATCTCTAGAGCGCCGCCTCATGGAGCCCTGCGACCACTGTGAAGGCCGCGGCCGAGTCCGCAGCACCGCAACCGAAGCGTACGACCTACTCCGCGAAATCCGCCGTCATACGGTACAAACGGGCCAAACCTCGATCACCGTCAAAGTACGCGACGATATTCGCCACTGGCTTGAGGTAGAAGAGCGAAAGCTCTTTAACGACCTAATCGAGGAATTTGGCCTCAAAATCGAATTCAGGCAGACCCAATTAAATAATGAGATGCTGACCGAAGCCCCCTACGAAGTCTAGGGGGTCAGGCACTCAGTCTAACGCGTTGATATTAAAGGATTAGATTCAAATTCGGCGTCATCCCAACGGCTTTTCAAGTCACCGATCGAGATTTGGGGAGATCCAGGATTACACTTTCCTGTAACTCACTACAGTGGACTATCCACGCTGATGGCCCCACGTTTAAGACGGATATCCATTGCAAGCAGCTCTAGTTCCGGGAAAATCGTGTTTTTTAGATCGAGAGATTCAGGCTCCAGCCGCTTTCCTCAGGTCGAAGTGAATCTGTATACCCGCACTCCTGAGTTCATCCTCTATTGCAGCAATCACAAACTGGTCAACAGGATAGCCGAGGGCACCAGCAAATTTTGCTGCTCTCGCTGAACTCACGGCCTTTTTCCCATTTTCTATCGCGGAAAGATGTTGTTTAGAAATGCCGAGTATTTTTGCTAGCTCAACCTGAGAAACATCATCACAAAGTCTTATGCTTCGAATTAATTCACCAAAAGACACTTGATCATGCAAACGTGCAATTTCACTTAGAGCGTTGTAGACTTTTCGCTTCTTGCTAGTATTCATGTTTTGTTATCTCCTCAACTTGAATCAATTCGATCTTTTGACCCGATATGACGATGTAAATGGCTCGATAAGCCTTCGACAGACGGATCGATCGCTCTCCCTGTCTTTGACCTTTTAGTGGCTCATCATGAAATCCGGGTATTTTTCGAACCTTGGTGATCCCCTCAATAGTCACCTGCTTAACCCAAAACTCAAATTTTCTAAAAATATGAAGAGGTAGCTTCGCTAGGTCTTTTCGCGTTCTACTTGTCAAAACCACTTGATTCATAGAATCTGGCTCCTAGAATCTTTAAATGTAAACCTACCAGGTTGTCATAGATTGGTCAACCTAGGTGGTTGATGATCTGAGGGCATGTCGTAATCGGCACTACCTCCCCTGGCTCTAAACTTCAGGTGAACGGAAACGCAGCAATTGGGTATTCAACCTCAACCGCTGGCCCTACTAATGGACTAGCCGTAAGTGGCAATGTCGGCATCGGCACCACGGCACCCGGTCAGATGTTGGAAGTGGCTGGCACTATTCGCTCGACTAGTGGTGGGATTATGTTCCCTGACGGCACCGTCATGACCACTGCCTCGGGCGGCACATCAAGTGGCACGACCAGCGTCACCGATCTCGCATTTGCATCAGGCACAGGCACCAGCAGTTCGGGTGTTATTACCTTAGCAACACACAATCTCGAACGTATGAGAGTCGATTACAACGGCAACGTCGGCATTGGCGCAGCAGCGCCAGTCAATAAACTAGACGTTGCTGGTGGAGTAGCTATCGGTGCCACTTATGCAGGTGGTACTACTGCACCGAGTAACGGGCTTATAGTGCAGGGGAACGTTGGTATTGGGACAATTTTACCGGTAGCGCTGCTCGATGTTGTAGGTTCAATCAACATCGCCCAATCAAGCGCAATACGTTCGAACAGCAATTGGCTTATCGGACAGCAGAGTGGGACCAACCTAATCTCTTTGGGGTCGGCTTTCGTAGCAAATGATATTCGCTTCGACTCATCAATTGGCACGATGGTTACCATTAAAAACACCGGGAATGTTGGCATTGGCACTTCAGCTCCTGCGGCCTTACTAGACGTAAGCGGCGCAAAATCGGCAGCACCTACCTTACTGGGAGCATACATTGGTCTTGCCGGCCCTATATTTACAGACAACTCCACGGCTGCATCTGCTACAGCTGCAAACATGGCGTTTAACGCGATCGCTGCTCCAACTTTGGCATCGACCAACACGTCGGTCACTACATCAAACGCTTATACAAGCTACATTGCTGGCGCTCCGAAGAAAGGCACAAACAACACTGTGACCAACGCTGTCGCACTCGGCATCGGTGCTGCCGCCGTCGGCGCTCAGGCCAACAGTTACGGTCTACTTGTTAATGCGCAAACAGGTGCTAACAATAATTATACCGCCATCTTTAACGGCGGCAACGTCGGCATAGGCTCCACTGCGCCAGCGCAACGACTGGACGTTGCTGGTGCAATTCGCTCAAGCTCAGGTGGCTTCGTATTCCCTGATGGCACAATCATGACTACTGCTGTGACTGCTACAACTGCTGGTGCGACAAGTACCACTGATCTTAATTTAGTCGCAGACTCCGAAGCGGTAGGTGCTGGTGCAATCGTCGTTGCAACTAGTGGTACAGAACGGATGCGAGTGCTCAACTCAGGTAGAGTCGGCATCGGTACCTCTATCCCTCAGTCGGCACTAGACGTATCGGGTGGGATGTCCCTTGGTAGCTATGCGGGCGTAAATGCTGCGCCTAGTAATGGGCTGATTGTCAGCGGGAATGTTGGGATAGGCACAACGGCGCCGGGCAGTCTACTCGAGGTCCAGGGCACCGCCGCCACTGCGACTAGTGATACCTTGGTAAGATTTCGTAACAACTTGACGACGACCACGGTAGCGCCCGCCTATACCTTGGCGTTAAGCCGTCAAAATTCTGCAACCGCCGCCATGTACCTGGGGAACGATGGCTATAACAGTGCGCTGATCGCTGCTAACAATACCAATCTGCGCATCGGCAAAGATGTTAGCGGGACGTTTACGGAGTATGTTCGCGTCGACACTGCCGGCAACGTCGGCATTGGGACTACTAGCCCGCTAAAAACCTTGGAAGTCTCAGGCAACGACACCAACACGACAGTGGGCGGCGCCACTAAGGCTGCGCTTGCGATTATCAACACCAATAATTCAGCATTTAATCAGCCCGCCGAACTTCAATTCTACGCGGGTGGGACGAATTTACCGAAGTATCTTTTGGGTGGGGTTTCAACACTATACTCGTCGTGGAATACTACGACCGGCGCTGGCGGTGATCTAGCATTTTTCACCAAAGACTCGCTTTCGGTCACGCCGGCGGAGCGGATGAGGATTTCCAGCGTGGGCAACGTCGGGATTGGTACAACAACGCCGTTAGCCCTGCTCGACGTAAGCGGTGCTAAATCTGCGACCCCAAGCCTCACGGGCGCATACATAGGCTTCGCTGGGCCGACGTTCACCGACAACAACACAGCTGCATCGGGCACTGCTGCTAACATGGCATTCAATGCTATCGCCGCACCAACCCTAGCCTCTGCCAACGCTACAGTAACGACAACCAATGCCTATTCATTGTATCTCGCAGGCGCCCCGAAAAAAGGCACCAACGACACCATCACCAACGCAGTGGCACTTGGCATCGGTGCCGCAGCGGTCGGAGCGCAAACCAATAGCTATGGTCTTTTCGTTAACGCTCAAACTGGCGCGACCAATAACTACGCTGCCGTATTTCAGGGTGGCAACGTCGGCATCGGCACCACCTCCCCCACCCAACGCCTTCAAGTCGGCACCAGCGGCGACGGCACGGTAGCATTAGCAAACGCTTGGAATACCTTCTCCGATATTCGACTGAAACGTGACCTCGCAGTCATTCCCGATGCGCTTGATAAACTGCTTGAGCTTCATGGTTACTATTACTTCTGGAAAGACGGATCAGACCAAACTCGTCAGGTTGGGGTAGTGGCTCAAGAAGTAGAAAAAATACTACCCGAGCTAGTGCGCACCGGCAGCGACGGAATCAAAACTGTCGATTATCCGAAACTAACAGCAGTGCTGATCGAAGGCACAAAGCAGCTCAAGGCTGAAAAAGACAGCGAGATAGCACAACTCAAGGCTCGTGCTGATGCGGCTGAGGCAGAGACTGCGCTACTTAAACGAGCGCTTTGCAGTAAGTTCCGAGACTTGGCGGTCTGCTCGTACTAAGAGCCAAACACCTGGAGTCCGGACCCGGTGTAATAATATATTTCAACGTATGATTACACCCGACTGGGTACGATCAAGTTAGAACATAACGTTAGCAAAGAGGAACTCAGTGCAATTTGACGTCGGGGAGTCGATAATTTTCTTAGTTGTTCTTATCCAAGTTTAAGACGGCTACTCAAGTAAACGATTATATGTCGAACATTGAAGTGAGACCGCGACACTAAACTTTAATGATCAAAAAGGATAAGTTAGTCAATCAAGACAAGAAAAATCAGGCCGACTCTTTTCGCTTACGTACCGCCTCGACAAGCAACTGGCGCACAACCGAAGCCTTTGAGTTGGCTTGAAGACGTGCCAAGCCCTCAATTTCTAGCGCAAGCCACGCTGGGACAGATATCGGCGGCAATTTTACCACCTCACTGAGTCCCTCGGTTGGGATGGCTCGACCAAAGTCGATCACTGCCCGGCCCTCGTCAAACTCACTATCAAAGTCCTTCTCGGCGCGCTTGCTCTTCTTCTTCACGTCTAGACCTCCTTACCGAAATGATTCTTACGGTCCCGTCCCTAATGGTAAAAATTCCGGTATAAAACTTGTTACGGAACCTACCAATGACCGCATGGCGCGGTTCGTTATCCTGGTATGCCACACCTACGGCCAAGAGATTGTGGCCTTCGAAGATGGCATCCCGGGCCTCCTCGAACGTGATGCCATGTTTTCGCTTGTTAGAGGCAGATTTTTGGGGATCCCAAGTGTACATCGCACCTCCTTCGCCAGGATGGCATTTTTATATCAAAACGATATGAAATCAATATACTTTACGAGAAATCCACCTAGCAGATTAGGTTGAACTAGGCATACTGCTGAAATCACCAAGAAATTTACGTGTCATTCACTTGCCAATTGCCGAAAGAGTTTTGGAAATCGGACAAGTACCATAGTGTGCGCCTAGGACATGTCGGCATCGGCACCAACCTCCCCCACCCAACGCCTTCAAGTCGGCACCAGCGGCGACGGCACGGTAGCATTAGCAAACGCTTGGAATACCTTCTCCGATATTCGACTGAAACGTGACCTCGCAGTCATCCCCGATGCGCTTGATAAACTACTCGAGCTTCATGGTTACTATTACTTCTGGAAAGAAGGATCAGACCAAACTCGTCAGGTTGGGGTAGTCGCTCAAGAAGTAGAAAAAATACTACCCGAGCTAGTGCGCACGGGCAGCGACGGAATCAAAACTGTCGATTATCCGAAACTAACCGCAGTGCTGATCGAAGGCACAAAGCAGCTCAAGGCGGAAAAAGACAGCGAGATAGCAAAACTCAAGGCTGAGTCTGAGCAGCTCAAACAAGCTCTTTGCTCAAAGTTCCCTGACTTGAGTGTCTGCTCGCATTGAGTTACTAAAAACATAAGCGACTCTAAAGCTAGTAGGTACGATGCCGCAGGGATCTTTTTTATCGGGGAGCGGTCACTTGTCTAAACAAAGACGGAATCTCTATGCGGTTTATTACTCAGTAATTCCAATGTGTTGAGTCTTGGTAGCCAGGCAGACTGGTAGATCATGAAACTTTTAAATTGAAAGCAACAAAGTAATGGTGTAAATTTATATCATAAACTTAGAGGTTTCAATTTAGATCATAGTAGGCCCATGACCGAAGAACTTTGTCTCAAGTGTTTGGCCCCACTGAATGCATCTGATGAGTACGAGGAGACCGGCTTGCATGCGCCGTGCTTTGCCACCTGGTTCAAGCTCAAGCGGTCGGCATCGTTCGGCGACTTCCAACGGCGTCAAACCGTCAGCGCAGATCCGGGCAAAGACAAACTCGACGCCTCAAGCTGGAACACCAGCTTTTTTCATGGGCGCTTCAAAAAATACTCCGCCTCGCTAGCGGGTCAGTCTTATATTTTCAAGGTGCGAGAACTCATTGCGCCAGAGCTACCCGATGTGGAATACGTCTGCAACCAAATCGCTAAGGCCCTTGGACTGCCAGTGCCGCCCTTCTATATGGTTAAGTTTGGCGGCGAGCGAGCATTTGTTACCAAGAACTTTATCCGCAAGAGTTCCGGAGTCGCCAACCTGGTCCATATTTATCATCACCTAAATCCCGTCGGTCCCTACGACTGCGAGACACTTCTAGAAGTCATTCTTCGAGAGACCGGTAAGTACGCCGATGCAGAGATTTTTGTGAAGACTTGCCTATACGATGCTTTGGTCGGCAACCATGACCGACATGGCCGTAATCTTGCGCTTCTCGTGACCGCTAAAGGGAGTGCGCTCGCCCCGATTTACGATAACGTCTCGGCGCTGGGGTTAGAGCAAGGGACCTTCCTTAAGGCCGATTGGAATCCGGCAGGAAAAATCGCCACCAAGGCCTCAGGGGAGCCGACGGCAAAAGACTACGCAAGGGAGTTTCAGCGTCTGGGCTACGGGCCACAAGTAACCGCATTCGCTAAGCGCATTCATCTCAAAAAATTGATCGAAATCATCGATGCTAGTTTATGTTCCTCGCTGATGAAAGACGCATTGACTAGAGTAATCACCAAACGGGCAAGTGAGATCACCAATGAAACTCGATCCTAGTCCGCACCACCTAGAGGTTTTTCACGAGGGTCGACGTCGCCGTGAAGTCGTCGGCTCCTTGGCCTATGATCCCAAAGCCGCTCTTTATACCTTCACCTACGACGCGAAATACTTGCGTAAGAAGACCGCTATCCCAGTCGGGCCGGAGATGCCGCTGACTAGGCCAGTCCATAAGTCGCAGAAACATAAGCTATTCCCATCACTGCTTGACCGCATCCCGTCAAAGGAAAACCCCGCCTACGCAGAATATTGCGAGGCCGCAGGTATCGACCCGCACGAGGTGAATCTGATCGTACTTCTGACGGCTATCGGTAAGCGCGGGCCGTCGACCTTCATATTCGAGTCGGTGTACGAATTTGACCGTGAGGCACTGGTCGCTAAGCTCAAGTCATTCCGCCAAAATCTCGATATTTCTCTATGGGAGTTGGCAGCTGCGCTCGATATCCCGTATTTGACATTGCAGCGTATCGAAAACGGGAAGAGTAAAGACACATTAACGATGCGCTTACTATACTGCTATCTCACGTTCCCCGAGCCTGCTCTTTGGCAGCTACGGTTGAGCGGCCGCTATGTGAATCACGATGCGTTAGTGAAATTGGTCAAGGCAGTGACGAAGCCCAGCGCATGATAATTGCACAATGCTTATTGCGATACTTAGGCTGCAGCGCGCAGCGGAACCCGATGTGCGTGCTCGTCGGCGCATTGTTCTGAGTGACCGCAAATAAAGGGGCGATCGAGCCAGCGTGCCAAGCCGCATCATCGCCAATCTACCGCAGCAAGGTCGTTAGGTGTTCTTATCCACGTTTAAGAAGGAGCGATTGTATTGTCATCATCGCGTCAAGCGCTCCCAAAGTAGATCAACGGCGTCTCGCCTGGAATCAATAATGGCCAAAATATAGACGGCGCGATTTTCCGCCCGATAAACGATCCGCCATGGTTTAACCAATAGTTCCGAATATACGACGACTCCTTGCTCCTGAAGTTCAGGCACAACTCTCCCTCGATTTGGCGAGGATGTAAGAGAGCTGGCGGCATCTTCAAGCCTCTCACAAACCTCATGAGCTCTTTCAAGAGAATCGCGCGCGACAATGAAGTCTGCCAAGTGCGTAAGGTCAGCTACCGCGGCATCTGTCCAAAGCACTTTGAATTGTGAGCTCATGATTTAGTCTTCAGGCGTTTGCGAAGGTTATGAAAGACCTTTTCATGCTGAGTCAAATTGCCGTCTCGCACATCAACCTCGCCCAGAGACAAAATCTTAAACAATGCTATCGCTTGTTGAGTTTTCTCATAGGTCTCGGGATCTTGAATGACTGCTCTAGCTTCACCATTTTGTGTCACGATAACGGCAGTGTTCGTAGTATTAATTTCTTCCACGATCTCAGCTAAATGGCTCTTTACATGACTGATAGAATGAACTTTTTTTTTCGTCATTGACCGGCCTCCAGTAGGTCTAATTTTAGACCTCAATTTAGACCCAATGCAAATGGAAAAAATTGGTACCAATTTAAAATGGCGGCGACGGCACTGTAGCATTAGCAAACGCTTGGAATACCTTCTCCGACATCCGCCTGAAACGTGACCTCGCAGTCATCCCTGATGGGTTTGATAAACTACTCGAGCTTCATGGTTACTATTACTTCTGGAAAGACGGATCAGACCAAACTCGCCAGGTTGGGGTAGTCGCCCAAGAAGTGGAAAAAATACTACCAGAGCTAGTGCGCACGGGCAGTGACGGCATCAAAACTGTCGATTATCCGAAATTAACAGCAGTGCTGATCGAAGGCACAAAGCAACTCAATGCTGAAAAAGACAGCGAGATAGCACAACTCAAGGCTCGTGCCGGTGCGGCTGAGGCAGAGGCTGAGGCAGAGGCTGCACTACTTAAACGAGCGCTTTGCGACAAGTTCCCGGACTTGGCGGTCTGCTCTCATTAGGGCCAAAACACCTGGACTACTGACCGGGCAATAATCATCTTCTTAAGCCCTTGATTGCGTCCAGTCGGGTCCAATCACTAGGTGACCTTGACCCGCCGTACCTTGCCTTCCCCCACTTTCTATGGTCCACTAAAAGTGGTCCACTTTTAGTGGACCAGCATAACAAACTGTAATTATGGTGAAGTTTTCAAATGAGCGCCCTATTTCTATACGATCGCCTAATCGAAGCAAAGGATATCTGCAACTTCGTCGCCGAAATCGATCGGCTTAACGATCATCTGGAGCGCGGACGTTGTGTCCGCCTTTATGGCCGTCGTAATTTCGGAAAGACCTCAATCGTCAAAAACGTCGCTGCGAAGCGCTGGGAGGCAAGGGACCCTTCACGCCGCGTCGTTGTCTATGTCGATTTCTTCTCGATCGGAAACCTGGATGATATCTCGTTTGAACTAACTAAGGCGTTCAATTCGGCCATCTCACGCAAGCGAAATCTCTTTGAGCGCGGTTTGGACTGGATGCGCGCTCTTAAGCGCGTGCGCCCAACTTGGCAACCCCCAACTGCAGAAGGCGGTTTTGGCGAGTTCAGTATCCGCACGGAGTCCGGGCGCTCCGTCGTCGATTTTCAGGACGTAATCACCAACATTGGCAATCTCACCCGCGAAGGAGATTTGCGCTTTCTCATCATCTTCGATGAATTTCAGCAGATTGCTGCAATTCCCAAGGCCGATGCAAAGCTGCGCGAGAGTTTACAGACCCTCGACAACGAGACACCAGTCGTCGTGCTGGGATCCAAGCAACATATGCTAGCTGAGATTTTCGATCGAAACAAAGCGCCCTTCGCTTCATGGGGAACCACGATTGAGCTTAAGGAGATACCCTATGATGCATACCACGACTATATAGCGACGCGCCTCCGCACTGTTGGGAAATCTATCGATATCGAAGCATCTCGCCACTTGCAAAATTTGATGGACCGCATACCCGAAAGTATCAATCGTCTTTGCGATTTTCTTGCCGATCTCCCGGAAGTGACCAGGATAGACAACGTAAATATCGACAACGGATTGACTATATTACTTGACCAAACACTATCTATTTATTCACAGAGATACGTTAAGTTTACGGCCAGACAGCGGCTGGTTCTGTGCGCCCTCGCCCGACGTCATTATACAAGCAGCGTGCTAGCTGCTGACTTCGTAAATGAAGTTCAACAACTTTCCAAGTCGGGCATCGAAAAGATCGTGGCGAGAATGCTGGACGATTCAGTGGTGGAGCGTGTCGCTGGTCCGGACGGCGAGTTGGCGTACGTTATCTCTGACCCTCTTTTTCGTATCTACATTCATCGGTACAAGATTCTGCTCGATTAAGACTAGACATCTTATTTACCGTACACCTAACGACCATGTTGGGCCCCGATCGGGTACTAAAAATCGAAATATTCTACTTTCCACCCCTTTCGGGTATAATAAATATATAATGTGAATTATTGTACCTGATCAGGTACGACAACCATGGAACATCCCGTTGGCAAAGAGAAAATCAGCGCAAATCGAAGCCGCCCTCGGACCGGTCGCCAAGTTTGTACGCAGTCGACGCGCTAAACTTGGCTACACCCAGGAGGAGTTAGCTCTTCGGGTAGGAGTTGGACTGCGCTTTATCCGCGAATTAGAGATCGGCAAACCTACTCTCAAAATGGACAAGGTGAATCAGGTCCTAAATTATTTCGGAGCCGAACTTGCTCCCCAGTCATTACCACGCGAGCAATAGCTCCATTCGAGAAGTGAACAGATGCGCAAAGGCCATGTGTACATTGATGGGGAGAAAGTCGGCGACATCATCGAGACGATCGATGGGGATTTTACTTTCACTTATGACCAGCGTCACTTGCAGACTGAACATGCTCTAGCGGTAAGCCGCACCTTACCACTTAGGGCGGAGCCCTACCGCAGCCCTACACTGTTTCCCTTTTTTGATGGTCTAATTCCCGAGGGATGGTTACTAGATGTCGTCAGTCGCAACTGGAAGCTGGCTGTGACTGATCGCATGGGACTGCTACTTTCCTCCTGCGAGGACTGCATCGGCAATGTCAGTGTGCGACAAGCCACAGAGGTTAGCACTTGATGAAATGTCTAAAATGTTGCCGCAATCTAGATAAAGGTGATTTTCACTCATCTTGCGCGCAAGAAATATTTGGTCAAAAGATCCCGCCCCATCTCGACACGACTGAACATGAACTAGAAAAATTCACAGAAGTTCTTGTTACACGGCGCATCGCTGTAACTGGTGTACAGCGAAAACTATCGCTAGAGTTAACTGCAGCGTCACCGGATCGTTTCACTATCGTGGGAGCACTCGGCGGAAATTATATTCTTAAGCCACCTAGCCACGAATATTCCGAGCTGCCAGAGAACGAGCACTTGACGATGAACCTAGCGCAAGTTTTTGGCTTAAAAACAGCGACACACAGCCTCATCCGCATGGCCGACGGAAAATTGGCCTACCTGACTAAAAGATTCGACAGAGCCGAGCATCGGAAAATCGCCGTCGAAGATTTGTGCCAATTGTCAGAGGCCATGACCGAACAAAAATACCGAAGCTCACATGAGCGGGTTGCCAAACAGATCAAAAAACATTCGACCATACCAGGGGACGATTTACTGCGGTACTTTGAATTGACGCTGTTTTGTTTTCTGACTGGTAACGCCGATATGCATTTGAAGAACTTCGCTATGATGCAAGATCAAGACGATTTTGTGCTGAGTCCGGCATATGACCTATTGTCGACTCGACTCATTCTTGCAGAATCTGTTGATCCGGAAGAGCTAGCACTGAGCCTTAACGGCAAGAAATCAAAATTATCGCGCACGGATTTCCTTGGGTTTGCGGAAAATATAGGACTCCTACGGCGAGTCGCCGAAGCGGTGATCGGCAGGTTCGCAAACACACAGGAACAGGCTCAAGCGCTCATCAGCGCTAGTTTTCTTTCGACTAAGCTACAAAGAAAATACTCGGCGCTAATACAAGAGCGAATGGGACGCTTGGCTGAAGGCTGAGACTGAATTTGCGCGCAAACTAAAAGCCGCGTTCGCGGCCAATCAAATCACCACTTTTTGCGTTTCTAATACCAAAATTACCCCTTAATATTGGTATGGGGCCCCCAATTTAGCCCCATATTCTTGGAGTCATTCTATGTATCTACCCAGGATGATTGATACATCTCTGGAATCTTGGGCCAATGCGTCAAGTCGGTGCCCATTGGTCCTACGAGGCGGTCGCCAGGTGGGAAAGACCGAGGCAATGATGGCCTTAGCGGCTCGCTTTGGAAACCATGCACTTGCTGACTTTGAACTTGCTCCTGAGCTGCGTAACATTTTTGCCGGAAACTTGAATCCTACCGCGATTATTCGAGATTTAGAGGCGTCTCTCAGCGTCCGTATTGAGGCGGGTCGGACACTTCTTATCCTTGATGAAATTCAGGAGTGCCCAAGGGCCATCCAGAGTCTGCGATACTTTAAGGAAAAACTTCCTGCACTGCATGTGATCGCAGCTGGGAGTCTTTTGGAGTTCGCCTTGGGCGAGATTTCGTTTCCGGTTGGGCGCGTCGACTACATGCATCTTTATCCTATGTCATTCGACGAATTTCTCACCGCAACAGATCGCGCCATTTTGGTCGAACGAAGACCGCGTCGCACTGCATGGGATAATGCCTCTGAGTTATCACAGACCACAGCACAAGCTCTAAATGATGCGCTGCGAGAATATCTGGTGGTCGGCGGAATGCCCGAGGCTGTCGCTATTTATAAAAAGACGCGCTCTTTCCTCGAAGTTCAACGCATTCATGATCGGCTTATTCGTTCCTTTCGAGACGACATACCAAAGTACGCTAGCGGCGAACTCCAGCGTCGAAATGTGTCACAAGTATTTGCCGCAGTCGCTGCTGCAGTGGGCGAGCAGGTAACCTTCACAAAGTTAGTGGATGACGATTCGAAACGCACTAAGGCATCGCTGTTCTTGCTAGAAAAAGCGATGCTGCTTAGCATGGTTCATAGCACCTCAGCAGCAGGACTGCCTCTCGGCGCATCGTCTGATCTAAAGACATTTAAACCCGTTTTCATTGATGTCGGCCTGATGCAGAGGCTATGTGGTCGTCAAGCCCGAGACATTATGGCTACAGATGATCTGGTCGCTAGCTTTAAAGGACAGATGGCGGAGCAATTCGTTGGACAAGAGTTGCTAGCATCAGGTCTTGGCAGCGAAGCCGGCCGCCTTTACTTTTGGGTGCGACAGGCGAAGGGCTCTGGGGCCGAGGTCGACTATCTCATCGTGAGAGATGGACAGGTAACACCGGTTGAGGTCAAAAGTGGATCCAGCGGACGTCTGCGTAGCTTGCATTTGCTGCTAAAGTCTTACGACAACATTAAAAGCAGTTTTTGCCTTCAATCACGCGACAACTGTTCGACTTCGGACCAAATCACGTTTGTCCCACTGTACTTTGATCTTTCGTAGCAGTGGATAAGAAAAAGTAACGAAAATGGTCTGAATTACAGCTCAAAAAAGCCGCGTTCGCAACCACTTTTGGCTCGAATCGCGGCCTCGCATTAAAACCCATATCACCAATTTGTTAGCGATCTAGCACTGACCCAGCCTTTGGCAACCAGGTGTCGCCTTCCAATTTTTCCGGCGCAAAAAACACGGTTTTGGTTGGTTTAAAATTCGCGCCGTCCGCTTTGATTTTGACTTTCGTTCCCGCTTTTACGTCACCTACTTTGGAGTCATTAACCCGCGCAACGATCACGCCTGGCTGAACACTGATGACCGTCGCCTTAACTTCGCCGGCCTTAGGATAACGGTTGCCTGGATTAGCTCTGATGCCGCCCTCTGACGTTGAGCTTTCCAAAGCGATTTGCGCGTTTTGTGGCGCACGAATCTTAGTCTTCGCCACAGCAGCTAAGAATCCAGCTTCATCACCGGTATAAGTGACGGCCACCGACGTCGCCGACTGTTCCTTCACCTTAACACCCAGATTCGAGCTCAATTTAGTCTCAAGCGAATCTTTAACAGCGCCTGCGCTGACGGCCACGCCTTTGCCGATCTCTTTAGATAGGTCGATGGTGAACTGGTATTCCCCGTCCTTTACCTTTTTCCACGACGTAGCTAAGCCAGCGGTCGGGGTGGCGCCATTTAGCTCGATTAAAGTCCGTACTTCAGCGACTGCGGTGGAAGCAAAGGCCGCTGTGACGAACGCCAACAATGCTTTTCTCAACCCTAGAATCTTCATCTGTCAGACTCCTCTATCTCATGATTTATTTAAACACCATTACGGCACCTAGAATTCAAGGAAACTCTGCGTAATATACCGCCTTAAAACCGCTAGTCGTCAACTCCTGCGTCGTTTCAGGAGCCTCCACCGACTTGAGATCAACAATCACCTTCTTGCCCGACATCGCCTTGAGACCGCCTGGCACACTGAGGAGGCGCATTGATCTGCCATCATCAGTTGTAATCTGAAATACTCCGTCGTGCTGAGTCAAAGTACCAACGATGGCCTCTCGCCCTGCCGGAGTCTTGAGCACAGAAAATGAGCCTACGTCGAAACACTTGCTGCCGTTTTGCTCCCGCGTATTGCCCCAGACCTTAACGATCATACTTTCTAGCGCAATCAGCCGCTTTGCCTTGTCGCCAGGACAGAGATTAGTGCCGGAAAACTCGGTCTCCTTGGTAATCGCCACCTGCTTAGCTGCCGCAGTACCAGAAACTCGAACAAGCCCGTTTACCTGATCCGCGAACACCTGCTCACTCGTAGTCAAAACTGCTAACGCAAGAAGGACCCGATTAAGTCGCAACATATGTGCTCCTTTATTTAATGCGCACAATAGATGCAGCAATGTTCTCCGTCTCACCCCCGCAATCACACTGAAAGCTTAACTTCTCCGCAGGATTTGTGATGGTGTAGAGCAACGGTGCCGTCATGTAATAGCTCATCTGATTGGGCACGGCTGGACTGTTTTTGGGATTACCGTAGTCACTGTTGGGGTGCGTTGCCAGTTCAAGATAGTTGTTAAAGCGCATACCGTAAGACTGAGCCGCGGTGCCCGTCAGATTAGTCACCACATTGCTTGGCTCTTGGACGGTATATTTGTTGGCGACTGTTGCACCCAAGTCGACATGGTCCACTGCTAGGGCGCCCAAGTAATTACCCATAGTCACCCACCAGTCGCCGCTAAAGTTAGCCGCAAGATTAGCCGGGCCTATTGCAGTGGCGCTCTTAACGACATTCTTTACAAAAGTCAGCCCGCCGCCACCGCTAGGCTCTCCGTTAGCATCGAAGGTAACGCCACCCTTTTGGCTAGAAAGATAATATAGCAGCGTGTGCGAGGCGCTCCGAGCTAGCGGCGCACTCACACCGTCACCGTAATCATTACTCCCTACCAAGAATGGATTGGTCGCATCAGTGTATCCTTGCAGAAAAGGCACAGCCCAAAACTTAAAGCCATCGGCAGCATAGCCAAACAGGTCTTCCATAAAGTGCGCCAGACCCTCGTCAATCGACACAGCCTCGGCATTAGACAAAGCTGTACCCGCTTGATTCAGACGGTAATAATGTAGAATCGCGTGCTGCACTTCATGTGCCATCACAGAGTAAAACTGCCCTTTAAGCACAGCAGTCTGACTACTCTCACCAAACGACCCGACCTTAGTGAAGTCGGAGGCTATATAGATAATCGGATAGCCAGCAGCCACAGATGTATAGGAAATGAAGGCACCGGCAAGATTAAGAGCGGTGCTTTGGTCCCAAACATCTTGGTCGCTCACATCAACAAACGCAAAGACAGGGCGAAATTTATAGGCACCTTTGGCCGCAAAGCTGTCGTTATAAATTGGCCCAGAATAAACTCTAAGGATCTTCGCGATAGCAGACTTAATCGCCTCCTTATCCGAGACTGTCACCGGATTTGAGACGTAGGCAACACAGAACTTGTCCGATGGATCTGCATAGCTGTCGCTAACTGGCACACTGAGAGTATTGGCACCGTCTGCCTTTGGCACTTTCAATGTGGTCGTTGGACATCCAGAATCGACCAACCCCAAAAATTGCTTCGGCTCATTTTTTTGCGGATTTTTTGCTAACTGGCGGTAAAAACCCTCAACGCTGGGCTTGTCGCTTCCAACTAGATTTTGTGCCTTAGGGATCTCGCCGTCGAGGTGACGCGCTAATTGCCAAAACCACTCTCCCTGATCACTGCCTTTGCTTGGATCAAAGCGGTTGGCGAGAGACCGCTTATCGTGATCCATTGCCAATCTGTGCTGCCAAGCGTTTTTATCGCCGACTTCAACGTCTGCAGAATTGCGCTTAAGCTGCAGCGCCGTGCCACCAGCAGCACGCACGTTGAAGGTGAAATTATGCGGCTTCAATGAGCCCGCGATCTTATTCAAGTTACCTAATACGAATGGGGCCACGATATATTGCTGACCAACAACCGCTGAAGAGAAATCCATGGTCACCGTATCCCCGGTAGATTTCACGACGCAGCCCTGGCCAGCAGCGCTATAGCTGCAATCGTTAGACTCAGTCGCGGGGACTCCGTCCTTTGATTTCTTGTCATGGCCACACGCGCCGGCACCAATAATCATGGCGGCAAAGACACCCGTACGCATTACGACGCTCAACATAGGCGAGCTTAACAACATAAATCGGCCCTCCAGAGGAATCAGAGCCTTATTGTCTCTCGCCCATGGACAATAAATCCAGCGACTTCATGCTTTAAGCGAGAAAGGCTTGGAGCTCCGTGCCGTTCAGGGGAGAGACCGATAGGAGACGACAACTTTAGTTGCCTCAGCTGCTTGACGGCTGGCGATGGACTTGACATCGACCATGACGTTGAGCCCAAGTAGGCTCTTCAGCCCGTCAGGCACTTCCTGAAGGACCAATCGTCGACCGTCTGCGCTCTCAATCACGTATCCAGCCCCAGATCGCGACAGCAGGCCAGTTACCGCCTCTCTGCCACTACTAGCTTTTAACACTGTGTAGTCACTAGCATCGAAGCACTCTTTCTCTCCGGACTTCGTCGTCTGCCATTCACCGGTCACTCGCACAATTAAATCGGTCAAATGCCGGATACGCTGTTCCGTAGCAGAGCCACAGATCCGTGTTCCTTCTTTTTTATCACCGGTAGAAACGCCGGAAGAAACTCCTGAAAAGACTCCTGGAGACACGAAGGTGACTGATTTCAAGGCAGAACCTTTGATCTGTACCGTACCTTCGACAGCTTCCCCCAAGGCCAAGCCCTCATATGCCAACAAGCCAAGCAACAAAAGAAGCCGAAAGATCATGTACCGTTCCTCACAGACCGCCTCTCCCTGTTGCACCACGGCATTCAATGCCGTCCAGAGCGTCCGGATCAAGATTTGCCCGACATGCAGCCATACGTAACGCGGCCCGTGCTAGACATTCGTTTTTTGCAGCACCAGTAATTTTCTGGTCCTCAGTTAAAGCCTGACCGGCATAGGAAGTTGCCGTACAGACTGATGGCTTGACGTTTTCTTTGCACACAGCCTGCGTCCCCGGACAGTGTCCACCCGTCGCATCTGGTACACACCGCACATCACCGAGCTTAGACGGCAAGAGCTTACGCGAGCAAGCTTCTTTATTGAGTCGCAATCGGCCTACACAAACATTACTGCCCCACACCATCAAGCGCGTTGACAGTGGCTGTTCCTTACCTTCATAAGTGCCTGCCGAACACACCACAGGTGCGTAGTTCATCGGGCAAATCACGTCACTGATTGGGCACTCAATAGCAGCCACAACCGTATTGTTTGATGGCTTAGTCTCAACTTTCACCTCTGCCTTAGGCTCCACCAAAACTGGCGCCTTTACCTCATCCGTCCGCTCGGACGTAGGCGCAGTCGTGGCGCAAGCTATCAAAAGATTTACCGAGAGCAGCAGAATCAGACCACTTTGCCGCATTAATGAGCCTCTTTCACGGGTGCAGTGTTCACCGCTTTGTTCACCTCTTTAGTATCAACCGTTGGAGTGACCTTAGCGACTGGAGCGCTAGGCGCAGGTGCCTTAGGTGGAGCACTAGCGACTGGGGCATTAGGCGCCGGCGCCTTCACTGGCGGTGCACCAGCCGCTCCTGACTCGATCAGTTTTGCAATTGCATCAGCACTTGGTCCGACACCCTCTGGTGCCTTGGCTACAGGCTTAGCAGCTGCATTGCTTGCCGGTGTTGTGCCGCCGATTGACGACACATCGCGAACACCGACTTTACCAATTTGGGTATAGAATGCCCCCCCAGTATCATGCAGATCTACACCAGTAACTTTTAGCGTACTCGCAATACTCGTGGGGATCGGCTGATTGTTCATATCTGTGGCAACGACGTTGAAAGTATAAGCACCATTTGACAACTTCTTACCGTCTTTACCAACATCATTCCATTCGAGTTTCGACTCGCCGGATGGCAAAGGCCCGATATCCGTGGACGCCACTAGGGCACCAGCGCCGTCGCGCACTTCGATCTTAGTGTTGACGGATTCCTGGTCCAGTTTAACGCGCGCGTCCGTTACCATCTGACTGTTCTCAATCATCAACTTTCCGTTACCGAGGGTTACGTCCTTGCCAACAAAGTTAATTAGATTGACGGCCCGACCAATAGCCTCGTCGGTCTGCATTTTCTCAAGATTTTTATTCACGTTCATCATCTGCTCAAGGCCGTGGAACTGCGCCAGCTGGGACGCCATCTGAGCGCTGTCATCTGGATTCAGCGGATCTTGATTGCGCATCTGGGTCACAAACAGCTTAAGAAACGCATCTTTATCAAGCTCGTTTTGCGGCTTGCGCGACTTATCAGGGTTTGCCTTATCGCTCATCATCTTGGCAAATTCTTCGTCACTCTTCGCGGCACGCAAGGTGTCGCCATTCTTTTGCGCTGCTCGGTCGCGCGCAGAATCGTCGTTTGAGTTCATCAAAACGTCGCGAAAATTGACCTTTTCCTTGCTATTGCTTTCTTTAGCCGGCGCATTCGGATCGTTGACCTTCGCATCGCTAAAGTCGCGAATAGAGGGCGATTCGAAGGGCTTAAATTTTGCTTCCAGAGCCCCATTCATATGTTCCAGCTCCTATGCTTAAACTTCAGAGATTATGCGCGTACCGCGATGCGACCGCCATTAGAGGTAATTACATTCGGCATATTTACAGGCTCAAACCGCACCGAACTTTGGCGCGCAACATTACCAACACCCTGAATACCACTTTGGGATCTTTGGTCCGCTTGTTGACGTCCATCAAAGCCACGCCCACTGTTCTGCCCCGCATTGTTGTCAAAACCGGCAAATCCATTAGGCTGCCTACCTTGAACGCCGACCTCTACGTTACCTAGCCGAACATTCTGCACCGACAGTGCATTCTTTAATTGGCCTAGCTCAGCCATCATGGCTTCACGGACTCGGTCAGAGCTGGTAATGACGCGCATATCCATCTGATCTTTATTCATGTTGATCGCGACCTGCATCGATCCTAGTTCAGGCGAACCCAAATCAAGGCGCACAGTGCCGCCACCTTCTCTGACCATCATCGTGGCGTGATTCATCACCTTCTGCATAATCTGAAAGCGTTGCTGCGGAGACAACCCAACTTCGGCATTTTCGCCGCGAGCAGCGAAGGTAGAGGGCGCACTATTTGTTTTGGACGGTTGAGCGACAGATCTATTTATTGACGCATCGTTGACCGACTTTTCTTGGCCAAATTGGGGACCACCTTGATTACTGCTGCCATTATCTTGCCGAGATGAGGAGTCACCGCCACCACGGCTTGAATTAGCCGCAAGATCTGGCACCGCAAGCCGCGCATCGAGGACTTGGCCAGATGCATCTGATATTCCTGGCAGCCTAGCCTTTGTGGATGACTTAAGATCGGCACCATCAAGTCTATTCATCAATTTTTCGACGGCAGCAAATTGAGCACCGACCGTAGCCGGTGCATTATTTAATGCGGCAGAAAATGGCGAGGTCCCAATTGGCGAGTTAGGGCCATACAGTATCGAACTATCCGCCGCAGCATTATCAGCAGAGTCAGCAGAGTCAGCAGCAAGCTTTTGAACATCAAACCGCATAGTATCGACACCCTTTAATTGCTCACCCATAACGGCGAAAGCATCAAAAGTTGCCCGATTCATCGATGCTGGGCCCTGCGTCAGCAAATCGTCTGTTCGGATCTGATCCGGAAACTCAGCCATCCGATCGACTGACATTAAGGTCCGGGGATCAGCATTTAACTGATTCAAGCGATCGCTACCGAACGATGTTAGATTTGCTTGCGCAACACCAAGGCCAGCAGCAAACTGCATGGCCGCTAGCTGAGGATCGACTTCAGTAATCAAAAATTCTTGCTGATCAGGACTGGCCAGTATTTTAAACATCTGCACTCTTTCGGGGCGCACACCCTCGATTTTGATGCCACTGCTCATGTCGGCAAGCTTAACTAGATCTACTGGCACCGCCTGTTGCTGAACCTGCAATTGCTGTGCTGCGAGCAAGGCACTAGCGTTGAGGAGGTTAGCGGTGGCTAAATTAGCATTGAGTTGATCTAAGCGATCTTCATTTAAGTTAGGAAGAGGTCTGTCCAAATTGCCAACACGAGCATCAACTACGCAATAACCGACGCTGTCATTGACGGGTGGGACGCCAGATAATTTTTCGGTGATTTTTGTATCACCAGCAGAGAGTCCGTTGTTTGCAGCTTGTGCGCCCATTCCATTTAGTGCCACAGCTCGGTTCAAGTAAGGCGTCATACCCTCGGCAAGGATATTGCCCTTGAGCAGACTGAGCTCAGCAAGTACACGCTGGGGATCGACGCCGATCGCCTTGAGAAAAGACGCGGGGGTGATTTGCTCATTAAAATCTAGGCCGAGCTTGTTTGCTTCCGCTGTAAATGCAGGCGGCAGCCCAAGGTCCCGGATCATCTCGTTGATAGTTGTAGGTTGGTTCATAAAGCCAATGAGGTCATCTTGGGCCAACGCATCACCAAGAAATTTACTATCACTTGGAAGGGTAGGAATCTTTGCTTGGTCCAACTGTTCTAGATGGCCCGAGAGGAAAGCCACCGTTGGCGTGGATTCCACACTTTCACGACTGGAATTAGCTGCCTTCTTTACTGTTTCCGTGATCTTCTTCGGTTGATCAGACGATACAGTCCGATCTTTTTCGGTTGGTGCCTTGGCTTCTCGATCTGGCCCACGACTCAATTCATCAGCAAAGCTGCGTCCCGCCGTATCGTCACGACGCGCTGCAACCTGATTAACTGATGGCACTTTCGGTGCTGCTCTCGCAATATCGGCAGCCGGGGTTGGCGCGACAGAGAGAGGAAGCGTCGATTTGGCGATGTCATTAGCCACGATGAGTCACTCCTGAAATGAGGAGAATCCACTTGCATGAATTGCGAAAGCAAAATGGAGGAGGGAGACAGGACGAAGATGATGCAGCGGCATGTCTAAAGCACGATTCGTGCCAGGGTCGATAAGCAAGAAATACAGTGCCTTAGGACGGGTGATTCGCCGTGAACCAGGCAATTATAACCATATTATAGGTGATTTATGCCTAGCCAATTCTCTAAAGTGGTGGTCAGTTCCTCTGGCTTATCCAAACTGATTTCATGGCCTGCTCCGTCTATCTTAACCACCGTCGAGCGAGGCAGTAACTTCGCTAAATTGATGCTGTTGATGTTCGGGACAAACTGATCGTCTCCACCATAAATCACTAGTGTCGGGATATCTAAATTACCAAGGCGTTTTTTCACTAAAAAACGACTAGCTGCGGCAAGTTGTTTAACCACAGTCAGCGCGCCAAAACCGTGTTGCTGAGCTATCTCAGCATATGATTGAGCTATCTGAGCTTTCTTGGCTGCGTCACAGGTAGGGGATACCAGTACATCGACCAAGGAAGTATGAAAGCGTTCATCACGAAAACGTACAATGCTCGACAGTGCCAAAACGGCCTTCGGCGACAGCCGCAGGGTGCGTTGCCCACCGATACTGGTATTCATCACCACGATAGACTGCGTGCGCTCGGGGTACTTAAGACCAGTCGCTAGAGCCACCATCCCCCCTAGAGAAACCCCCATCATATGCGCTTTTTCTAAATGCAAATGATCGAGGACTCGGACGACATCTTCAGCATTTGCAAATAAATCATCACGCCAACGATATCGCTGAGTAGAGAGCCCCATGCCACGCAGTTCGATGGCAATAACTCGAGCACTCTGCGCCAAGCGCTGGTCATAGCCTAGCCAATGCTTCACTGAACGACCTAAGCCGCGCAGCAGTACCACTGGCTCACCACTGCCGTGAACTTCATAATACAGCGAGCCATCCCCTGACGCGATATATCCCACGGAGCTTACTCCTTGTCTTCGAGTTCCTGCACGCGTTCGCTGAGCTTTCTAATTTTACCCTGAAGCTCCTCAAGTTGTCGCTGCAGGCCCATCACTTCAGGTTGGTCTTGCCGCCTAAGGTCGGCGAGTATGTGATCGATTACCACCTTTTGCTGGAGTGGCAGAGTTGCACGAAAGGCTTCAAGATTTGGAATTTCCTCGTGGGCTCGCGCAGCCTTAAGTGCCTTCGCCGCTTCCAAGCGGATATTAAGCTCCGGATCACGAAGTAACTCTCGACAACGCTCGATAATCAGCGAACGGGTCGGTAGCGTCACGTAGGGGACTAATTGAGCTAAGCCTTGTACGGCTCCATCCCGAGCTCGATATGGGGTGCGCCCCACCTGACTAGCTTCAATAAGAGACGGAGCCAACTTCTCCATACGAGTGATCCCTAGCGATTTTAGAGCTGCTGACTGCTCGGTACCGCTCGTAGGATCACTGACCTCGGCAGCTGCGCTCAGGAGGTGCAATGGAGCCGCTTGCCGCTGAGCCCCCAAAGCTGCAAACGCCGCAGCCACAGACTGAGGCCCGAGATCACCACGCGCTAAGCGCTGTTCAATGGCTTTTTGAAGCTGGGAATCACGATAAAGTGATGCTGCGTGAAAGACCTCAGGTAGTACCAGAGCGTCGCGCTCGCTATCCACAAAGTCACGAATGGACTTAACCGAATCCGCACTATTCGTCTCAGCGAGTGCTTTGAGAATTTCCTTACGCACACCCCAAAACGGCTCGTTTAGATAGGCCTCAACCACGGCCTGAATATTTGCACGCTTACCTGATGAACTAAGCTGACGTGCGGCATGGATTCTACCTACAACGTCGTTGGCCTTGGTGAGTTGGCATTTTAACTTTGCTTCGCCTGGATCGAATTCAAGCTTATGCAATACCCGACCACGGGGGTCAAAACGGATCTGCTCCGGATCCGACACCATCGGAATCTCGAAGGTATGGCGCGCTGCCGACAACTTGATCTCCCGAAGATGCGACTCGCCACCTATAGTCCAGCCTAATTCGGTAGTCAGGACGAAGGCCGGTATGTCCTTTTTCTCGTCCACCTGCTTTTGAACGATCTCGAAATTGCCAAGCTTCTTCGCATCGTCGTAACTGAAAGTAACTTTTATATCTGGGTAACCTGGCGTGTAAACCCATTGGTCGAATAATTGCTGAAGAGCGCGACCAGAATGCTTCTCGAGCATCCGCTGCCAATCTTGCGTCTCCACAACCTGTTCTCTGTGCGTGACCAAATAATCGGTTACAGCACGCCAAAAAACTGCGTCACCCAATTCCCAACGCAATGTGTGAAGACGGCATGCTCCTCCTGGGTACAAATGCCGGTCATACATCTGCCATGATGACGTAAACTTGCGTGTCACCAAGGGCCGGGAATAATGGTCATCGGCCTCTGAAAAATAGGCCCTCGCATTGCAAAAAAGATCATAAAGCTGCTCGTCGCTGCCTTTTTGGTCTTCTAACCAGCAAGTCTCCATGTAAGTGGCCCAAGACTCTTTGAGCCAAGCATGAGCAAAGTCACGGCAAACGACCAAATCGCCAAAATAAGCATGGGCCATTTCGTGTACATTGACCTGATCAACTAGCCACGTACCTTCCGGGGCAGCACGTTCGGTTTGGACAAAATGATCACTCCAGCTCACTAAGGAGACGTTCTCCATCGCCCCGCCAAACTCAGGCAAAGCGAATTGATAGTATTTTGGGAACGGAAATGGCACGCCGAGCTTAGCCGTAATCCACGCGAGCATGCTACGGGTGCGACCAAAAGTTCGTTCCAGATCGCGCGAGGTGAAATCTTTACATCCGTAATATGCGAGGGGAATGCCCTCAAACTCACCATCGTTAAAGCGGACGAAATCACCCACAGCAAAACACACTAGATAGCTGGGACAGCGTTGTTCGAGGCGCCACAATGCAGTTTTAGTACCGTCGTCATTGATCTCCTCAGATATCAGCTGTCCGTTGGCTAGAATCGTGAGGTTAGCCGCAGCGGTCAGACGGAACTCAAGCGACGTACGAACGTTGGGGAGGTCTACACACGCTAACCAATAGCGAGCCAATTCTGTCTCGTGATCAGTCGCAGCATAAAGAGGCTTGTGTGGATCCTCGGCAGTCGGCTGCATAAAAAACAATCCACTGACCGGCCTATGCACGCGGTACCTGACTTCAACCATCCGGTGCTCGTCGACCACAAAGGGCTCGCCCCAAGTGATTTTAATCTTCGCCCCGTCGTAAGACCAGGTTAGCGGTAAATTGGAAATATCCTTCACTTCGACGTTTTCGAAGGAAATGCCATCTAGTGTGAGCGTCCGAATCCCTGCCACCCTACCAACAACAGTAGTAATAACGCGCATCTCAGCACTCTGCTGGGCAAGGTCAAGCTTTGCCCAGATCTTGATGGCCATGGGCTCGATTTCAAGACTGGGGGGATAGTGAGCGATCGCCCCAGCGCCGCCAAACGCGCCCGACAGAGCTTTGCCGCGCCGGCAGTGACAGCTTCCTTGATGACCCAACACCAGCGATCCAGCGGCCATTTTCGCCATCGACACGTCACTCCTTGAATTGATTTCGGTAGGTTATCTCTTTTTTAGCTATACCGTCAGAGCGCCATGGTGTCTATCCACAGGTATTTTTGATTCTCTAGATCGTGGGATTCCAGTTGACAGAAAGCCGTCTAATGGACAAATATGTGACCCTTCGCTAGGGGTATCCAGTTTCGGAGGAAGTGTTCTTATGTACGCGGTGATAGTAGCCGGTTGCCGGCAGTTTAAAGTAGAGCAAGGTCAGACTCTGACCATCGACCGGGTCCCTGGTAACCCTGGTGACAATTACAAATTCGACCAAGTCCTAATGGTTGGCGGTGAGACTGTAAAAGTCGGTGCCCCTACCGTGGCCGGCGCTTCTGTAGAGGCCACCATTAAGAGCCAAGGCAAGGGCGAAAAAATAATTGTTTTCAAATACAAGCGCCGGAAGAACTACAAGCGCACACGCGGCCATCGTCAGCCGATTACTGTGCTTGAGATCAAAGCTATCCACGCTTAATTCTGGAATGTAAGAGAAGAGGGCTAGTCAATGGCACACAAGAAAGCCGGTGGTAGTACTAGAAACGGTCGCGACTCAAACCCGCAGTACCGTGGGATCAAGGTTTACGGCGGGCAGAGCGTGACTGCAGGGAGCATCATCGTTCGCCAGGTCGGCGAGACGGTTAAGCAAGGTGTGAACGTCGGCCTGGGCCGCGATTTCACTCTGTTTGCTTTGGTTGACGGCACTGTCAATTATGAGACAGTCGCAGGCAATCGCAAGCGCGTCAGCGTTCACCCGCACGCTTAAGTCAATGCCCCTCGCTCTTTGTGTATAGCAAATGCGATGGGTATTTGATCGTAAGTCAGGCCTAGCCAGGTTTCTTTAGCAAAGCACGGCTGGGTCTTATTTTATAAGCAGATAAACTTAAAAGCAGACCGAATCTCCCCACCGTCTCAAGCTGACTTTCCCTCTGGCCAGTTCTTCAACCCAAGTGCTCCAGTAGATTAAAATCATATGAAGTTTCTCGACAGTATTGAGATCAAGGTCAAAGCCGGCCGCGGTGGCGACGGTGTTGTCAGTTTCATGCGTTCCAAAGGTAAGCCCAAACTGGGGCCTGATGGTGGCGATGGTGGAACGGGCGGTAGCGTACTTATCGTCGGCACGCACCGTTTAAACACCCTGAGCTCCCTGCGCTACCGAGCAATTTACAGCGCTGAGGACGGTGTTCGCGGTGGTAGCAAACGCTGCCGTGGAAAATGCGGCGAGGACCTCATCCTCCCGATGCCTGTCGGCACCGTTGTCTATGACGACGCAACCGGCGAAAAAATCGGCGAACTTTTGGCTGAGGGCGAGGAACTTCTTGTAGCAATAGGTGGTCGCCACGGACTCGGCAACGTGCATTGGGTGCGCTCGACGCATCAAGCACCGGAAGAATTCCGCCCTGGCGCTCTAGGCGAAGAAAAAGATCTGAAGTTAGAACTTAAGCTACTTGCCGATGTGGGCTTGGCAGGCTTCCCTAACGCAGGCAAATCGACCCTACTTAGCCGTGTCAGTGCTGCTCGCCCGAAAATTGCCGACTACCCATTTACGACCTTAGTGCCAAACCTGGGAGTAGTAGAACTAGCCGGTGATGACTATATTCAACGCGCTTTCGTTATGGCAGACGTACCAGGCCTGATTGAGGGTGCTAGTGAAGGCCGCGGCTTAGGACTACAGTTCCTAAAGCACCTTGAGCGGACCAGCGTCATTACTTATTTGATCGATGTCGCCAATCCAGAACAACAGCCTGCCGAGGCGCTACGCATACTCATGGATGAACTGGCTAATTTTAGCCCAGAGCTCGCGGGTAAACGCAGTCTTGTGGTGCTAAATAAAATTGAGTTGGTTGAACCTGCTGAATTAGAGCTGCAGGCGCAGCTGCTGACTGCGGCTGGACATGAAGTCCTAACTATTTCAGCCGTGACGGGACAAGGTCTTAATAGTTTAAAACAAAGACTTTACACCCTCGTCAGCGAAGAGAAGCTTAACCAAAGCTTACTCGTGGACCCTGTGCCTGTGGTGGATATGGATGAGCGGACCAACTCCCCCCACGCATGATCCAGAACTGATCGCATACGGGGGAGCTTTCGATCCTCCGCATGCTGGTCACGTGCAGATGTTGCGCTTAGCGTTGAAACGCTTTCCGCAGGCATTACTGTACGTATTACCAGCAGCACAACCCCCAGTAGCAGGAAACGGCAGCAAACAGGTATGTGAAGACTTTAGTCATAGGTTAGCTATGGCTAAGGACGTGTTCGAGGCTGAATCCCCAGGCCGAGTCAAAGTGTTACCGCTAGAGTTAGAACTACCTAAACCAAACTTCACCCTCAACACCCTAGGGCGACTCGCGGCAGATTATCCTAGTCGTCGTCTTGGTTTTCTCATGGGCCAAGACCAGCTGAGCTCATTTCCGCGATGGCACGAACCGATGGGCATTTTAAACTTAGCCGATTTAATCATTGTCTCACGCGGCCAGGACGACCATGCACCACCACTCGATCAAGCGGTAGAGGACATGGCCTTACAGCTGAACTTAAAACTGTCCTGGTCGAAGGGAAGAGCGCGAGCAGATATAGCGACGACTGGAACGGCGCTTCACTTACTGCCAGGTAACGTTTGCCCCGCCAGTAGCACGCAGATTCGGAGTGACCTCGCCGCTGGCAGAATACCCCCTCAGAATTGGCTTCCTGCTGCCACATTAAACTATCTACAAAAGCACCAACTTTACCGTAAGAAAAAGGATTGATTGATGAATTCACTTGATATTGCTCGCCAAGCAGCCGCTGCTGCCCTTGATAAAAAAGCCGGACGCTTAGTGCTACAAGACCTTCGCGGCCAGTCCGACCTCTGCGATTTCCAGCTAGTCTGCTCAGGCGAGAATGATCGCCAGACGCACGCGATCGCCGATGCCATCGAAGACCAATTGAAAAAAGCAGGTACGCGTCCAGTTGCCGTCGAAGGCAAGCAGACAGGTAATTGGATACTAGTCGACTTTGGCCCTGTATTAATTCATGTATTCTTGGACAGTTTGCGCGATTTTTACGCTATCGAAACTCTATTCCCCAAAGCTAAGCTCGTGCAGCTCAATAGCGCCACAGCCGCAAGCGACTCAGAACAACCCAAAGGTACTGTGTGAAAGTTCGTGTGATCAAGCTTGGACGCATCGCCTATCCCGAAATCAAAGGTCTAGGCGAGATGTTCATTAAACGCTGTGGGCCGCTGGCTCGACCCATTCAGGTCGAGCATCTTGAGTCAAAAGAGGATGCCAATGTGGCGAACTTGCTGGAAAAACCAGCGGCTGACCACATCTTAATTGCTCTCGACGAGGGTGGGCAGCAGTGGAGCTCGATCGAATTCGCCAAAAAACTTCAGGCCTACGCCGACAATCCCGCCATAAAATCAATCACGTTTCTGATCGGTGCTCCTCACGGCTTAACCGATGAACAACGACGCTTGGCAAAGACGACATGGAGCCTATCACAGGTAACTTTAACCAGCGATATGGCTTGGCTGCTGCTTTGCGAGCAAATATACCGCGCCTTCAATATTCTCAAAGGCACGGGCTATCATCACGCCTAAAACGAGCCGAACTTTAGATCGCTGGAAAACGCTCAAGTAGTTCCTTGTGCTTTGCCAGCAATTCGCGCACGCGATGCACATCGACCTTGTTTTCAGCGCGACCATCCTGCTTGAGCGACGTCCCGACAATAAAGCCAGATGCGTAGGGGATTAGCCCCTCTAGAGTCTCTAGAGATACACCGCTTCCCAGCAGAACCGGCGCGCCCTTCGCAGCTTCTCTAACGGCCTTAAGTTTGTCTACATCGACAGCAGCACCTGTACCACTGCCCGAAACAATCACCGCATCGGCAAGTCCGCGTAGCAGCGTGTCTTTCACTTCATCGCCAAGCGGTCTATCAGCAAGCGGAGCAGAGTGCTTCACATCCACATCCGCAAGAATTCGAACATTTTTGGCGCCGATCGCCACCTGCTCACGTAGCAAAACGTCAGCGATACCACCAATGAGCCCCTGGTCCGTAACGCGAGCACCGGTTAGTACGTTAACCCTGATGAAGTCAGCATCTGCAGCTAGGGCTATGCCTAGAGCGCTCACTCCATCGTTGCGGAGCACATTAATCCCAAGCGGCAGAGGAAACCTTCTCCTCACCTCTACGGCGACACGGGTCATGGCCGCCACCACGGTCGCAGGCACACGACCCGGTAGAAACGGAACGTCACCGAAATTCTCCATCATCAAAGCGTGGCAGCCGCCTGTCGCAAGGGCTTCCGCATCAGCCAACGCCTTAGCCAGCACAGTGTCCAGCCCCGTGTTGGAGCGAGGAGCTCCTGGTAACGGAGCCAGATGTATCATGCCAATGACCGGCTTAAAGCGCAGCCACTCACTAAAAGAATTCAGCTTACCAGACATAGATGCCACCAGAGGAAAGAGAGGTTCAACAGCCCGACTCAAGGTCTTTTCAGAGACTGAACCGCACACACTACTATACGAAATGGAAGTTGGCTCTATAAGCCAAATCCTCCACGCTGGCAACGACTGGCTAGTCGACTCTCGTGACAGCCGGTGGCAACCATTGCCCGTTCAAGACCTCCGGCCCCGGCCAATATGCCCGAATGATCAGATTGAAAGGACCTTTTGGCGCCGGCAACCAGTTGTCTTCAAAAAGAAGACCAGGTGACTCATGAGACAGGAGGATGTCGAGCGACCCATCCGCGTGGAAACGCATATGATCACGACTACCCAGCGCGAACCTGTTTAATGGGTTGCTAGCAAATAGGTGATGGGCGTCATACATCGTAACCGACCAAAATGCCTGCACTGGCGGCGTCCCACTAGGGGGGAAATGCAGGATATAGCTGTGCTCTCCCGTCAGCTTACTGCCAGCCGCATCGACATCCGTATAAGGGTGAAACGCATCAGCCGTAAGATTAGTGCCCAGACCAATCCGCGCGGTCATGGCTCGCTCGAGATAACGCTTCCCGTACGAGCCCAAGTTATACCGCACCAGCCAACCATTAGTATCGAGGCTGTTTCCCACTTGAGCGGCCCGGTCAATGGCAACAAATCCATCTGTGAGGCCCCGCTCCACCTCCACCCAAGTCGCCGCATCCAGACGAGTGGGATCAAAATCCTGGCCAATCTCAATCCCAAGGGCCTCAAACTTACGAACAATCCGAGCATCTGACTCAGTCGGAGGATTTTCCCGAATAGCCCGCGCGAAGTACTGAAGAAACTTTAGCGCTGACATTTTAGCTACCTGCTCAGCGGGTGGCATTTTAAGTTCTAGGCTAGGATTTACAAACTCATCAGACGGCGACCTATAGGCGGTGCCCCAAGCGCTGAGAGGCATCAGCCTAAAGTCGTCCTGAATTGAATTGACCACAGGGATATCCAGAATACCATCGCACTGGATGCGGCCAACGACCCAGACTAAATTTGTCGGTGCCCGCAGCCCTATGACTCCGGACGGCAATTGACCCGCCCATGCAGGACCAATAATCGCGTATACACCTGCCTTGGTCCCCGTGGTTCGCTTACCCAGCGATGCAATCACATTCGTCCAGATATCGAGCACCGGCATCAGATAATATCGGCCGTGAGTATCTGGGACTGACAGAATCATCGGTTCATGACTAAGGTCCAGCCACGCAAAGGAATATATCGTGTCCACGTTAGGGCTAAGGACATCAGTCATGGACGGGTCTGTAAATTGGCGCACATGAGCAAACTGATTAATTGGGGCCCGTTGACCATCAGGGGTGGATACCGCCGTCATCACATCCTTGGTCAGATTCATAAGGATCAATGGATAGGCAAAGACTACAGCCTCTTCCATCAATCGCGCGGCATCGCCTTCCCTCAACACCCGAGTCGCCGCTTTGGCCTGTGTACAAGGCCAGCTCAGGGCGACTAATACGATGACTTTTAAGGAAGTCACACTACCTAACTTGAGGGACCATCGTGTCATGACTTCACCGCTCCGCCGTGGGCCTTCCTGCACGTGTACCACGAAAAGCGGCGTCAGAGATATTTGCCAAAATCACGAGGGCTAAAAAAATTGGGCATGGCAACGACCCCTGACCAAAGAACGAGAGCGCGTTAATGGAGAGGCCGTGCCATGCTCATTTATAGCAATAGCTGGGCAGCGTGGCGAGTGACGTGGCACCACCACACTGCATGTCATCAGCAATCAAAGAACTTGCCAGCAATAATTAGCGGGGCAGGTCCTTATGAGTTTCCACGATTTTGCTGATCAAACCGTATTCCAGGGCTTCCTGAGCATTCATCCAGTAATCGCGGATGGTATCCTTCTCGACCTTGTCGAGCGGAGTGCCAGTCTCTTTAGCCAAAAGCTTGTTGATTTTCTCGCGAGTCTTCAAGATCTCGCGGGCAGTAATCTCAAGGTCTGATGCTTGGCCATAAACCTGACCCGGGATCAAAGGCTGATGAATCAGGAACTTCGCGTTCGGCATCGAAAAGCGACGCTCCTTTTTGGCAGCAACGTTGATCACAGTTGCAATGCTTGCACAGAGCCCAGTGTTGATGATCGTGACCGGTGAGCTCAAAAAGCGAATGGTATCGAAGATCGCATAGCCGCTATTCACTTCACCACCCGGGCTATTCAAGTACAAAGTGATCGGCTCGCCTGGCTTATCATGCTCCAAAGCGAGAAAATCAGAAATATACCGCTTAGCAGTGCGGGCTGTAATCGCCTCTGAGATAAAGATGCAGCGCCGTTCAAGCAGCTTGATCTCAGTAAACTGGTCGGCAAAGGCATCCGGCAACCCAGCCATCTGGAACTGATCCGTGGAGCTACCGCTGGAGTCTAAGGTGATGGTCATACGGAGATCCTCTCGCTGGCGATGAGTGACGCAGTTGTCACCGGCACAACTGCCGGGATAGTTAGGTTATCAGTTTAGAACGAAATGGAAATTTTGGTAAAGCCCTGAGCGAAATACGGGTCAAATCAGGCTTTGCGGGTCGACATCTATGCGCATGCGGACGTCGCCCGAGAGGGCAGAGAAGTCCCGGGTAAACTGCGCCACAAGGGTCCTCATGGCCTGAATTTGGGAGGAGGTAAAAATCAGCTGCCGCCGGTGTCGGCCACGGATCGTCTCTATGGGAGGCACCGCAGGCCCCAGTAGCCGTACCTGCCGTACCAGGTCGGGCTGTGACCGAGCTACCTGCTCCATCCATGTCTCAACTCTCTCACATAGGCTACGAAGCCTATTCTGATCCGGTGAGTTGAACTCGATCGCAATCATCCGGGAGAAGGGGGGATAAGCGTGAGCCTGGCGAAACAGGATCTCCTGGTCGACAAAGGCTGCGTAGTCCTGCCGCACAGCCGCTGCCACCACATTATGCTCCGGACGCATGGTCTGCATCAGAACACGTCCGGGCATTTCAGCTCGACCTGCCCTCCCCGCTGCTTGCACCAATAGCTGAAAGGCCCGCTCACCCGCACGGAAGTCAGGCAGCCCGAGTAGCTGATCGACCTCCAAAATTACGATTAATGTCACGTTAGGAAAATCATGACCCTTAGCGAGGATCTGCGTGCCAACCAAAATATCAATCTCACCAGCACGAAACTTCCCCAAAGTCCGTGGCAACATCTCACGGTCCGTGACAGCATCGGAATCCAGACGAACAATCCGTGCGCCTGGTACGCTGGCACGCAGAGCATCTTCTGCCTTCTGACTGCCATAACCAATGGCTACGAATTTCTCACTCGGACGCTGACGTACCAAACTGGCAACGGTCTGCGTAAAATCACAGTAATGGCAACGGAGCACTGTACTGCGAGAATGCAGCGTCATACTGATACTGCAATTTGGACATTGAACAGCCTTTTTCTCATCGATAGAGAACAGGTAATACGCATAGCCTCGACGATTGACCAAGACTATGGCTTGGCGTCCCGCAGCAAGATTGTCTCTAAGTGACGACACAACCTCTGGATGCATCGGAATCTCAGCATCTTCTTGCGTCAAAGCAGGAAGCGCTTTGCCATCGCGAGCTGCGGCAATCAACGTGCTCGGTCGCGACTTTGGTTGATCTTCCGCGACGAGTACCTCAACCGTTGGCAATGGGCGACCGGTGGCTCGCTCATGCATCTCTAGTAGATGATAGCGACCCAGACGTGCATTTTGGTAACTTTCTAACGAAGGCGTTGCACTTCCTAACACTACTAAAGCGTGCTCAAGACGCCCTCTGAGCACGGCGACATCGCGACCATTATAGGCAAGGCCACTGCTCTGCTTGTAACTTGAATCGTGCTCTTCATCGACGATGATCAACTCTAATTTTTGAAACGGACCAAATACAGCTGATCTCGGACCAATAAGAATTTTTGCCTCACCACTGCGAATGCGATTCAACTCCAACCACCGATCTGCATCGCTCATTGCTGAGTGCACCACCGCCACGAGTCCAGAGAATCGGCGAGTGAAAATACGCGTCATTTGCGGCGTCAAGGAGATCTCGGGCACTAGTACAAGAGCTTGTGCTTTTGCCTCGTCGCGAGACATCACTTCTGCGATGAGGCGCAAGTAAACCTCAGTCTTGCCCGCACCAGTTATTCCGTGAAGTAAAAAAACCGGCGTTTTTTCTCGGTCATTTAGCCCTAATTTTAGTGCGTCAAGAACCCGCTCCTGACTTGCAGTCGCTGGTGGAATCACCGCTGGAAGTGACTCTTCTTCACCAATCTCGGCACTCGATAATTTGTTTGCCGATTTGCGTGCTCGCATAGATGAACCACGCGTGACATCTATTAACTCACGCCGTTTTAGAGCGCTGAATTTTACCATTTTGGCATCAACTGCACCTGCTTCTAGCAGGCGCTGCAATTTAGTCTTTGCTGCACTTTTACTAATCTCTTGCCGCTTATTACCAAACACAGCGCGCAAGACTTCTCCCCAAGTAGAACTCCCATCTGCACGTTCATCTAGTCCCTTAGCGGTCAACTTTATGACTTCACGCACAACCTTCGTACTAGAGGCCGGAAGCATACTGCGCAAGACTTCGCCGATAGGATGCATGTAGTAAGTCGCAATCCAACAAGCGACTTCAAGTACCGTGGCGCTATACATCGGCTGCGCATCAATGACCTCGAGGATTTGCTTTAATTCAAACTTGCGAGGGGCATCTTCAGCATAAGGTATGGAGCTTAACGCCACACCGACCACTTTCCTGCCACCGAAGGGTACAAGGACTCGACTACCGCGAGGAATCTCGATTTCGGCTAGATAGGAGTAGGTTTGCGCCAGTGGGGTTGGCACCGCCACCTCAATCTGCATCATAAAAACCTTTGATTCCTGACCCTTGTAGTCCAAGAAGTAAAATTTTCTTGTGGCTCACCTTGTGGCTCACTTGGAATTCATCAGTTTACCCAGCTGACTTTAGAATGCGAAGGACATTCGCGCTTGCTCACTGGCCTCATCTGTTGTATTTTTCCGGGCTCTCGCGGGGTTTATCAGCGTGTGGTGCAGACCTTTATTCGGACGGCCCAGAAACCCTAACAAACAGAGTCCCATTAGTTGCTGGAGGCTGCATGGCTCCGAAGACAGGTAAGAAGAAGCGTCGCCGTTTTATGTTGCGCAGGAAGCGCACACTCGATCCGACTATTCCGATCGATTTCAGGAGGCCTGATACGCTCAAGCGCTTCATCACAGATCGCGGCAAGATTATCCCTCGCCGTATCTCTGGTGCAACCGCTAGCCAACAGCGGGCGATCACAGTAGCGATCAAGCGTGCTCGGTATTTGTCAATGTTGCCGTACTCGGTAGCTCACCGCGCAGAGCGTGGTTTTGCTGGCGAAATGGCTGCAGCGAACGCCGGTGGTGGCTTCCGTGATTCGCGCGGACCAGGTGGCCCAGGTGGGCGCTTTGGTGACCGTGGCCCACGTGATTTCGATCGCGGCCCACGTGATTTTGACGACGGGGAAGGCCGCGATGGCGGCAAAGATGATGACGATTTCGGCGGCCGGGAGGACTGAGTCATGTCGAGGAAGTGCCTGAGCGGCAAGGGAATTCAAGTGGGTCACCGTGTGTCCCACTCCAATCGTAAGACCAAGCACCGCTTTCTGCCTAACCTGCAGAAAAAGCGTTTCTGGTCAGATGAAAACAAGAAGTTTGTTACCCTACGGGTATGCACGGCGGCCATCCGTACGATCGATAAAATCGGTCTGGATTCATTTATGCGTCGTCTAGTTCCAGTAGCTGGCTAACAAAAAGGGGAATTATCATGGGTCGTGGAGATAGCCGCCGCAGTCTGCTTCATCGTCGTCGCAAAGCGTGGCGCCGTAAGAAGCTGCGTCTTCGTAGCAAAATAGAGGCCGCTCAAGCAGCGTCCGCTGTTAGCACCAAAGCGAAGAAGAAATAAGTTAGCTTAGACCACAGGCTTTCCTAGCAGATGGCCTGTTGGTTGACCGAAATGAGGGTGCTGGTTTTGACCAGCGCCCTTTCAACGTAGTTTATCGCTTCCATGCCTGGATAGGTTTCTTTTTGCGCTGAATTCGTAGCTGCTGCCATGCACCTTGGCCCATTACAGCATAAAAGCTGGCCCAGGCAAATGCCGCCAAAGACAGACTGTTAGTGCTGTAAACCCTCATTTTATCCAGTCTTTTCCGAATGACCCCCCCCCCACCAGCAAGTTGGGGCTGATTCTTAAACTCACTTAACGCGACAGCTGAAGTTAAGACACAGGTCATGAACAAGTTACCCCTTGCATAGGTGTTAACTCTCTTCTCCTCCAGAGCCTGGTGGAAACGCTTAATTGCGTGAAGATCGAAACCGAGCAGCCGTACTTGCACTTGTGCAAAGGCCTCAACTAGGCGCTGTGGTTCGATATTTGCCAGCTTAAGCAGAGCCTCGTTAGTAGCTGCCGCTGCGACCTCAAGTTTCCGCGCTAAGGCCTCAAAATCGGCAAAGGCGGGGTCGTTTTCCCAGAAATTCATGTAAGGCCCTCCCCAAGCGTAAGTCCTTTGATCACCCTCAGGTTAGCAGATTCTGCCACAGTCGCCAGGCAGCTTTTGCCCTGTTAAGGCCGCGCCCGCAGCGCCGATGAGTGTGTCAGCGTCACTCATCCACAAGGAGGCCACAGGATGCGGCACACAGAATTCTTCAAAGTAGTCATGACTGGATTGACCATGACGGTCTTGGCAGTAGCGACAGCAGCAAAGGCAGATACGTCCGAACTAGCTCAGATGGTTAAACCATGGAGCACCTCAACACACATTGGCTATGCGACTAACGATCAGTCCTCAACTGGCTTTCGTCAGGCCGGAGGGTCGGTGGTACTGCTCGATGTAAGCCGCCCGATAAACAGTCACATCGACATCGGCCTTCGCAGCATAGCGTCGGGCGCAGAAGACCCCTCGCATCAATTCTATCGCCTGGGAGCTGGACCATTGGTGTCCTATAACATCAATCAGAATTGGGCCGTACAAGGCGCTATCGCCTTCTTCAATGAAGCTGGAGTTGGCCTGCAGGGCCAGAAAAGTTATCAATCACGAGGCCAAGAGGTGCTGCTCGGCTGGGAACGCATTTGGCGTATCAGCCGGCGCATCGAGCTTGCTGGGGGTAGTTTCGCTACGTATCACCACGGGACCATGTCAGCTTTGGCCGAGAGCAGAACCAGTGGCCTAGCTGCAGGAGCTACGGCAATTATTGATGCCAAAATAAATAGGGGCATCTCTCACGGCGCCGAACTTGCGCTTAGATTGCGACTCTGACCCTGCCCATGTCGCTGACTAAGCTTGACAGTCGGATGCCCTCTTGTTAGAAGCAAATCCTTTCGCAGCTGGTCGCATGCCATAGTCTTTGTCGGCTGCGAGATCAGTTATCCTAGAGTAGCCGAGAGGGAATCTGTGGCACATCATAAGTCAGCGATCAAGCGTATCCGTAGAAACGACCGGGCCAATGTCCGTAACAGCCAGTATCTTTCTGCAGTGAGAACTGCGGTTAAGAGGTTCCGCCTAGCAGTGCTCGGCGCTGGCCAAGGCACTTTTGATAAAGAAGCGGTTAGACCGCTCTTCGTCAACGCCCAGTCGGCACTTGGCAAAGCCGCCACCAAAGGCATCCTTCACCGGAACAATGTCTCGCGCAAAATTGGCCGCTTGTCAGCCATGCTGCGTAGCGCCGAAGCCGGTCAAGTTGCACAAGCAAACGTGAAGGCAACGAAGAAGTCCGCTTCTGCACGTCGAGCCGAAGCTGCGGCAGAAGCTCCAGCACCAGCGACAGCTACCGTAGCTACAAAGGCAAAAGTCACGAAGACAGCTGCCAAAAAAGCTCCGGCCAAAACAAAAAAATAAAGATGTTAAACCAGCTCTACTCAACTTGGTCTGAGCTGGTTATGACTTCATTTATTAGTTTAAGCACTAAGCCAGGCTCCTGATTTCTAGGACTTGGCTTTTTCCTTTTCTTTTACCGCAGCCCAGAGGGCCTCTAGTTGCACACGGGCAGCCGTGCGCACGGCAATCCCGCGTTCAGCGGCAATGCCTTCTAGCATTTCAAAGCGGCGTAAGAATTTGCGATTTGCATCGACAGAAACCACTTCGGGATCTAGATCGAGATGGCGCGCCAATTGGGCTAAAGAAAAATAAATATCACCCAACTCTTCAGCGATCTTAGCCTTATCATGCGAGGGCTTGTTTAGTTCTTCGGCAAGCTCGTCCACCTCTGAGCGCACCTGTGCCAGTACTTCCAGCGAGTTATCCCAATCAAAGTTAATCTTGGCCGCAATCTTGCCGATTTTATATGCCTGGGCCGTAGCTGGATGCTTCGACACCGCGTCAATAAAAGTCTTCGAGCCGACCGCTGGAGCCTGATGCTCATCGCGCTTGATCTCTTCCCAGGCCTTTCTCACCTGATCCGTGGTGATACTTGGGGCATCTGCGGCTGCTGCAAATACATGGGGATGCCGACGACGCATCTTGGCATCGATTCCTTCAATAACGTCTACTAGCGAAAAAGTCCCAGCGTCTAAGGCTACTTGTGAGTTCAGAACGACCTGTAAGAGAACATCGCCAAGCTCTTCACAGAGGTGCTGCGGATAATTCTGAGCCATGGCCTCAGCCGCCTCATACGCTTCTTCGATCATATAGCGACGTAAGCTCAGATGATCTTGCTGTAGATCCCAAGGACAGCCACCTTGCGGATCACGCAGCCTTGCTACAGTGAGACAGAATTCCGAAAAGGCCCGCTGAACAGCCGCCAGATCAGGCGCGCGTGCGGGGTTAATTTGGCCAGAATCTGTCATCGTTTAGACCAACTTTCTCGTGATAAGGCTCGGCAAATATGAAGGATTCTCGGGCAGTCCCAACAGATCAATGACCGTGTTTGCCACATTAGCCAAGGCCCCATTAGGCACCTCGGCAAGCTTCCAGTCACGGCTAGCTTCGCCATAAATCACTAGAGGCACTGGAGCCAAAGTGTGAGCTGTCTTCGGCTTGGGTTTTTTCGCACCGGGCTGATCCCAACCGGGAAAATCGGCCTCCTTGGCATCAAACATCTCATCGGCATTGCCGTGATCCGCCGTTATGACCAGGGTGGTGCCCGTTTGATCAGCCGCCTCTACCAGGCGACTTAACTGCGCATCGACCGCCTCTACCGCCTTGATTGCCGCCGCCAAGTCACCGGTATGCCCAACCATGTCGCCGTTGGCGAAGTTAATCCGCCCAAAGTCGAAGCTGCCGCGCTGCATGCGGTCAATCGTGACATCAGCGATTTCGGCCGCCTTCATCGCTGGCTTTTCCGCAAATTCACGCGCGGGATCTGAGGTAATCTCAACGTAATCCTCACGACTCTTGTCAAAATAACCGCTGCGATTCCCATTCCAGAAGTAGGTAACGTGGCCAAACTTTTGGGTTTCGCTGCAGGCAAATTGGCGCACACCACACTGCAGCAGGTACTCAGTCAGCGGATGATCAATCGTTGGTGGCGATACCAAATAATGCGGCGGGATATGCTGATCACCATCGTATTCCATCATCCCCGCATAAAAGACTTTGGGCACACGGCCACGATCAAACAGCGTAAAGTCAGGCTCTGAGAAAGCCCGAGAAATTTCAATAGCGCGATCGCCGCGGAAATTGAAAAAGATCACGCTATCAACGTCCTCGATGGTCCCAACCGGTCGTCCTCCGGTGGCGATCACAAAAGCTGGGAGATTTTGGTCAGTTAACTTAGGATCTTTACGGAATTCGCTGATCGCTGCGGCGAGAGTGGCAAACTGAGGCCCCTTGCCCTGCACGTGAGTTTCCCAGCCGCGCCGCACCATATCCCAATCAGCACCGTATCGATCCATGGTGATGCTCATACGACCACCACCTGAGGCAACCTGGACATCAAAGCTCTGGTCACGCAGTTCAGTCAGGACCGCTTCGAGTCTCGAAACGTAACGCTCCGCCGAGGTCTCTCCGACATCACGACCATCCAACAAAGCGTGAACTCGCACCCGGCGCACGCCATCCTGCTTAGCCCGCCGTAACATGGCGTATAGATGGTCTTGATGTGAATGGACGTTGCCATCAGATAAGAGACCGAGGAAGTGCAGTGTTTTGTTACCAGCTTTAACCTGGCGAACAGCCTGTAGCCACGATTCTCCGCGAAACACGGAGCCATCGCTAATGGCAATATTCACTAATTTAGCCCCCTGAGCAAAAATCCGCCCAGCGCCGAGTGCATTATGCCCCACCTCGCTATTGCCGATGTCCTCATCTGACGGCAGACCCACATAGGTCCCATGGGCTTTCAAGGTTGTAGACAGGGGCAGGGCTAGAAGTCTCTGCAGGGTTGGCATGCGGGCCAGCGCGACGGCATTACCAAACCGGCTATGTCGCAGCCCGATCCCGTCCATAACTACGCAAAGTACCCTGTGCTGTGCTGTCGTCGTCAAAATCTTCTCCTCAAACCACATTTTATCTTTGGCACCAAGTAGCCGCCCTCGCGTAGAATAACGAATCAGCATGCCAGGTTCTACAGAGAGAAGGATGTCCTTATGATAAGCCGCCTCAGATTGGTTGTATCGATCTTACTTGCCGCGACTACGGTATCCGCTTGTCGCACCACCAGCAAACGAACGGCGCCAAGCGTGGAGAAGTCGGCACAGACTCAAGGCGAGCTCGCGCTGACCGATGCGCAATCAGCCATTCTTACGAAAGACGACGGTCGATCCACATACATGAAAATGTTAACCATAGAGCTGGATTCTGGAGCCAAGGTGCCACAGGACCAGTTCCACACCGCACATAGTGTGTTGGAATGTCGCCAGCTCAGTGACATCCGAACCTGCCTGATGCGCGTGCGACTAACTGGCGATGAGGCCGCTCCCGGACAACCTGTGCCTGCTAAGATCACAGATCAGGCCTTTGGGTTTGCCTACGCCAGCCGACCAGAACTGAGGGGCGAGGACGTCATATTCACAGATTTAATTTGCGACTACTTGGGTAAAAAAAGTCCCCCATATGACGTCGAGGACGTAACCTGCCGTATCCAGTTACCGCGTCTACCTAACGAAGCAATTTTTGAAGGTAAATTGGCGCAGGAGCTAGGCGAGGCCATCCGTGGAGAACGCGCTTACGGAACGCAGTTAGTCAACCTTAGCGGTGCGCTGATTTGCCAATGGCTAGAGAGCTCACGGCGGAGCCTTTGCGTCACAAGGTCTAACGTCAACGGTGTACTTCAGGATAATGTCGTGGAACTAAGTCAGGGAGCTGCCGCCGCGGCCGCAAAAGGCTTACGCCAGGCGGTCATCGATCGTAGCCAAATAGCTAGTCTGATTAATAAAACGGAGTCCAGCAAATCGGCAGTACCGAGTGAACTCATGAGTAGCCTTAGCTGCACCGTCGACAACACCCGCATTGAATCCGAGGGCACACGAACCTACCTCTGCAGGGCCAAGGTCTAAAGACGCGGCCTGGTGTGTAATTGCGGGGATTCAGTCCTAAGTCTGAGCTCGCAATTCGCTTATCACCCAGCTCAAAGATTCGGGCGGAGTGTGCGGCAACAAACCATGGCCAACATTAAAGATGTGACCGCGTGGTTTAGCAGCACGCACCTCGCTAAGGAGAGCTCGGACTCTTTCGCGCACCATCGCCTCGGGTCCTATAAGGATCTGAGGATCAAGGTTGCCCTGGAGACTTACGTCCAGTCCCACACCTTGGAGGATCCGATGGGCATTACTTAAACGGGTTCGCCAGTCCACCGAGATAACATCAACCCCCAGACCAGCCAGCTCGAATAAACGATCGGCCCCTTGGCCGGGGAAGTATGTCACCGGGACACCAAGTTGACGTACTGTGTCCAGTATCCGTTTCGTAACTGGGAATACTACCTCCCGGTAATCAGGACCGGTAAGTTGCCCCGCCCAGGTATCAAACAACATCAGCGCGTCAGCCCCGCTGCGCACTTGCATGGTCAAATAATCAATCGTCACATCACCGATCAGATCGAGCAGCCCAGTTAATACACTGCGATCGGTGAATAATAGTTTTTTTACTTCGGTGAAGTTCTTACTGCTGCCACCCTCGATCATGTAACTAGCAACGGTAAAGGGAGCACCAGCAAAGCCAATCATTGCTTGCTCTGGGCGCAGACTGGCCTTGGTCTTGGCGATAGCCTCACCGACATAGCCAAGGTCTCGCTCAGCTACGGGACGCTTTAAGTAGGCAAAATCTGCCTGACTCCGCACCGGATGCGATAAAACCGGACCTTCGCCCTTATCAAAACTAAGCGTTTGCCCCATCGCCACGCAGGGAATCAAAATATCTGAGAAAATAATAGCCGCATCAAGATCATAGCGTCGCAATGGCTGGAGTGTGACTTCTGCAGCGAGCGCCGGTGTCTGGCACAGCTCGGTGAACGAAACCTTAGATCTAACGGCCCGGTATTCGGGTAGATAGCGGCCAGCTTGGCGCATGAACCAAATCGGATACCGGGATGGTTTCAAACCAAGGGCAGCTGCAACAAGGGGTTTTTGGCTGGATCCAGTCATTAGTTCGTCACCCATTTGTTAGACAGCGGCATCCTAGCATGAGAAAATCATAGGAGTATACCCTCTCCTCTACCGTCTCCAGGTGGCCGCAGCGCGGCAGAATTTCGTACTCATGAATCCCAATTCAAATGGCATCACTCAAGAAGTGCCCCTGGTACAGCTTGCGCAGTTGGTCACCCAGTACCAACATCGCTTGCTCAGCCTTGAAGCTGAGTTGCATGAGCATTCCCGTGGCGGCCTTATCACCGAAAACGATTTCACCAGACGGCTGCGCGCAATCCATGCGCTAAATGCTGATTTACGTGAACTCAGTATTTGGTCACATGCTCAGTCATCGGGTGAAGTTACCACTGGAGATATCGGCTTACCGATTATGGGCATGTGCACGCAGTCCGAGGCAAGAGTATGCGCCGTGTACGTAAAGGAAAAGGGTGCTCACCTTAAACGACTTAGGCGCACTGCCGAGCTAGCCCATAAGTGGCTTCAAGATGCCCTACTGGGGCGTGTTGGCAGCCTCGTACAAACTTTAAGACTATCAAAACTGAGACAAATCATCCTGGCAACTGAGCGCAGCACTGCTGCTTTGCGCGAGCGAGAGGTGATGCTATCGCGACAAGTGACGACGCTTCTCGACCCCGGCGAGAAGAATAAAAAGACCGGATTGACCACACTTCAGGCTCTAAAAACTCTATTTAATCATATTGATACATCCACACTTCGAATCGCCAAGCTAACTGCTTCCATTAAACGCGAAGAACAAAGGACCCAAGAAATGCGGGCCTGGCTTGAAAAAGAGCGGCGTCAACGCGCCGAAAAGTGGCCACCTATGGATGCACCGACACCTTTGATGATGGCCCAGGCTATGGCCGATCGTAGCTATAACTTTACGGCCATGTCGGCTTTCCAAAAACGCCGCGTCGATCTAGCTGAACAATTTCTCAACGATGCTGCTGGGCCTATTCGTGGCGGCGCTGAACCAAGCGCTGCCGAAAAAGCGGCCTATCTATTGGCAGAGGCGAACCTATGAACATCGCCGACTGGGATCGCCAATTTGAACGCCTAGCGAATGAATGTGACGTACTCATTGATCATCAAAGTAAGTCCCAGGTAAGCCATGACCGAGCTTTCACCCTAAGAACCATGGCCATCATGCAGGAGCAAGATCGGCTCAACCAGCGCTTAGATGCCCTGCGTAATCTTGCAGGTCGCGACGTCTTTATGCTGCCCCGAGAGAAGGCAATGGTGCACGGAGTGCGCACACTGTTGGAGCGTATCGACGAATATGCAACGGTGCGCAATGACATCTTGACCCAAGGTCTTTGGTTTAACCTGCTCAAAACGCGATTATTGGGTCCTCAAAATAACCGCAAGAATATGACCGACATTTATGCCAGTGAAGACTTGGTTACTTTGTCCCTACGCAACCGTAATTTAGCCGCAACTGAGACCTATCTCGAGTCAAGATTAGTTCAGTTAGATCAAAGGCGACGGGAACTTACTACGGCTTATCAGCAACTTGACCTAGAAGATGCTAACCGGATTGCAGCGCGCACCTATGCTACACGGCTCGGACCAAACCTAGCCTCCGCCGCGTCTAGTCCACTCATGAGCGGGCTTAAGCTGTTCCTGCAAAGTGCCAAGGCTGATGCCCTCCGTGACACAAAATTGTCGCACTACCGCCGACAAAGCGAGCGCCTAGAGCTGCGTTCCTCTGGCGTCCTAGCGCTTTGTCGCGAGTTCATTTTGAAGCGCTTGAAGGGTGGGGACTCACGAGGGGGCTCAGGCGCAGAGCGCCGCTCCAATGCGCAAGACGTGACTAGACTCGCCAAGCACGTCGCCCGCGCCGAACTGCTAGCAGAAGCGACAAGCGGGGAGTTAGCGGCAGCCCTAAGCCTACCGATACTCCCACCGGTACCAATCCGCGTGCAAAAAAATCAGAAACCAACTAAAAAGAAACCATAATAACGGATATCCAGCACAGCCAGCCGCAAAGCTTGCTGCGTTATTGCCAATGGAGTTTTAAGACTTATGAGCCACACACCACTGACGGTTTTGAGTAGCGAAGAAGAACTTTTCGTAAATGAAGTCGATAAATTCGCCCAGACACAGGTAAAGCCACTCGTCCACACAATGGATGAGACAGAAACCATGGACAAAAATCTGCTCGGGCAGATGTTTGAACTTGGGCTCATGGGTATCGAGGTGCCAACCGAATTTGGCGGCTCTGGCGGTTC
>JAPLFY010000015.1 GCA_026390435.1 Pseudomonadota bacterium
TCTTGCCAGAGTACTCTTTGATCTTAGACATAACGTTTGTCTCCTTGGTGTTTTGAATATTCATAACACCAAGGAGTTTTTTTTCATCACCTGGTCATTACGGCCGGTTATGGCTGCTGGTCACCATACCAACTGACCCCAAGCGTCCCATGTATTTACTAATTTATTTTTAATCAAAAAAATCGCGACCACGCCCATTACGCCAAGCGTAATAGCGCCACAAGTGTTGGCGTAGATCTGGTGATGCCAAGCGTTTGCGTGGGGATGACCATGAAAAATCCGGTCGATGATGAGGTGATGAAATTGCCTCAGCAGCGACCGGAGAATCGCTGAAATGCACCCCTATCGCGAACGACATGGTGTAGGTAGGATCGGGTTTCTTGCCGCGCTAGTGATTTACGTCACTTAGCGCCAGTGCCCGACCCCAAGGGAACCAATTTTGCTGTATTCCAGCGATTTCAGTCACTTGGCGCCAGTGCCCGACCCCAATAGGTGGAGGCTTGGCAGCCTGGCCTAAAGTTTTCTCCCAAAAATGCCGATTAGCTTTCAGTGCTAGTGCTTGTCGTGGATGCTATAATTCTGTATAGGGGAGGCTGCGGCATTAGGAGGGCTAAGTGGGTGAGCTAGGGACTACACAGTCTATGAACGATCGGCGCCTCGAAAAGTTCGTGAACCAGGTCCGCGATATCTGCAGGTCCCCTAAATCGTTTAAGAGCCGGATGGACGTTGACGTTGGGCACATAGCATGGCGGGCGCAGGCCGCGGGTCAGGACATCAGAAATGCCATTGACCAAGAAAAGATGGCGTCATTGATCATCAACGGAACTCTACGCAGCCAGAACTGCAGAACCACGCCACCCATCGAGGCGGTATTCGACGGTCGTTTTGCAGACCTGGTCGAAACACTCTTCAACCCCATTCGCGAGTTGAAGCATCAAAATATCGGCGTCCGCATTGTGGTCCGAGAAGGATCAGCTAAACACCTGGTGGTGACGATCCACCCGCTCGGCAGTTCGCCCGCGGACCTCATGTCTCTTCCGGAGGTGCCCCATGACATCTGGTGATAAGAAAATCGCGGTATCCTTGGACGGCGAGGTGCGGCAAGAGGACTTTATTCATCACCATCAGGATCCAAGCTGCGACGGGACATGGGGTCTTTTGGTGCAGAACAATGTGCCGTTCCCCCTGAGTGGCCTAGGAGCCGTGCTTCTCCCCACAGCCTGCTTCGTCGCGTGCCCGAAATGCAAGGCAGCTTTTTTCCTGCCCGGCTTTCAAGGGCTCGTGGAACATATCTTGGCAACTAACCTTGTGGTCAATGAGCGCATTCTAGCGCCTAAAGAGATTAAATTTCTCCGCCTGATGTTTGGCCTGACCCAGCAGGAGGTCATCGATGAGATCGAGATGGAGTCGGTGTCTTACTATTCGAAATGCGAGACTGGGAAAACTGGCTTTGCCTTTAGTCCCGATAAGCAGGTCCGGCTAAAACTTCTGTATGCGACCAAGCTAGGCATTAGCTCCGCCGAAGACTACCGCAGGATTAACCTTACGAGCGGCAAGCGTGAGCAGCCAGAGGGTGGTGGACTCCTGGTAGATTTACAGGCGCGCCTAGAGCCGAATGTTGCAAAGCTGGCGGCAGCGTTCAAATCCAAGCACCGCATTGAAGACTTGCAGCCGTTCAAGCAGGGTTGAGACGCCTTATTCGACCTACTTGCCGATAGGTTATAGCTAACCAATCATGACAGACGATTAGGTATTCACGTTCTTCTAGGTCCGGCCTTCGCTTCGCACATGGTAACTTTTTGCAATACCACTAATGACTAGCGGGCAATCTCCACCGTGGCTCGGGCGGTTTTTGACGAAGTAGTTGTCGACTCGCTGGGCACCTGTGTAGTGGCGTCGATTTGATAGCCATGATGACCGGAGAATCACATGAGCAAGATTGACCGCGAGGCTACCCAAGTTCCGACCGACTTCTGGCACCAAGTAAGTGACCAAGCCTGGGATGAAGCCGCCGCTTTAGTCGCGGACGAATTCGAAGGCTTTTTTCCTCAAACCGGAGAAAAGGTCTCGGGAACAGCAAGCTTTATCAATTTACTACGACGGATGTTGGGCTCAGCACAAATTGAAATCCACAACCGCATGGCCAGCTATGACGTTTGGGATAAGACGCATGAAGTAGCGCTGCAAATACGGGTCGAGTCGCCAGGGAACGAGACCGGCAAACTCGGCAAGAGTCAATTTGTCCTGGCTTTCTTCACCGTTGATCGGGACTACCTGATCAGTGGTGCGAGTATTTATTTTGCAGCGTGTGGTGAGCCGCATGATGGACGGACATATTGATTGGTTGAGGGCTAGTTATATTTGTGAGTTTAGTAGGAGTGATGTCTCCGGACTTCAGAAGAGGACATTTGGCGGGTGAGGTAGGCATCGTCAAGTCCGTAGACTCCCCGACTCTTGCAAGTTACAAAAAGCGGGCTAATTTTATTGATTTTAATTCTTGGCTAGAAGTTTGCAGCGGTTACGGCATCTGGCCCTTGAGTTAGGACTTTAGGATTCCGATAAACAAAACTGAGAGATATGGTTATGGAAAAGCAATCGCAAACGAGAGGACCGATGGGCGCTCCCAAGCTCATGCTAAACCTTCCCGTTGATTGGGACAAAGAAGCCCGCTCGATTGGTTATAATAATGATATTATTCAGCAATTTATCGCCCACGTTGCGGGCCGAGTGGTGGCAATGGACCCCTCGGCTAAGTTCGTTGTCCGCAGGCGCAACGAAATGGACTGTGACGGCTACTATCTTGCACGCCTCGTCCGCCACACTACCCTAAATGCTACCATTGCCGAAGACTTTCTCGATGACGCTACCGCCGAAGCTTTGGATACCTTTGGTGTACCCAGCATCTCGGTCGTTGCTGCGATGGAGTGAGGCGCGGTGACTTCGTTCGATGGCGCCGAGTTCCTTGAGCGACTGAAGCACTTTACCGAGTCCCAGAAGCTCCAGAAACTCAAGGACTACCGGCACGCATGCGACTACGCCAATTCGGTCAAGGACATCGGTGCAAAAGTGGATACCTCACTAATTAGCGCTGATGGCATAGACAGGAATCAGTTGCATCGCATCGGGCTTTTAATTTCGAGAAACCAGTTTAGTTGGCACAGGCCAGCAACTACGGCTAATCTCAGCTGAAATTATAAGTGGTTAAAAACATTTCCTAAAGAAATTGGTATATTAACCGATGGGTGATATAAAATTAAGCGACGGTCACGCCCAGGGAGTATGCCATGAGCCTCAACAACAAGGACAAAGTAGCAATTAAGGGATTCGCTCTGGTACCGATGGGCCATGAGACATCTTTTTTTGAGCGACCAAGTTTAAGCGATCTCAATCAATTCAGAGCAGATCGCAAGCGTTTGTCTAAAGACTACAAAAGTGCATCCGAAAAAATGTTAAAAATCCTGGCGGACTACTTTGACAAACAAAGATCAAACCAACTCAACGCCCGTTAAACAGGGCGAGCAAACACTGACCGAGAAACCTGAGAGAGCCGGGGACCAAGACCCAGCAGCTCTTGTGCATTCGCTCCAAGTAGCCATCACACAAATAAATCACAACTACGAAGTAGGCGATGAACTAATTCCGACACAGCTTCTGTTGCCAATGGAGCAAGCTAGACCGGGCACTGTGGCTGAGTATGCCCAAAGATTACTGGACGAACCAGTTCACAGGCATAAGTTAGATATGCACAGCGTAGCTCAAACGTACATAGCGCTGCTCGGAAACTATATCATAGCCTTTTCCTTGGTAGGCTCTACCGTCTACCTTGCAGCTTCTGATAAATTGATAGGTGCGGCAGCAACAGCATTCATTAGTTTAGCGCAGATGATTGCTGCGTTCGTCAAAAAAGACGGTACGAAAAAAACACCCGACGCCAATCCTCAGCCAGGCTCCACCAAGAGAAACGAGGGTAAAGGATCTAAAGGAAAAAGAAGGTAGCAAATTTGTGAGGAGTAAGTGGCGGCAGTATAAAAGATGTGCAAAGGCCTGCCGCTTGGCGAAAAATTCTACCTAAGTCGATGCACTGTCATTTGTTTACGAATTTTTACCAGACTGGTCGTTATCGTAGTCAATGATCTGCCTCAGTAAGTTGGCCACTCGGAGACTCGCCACGAGCAGACCAGTTTCGACAATCAGCTATCTGCCAGCTCAGTATTCACGCGCCGATACTCGTGGCTGCGAAAAAATTCCATAAGTCGATCCGGAGCCTGCCTGATGCAGGCTAAATCTGACCTATAGCGTTCGTACGGAGTCATTCCGATACTTTGAATGCTCGGCATTATTGTAGCCGCTCACGAATTCATCGAGGCGTTCGTTGAGGTCGTCTAGGGTCATTAGCTTCCGAGACAGTATCGGCAAAAATGAGTCGCGTATATTCTTAAACCAGCGTTCTACTTTGCCCCGCCCTTGCGGTTCGTAGGGTCTAGAATGACTGAGCGCAGTGCCAAGACAAGCAAGAATTCGCTCTAGTCTTCCGACCTGTAACAGGCGCCGTTATCGACGTAGAATTTCTGCGGGATACCACGACGTGACACCGCCTCGCGCAGAGCTTCTTTGAGGGTGGCGAAGTCCTCGGACAGGTAAAAGCGAGCGAAGATTATCAATCGGGAATGATCGGGAATGACCATCAATAATCGCCATTAAGTAAGCCTTTTTTGGACAAAGTGCCTCAATTCTGTAGCCACCCTTACGGTAGAATGCGGCCCACGCGAGCATACTGGCCCGGGTAATTCTCGAGCGCATTGAGCCAGGTATCTCGTAGGTCTGCAGTGTCTTTTCCGCGAGTCGACGCTCTTTGTCACCGTAGCCAAGGCGCACGCCCGTAACGAAGTCGGCAATCTCACCCAGAAACTTACGGAGCCAATGCCCACACCGTTGGCGAGGAAGGCTCCTGGGCCACGAGCGACTGGTTAGCCGAGCCCCAATTGAGGACCAAATGGTAGCCGAAGTCGACTGGTGGCGACGACCAAAACCAGCTGGGATCATTGTAAAAACAGTGCCGCACCCAGGACACCGGTAGCGCTTGAGCCATAACGGGAAGGCGAACCCCTCAAAAAACTGCGTGACGTAGCCATGGCCCCACACTTTTTTTCGGCACATCCGCATTTCGGTCGAATCCAATTGAAATCTTTGCCCTGAGCGGCTACCTGAGCCACAGGCACGTCAGTGTGTTGTAGCACCTGTTTTGCCGGAGCAGTCGGTGTGCTAACACTGGCTGCTCCACCCCTTCTTAGTTTGTTATCCGAGCTCCGGCGCCCGGGCCGAGGGGTGTACCAAAACCTGACTAGAATTGCGTGTCATTCCTGACAGGGTGTCCAGATTATCATGCAAAATAGCTAGGTCGGGTTGCTAGCTTAAAGTGCCACTACACAAGCGGGCTGCGTCGGCTACTTGTTCAAGTGCGGGCCAAGTAACCCACCAGCGCGAATTCCTGCGATGAGTGCCGGGCAGTTCAGACAAGTGTGTCGAGTTGAGCATGGCGTCTTGTTGCGCGGTTCCCACTGACGCGCCAATGACTCAGATGCGATCTCAACGAGCACGTCCTTCTCAGTACTCCGGGGCGGACTTGGGACCGGCGAGAAAATAGCTGGCACTGCTTTGTACGCTCGCGCACCCATCGATGTCATGAAATGCCGATCAAATTTCTATCCGCGGTGCGTAACTTTTACTGGCTAGAATAATGTGCGAAAGCACAGACGCCACAAGATTTTTGGATTGACACGAGTGCAAAGTCTAGTTGACTAGCTTGGCGACAAGGCTTTCGATCGCATGTGGCGTTTTTCTCAGATTTCCTTACCGCTCCCGAAACTAGGCGCGTCGACTATGTTGGGCGCTACAGATCCTTCCAGGCGACCTCGGAGACACCCCAGGTTTGCGCGTCGAGCCTGGTCGGTGTGTCCGCAATCGGCGCCGTATCGTCGAGCTGAATGTACGAAGTCGTTTCGGCAAAGTTGCGCGGGTAGATTGCCAAACAATCCTTGGCGGTTATTACCGATCGGTAGAGGACGGCCTCAATCTTCGACGAGTAAATGAGGTGTCCAAAGATCTGAGGGTTCGATGGAACGTCAAAGAGCATGGCGCTTCGCCGCCATTTTTTGTCTTCAAGGGACGTTTTCAAAGCCTTCGCTGTCTTCACCGCGAGCGGCTCTGCCAGACCAAGTCTCCGAGCCATCAACTTCAGCGAGTCGGGGACTGTAAAAGCGGCGATGAGTTTGACAAAGCTGCGCAGAGTCGCTGCCTGGCGGACGTCGAAGACCTTTTCCAGACTACCGCTTACAGATACAATTGTGATCGAAGTGCTCTTGGTGAGTGCCTGGTCCCAAGCTGTGCTCGACTCCCGCTCCGCTTCACCGAGAAGATGTTCGGCGATGGCCGTACTCTTGTCTTCTGCGACGTATAGTGCCGGGAAGGGTTCGAACGTCTGTGGGTTGAAGTCCCCAAAGTTGAATCGGCCACCGGGCTCAACGAGACTGCCAATTACGCAAAGAGGATGCAGGCCATAGCGATACTTGACGGACCGTTGCCACGCCGAGAACGAGAATGCCGAGCTACAGGCAGCGTTCAAAACCTCAAAGATTTGGTCTTTGACCTTGTCCCGCTGGTATTGAAGCGCAAAATGGTAGTCCCAATAATAACGCTCGTACTCGGCCTGACGGGTCTTCGCCTTCTTTAGGTCGGCAAGCGTTCCATGTTCAAGGAGCACCGTAGGAGAATGAACGCGAGGCGGCTTCATCAGCGAGGGCGGTGCCTTTCTTAGCGTTCATTGTCACGCAACGCGGTTTGGACGAACTTGAGCAGTTTCTTATAGCGCCCGATGCGGATCATGTCGCGCGGCGCGATGTCACCAAGAAGTGCGTTTGGCGTCTGAAGCCAAAGCACGACCTTCTGCGGATCTTGAAAGTACTCACCGATCAAGTTGAGTATGACGGCCCATTCACTCAGTCGTTCGCGCAGCTCGACCGGCATCTTGACATCATGGCGGATCTTCCCGACTTGAAGACCGGTAGCGGCTGCGACGTCCCTGCGCCTGTAACCAAGCAGTTCGGTGATGCGCTCATAGCTGGGGTGATCGGCTTCAAATAGGCCAAGGTGATCGCTCTGCGGGATTGAGTTGAATAGTTCTGCTTGGGAATGTGCCATGCTCCGTGCTCCTGTCTGAGGGGCAGATCTTTATTATACGTTAATCGGACAAATATCTACCAACTTTAGGACAATTTTATCCATTGCATTATTTAATTGATTTTATTGGTCTTAATTAACGACCCCTGAGCCTTACAACTTGGAGACCAGAACAAACCGGGGGCTAAATTGCCTACTTTTCGAAGTACCCGGCACTCCAGGTAAAGGTCAAGGTGCCGCAGGTGAGGCAGGCGGTTCTGAGCAAGACCGAGGTGGACGTGCTGCTTCGCGAGGCGACGTTGCTTAACCATCGGTTCTACGATGTTTGGGTGGTGGCGGTGCTGACCGGGATGCGGGCGGGCGAGATGTACGCCCTCAAGTGGACGGATGGTGACTTCGAGGGCGATAAGATCCAGACTCGGGCCAGGGAGGGGCGCGGTAAACAAATCACGAGACTTGCTCAATTGTACCCGTCTCCCCTCGATGCCCCTCGCACCGGACTTGTGGATTTCCCACATCCGGCGCTACCAGACACTTTCGCTGTTCAGGTTTATGTGGCGTGAATCATGTTCAAACATTGACATAGCTGACCCGGTAGTCTTGGTATAATCCCCAATCTTCATAGCTCGCCATTGGCGTCCATGTTGACCATTTGTGTCCACCGCGTTTCTTAGGTGTCTGCCTCGTGGCAAATCTACGAACCTTCGCCTCAATTGACGATTTGACAAAACTTAGGTCACGACCTGAGTTGCCACATCGGAAGTGATTGACCCAACCTCTGATTTTGGGGTTGATATCATCACGAATCATGTTCGCAACCGGTTTGAATCGGCTGCATCGCATCGTGTGCTTAATCTCCCGCAAGAAGGCAGTCCGTTTTTCCCTTTGGGGCCTTTGCTCAGCCATGCGGAAGGTTAGAGTCTTAGTGGCCGCGAGCAGTCTGAACTGGAAGCCGAGAAATTTAAGTGTTTCACCGGCTTCTAGGTTGACTACTAGAGTCTTAGACTCGTTGATCTCCACCTTCAGCTTTGCTAACTCCTGCTTTAACCTTAGCTGTACTTTGTCCAGTAGCCTAGTCTTCGTGCAGCACCGCGAGCGCTTTACGAGGACCACTAGGTCGTCGGCAAATCGTGCGTACTCGACAGACTTGTAACCCTTGTAACTGGTTACTTCTCGGGCTTTCTCAAGCATTTTGTCAACATTGTTCGGGTAGATATTGGAGAACAGTGGGCCTACCAGGGAGCCTTGTGGGACACTCATGTGCTTTCGCACAATATTTTAGCAAGAAAAAGTTATGCTCCTCTGATGAAAATTTGATCTATAAAAACCGGGAGCAGAGGCGGCGGTTCGTCAATGGACCTGTTCAAATCATCCGCATCGACGGTCTGGTCAAAAACTACTGACGCAAATTGTGCAAGGCGGGCCGTGATAGCTTCAAGTTCACGGAAGTCTGCTGCTGATAGAAAATATCCTTGTTTTAGCACTTTGGTACTCCCTCAAATGAGTTCACTGGCAGCGGTCCGTATATGATCCGCCGTTACCGATACGCATCCCTGCTGGATGGCACTTATGGCACCTTGCTCAAAAAGCTGTGTTTTTACTCCTGCGACGCGAAGGTGATGACTCAGACATTCCTCCATTTCGACCTGAGTTAGGGAGCGGACATGAGCTTTGCTCATAACGCGTGACGCTAGTGGCGCTGCAGCTCGGTACTGCAGGTTTTCGAGGAGGGCCGGCCTTGACTCCAATCATGCTTGCCAGTTTAAGCAGATCCTTAGTGGCGATGTCTTTGGCAAATGGCTCGGCCTTAAAGCCAAAGTGTTGCCTATGCCTCATGGATGGACCTCATTATGTGTCATAGAATGGGTAATCATCGCGTTGAAGAGCTGTCCACCGGTAGGGGGTATTGGGTCGAGTGGTTGCCTGTCATTGGTTTCAGCAGGCTCTAGTTTAGGCTTGGAGTCGCTGCCCCAGTCGCGGCCGCCACGAGCATTGATCGCTAGATTGACAGGCACGGCCTTGCCATAGCTGACGCCCTGATATTGGACCTCAATGTCGTTCGAATGCTCTGCCTCAAACCGGCGGCGATCCACTCCCTCGTCTGGATTTAGAGGCTGGCATTCGGTGCGGATAAATCGGTAGATGGTCGCCTTATTGACGATGTCGTTCGGACCGATCACTTTACTGTGTCGCAGCTTCTTGATGATTACGGGCACAGTGTAATAAGCGTTTTCCTGTTTTAGACGTTTTATTTCCATTCGCACAGCTGTATCTAAACTGCGAAATCCGCCCTTATCGACGCGCTTTTTTGGACAAAGTGCCTCAATTCTGTAGCCACCCTTACGGTAGGATGCGATCCACGCGAGCATACTGGCCCGGGTAATTCTCGAGCGCATTGAGCCAGGTATCTCGTAGGTCTGCAGTGTCTTTTCCGCGAGTCGACGCTCTTTGTCACCGTAGCCAAGGCGCACGCCCGTAACGAAGTCGGCAATCTCACC
>JAPLFY010000128.1 GCA_026390435.1 Pseudomonadota bacterium
CCGCGGAAAGGGTCGAAGCAGAGGTGACTGGCATGGGGATATCTATCAACTTCAGGCAGAGCGTGGGGTGAGGATACGGCAAGTTGGCGCAGGCAAGGAGTGAGGTGTGTTGGAGCAATAGGGGTTGAATGTCCTACCATCGAAATACTCCCCTGGTGCTAAATCAAAGCGCTCAAGCTTAGCTGTATCAGCGCTAAGCTGGAATGTGAGCTGACCTTTCGGGTCGGTCTTAGCCTGGCTGGTCACTTGGGTATCTAGGTTTGTCTGAGTCGTAGCTGCTTCCTCTCGCAGCGTTTCTAGCAGTCGTCTTAGAGACTCTACGTTAAACGTGTCATTAACAATACCAATCCCCACGCCCGACCATAATGGCCATGAACCGCAAGTGCCATTACTTGAGGCAAGACACCCCTGCGTGTTAGGAAATAAATTTGGGCGATTTGCGATTTTAAGTTCCGCCCTATTTAATTCCTCTTGATTTTCGGGTATTGCTTTTTCGATGTTTAGTAGATCGGTATAAAGCTTTTCAAGCTCTGGCGTCTTACGTGCCAAAGATAGTCTGATTTGATTGATCTTGGCTGGTATGCCTAGAGGCATCACCAGCGCTAACGAGCCGCTAGGTGGTAGTTGTTCACTCTGAGTAACTGCGGGACCGAACGCCTCTACCTCGGGGCTTTGCAGAGGGGGCTTTGCTGCGGAGGGATTTGCGCCGTCTGTGTTATTCGTCGTGGTGGGCTTGATGCCGCAGCCGACTAGAAAAAGTAGAGACCAAACAGCCGGTCAGGCGTACTTGAGGGACGCGTAGTTTTTAATGGTGCGTAACATGGCTTAAAGTCTCCACTAAGGTTTACCGTAAGATCCTGTTTAAATTGGTTTTTAAGAACTATCGCTAATTCATCAGGCTCTTATCGGTATTTTTTTTGGTCAAAACTTTAGCGGAAGATTCATTTTTTAGAGAAATCAGAATATACTGATTCTTCTAGAATAGCAGTAATTACAGAGTGTTACGAGGTGTTAGAATAGGGCCTTGGCAGGACGGGCCGTGAATCCTTGAGTAAATGCCCTCAGTTTCACAGACTCCGCCATCCTTTTTTGTCCGCATAAACAAAAAAAGTTTAAAAAAAATGGCCGCTACTTAAAAGTAAGTCTAATTTCATTTAGAACATCTTGATTGCTCAAAGTGACACTGCATCAAGGTGGTTACTGTGGTCATCGTGTATGTCTGGGTTACCTTAACTGTTAGCTTTATATTGTCGAAGCAAAACTCAGAGGTTCCATCAGCGTAGACACCTGGCAAATCACTATTAGGATCGGTGCTTTCAATCTTAGTGAGCACCTCATTTGGCATATTACTGTCGTCTAAATTTACTTGAGTCATGGTGCCATTAACGATCGTGTAGCGCGCCTGATAAGCCTCTGCTGCTTCCAATTTGCAGGAAAGCTGCTTATTACTGACAGTTCTCGTTGTTTCTTTTTTTGCTGTGGCCGCATGTGAAATGACGTCGCCACTCACTGCAATTGAGTTTACTGAAGACACAGAAATATCCACCGGAGTAGCCAGCCCATCGGTGTATCCTTCGCGTGTGGTGGATGATGTCTCATTTTTCGTTTTTGACTCGTACGAGCAACTAGTCAATGCAACCGATAAAAGAAGCAGATAGCGTCTGAAGTATAGGTTCATTATGCACCCATTTGAGATAAGATTTGCGTCACCGGTTACACATAAGTTGATGCAAATCAAGGTCCAGAAAGTCAGAAATATAACTAACCATGATGTCTGGAAAAAACTTAGCAACCGTGGTCGAGTCTGTGTCAATCTGTTCGACACTTGGAATAACTTTAAACGCTAAAATATTCTAGAGTACGGAGACATCACACACAGTGGGGTGGCTCAAAGCCTTGGGGTGTAGGGAGAGAGAAGAGCTGCTACCGTACTGGTTAAGGATTACGCCAATAATTCTCAACCAATAGGAGCAGCTCTGTGGCTAGCCATAAATACACCTATCAGACTCTGCGGGATAAGTTAATGCCTCAGCTTAGGCGGTGTCGGGACCGTGACCTGAGGATCAAGGCAGAGCTGTTACTTTACGGGCTTAAGTTAGGCAATGTGTCACTAGCCTGCGAGCGTCATGGCTTTGGTAGAAGCTTCTACTACAAGTGGTGGAAGCGGCTAGTTGAGGGTGATTTTAAGTTGTCGTCTCTCGAGGAGGAGAGTCGAAAACCGAAGCGTAGCCCAAGAATGATTGACGGGGTGATTGAGACCCGCATTGCGTACTACCGTCGCAAGGGGTACGGGGCCGATATGATCCAGGAATACTTGCGACGAGAAGGGCGTTCCGGGGTCAGCCGTTCGACAATTAATCATGTGCTAAACAAACGCAGACCGCCCGAGAGGAAGCGACGTATCAGGCTTAAGAAACACCGTAAGCGCTACGAGTTGGTGATCCCTGGTCAGCGTCTCCAGATGGACGTGAAATACACACCCATGAAGGTGGAGGGACAGACGGCATTCGTTTATGTCGCCGTTGACGAGTGCACCAGGTGGCGATTTGCTTACAGCTATGCCGCGTTAAATGCGCACTGGACCATCGACTTCCTAGAGCGACTCAAGCGCGCCTGTCCTTTCCCAATCGCCACAATACAAACCGATAACGGACATGAATTCACCTACAAGCTCATGGGTAACGGCCACGGAAAACACCCGATGGAGGAGTGGTGCTCCAAGCACGGAATCAACCACAGGCTTATTCCTCCAGGCGTCAAAGAGCTGAACGGTAAGGTAGAGCGCAGCCATCGTATCGATGCCGACTACTTCTACGGACGAGCGCCGACGAAAACCCTCGAGATATTCAATCGGGCTCTCGGCCAATGGCTTAGCTTTTACAACACGCAAAGACCGCATGGGGGTATCGGGTACCTAACTCCTAAAGAGAAGCTTAAGGAGCGCATTACAGGGGTTAAAGACGAAATCCTTGCTGAGGAGCTAGAACCGGTGCGACAAAAGTTTTTACGCGACGGACCGAGGTTTATAATGGACCAGATGGAGCGGCAGGTCCTAGCCCTCAGGCTAGGGGTCAGCCTAAGTGAACTTGGCAAGGTTTCCTAAAAGTGGAAATCCCGCAGTGTTCGCGAAGTGATCATTCCTTACATGGAATAACTTTAAACGCTAAAATATTCTAGAATACGTAGACATGTCACACAGTGCGGAGGCTCAAAACCCTCAGGCTAGTGAATGTCCGGTGGGTCCACCCATAGTGTGGTCGTCAATGTGCTGCTTTACGGCAGATCAAAATCAGAATTGCCCCATAGGATGCGCTCTTTGGCCAAGTTCAAGTGTTGTTATCATTCATCGTAATATCAAATGGATATACTTATAGGCTAAAGCCCCGATAAGACTGAGCCGATCGACTTGGGAGACTGGCCTGACCCAGTCTGAGTCTACATTGGAGGCGGGGGTAGTTTGCGTCAAGTACGGTTCACTTGTTCGGCTTGTTTCCCAACCTTGATGATCTTGGTCGCGCTTGTTGCGTGCGGTCCGAGTTCACGACGCACTGTTGATTTACGTAGTAACGGTGACCGCAATAATTTGGGGGCTGACGGATTTGGCAAACTATCGAAGCGTAATCTACCCGTAGGTGGATTAAGGCGTTTGACCCGTAGCCAGTATTTAAATTCCGTTCGTGACGTCCTTGGTGACGTGACTCTAAAAACGCAAATTGAACCAGACGTACCGTTTTTGGCATTATCGAATTTAGGTGCGGCTACAGTTACCACAACGCCACGAGGTGTTGAACTCTACGAAGCAGCCGCCAATGAACTCGCCGCACAGGTCTTTGCTGACGCTCAAAAAACCAACACATTTGTTGGCTGCCAAGTTGATACTACCAATGGCTACATCGATGCTTGTGTCGAAAACTTTATAAAAAAAGTTGGGCGGCTGGCTTGGCGTAGACCTCCCAGTACTGAGGAAATGTCGTCACTGAAGAAGGTCCACTTAATCGTTGCATCGGACCTCAAAAGTGCGACGAAAGGTCTCGAGGCGGTGACTGTAGCAATCCTGAGCTCGCCAAAATTTTTATATCGCAGTGAGGTTGGTGCGGTGATAGCGGGTGGCATTCGCGCGCTCGACGCCTATGAGATAGCTGCTCGTTTGTCGTATTTGCTGTGGGACTCAACCCCAGATAGCGCCCTACTGGATGCCGCCGAGCAAGGTAAATTGGCCGACGCCAATGGAGTCAAATCTGAGGCGCAAAGACTGCTTGCCAATCCTCGCTCTAAGGAGGCGCTATTGCGCTTTTTCAGGGAGTGGCTTGGTTTTGACGCGTTGGCCACTTTAGGTAAAAATCAAATGGCCTATCCGCAGTTTACTCCGACCTTAGCGGCGGCGATGCAAAGCGAATTAGATCATGTACTCGATCGGTTGGTGTTCACTTCTGGTCAGAACTTTACGCAACTTCTCAATCGCTCCTGGACCTACGTAAATCCAGAACTTGCATCACTTTATGGTCTCCAGCCAGCCTCATCGGAGGCCCACTCCATGACGCTAGTTGAGATACCTACCACAAGCCCACGTGGAGGTTTGCTGACGATGGCCGGGCTTCTAGCATCTCAGGCAAAACCTGATACGACTGCCCCAATTTCGCGTGGCAGATATGTGCTGAATCGATTGCTGTGCGAAATCGTACCTGCGCCTCCACCCGATATCCCTGCACTCCCGCCTGACGTCGCCGATGGTTCATTTCGGACCCAGCGCCAACGGCTAGATATTCACACAGCGAGCCCAGGATGTGCGTCGTGCCACATTAAAATGGATGCAGCAGGATTGGCGCTCGAACAATTTGATGGAGTTGGTGCCTACCGCGACTCAGATCGAGGATTGCCGCTTGATGTCAGTGGAGCTTTAGACGAAAAAAAATTTACTGGAGCTAAAGAGTTGGGCGCACTTTTGCAGAACAAAACTGAGGTTCATCAGTGCATCGTCAAGCATCTTTACCGTCACGCTCTGGGCGCCATAGATGACGAGAGAGCAATGTTATTCGTCAAAGACCTTACCAGTCAGTTCTCAGCGTCTGGATTTGATTATCAAACATTGATTTTAAATCTAGTGACCAGTGATAACTTTAAGCACGTCGGAGAGATAAGATGAAAGCAAAAAACCTCAATCGCCGACAAATACTTAGGGGATTAGCATCGGGAACAGTGGTTACGATGGGCCTGCCACTACTTGAGGCCATGCTCAATGGGAATGGCACGGCTTTGGCTGACGGCAATGCTCCCTTGCCGAAGCGCTTTGGGCTATGGTTTTGGGGCGTAGGAGCTATGCCAAACTACTGGCGTCTAGGTCAAACCGGTCGTGGCTGGGTACCTTCGGCTGGACTGGCGCCTCTCCAGTCGGTGCGTGATTACGTCTCAGTCATCTCAAATACAAGACATCCACAAGTCCCAGTGGTTCATTATGGTGGTCAAGCTTATCTACTGACCGGTCGTTACAATCGTAATGGCTCCGACCAACAAACGAATGCCTATGGGTCTCCCGGTGGTCCTTAAATAGTCGCTAAGGCGTGGAAGGGGCGAACGCCGATCGATTTCGATATCCCAAGCGAGCCAACATCAGTCGAGGATTTATACGCAACCTTCGTTACTGTAGAGGCACAAGCCAAGCCAACATCCGACTCCTTTGGTCTGCTGACCTCGTTGCCTCGAACAGAGTGGGGCCATTGGCGGCAGAGGATGATGCTAGATGAGCAAAACAGCACTGCAATTAAAGCCCTGGACAGCGCTTTATTCCTCATTGCTATGGATCTTGACGCAGCACCAGCCGATCGTACAGAGGCCATGGCCAATCTA
>JAPLFY010000151.1 GCA_026390435.1 Pseudomonadota bacterium
ACGATCAAAAACTACAAATCGTGAAAGAAGCCTTTGCTAGCGGCATGTCGATTGCTGCATACAGTCGCGAAGTCGACATCGCAGCAAATGTGCTGTTCAAGTGGCGCAAAAGATTTGTCGACGCAGGCAAACTGCCACCACTGCCGAATTGGGAGCCTAAAGGACTTTCACCCAATCCAACTGAAAATGGCTTTATTCAAATCGGAAATGCGATGCCAGCGCCGACAGCAATACGCATCACAGTCGGCTCTGACATTGTCATAGAATATCCGGTCACTGCCGATCCGGGGCAGCTTGCCAAACTGATTCGAAGTTTAAAATGCAATCTTCCTAATGCACCTGGCGGAGTACCTCGAACTCGCTGGCGACCTTTAAATCCGCTTGATTCCGAAGATCCACTGCATATCGATAAGGAGTCATAAGCTCCTCAGCACGCGCAGATCTAATTGCCACCTGGAGCATGTATGTACGAGGCTCGACTTTTACTGCCTTGCAACTCGTGATGATGCTATAAAACGTCATCGCCACATCAGCGCCGTCGATCGACCTGAAACCCTGAAAATTATTGCGTCCCATCACAGGAGCGCGCAGTGCACGCTCCGCTGTATTATTATCTAAGGGCACGACGCTGTGATTCAGGAATTGATGCAGCGCATCCTTCCGCTCATCGTAGTAAGTAACGGCTTTACCAAATGCCATAGATTCGAGGAATTTGCCCCGCCGAGACTCCAAATATGCATCAAACTCGGCCATGATTACCTTGGATTCGGTGGCTCTTAGCTCACCTAGATGCTGTAAATCCTTGGCTTTTCGATCAATTTCAAATAGACGATCGATAAGCTCGACAGCCCTTTTAGACTCTGGATGCTTCGCCATTGCGTCGAAGAATTTCCTGCGGCAGTGCGCCCAACACTGGGCATAAATAAGGCCATCATTATCTTGCAGGCGATGATAGCCTGAGTAGCCATCACACATCACAACGCCTTTAAAACCCTTAAACATCTCGTGGGCGACGGCTCCGGACCTTGTCACCTCATACTCATTCGCTTTGGGGAGATGCGAAAAGCTCATCACTCGCCCACGGTTCAACCGCTTGTGAAATAGGCAGAGTCCAGATCCATCCCAGACGATCGCCTTGAGAGACTTTCGATCCTTGGACACAAAAAGAAAGATGTCACGGGACATGAGATCCCTGAGCACAACATGCGTGACCAGATAGCTGAGGCTATTATGGCCTTTCCGCATATCCACAGGATCTCGGTAGAGCCAGATGCGACGCTGCGGTGGCTCAAAAAACATGACGACTCCCAATCTGCCGCCCTAGGTGGCGCCAACTGGGTCATCGACTAAATCAAGTGATTTTAAATGAAGGGGCTATGGCCCAATGTACTATGGAGTAGTGGTTTCTGGTGAGTATTGGGAAGTTTTTAGTTCGGTCATTATCGCCGTAATTTCCTATATATCGCCTAGCCTAAGCACCCCACGATACTAAAATCACCTTAAGACTTCTCCACTAAGCACCGATGCCCTCATAAGCAGGAGGTGGGTATGGATGCGCTGCAGAAAATTTACGACGACACTATCAGTGACATTCAGTCTTTTTTTAAAAATACAGGGCAGATTGGTCGGTATGAAGATCTCATTTCTTTAGGCCTACAGCCTGATATGATCAGTGGCGACTTTTGGTTGGAAAAAGTCAATTCTCTAATTGAATTTTGTAGCGCTAATCCTGAATACCACATCATTAGTTGGAAGGATCGGCAGATTTTCAATCAATTCCAACCAAACGCACGACGCTATTTTCTAGCTAATGGACATGCAGATCCAAATTTGATGCTGGATTTCCAAAGCCGCCTAAGCGTTGAGCAAATCCTGCAAGTGGGTCAAGCAAAGTTGGCGTCCGTATTTAGACATCGAAAAGGCGGTATTGATGCCTAACTTTGCCGCGCGCTCTGCACGAAACGCTGGATCAGTAGTGTCCTCGTAAACGCGAATCAAGGCTGTCGCATTCATATAGTCGACCGATTCTTCTCCGTATCTGCGCCAATAAACTAATTGCAAATATGAAAATACAGCCAACGCGTCAAATTTATCCTCTGGGCTAAAGGAAAATATCTGTTTACTGAGCGCTTTTGGTTCCGTGGTATTGTAAAGATAAATAGGCTTCTTTGATTCCGTGTAACCGACTAGCGATAGTACTTGCATGCTGCTCCCTCACAGATATTTCTGTGTCATCAGCTTACTAACACCAGCATGATGGGATTGCGAATGACATGGGAGTAAATGGGGTCAGGCACTAGATTTCCAATCTATAGAGGCATCTTAGATGTAGTGCTCACCACGTTACCTCAAGACCTAACAGCCAAGCGCCGATACCTTTCCCAGGGTGGAGGTGGGTATGGATCCTCGGCGCAAGATCTTCATAGAAATTTCCGATGACCTACACGCTTTTTTCAAGCGAGTTGGCAAGGTGTGGATTTACGATGAGCTCAGGTTTTTGGACTTAGAGCCGCAGATGATGACCGGCGAATTTCTATCCCACCAGGTGCAGTCATTGATCGACTTCTGTAGGTCAAATCCGGATTATCACCTCATCAGCGGCTTTCAAGGCAAGGTGTACAACAAATTTGAACCCGAGGCACGCATCTACTACCTAGCTGATGGCGATGCGGATCCAGATTTATTGCTAGATTTCGGATCACGGCTAGGTGTCCAGGAGTTGTTGCAGGTAGGGTATACAATGTTGACGCCCATAGTGGGCACGATCAAAGGCGGTAATGATGCCTAGTCTCATCGCGTAGGTCTTGTTAAATTCACCGGTCATCGAAGTGGTGTGGACGTAGAGCATGTTTGTGACGCTCCTAAAGTCTAAAGAGTCTTCACCGTATTTACGCCAGTAGACTAATTGCAAGTACGAAAATACGGCCGCCGCGTCAAAATGATCCTCCTGGCTAATGCCTGCAATCTTTTCAACTAGCTCCTTGGGATCACTGATATCGTATTGGTAAATGGTACCTTGGGCTTTAACCCCTTCTCTTGTTTCGCTCCTTCCACCCGATAACATCATTAGTCTTTTTTGAAACCGCGGCCGCTCACTTGACGGCCCCTTGACGCTCAGCACCGGTGTCGGCACCGTTGCCGGCATCGGTGCTGACTATGAAAAATTATCGACTCCCCGACGTGCAAGTTGTCACCAAAACTCAGCTTCATCGCAATTTCTCGGACGATCAAAAACTACAAATCGTAAAAGAAGCCTTCGCCAGCGGCATGTCGATTGCTGCATACAGTCGCGAAGTCGACATCGCAGCAAATGTGCTGTTCCAGTGGCGCAAAAGATCTGTCGACGCAGGCAAACTGCCACCACTGCCGAATTGGGAGCCTAAAGGACTTTCACCCAATCCAACTGAAAATGGCTTTATTCAAATCGGGAATGCGATGCCAGCGCCGACAGCAATACGCATCACAGTCGGCTCTGACATTGTCATAGAATACCCGGTCACTGCTGATCTAGGCCAGCTTGCCAAACTGATTCGGAGTTTAAAATGCAATCTTCCTAATGCGCCTGGCGGAGTACCTCGA
>JAPLFY010000093.1 GCA_026390435.1 Pseudomonadota bacterium
GCTTGCTTCCTAAACTCCGGATCATGCTTCCTAGGCGCCTTAACCCTCTTCGACATAGTCTACCCCTTGGCTGTTGTACTTGAGCCATTATAGCTCGTTTTTCAGTGGTAAACTCGTGTCCGTTTTATTGAGGAACTTCAATTTCTACTCCATTAGCTCGCAGGATGGTGTTCATCACCCAACCGGGAGGCATAGTGTGGGTCGCAGCCGGCCCCTCAAGCACCTTCACCGACGTCTTTTGCAATTGATAGGCAAGAGATGTTCCCAGACCATTGACGAGCGCATAAGCCACCGGCTTACCGCCAACTGGAAGACAGCAAATCCACGCCACAAAGAAGATAAACGCACGCCTCGGAGATTCGCCCCTGTGCAAACTAAAGTCGAGGGAGACAAACGCGGCAGTACCACCGATCAAAATAATGAGATGAGCCAGCCCTGAACCGTAAAGATCCTCCATGACGACCCGCATGACATAGTCGCAAAAGTCTTTCACCATGCGGGATAAAACTGTTTCGTTGACCACGATTTAAACCCCTTTTTCAGTAAAAACATCTTGACTGATGTCCCTTTTATGGGACATAAACAAATCTGGGGTTGATAGATGCGGCGTGAAGAACTCGTACCAGTGCAGATCTATGAGCCCGTAAGAAAGATCATAAGAGATTGGCCTGTAGCCGCGCGACGAGAGCTGGGAGCCACTTTGCTTCGGTTGCAGCGCGGGGAATTGATCGGCATGCCGGACGTTAGAGCCATGCCTTCTGTCGCTAAAGGCGTCAGTGAAATCCGCATAAGCTTGGCCGGAGATGCATACAGAGCTTTTTATATTTCGGTAACTGAGGAGGGAATTTTAGTTTTCCACGCATTTATCAAAAAAACCCAACAAACTCCTCAAAAGGAAATCAATACCGCGTTGAAGCGGTTGCACACCTTTTTTCGCAACATTAAAGGCTAACGTTATGGTTAAAAAGTCCACAAAAAATACTGTCAACCGTACGGCGCAGCAGATTGGAGAGGCTCTTGGTCTTAGTGAAGGCGATATTGCGCTGATGGAATACAAAGCCGATTTATCGCGGATTGCAGTAAAATCCATTGCAGCCAGTGAAATGACGGTAAACGAGATCGTCGAGAAATCCGGAGTTTCTCGCTCCAAAGTTTCAGCGGTTAAAAATGGCGCAACAATTGGTGTATCGATTGACCTCTTGCTGCGCATTATCGCTGCTACAGGCACCAGGATTACAATCAGAGCGGCCTGAGACCTAATGGACATGAAAACAAAAAAGACAAAATTAGCGACATCCGAAAAAAGTGATGCCATGGCCTTCATGGAGAAGACCAACGGTGGGCCACTTACGATCTCTGCGATCATTAAATCACTACGTTTGTGCGATTAAATCAGCAAAAATGATTTCGCTGCGCTGCTCGGCATCTCCAAGCAAAACCTGTGCGGCATCGAAAAAGGCCGCAAGGTCGTGACCCCGTCGCGTGCCGCAATCTTTGCCCAGAAACTCGGATATCCGCCAACCGCTTTCATTCGCATTGCCCTCCAAGAGGAGCTCGACCGCGCAGGCGTCAAGCTCGATACAATTTACCACGCTGCTGAGCCGCTAGCGGATCTAGCGCTGCAAGTGCGGCAAGAAAATCCTGCTGTAGGGCGGCCTCGGTTGAGTGCTGCTCGGCCCTGATCGCGCGCTTTGTTTTCTGGACTAGTGTCACCTTGGTATTCTGCTGGTCAGCTTCAATCAGCTTGGCAAGGTGCGGCGCAGAAACTAAGCGTTCTGTCACCCTCTTGCGCAGCGAGCCACTTGCTGCTTTACAAAAATGTCCAAGGAAAATTATAAGCCTGAGTTTTTACTGGTGTTTGACGCTTCAGGAACGAAGTGCGTCATCGTTTGTGTTACCGAAGCCCATTACCAATTCGCTAAAAACCGGACATCTGCATGAATATTCTTGAAGTCTCGCTTGAGCAACCTTGCTAGATGTGCCGTAGACTTGGGCTTTAGCTGCGAAATCGAGGTTAAGATTTTAACTTTGTCCGATGCATTTACAAAAGTCAGCGATGCAAGCAATGGGCCAATAGTACTGGTCTGCTGCTCTGGCTCTCACGCCTCTCGGGCCCGGTCCCCAATTGGAGATACTTAAGAACCTTATGGAAGGTTCTTAAGCGGAGCTCGAGGCGGAGCCTCGAAGTAAACTTTGGTCGGGGTGACAAGATTCGAACTTGCGACCTCGTCGTCCCGAACGACGCGCGCTACCAACTGCGCTACACCCCGACATCAAGATACTCAATATGTCAGAATCCTTAGGCCCAATCAAGCACCACTTTGGCGGCGGTACCGGCATTGAGCGCGGCAAATCCTTTTTCGAAGTCCGCCAGCGGAAAGCGGTGCGTAATCACCGAGCTGATGTCGAGGCCACTCTGCAGCATGCTGGCCATTTTATACCATGTGTCATACATTTCGCGGCCGTAGATCCCCTTCAGGACCAGGCCTTTGAAGATGACCAGATTCCAATCAATGGCGACCTCGCCGGGGAAGATGCCGAGGATGGCGACGCGGCCGCCGTTGTTCATGGCCTTGAGCATGTCCTGGAAGGCAACGGCGTTGCCGGACATTTCGAGACCGACGTCGAAGCCCTCGGTCATACCTAGGTCGCGCATGACATCTTTCAACTTCTCTGTTTTGGCATTGACGACGCGTGTGGCACCGGCTTTACGAGCCAAGTCTAGGCGGTAGTCATTCACATCGGTGATCACGACATGCCTGGCACCGACATGCTTAGCAATAGCGACGCCCATGATCCCAATGGGACCGGCACCCGTGATCAGCACGTCCTCACCGACCAAGTCAAAAGACAGGGCCGTATGGACCGCATTGCCGTAGGGATCAAAGATCGAGGCTAACTCATCCGAAATGCTATCAGGAATTTTAAAAGCATTACTCGCCGGTAAAGACAGATACTCGGCGAATGCGCCGTCGCGATTAACTCCCACGCCTACCGTATTACGGCACAAATGCCGCCGTCCAGCACGGCAATTACGGCAGTGGCCGCAGGTGATGTGACCCTCCCCCGACACTCGGTCACCGACCTTAAAACCACTCACGGCACTACCGACCTCTGCCACGTGCCCAAAGAATTCGTGACCGGCCGTCATCGGCACGGGAATCGTCTTTTGCGCCCATGCATCCCAGTTATAGATGTGCAGATCCGTGCCGCAGATGGCCGTCTTTTTGATCTTAATCAGTAGGTCATTAGGGCCAATGACGGGCACCGGCACTTGCTGTAGCTTGAGGCCTTTGCCGCGCTCGGCCTTCACCAAGGCTTTCATCGTCTTTTGCGTGCTCATCGCAACTCCCTCATCGACAGCTATATCATGCCGTAATTTAGTTAATAAGCCCGAGTTCCCTACCCACTTTAGCAAACGCATTTACAGCGCGAACCAAATCATCGTGACTGTGCGCCGCCGACATTTGAGTGCGGATCCGCGCCTTGCCCTTAGGCACCACAGGATAAGAAAAACTAATCACGTATACACCCTCAGCCAGAAGGGCCTCGGCCAAGGCCTTCGCCTTTACAGCATCGCCAATCATCACCGGAATAATCGGGTGCTCGCCTGGCAAGAGATCATAACCCAGCTTGGTCATAGCCGAGCGGAAGTATTTACTGTTAGCCGTCAACCGCTCCCGCAAGTCATTGGCACCGCGAATTAGTTCCAGTGCAGAGATTGAAGCAGCAGCAATGGACGGAGCCAAGGTGTTGGAAAATAAATAGGGCCGTGACCGCTGCCTGAGCCAATCGACGATCTCTTTGCTCGCAGCAGTGTATCCACCGGAAGCACCGCCAAGCGCCTTGCCGAGGGTGCCCGTTATGATGTCGATCTCACCCAATACGCCGCAGTGCTCTGCCGTGCCGCGACCGGACTTCCCGATAAAACCAACTGCATGCGAATCATCGACTACCGTAAGCGCACCGTAACGTTTAGCCAGAGCGACTACCGCAGCTAAGTCCGCGATAGAACCATCCATGGAAAAGACGCCATCGGTGACGATCATGCGAAAGCGGCAACTCGCCGCTTCCTGCAGCTTCTCTTCAAGATCCTTCATATCGCGATTGCGATAGCGAAAGCGCTTAGATTTGCTGAGTCGAATGCCATCGATGATACTGGCATGATTGAGCTCATCGCTGATGATGGCATCTTCCTCACCCATCAGCGTTTCGAAAAGTCCGCCGTTGGCATCAAAGCAAGACGAGTAAAGGATTGAATCTTCAGTACCAACATAGTTAGCAATCAGTGCCTCAAGATCTTTGTGCACCGACTGGGTGCCGCAAATAAAGCGTACAGATGCTAGGCCGTAACCAAAGGCCTCAAGCCCCTGCTCCGCCGCCTGAGCGAGGCGCGGATCACCGGCCAGCCCGAGGTAGTTATTCGCACATAAATTAAGGACCTGACGTCCACCGGTAGTGATGACCGCACCCTGGGGTGATGTGATCACGCGTTCGGTTTTGTACAGGCCCTGCTGCTTAAGTTGCGCCAACTCGTGGCGCAAATGCTCGTGAAATGCATCGTTCATGGCCAGCCGTCCTAATCGAAAGTTAGACGACTAGTCTTACCGCTAATCACCGGCTCCAGCAACGGCGATCTCTGCTAGCTCCGGCGCGCTCCGACGCCCAATTAGCAGTGATACCGTATTGTTAGCCGATTGCCAGGCAATCACATTTTGCTCATTTGAGGCGTAGGTCTGGAAAATCAATCCGCGCATATTACCCGGATCGGCAGGCGGCAGATCACTGAGCTTCCCGGCGAACGAGAAATGAAATAATTTCTCGGGGTTTCTGCTCTGGCGGCGCTCATACATCACCACAGCAACCTTGGCGACTTCGTAATCAATCACCGTGGCACCGTCGAGATCCCAGGTCGAAGGGACGTTCTTGAGCATCTTAGGCTTGAAGTCCAGACCAGGATAAGTCGCCAAATATTGCCTTACCTCTTTAAGATCATGGCTGGGTAGATTGAGGCGCTCGCGAGAGTCCTCTTCCAGGGCAATAGCCTCGTAGCCAAGATACTCGAGCGGTTTAAACTTTACGTCACTGGGTCCACCGAACTTTACGACCGCAGCGCCGATTGCAGCAACGACAAATGTGCCCATCGCCACACGCCGCATCATCGTACTGACGGCCACACCACGCTCAAGTTGCGCGATCTTAACATTCTCAACGGTCGCTTTGACGCGGGGGTCTTGCACTAGACTTGCCAGTACTGCGAGCTCGTCCTCTTTTAGGTAATAGCTCTGCAGGGCTAGCTGCAGCCGCCCACGCAGCGTCTGAAATTCTTCTTGCAGTGCTGGTCTATCTGCCGCTTTTAACAACTGATCGTATTTACCTGCGATAGCTGCTGGCAGCTCGCCATCCAAATACTCGGTAAGATAACCATAGAGGACATCATCATCTTTCAACTCACCGGCCGCTTGCGCCATCGTCCGCTCCCCATAAATTCAGAGTTGAACCGCATCACGCAACAGGGTGCGACGAGCGCTTGCCAGATGCTGACGAAGTTCCACTTCAGACCAAGACAGAACACGCGCCGCCTCTGCGGGTGATAAACCAGCTCCATCGATAGCGGCAACTGCAGCTCTCCCCTCGACGGGCAACGGCTTCAAAGCACTAGTGATCGCCGATTGTCCAATCGGCGACGCACCACCACCTTTGGTGTCTTTATAGGCCTGCCAACAGGCTTCGATCAAAACAGACTTTGGATTAGCATCCAGCGACTTCGATAGTTCCTTCAACTTGCCACTCACTTTTTGAAAGGCTTGACGCACACAAGTGTGAGCGCCGTCCAAACTTAAGGTAAGGGCAAATCCGAAACGATAGATCGTATCAGCCAACGGCAGATACTGTTCTTCGAAGAGATTGACAAGCTGCTCGTCAAACTGCGGGGTCATTGGCTTCGGGGACGTAGCCACTAGGCAGCTCCTCCGTGGGGGCAAGTCATGCGAAAATTATATAAAATTTTTCTATCGTTGAGAGTATACTACAATGGTAACAACGACGACCATACACTGGCAAGATGGGAACCGAGGAAAGCTCGCTCTCAGGAATAGTTTTATAGCGCCATGGCCCTCCAATCGCTAAAAGAGTGGCTCGTAGTCATACCTGCGCGTTTAGGCTCGGAACGCTTACCGCGCAAGCCTTTGGCCGATCTTGGCGGCAAACCCATGATCGTCCGGGTCGCCGAGAATCTGAGCCCCCTGGCCGCATCTGGCGCCGCGATTATTGTGGCCACTGACTCCTTGGAAGTCATGGCCGCGTGCGCTGCCAGCGGCATCGCAGCGCAAATGACTGACAGTAGTCACGCTAGCGGCACCGACCGCTGCGCCGAGGCTGCAGCAGGCTTTACACAGCCATTCATCCTGAACGTCCAGGGCGACGAGCCTTTCATCAACACGCAGGCGCTTTTAGGCCTGATGAACGCTCTCGCGACTAAACCGGACGCAGACATGGCGACTCTCGTCGTCCCTAGCACTGACGCAAAGCTTGCCGCTGATCCGAACACAGTGAAAGCGGTCAGGTCCCACTTGGGGTTCGCATTATATTTCTCGAGGGCACCGCTGCCCTACGAACGGACTAAACATGAGGCCGGCAATCTGCCACGGCACTTTTACCACCATCTTGGTGTGTATGCGTTTCGCCGCTCTCGCCTGCTCGACTTTGTCGCCCTGGGCGCGTCCCCTCTGGAGCAAACAGAAAAACTGGAACAGCTGCGCGCTCTCGAAGCGGGCTGGCGACTATGGCTAGAGCCGACCATACATGGTGCCCGCGGCATCGATACCCCCGAGGACCTGGAGGCAGCGCGTGCGCGTTTTCGCAAGTAAAGTCCGGCGAGCTGGGTTGATGGCCATGGCCGCCCTCACCACCCAGCAGGCGGCAGCGCTTCCTATTGGCTTTGGCATCAACCAAGGCCATCTACGTTATGACGAGATCACTTCAGACCACTTCTATGTTTATCTTGATCACCGCACCCCGGCCGAAGGCGCGCTCACACTCAATGCCCTTGAGGCAGCCAGACCACACCTAGAACTTTGGCTAGGCCAGCATCGCCCCGATCCGTTGCCAGTCATCTTATCGGCCCAGACCACTAATGCATCCTTTGCCAATCCGATCACAGACGCTCTCGAAATTCAGTCGGGAGGGCTCGGAGATAAAGAACTGGCATGGCACGAGTACACACACTCAACCATGTATCGGAGCTTTGACACGTGGCTTGGACGGTCCTACGATTTCCTGCCACTGATCCCGATGCCAGCCTGGTTTATCGAGGGTATCGCCGAAAGCACTAGCGTATCTGTCAGTTCCGATGTCACAGCGGGTATAGAACGCTACCAAGCGCTATCCGGCGATTGGCCGAGCTACGACCGCCTGCACAGTCTTTATAGCGCAGGCAACTTCGCCACCCGCGGCTACGCCACCTCCGGCGCCTTCATTAGCTATGTGCTGCGGCGAGGGGATGCCAACAAACTACCCGATCTCCTGCACGGATATTTTTGGTATCTTATGCCGTGGTACTGGCCAGGTAGTTTGATTCCGGGCAACCTCCCGCTGGACCATGCCCTTGAGGATTATTTAGGTCAGAATAGCCGCGGCCTTTTCGACGAGTACCAAAAGGCGGCAAAAGCCCACTGGGATCAAGCTTACGAAGGACCATTTTTTGTAGGTGAGCAAGCTGCACGCTTGGGCCTGCGCGGGACTCCTGGTTGGCACAGCGACGGTGAAAAAATCACCATGCTCAGCGCCAACGAAAATGGCCTCTCCGACATTGAGATCGTATTCGATGATAAGAGCAAATGGGCCGTAAATTGGCGCCCACAAAGCGTGCTCAGCGAGCAGGACCGGACAGTCACTGCCGTACGTGGTCAAGACTTTCTGGGGACAGTCACTTATCTGCCAGATCCGCCGCAAGATGTCAGCACCCTCAGCTGGCAGCCGCTACCTGCTAAAGGTAATAAGTACAAAAAACTTATTTTTAAGCGTAAGGGCGCTATATCCAAGCTCTGGGAAACAACCACTCACCTGGCCTGGTACGAGCAAGAGCAGTCGGCGACGAGATTTTGCCAGCTACCGAAAACTGGCGGCAGCGTCGACTGCCCGCTGACAGCTACTCTGCCGCAGTACCTAAAACCAATCGGTGAACGCTGGATTAAGCCCAGAGATAAAATTGCTGGTCAGCACGCAAGCAGCAGCCCAAGTGAGTTGTGGTTTAGCACTGCCGACTACAAGCTAACGGGCACGACCTACAAAATTAATGTTTACGACTCATACAAACAAAAAGTCGTTAACACTTTCAGCACCGGGCTGGGGCAACCGATCGGTGCAGCGTTCGCCGGTCCGGACAGCGCTAATGTGTGGCTCCTGCTAGCTGAGCGTGAGCGCCGCACTCTAAGACGGTACACACCGGACGGTACCTGCTTAGGCATGGCCGATGTCCGCGACCATGTGCTTGATATCAAGGGACTAGCGAGCGGTGACCTGGTCTTAGCGCTGTATCACGGCCAAGAGACCAACCTACGGCGCGTATCACCGAGTGAATTAAAGCTAAGGGCCTGTTCGACCCCCACTGGCCACATGTCACCCCTGCAATTTGCGCTAATCCAAGGTAAGCCGATTGACCTTGCAACAGCCATGCAAGGCGCATCTCTTTGGCGACCAGTCGAATCTAAAGAAGCGAGCGCCACGGAGGTCACTATTGCCGCATCTCCCGATGCCGACAAAGCCGTTCAGCCTAACACTGGAAGCGATACGACCCCAAAACCCGCCGAGTACCGGGCACGCCCGCTGTTTGCCTTTCCTTGGATTGGAGCGAATGACGCCTATGGCCCGCAATTTGGCGTCGTCTCCGTACCGCTCATGGATCATCTGCAGAATGAAACTGTCCGGGCCACATTTCTGTACGGTCTTTTTAGCGGCTTTCCCAACACCGACATTTCGATCAGCTCGACCCGGTGGGTGCCAAGCATCAATCTTTCGCTGTACAGACAGCATACCTTCGACGGTTTACTCAGCAACGGTACGCTGAGGAAGGTGCAGTATATGGACGAAAAGGGTGCTCGCCTTGAGAGCGGCCTCGGCTTTCGTCTCCTAGGGGGCTTCGCCAGTACTGGTTTAGCTGTGAAATACGCCCATTTGAAGCCAATTATTGGCTTCAGCAGCGGGATTCGTCGCGGCTTTCTGGTGGAACCAGCAGCATCGTTTGGGCTCTATCATTCCTTTGGCCGCTTGAGCCTGAGCAATCAGATATCGGGACGAGTCGCCCCGGCTGCATTCAATACAAACTTCGACTACAACCAACTAGGGGCCAGCTCTACGCTTGGGATGAGCCTACCAGCTGCTGCAAGGCTTAGTCTTGGCGTCGAAGCCTCCAGAACACGCGGCAAAAAAATGCGTGAGCTACAGGAATATTATTTACCTCTGAGAACATTTATCCCAGGGAGTGGTGGCGGCTATAACCAGAACTCATTCCCCTTGGGGAATGCCAATTCCGGGCTATTCTCACCTATTCAGGCTAACACCCAGGGGCGCTTTAAAGCCGACTACAACATGCCGCTACTCAGCGATATCGACAAAGCTTGGTGGCTGCTTTATTTGCAGCGTTTAGATTTCACCGCATTTTATAACTATGGCGCCGCCTGGAACGGTAGCAGACCTAGACGCGGCTGGGACAAACTGCTCGGTGCGCACGGCTACAGCCTGGATCTGCGCATGGAAAATAAAGGCGTCCATGTCAATATGGGACTTGGCGCTGGCAAAGTCGTCGGACGAAAAAACTTTCAACCCTATGCCACTGCTGGTTTTGACGCCCTATTTTAGGCTGTATTTGTAGCCTATCGGAGTTTCTCATGCCAAACACCTTCGGCCATCTCTACCGCGTAACTACCTTTGGCGAATCTCACGGTGGCGGTGTCGGCGTCGTGATAGATGGCTGCCCACCGGGATATCCGCTCGACCTTGAGGCCGTGCAGGCGTGGCTTAATCGGCGCCGCCCGGGACAGAGTCATCTCAGCTCACCACGTCAAGAGAAGGACCGCGTCGAGTGTCTATCCGGCCTTGAGGGTGGCGTGACTCTAGGGACCCCCCTCACGCTGATGGTGCGCAATGAAGATCAAAAGCCAGGCGACTACCAAGACATGCAAACCGTGTTTCGCCCCTCTCACGCCGACTATACGACTTACGCCAAATACGGGGTGCGCCCGAGCAGCGGTGGTGGTCGCGCCAGTGCCCGCGAGACCATAGGACGCGTGGCGGCGGCGGCCGTTGCGGAACAAATTCTACTCGCCAATATTCCCAGCCTTCGCTGTGTAGGCTACGTTGATTCCGTTAAAGGTAAACAAGCTACTATTACAGATCCAGAGACTGTGACGCGCGAGGAGGTGGACGCCCATCCCCTGCGCTGCCCTGATCAGACGACAAGGGCTGAGCTCGAAGCTATCATTACGTCGGCGCAAAAGGCCGGCGACACGGTCGGAGGCACCATTGCCTGCGTGCTCACCGGCGTTCCTGTAGGCCTGGGCGATCCTGTGTTTGATAAGTTGGAGGCGGATCTGGCTAAGGCGATGCTGAGTCTTCCTGCCAGTAAGGGCTTTGAAATAGGCCTCGGCTTTGCGGCAACCACCCTCTTTGGATCCGAGCACAATGATGCCTTCACCACCAAAGATGGGGTGATTCGCACGGTGACTAACCGCTCCGGAGGAACTCAGGGCGGGATTAGCAACGGCGAGGCGATCTATTTTCGCGTCGCCTTCAAGCCCGTATCGACCATCTTCAAAGAACAAGACACCGTCGACGCGGCAGGTAAGCAGCAAAAACTAAAACCTAAAACTGGCCGCCACGATCCCTGCGTACTGCCGCGCGCCGTGCCGATGGTCGAGGCCATGGCAATTTTAGTGATTATGGACCACTGGTTACGACAAAAAGCGCTCAGCGCGGCTCGCTTGCCGCGCTGACGCGCTGTCATGCCACTCGCTAGTCGAGATTAGGCTTTCTTTTCTTTCTTGCCGCTACCGCCGCCCTTGGCTTTTACAGCCGGGACTTCGCGCTTTTTCTTCACTTTTGGCACTTTTGGTGCAGCAGCTTTTTCAGCGCGGCGCTGAACGACGGCTGCCACGACTGCATCGGCTTTATCCATGGCTTTCAGACGGGTAGCGTATTTGCGGACAATCGCTTCGAGTTTGCGGAAGGTAACATCGCGTTTCGTCTGCTTCTTATCTAGTTTGCGCTCGGTCAGCAGGGCGACGCGTACTTGCAGTGACTCTTGAGCCTTTTTAAGATGATTCTCATTAACCTGGCGGCGGCTAAGCATAACGGCGAGGTCCTCTCTCGGTATCTTGGTGTAACAAATTCTTAGATCTCTTCTAAGAGCATAGGGTTGTAGCGCAAATTAGAGACACAGCCAAGCTTTTGCAATGAGGACAGGCCTTTTCTGGTCCACAAAGGGGACATTGATGGGGCCGTGCGTTTGATACAAAGCAGACACGCTGGAGGCACAAAGAGCAAATATATTGGGCGTTTAGGTCCATTATTTAGACCAAGTCAAGTCGACCACACACTAAAGGGAGGTCGATAGGGTGCCGATTGCCAGCTGGGAGGCACCAAGGAATGGCCGGGGTTGGCAATGAAAATCATGTCGAATTGATGCTAGATGCTGAGGAATTCGGCAAGTTAGTGAGAATCATCGTAGATAACGATGAGCTCACCTGGCTAGGGCTTGAGCCCTTCGGGCTCATTGGTTCGTTTCGTGCGAAGGATGCCCCAAAACTCCTTAAGTTTTGTGATGTGAATCAAGAGCACCATATTGTTACCTATACTTCCGATCACCGGGCGATGAACCGATACGTCGCCAATCAACGGGTCTACATGCTGGCTCTGGGCGATAAGAATCCTTACTTGGTGCTAAATCCTTGGATAGACCCAAGGCGCCCGTTAATCGAGGAAGACCTTTTCAGTAAGCTTGGCTGCGAACCGGAGCAGATCAAGCGACGTCTTAAGGGTTGATCTGGTCATTTCGGCCTCAATGAAAGCATCCGTCAAATATTCTTGATGCAATTTTGCATACCATTGATACTGGTAAAATTGGTCGGATTCATAGCCACTGCGCCGCAGCTCCCGGATGGACAGGCGTTCAAAAATAGCCCACGCATCAAAGTGATCCGCTTCGGTCAGTGGTCGCACCTGCTCCTCGACATATGTCTTATCATCGGTGACGAAGATAACAATTACGCTGCCGCTTCTGGCGGTACCAATTTTTAGTGCCGGAATCTTCAACTGATCAACTCCATGTTCAACTCAATTTTTTTATAAAAATGTGAGGACGCAGTGAAGTGACATGGGCCAAAGGATTCATAGGTCTGGGAATGACATTCGGTAGTAGTAGCAGTCTTCACTGCCTCTAAAACAATGGCTTCGCCCCCAACCATTTGTACAGGGAAGGGCGCGCTCTCTCAGATGACTGAACCGATGATTCGTCAATATCGGCGGCTACTTGTCCTGTATTGGGTGTGGATCCCGCGCCCATTTTTCGAGCTAAGCCACTGTTTTTAAATATTTTTGTACCGAATCGGTAGCCTTCAGGCTGGTTCCGGTTTCGGGCGCGCTAAGCCCCCGTAACCAATAGAAAATATCAACAAAAAAAGTACTCAAGAATTATGCCCGCCGTGACGATGACTCTCAAAGAAGAATGAGACATGGGAGCTCTTTTGCATTGAGTTAGGTTCCCTATGGATGGTTGGTCAAAAAAACTATCTCTCGCGAACATCGCTTGCTTGTTTAGCGTGTGGTTCGCCATGCAGCAGACAGCATTTGCTCAGAGCGGAAGCTATTCTCTGTCCTACTCTGGACGTCTGACTCAAGCCGATGGTGCGCCATTGAGTGGACCTGTCGATGTGACTGTTAAGTTTTGGAGCGCGCCCGATGCGGGCAACACGCTAGGAACTCCGATTGAGCTAACTAATATCGCTCTTAATCAAGGCGTGTTTACAATACCGCTCGATCTGAATCCCGCGCAAGTAACCGCAGTGTTTGGCCAAGGCACAGAGCCAGTATTTATTGAGATTGCTGAAGCAGGAAAGACATATCCGAGACAGCAGTATAGTTACGTGCCTTTTGCTTTAAGAGTACCTGTCGATGGTAAGACGTTGGCGTTTGATGCTGACGGTAAGCTCGCTCTCTCGCTAACTAGTCAACCAAGTGCGAATCAGTTTTTAACCAAAGATAATAACGGTCGCCTCGCGTGGGGCAGTCCCTCAGTCACCACACTTCAGGGCCAGAATATTGCCAGCACAGCTCCTACGTCAGGTCAGATACTCACCTATACCGGTGGACAGTGGGTACCGCAGACACTCGCAGTTGCTGGTGCTGCTGGCGGCACCGTAACTAATGTTACCGGCACAGCTCCGCTAAGTGTGACATCAGGCACAACTACACCAGTGATCTCCATGGCACAGGCAAGCGGCAGTGCAAACGGCTATCTCAGCTCTGCCGATTGGACTGCATTTAATGCTAAGCCTGGTAGCGCGGTTACAAGTGTGGCGACTGGCATCGGTTTAACAGGTGGCCCGATTACGTCCAGTGGTACGATTAGTTTGAGTAACACAGCGGTTACTCCTGGATCGTACACGCGTGCGAATATTGCTGTGGATGCTCAGGGCCGACTGACGGCCGCGGCAAGCGGAGCAAGTGTAAATCTTGCGAGCGAAGTCAGCGGCACGCTGCCAGTGGGAAATGGCGGTACGGGCGCTGCGAGCTTTACTGACAACGGCATTTTGGTCGGAAGTGGTAGCCTGCCGATATCGACCTTAACCGGATCGCAGTATCAAGTGCTCACAGCGAGTGCTGGCGGCACACCAAATTTTGGCTCGCTTAATTTGGACCAGTCAGCTGCAGTTACCGGGATCCTACCCCGTGCAAACGGTGGTACCGGTTTAAACTCTACAGCCACTTTTCCAATCTCTGGTGTGATCGTTACCGAGGGAGCGACGGAAACACTCAGTAATAAGACTCTGAACGGTGCACTAATTTCAGCAAGTACGGTAACCGGTGCTTCTTTTATTGGTGGTTCAACTACGATCAGTACCACCGGCACCGTTAATTCAGGTGCTCAGGCAGTGGCGGGTAACATCACGATTCTTGGTAACAGCACGACAGCGAATAAACTGGTGCTTAACGACAAAGGCTCGACTAACTCAGTCGCACAGAAAGCTCCTGATCCTCTGGCTTCCTCAATGATCAGGGAACTACCGCGTAGCACTGGCTCATCCGGGCAAGTACTCTCAACCAACGGATCTGGGATTTTAAGTTGGGTATCTGCCGCGACCGGCAGTGTCACTAACGTCACGGGCACGGCGCCAATTTCAGTCGCCACTGGTACATCAACGCCAGTGATTTCCATGGCGCAAGCTAACGGCAGCACCAACGGATATCTAAGCTCAGCCGACTGGACTACGTTTAATAGTAAACAAGTTGCTGGTAACTACATCACCGCTCTCACTGGTGACGTATCAGCCGCAGGTCCTGGATCTTCAGCAGCAACGCTTGCTGCTATTGCTATCGCGGGGACGTCCACCAAAGTGAGTTACGATGTGAAAGGCCGTGTGACTTCGGGTACGTCGCTAGAAGCGGCAGATTTACCTAGTCACAGTGCAGCTCTCATCACGTCCGGAACTCTGGCGGTCGCCAACGGCGGTACGGGCGCAAATCTCGCCACCACAGGTGGTGCAGGACAGTACCTGAAACAAACTACCTCAGGTGGTAGCGTGACCGTCGGGACAATTGCTGCAAGCGATATCACTTCGTCACTTGGTTACACACCACTTAACAGAGCTGGCGACACCATGACCGGCGCACTTAATCTTAGTGCTAACGATTTAAGTAACTCCGGCAATATTCTAATGGCTGCCTCTAAGACTTTAGCACTCAGTACAAACGCTAGCGATCCATCAGGACTCGGATCCAGCGATGTCGGTAAAACATGGTTTAATTCGACTACCAATCAAATTAAGTATTGGAACGGATCTGCCGCTATCGCACTTGGTGCCGCGGGCTCAGGACTGAGTAATCTCAACGGACAAACTGGGACTACGCAAACCTTCGCTGTACCCGGCACCTCTGGGACTGCACCGACTTGGTCGTCAGCGAGTAATGCCCATACGCTTAATATCCCGATGGCATCTACGGCCAGTGTTACTGCTGGTTTATTATCTAATGCTGATTATGCCACATTTAACGGCAAAGTTAGCGCTGTTGCTCAGGGCACAGGTATCGCGGTCGCAACCTCAAGCGGCACGGCGACAGTAAGCCTTGGCTCAACAGGGACTGCTGGTACGTACTCCAAAGTCACCACTGATGCGTACGGCCGCGTGACCTCGGGTGCGACCCTTAGCGCATCAGACATCCCGCCACTAAGCGCAGCCGTGATCACTTCAGGTACGCTAACAGTCGCCAACGGTGGTACCGGCGCAACGACGCTGGCCGTCAACAACGTGATTCTTGGCAACGGTACCAGCGCGGTCCAAGTGGTAGCACCAGGCACGAGCGGCAACGTCTTAACTTCTAACGGCACTACTTGGACTAGCACTGCACTGCCAGCCAACGTCACAAGCGTAACAGGCACAGCTCCAATATCCGTCGCCACTGGTACCTCAACGCCGGTGATTTCTATATCGCAAGCTAACGGCAGCACCAACGGCTACCTAAGCTCGGCCGACTGGACGACCTTTAGTAGTAAACAAGCTGCTGGTAACTACATCACCGCGCTCACTGGTGACGTAACGGCCTCTGGCGCTGGATCAGCCGCGGCAGCACTTTCAGCTACTGGAGTAACCGCTGGTACCTACACCAAGGTGACGGTTGACGCTAAAGGCCGCGTTACTGCCAGCTCCACGCTTGTTGCATCTGATATCCCGCCGCTGCCCACGTCGATTATCGGCTCTGGAACACTGGGAGTTGCCAACGGTGGTACAGGTGCAGCAACCATCACCAACAACGGTGTTGTCATCGGTGCCGGCACTGGAGCACTCTCAGGGGTCACGGGGTCTACCGGTCAAGTCATGACCGTCAATGGCTCCAACCAGCCTACCTTTGGCGCGATCAACCTCGCTTCATCGGCTGCTGTTTCTGGGACGCTTAGTGTCGCAAACGGTGGTTCGGGCGCAGCAACCTTAGCTGCAAATAACGTGCTTCTAGGCAATGGTACAAGCGCCCTGCAGGCGATCGCACCAGGCACATCTGGAAACGTGCTCACGTCAAATGGAAGCACCTGGACAAGTGCAGCATCTACCACTAATTGGGCTGTGCCTGGCACAATCGGATCGACGGCTCCAAATACTGGGGCATTTACGACTTTGACGACGAGCGGGAATGTCGGGATCGGAACGACAACCCCACAAGCAGCTGTTGATGTTGCTGGGAGCATTGTTCTTTCTGACGGCAATGCGTTTGCCATCAACAAATATTGGTCCAGCGGATGGAAGTACAAGGCCAACGGCTGGGGCGGTCACATG
>JAPLFY010000071.1 GCA_026390435.1 Pseudomonadota bacterium
ATGATTCGCAGGTTCATGGATGGCGGCATGTCCTTGGATCAAATTGCGGCAGTGATTAAGATGACGAAAGAGGAATTACAGTCTCTTTTGTCCGTGGATAAAGGCTAAGTCGACTCCACAATAATTTTGCCGCCGCCGTAGCATTTGGCGATTCTTTTTCATGACTCGTGGCACGACTGCGATTGACATTCCTGTTGCTTCCAGGAACCTACAAGCCTTCTATGTTTGGCCAATAGTTTTGGCCGTTATAGCTGAAGATGGCACCAAGTTGGCGGTACAATGCCTTCGGGCTTTGTTTGTTTCCACCTAGGGTGCGGTAGCTGTAATACTCTTGCGCCTTTTGTGCTGAGACTAGGCGAAACTGCTCAGAAAAGAATGGGCCGAGTATCCTTTTGAAGTCACCGACGTTACCTAACTGAGCTGTCTTCCATTCAGCTAGCATTGCCGCGGTTATTGCCTGATTAGTGGGCAAATTTGGAGAACTCACGAGCACGCGAAAACTAGTGTTTGCGGGGAGAAGGCAGCTAACCAGCCTTCACGATAAACGACATGCTGGCGGCGTTTTGCAACTGGTCCTCCAACCCGTTTGACAGCGCTAGCGCCTGAGTCACCTGACGGGTAAGTAGAGTGACTGGAATAGCACGCTCAATCACTCCCCGGTCCAAAGATTTGGTGAGCAGAGTTCCATCGTTTTCTGGTTTCCATTTTGGGTCTGCATTCAACTCGGCACACCAGAGATCAAGGACTCGCGATTGGGAGAGAAACCCTCCAATTGGAGCTGTCTTTTGTATAGATTTGCCTTCGTGCAGCCAGCTCTTTATACGATCGTCCGCCAGAACAGGAAGCGAGCCATTGTGAATTACCGCATACAGAAAGCGACTGTATGCATCCAACGCTTCCGCGACACTTTGCAGTTTGAGTTTTAGATAGCCTGGAAGCTTTAAGCTCTTGTTCCCGACCAACTCCTGCAAAGCGATGTAACAATCTTCTTCAAGCGCCGCAGCGGCAGCGGGTATTAGGCCGGTGGCATTCTGGTGCCATTGCAGAAAGTGATCAATAGATCTGTCGAGGAAATGCAGCCTCGATCGAGGTTTTACTTGTTGCTACTGAATAGGGGCGGTCGCTAGTCCAGTCGCTCAGAATTTTCGGCTGTTCACGGGCGTAGCTAGCGAAGATTGAGCTAACCTGTCCGGCAAACTGATAGATCCGTAGCTCGGGATGTTTCACACCTGGCGGTGCATCGTAGACGTACCTTTGCACATCATCTGGTATTTTAGATCTTAGCGAAGGATCGACCAAAAGCGTTAACAGAGCAGCTTTGATCATCTCGGCGGAGAACGCTCCTGAGTCGAGATGATTCTCGGAGAAGAACGTATGTAGCGTCAGCGTTTTAATTCCAAATGCGCAGCCCAATTCAGAGCAGGCAATTTGCGACCTGATGTAATCACCTGCTAAGGAATGAGGCACTACTATGGTCGGCGGCGCAAAGAGCGATGTTACCGGATCGTGGCTTGCTGCTAAAAGCGACGCAATCAAAGTATCTGCATGGCAGGCTAAATCAGTGGCGCAATGAACGTAGAGACCGCCTGTGTGTGGCGTGTCGTGCGATTTAATGTTACCCGGACGGCTCATTGCTGACTCCTGAAGTATCGATCAGGTGCAAGTGCACCCGCCTTGGTATCGGTCAAATCGGCATAAACTTTTGCTTGTTGGTCAAGAAAAGTTAAAAGTGCAGGTGGTAATCGATGCTTACCGACCTCAGGTTCTTTTCGGCTGCGGTCCGGTCAGAATGTGTCCAGTCTGGCTGACATCCAGAAACGGCATGGAGAAATTAGCGGGAATGATGGACAATTCTTGTCCGTGAGCAATTACGATGCTATCGTTACGAGGAAATCGTAACGATGGCGTCGTAATGATGCATCGGCACCCCATCAATTTAAGTAGCTGATATTATGAATAAATTTATTTTTGATATTGTTCTGGAGTCTGCCGATATCTGCAACCTTGTTGCCGATGCGGCCAAACTAACTGACATGGTGGACCGGGGCAGCCGCATCGTATTTACAGGCCGCAGAAACATGGGCAAGACATCGTTGGTCATGGCAAAGGTAATACCGAGTTATAGGGCGCGACATGCCGAGGGTCTAGTCGTCGTCGTTGATCTGATGGGAGTCAGATCTCTCGGTCAAATTAGCCGTCGCCTGCAGCTGGCATTTGAGCGAGGTATGAGCCTGGTGCATCCGACCAGGACCTATCTGCAGAAAATGGCAAATACCTTACGCCAGATTCGTCCAACTATGAGTATCGATGCCTTGACCGGTGCGCCCGAGTTTTCGCTTGGACTAGCCAGTGATGGCGAATCCATAGATTTTAGCGCAATTATAGCGCAGATAGGTGTCTTCCACAGGGAGCATGCAGCGCTATTGGTTATGGATGAGTTCCAAGACATCGCCGAGATCCCCGAGGCGGAGGCGTTGTTTCGTGCCGCATTGCAGTACCTGCCGAGTGATATGCCGGTGCTGATCATGGGATCGAAGAAACACATCCTGGCCAATATTTTCGCAGCACCTGGTGCGCCCCTGGCTGGGTGGGGACAGCAGATCGAGATCGCCACTATCACTGTGGCCGACTATGTGCCGTACATCAATGATAGGCTTAAATCTGTAGGTGCATATGTTGATCAAAATGTTACCGCCGAACTCCTCAAGCAAATGAGTAATAATCCCGAGGCTATCAACATCATCGGTGATTGGTGGCAACGACACCGAACTGGAGCTGGCCTGCTAACTGGCAACGACATTTACCTGGCTATCGCCGGTGTCGTCCGGGAGCGATCTTCCCTCTACGGTGAATATCTCTCGCAGTTTACTGCCAAGGAAGAAACCGTACTCATAGCCATAGCTCAATGTCAGCCGCTTAAAGCCCCGCAGAGCGCAGATTTTCGTGCCAAAGTGCGTATGTCACCGGGAGGACTAGGCCCGCTGACCAAGCGATTAGAGAACCGCGCAGTGGTCTATCGGACTGAGGAAGGTTTGATCATAGCCGATCCACTATTGGCAGCTTGGTTACGCACTCGGTAATGGAAATATGGGGTCAGGCACGAATGGCACTTAATTAAGACCTAGTCATTTCTTGGACTTCTTGTGCAGCATGGTTTTGGCGACTGCTCTGGAGTGTATTAAAAGCCGGTAACTTTTCTGCCTTCTCTTGATTGCTCGCGGTTCATATCGATCTGGTCTCT
>JAPLFY010000098.1 GCA_026390435.1 Pseudomonadota bacterium
GTGAATTCATATTCTGGTCCAAGGCTATCTCCCGTGAAGGCGACGTTTGATAAAATGAGCTTGGTCCGCCTTGGGATAGTCGTCATGTCGCTTTGCCTCACTTAGCCCCGATTAGTCGAACATTCGGGAGGATCACTTGTAGGGTTCTTCATGCAGAACGTCATCGAGAAACATCTGCACGTATTCAATAAGTTCGATCGTTTCCGACTTAATTGCGCGTTAAAGAAGTGCTCGACGTCATCGTCGAACTCGCAGCTCTCATTTTGAGAGCTAAATATATGGTAACATCTCTCGATTTTAGAGATAATTAACCTAAAACATCTCTCGTTTTTAGACATGCCGGGTTGACAACACCCCTCTAAAATAGATAGAGTCTATTGTGCCAGCCTAAACTTATGACAATTATTGTAGATGGTTAGATCGAGAGTCCTATGCGAAGAAAAGTAGATCCTGTCCTCGAGCGATGGGCGCAGGAGCCAGATCAGCAGCGAAAGCCTCTCCTCATTAGGGGCGTACGCCAATGTGGAAAATCCTATGCCGTCACAAAATTTCTCGCGAAAGAATTTCCCAGCAATTCTTACGTCATCAATTTTGAAGCGAACACTGATTTTGTCGACCTATTTGAAAAATCCCACAGCTTACAGAACCTTTTAGTTTCGCTGTCTGGGTACCTGCAGGTTGACTTTGTCAATCAAAAGAAATTTGCCATTTTTTTAGATGAAATTCAAAAAAGTCCGCGAGCCCTGCACTATTTAAGATTCTTTAAAGAAGAAACACCCCACATTCACCTCGTTGCTGCGGGCAGCTACCTTGAGTACAGCTTAAAGGATGTCAGCACTGCTGTTGGAAGGACAACGTCCTATTTTATGGGGCCCATGGATTTCGAAGAGTTCCTTTGGGCAAAGCAAATGGACTACGCGGTAACGAATCACCTTGCGCCGTTCGGTGAAATAACTGCCAACACGAACTACGCAAAGTTCATTAAAAATTACGCACCAAAAATCTCACAGACCTTGCATCAACGGATGATGGACGAGGTTTACGCCTATGAATGGGTTGGCGGCATGCCTGCTGCGGTTAATAGGCATTTAAACACTCCTGTTTTGGCTGAGGTGAGACGAGAACAAAATGATTTGATTGAGGGCTTTAGAGATGATTTTGCAAAATACGCAAACCTGGGCACAATCGGCTCAAGGGATTTAACAAATATAAACTTTATCTTTTCGAACATCGTACAGATTGCTCAGAAAGTAAAATATTCTACTATAAACCGGGATGACCGAGGATCTAATGTCCAAAGGGCAATAAGTCTATTGACCGATATTAGGCTCTTCTATCTGATATCTTCGACGTCAGCAGTAACACCACCGCTATCATCTGGCGCAGACGCCACTGATAGAAAGCTTTTTGTTTGCGACGTCGGTCTATTTAACGCCTTTTTGAATACCACTCTGCCACGTACGATTAATAGTGACATTCACTACAGCCACTCGGGACTGTTGGCCGAGCTATTCGTGATATTAGGTCTCATATCGCGCGTGGATCCCTGGCGTAGGGATCATGATGTTCATTTTTGGCGTAGATCTCATTCTGGAGGCGCTGAAATTGACGCACTGGTTGTAATCGGTGACACATTGTGTCCAATTGAAGTAAAAAGAAACAGAATGCGGACCTGCAAAAGCCTTCTATCCTACCTCGAAAAAGTTGACGCCGCAAAAAGTGGCGGGCAGTTTAGCGGCATGCAGGTACTGCCGATTGTCGTGCAAGGTGAGGCTAGAACGGCTGATTCTGTTGTTGAAATGGCCGGCCCAGATAGCAGGATTTGCTTTGTGCCACCCTACCTGACGCCATTTCTTCGAGTATAAGAGACAAGTGCGCTTTTCCCTTTCGGTTCGACCATGTATGGGCACGGACCTAGTCTTCAATAATTATGGTGCTACGGCCTAGTGACCTAGTGACCGCAATTAGCCGCCGCCTAAGCGGCGGCGATGTAGCCACGGCAGTGTTCAGCAATAGTTTACTATTGAAGAGCATCGGATGGCTTGGATTGCTGCGCCAGGAGTCGCTCTTTGTAGGCCCAAGGAAAATGTTTTTCGGGATGCTTCGCCAGATCGACGTGGTTGGCAAGGCAGTCGGTGAGCCACGCGACAGGCTCGACTCCGTTGGCATGGGCGGTGGCCACAAACGACATGGCTTGGTCGCCGACTTGAGCACCATTTTCGGTATGATAATTGAAGAGTCAGAAAACTTCGATACACTAAAGTCCGCTCTTCGCGAGTCGTTACAGAGGCGAGGTTTGGCAACAGAATTTTATCTAGAATGTTGTCTGATTTCGTCGACGTTGACCCAGGCGCAGGGAGACTGTCCAGTAAAGGGTTGAAACGCTATAGCTGAGCCTTGCTCGATGTTCTTGCCCAGCTGCTGGGACTAGGGTCCTCAGTAGAGAAAACCAAACATCCAAAGCGGTAACGTCCGGCCACTCGGCCATTCGACTCCATCTTTAACGACAAATGCCCGGGACTCATGCGGGAGTTGTTTAGCTGTCTTATTTGGACCACCAATTTCAAAGACGTGATCGCCAACACGAAAGTCGCCATCCTTGGCCACGGCAATGTCTTTAGGGCTAAAATTTCCGACAAAAAAAGACTCGCGAGCGGCTCCGCGGAATTCACTGGCGATACGAGCATCAACCGCGATGTTTAATATGTTTGGGTTGCTGACACAGATCTTGTCGGGACGGTTGAGAATGTGCCCGGCTTTGGTTTTGTCAGCGAATAGGGTGCGTATAAGCCCTGCGCTTTCGAGATAGAAGATGTATTTGTAAATGGTATCCCGAGTGGCGCCAAGTTCACGCGCAAGGGCATTGATATTGGGTGTCATTGGTTTGGACGAAGCGATATGAGCGAATAAACGCTTGAGCTTTGCTACACTCGTCGCATCGAGCGACATCACCAGCGCAATGTCTTGGCTGATCACCGTTTCAATCGTTTGTTCTAAGCGACTCAGGTAGCTAGTGGGAGCATCTAAGAAATATGGGTAGTAACCTCTTGTTAGATAGTCTTCAAATTCCCGCAATACTGTAGTGTTTCTTTCTGCAAGAGATTGCACAATGCTCGTTGCCAGAGTCGAAGCCTGCTCAACTAGCTCAGGCACGCTGACGACCCCTCGACTCAGCGCCCATTTAAAGCCGAGGTACTCACGGAAACTAAGGGGGCGCAATTCATATACGGCCCGGCGGCGCTGCAGGTCACTGGTGCTACCTCGGCCTGAGGCCGTCGTATCACTGCCCTCCGTAAGGTGTAGGCTCGAGCTGCCAGAAATCAGTATTTGCTTCGATTTAAAAGCGTCGAGAATGTTTTTGAGTTCCTGCTTCCAGGCCGGATAACGGTGCACCTCATCAATGATCAGGCACGCGCCGGCAGTCTCGGCAAAAAATCGGTCGGCAACATGATAGAGGCCTCTGTCGACTAACTGAAAAAAGTCGCCTGAAAGGTAGAGAAACTTGCCTGCTAGGCCATATCGCTCGACCGCATGTTGAACAAGTAGAGTGGACTTACCAACACCTCTTTGGCCGATCAGCATGATGGCGGACTCGGTCCAGTCGATCTGATCTGCAAGGTAGCGGCGCCGCATTGCTGGCACTTGGTTACGTCGATCTTAAACACCTGGGCCAGCATCTTAGACCACTTATAGTTTTTGAACTTACCCGCTTTCTCTGCCTCCTCTGTGTCACTGGCAAACTGAAATCCTTTTTTGATGTCGGGCCTGAGTGTGATGTCTTTTCGGTAAGGCGAATTGGGTGCAAATACCCCAGACCAGCGCACGAGATGACTGCGTGGCGGTGGTATAAGCGCCACGAGTTTCTCTATAAACTCGGAGGGTGTGAAGACGAGATGCGTGGTGCCGTTTGCCCACGGTGTTTTGAGCGCTAGCTTGACATCGCCATTGGCGAGGATCTCAAGGCGCTCGTTTGATAAGGGTCCTCTGGCAATATATTCGATAAGTTTATAGAGCCTGTCTCTGGCATGGGTATTTATCGCAGTATTCGCGTGTAGACTAAAGCCGTTTACCGAGAAACATCTCTTGCCTTTAGCCAGTGGCACTTCACCCTCATAGCCGAAGCCGCCGCCTATTTTTCGGACGTAATTGCCGGTATTTGGTCCAAATGCGATCTTGCCGCTAATCGACGCTGCTAATGCCGCAGTAAGTGACTCGTGATCTTGAAAGAGTGGGTCGAGTACGGGATGGAGGACTATATCGCCGTCCTTATCCAAGTAGCCACGTCTGATGCACAGACTTTGGACGCAGGTAGCAATGCCTTCTACAAGACTTGCGACGTCGTCATCAGTGATCGCTTCTATATTTCTAAATCTCGCAATGTCACCGTATCGCCAGTAACGCAGAGGGATGGGGAACGACACCACAAACTGCCGGTAAGGCACAAGCGGCAGTACATTTTGCGTCAGATGAGTGGCTGCCTCGGCCATTCTTTTGGCGCAGCATGAGGGGCTTGGGTTGAATCGTGCTTTACGCCTGCAACGCGTGAACTCATCCATTTGCGTGCTAATCCATTATTGGGCCTTAAGCTTCAGCGGGGTGATTATCTTTTTTGTCGACCAGCTGCAGGGTCCACCTGTGCATTTTCTGAGTTCCAATGGCGGTACCGATAGCGGGCGACGGGCGACGTGAACCGGGTACATAGGAACCTCTGGCCCATCACCGGAGTTTTGGGTGCGGTCGCTGGCTGTTCATCGCTCCTTGCCATCGCTTTAAAAAGCTGCATCACAATAAATTTAAAAATTTTCACGATGATAGTGACTTCATAACCAGTTTGCGCACGGCGATGATCGCTGCCGCGCTGGCGATGGCTTGCCATGACGAATCCTGCGACAGTGTGAGGAGACCAGCTGCCGTGAAAAGTTCGAGAGACATGGGCGCAGAGCGTTTAATGCCGAGACCGCGCAGGATCCCCAAGGCGCCGACAATCAGTCCGCCGATCGCCGGAAATAGTGCTAGGCCAGCGTTAAAAATCACGATACTGGCGCCTTTTCGTCAGCGACTTCTTTGCGTTCGGCCGCAATTTCGCGGCCAAGGAAGTAGTTCAGCGCGGTTCTTATGGCGGCAACGGCGGCAAGTTTGCCGATTTCGTCGAATGATGGGGCCACTGCTGTTCGCAATAAATCAGAGGCTAACTGGAACTCGAGTCCTAGCGCTAAAAATCGGCCTAAATCAAGCCTTACGGTGGTAAAGCTTCCAGCCGTGCGCTGGCGAATCAGGCCCGCGACGAATTTCAGGAAACCAATTGCGGCGCCAGAAAATATAACCAGGGCTGCTGCAGCCTCGACCAGACGGACCAGGAAGAATACGGCATCGTGCAACCAGAGTTCGCTCATAACTACGTCCTGAAAGTGTTAAATGCCGGGGTCACACCCGCGGCCTCGTCCATTTGTCTCGATTTATCCTGCCCTGATATGATTTCTAATGAAACAATCATTTACTCAAGGACTGAAGGTTGACTCTAGTGAATGCGTGAGTCTTCCCAGTTGCAGTGGTGATGATCAGTTGGCCATCCTTCAGGATATAGGCCGTCCAATGATCAGTATCAAATGGATACGATGATAGTGGTGTTTGTTTATTTTTTTTACCGTCGATCGTCCCACAAGCCGCTGTACTAATGGCGAAACTGGAGTCTTCATTTTGTAAGATTGTCCCTGCGGCTGCGAAGAAAAACTCCATACCAATGAAACTGTTGCAACCGTCGCTATCGGGACCTGATATAGTTCTTTCTGCGATAGCAAAATACCCACTTGCGTTAGGCTGACTCCACTCCGTCCCGACTAAACTTGGGACTGTCTTTTCGGTCACAGACCGCTTAACTTCAATCGTTAACTCGCAACCAGTTTTATTAGCATTCCCTGTCACCGAAACGTTAAGAATGGTCTGCTCGCCATCCTGGATCTTAAAGCTCCGGGACATGCGGCTCGCCAAGATTTTATCTGAGTCATCCAATATTTTTACAGTTGCAGTGTATGTCCGGCTGCGCAGATTCGGAAATATGAGAGTTTTATCCTTGGAATATTCTTCTGATTGCACAACAGAATCAGGTTCGTATTGGGGATCTGAGCTCACAACGTTGATCTTTACCCTTTTTTTAGTCTCACCGAGGCATGACTGACCGGCAACCTCGAATCTAGCCTAGTTGCCCAGTGACGGGTGATCTGCATTAGGATTGGACTGCTCGTTGTTTTTATTTTCCAATTGGTTCTTTGTATTTGAAACCTTCCCGCAGGCGCATAGGAATAAGGCCAGGATCAATGATGAGCAGTAGTAATTAAAAGAAGTCGGCACCCTGTTCATGTCTCCTCCGCCGTCGAAGTTATTGCGCGCAAATGTCACGCAAATTCCCAGTCTCCTTAGGCATTTTCGATCATCGGCTGTTTGTACAAAAAACTTTAAAGAAAAATCTCATTATGGCGGCATTACTTCAGGCAACTATCCAAATATGTTGGGTAGATTACTCGCCTAAAGAACCAAACAATTTTGGTCGAAACGTCAGAAGGGACGATATCGCTCGATAATTCACGGGACGATATCGCTAAAAATTTTCACGACCTGTTGGCACTAGATTTGCCGCCGAATGGCCCTAAACAGGCAGCTATCGAAGTCATTCCGCTTTAAAATCTACGGCAAAGCGTATAACGCAGTGTTTTCGGTGAGTTGCTGCGAGTGCCTGACCCCATCAGACTCAATTCCGAGCCCCGCTGCCGCGCGGCAGCGGGGTTTCAAGACCAAGTTAAAAAAATCGTATTGAGAATCATTTTCATTTGCTAGGCTCTTCGAATCAGGAGGACCCCCCATGTTACTGGCTTGCCGTAGCTGTCTATCGCAGATGCTTGTTCACCACCGGATTCTCATTAGCTCAGTATTTACCGGAGCTTTCGCCATTTGCGGGGTAGTCCAGGCGGCGCCTGCGAGTGTGGGTCCCGTACGCGCGAAGGACCTCGCTGTGGTTTTGCCAGCGGGCGGCAGTCAACGAGTAGCTGCTGAGGACGCCATCTTTCCGGCAGCTTGGTGGGAGCAGATCCATGCGGCCTTTGCTAAAACCAGCGTTGGCGATGCTGTGGAGCGGGAGAGCCCTCTAGCTAATTGGCGTCTGGTGGCGATGCGCCTTGCACCATGTCAGCCACTGCTGCCTTATCTCAGTGAACGCAATGACGTGCTATGTCAGCCGGAGCTACGTTTAGTATGGCAACCGGTGGAGCAGCGTTACCGCCGGGACCGTTGGGTATCTTATGCTGACGACCGAGCTGTGCATGTCTTGTACCGATTTAATGGCGAGCGTGAGCTAGGAGTAGAGCGCGCAAAGATTTGGCAGGACTTACTTCGCCGCGCGGAATCTTTGAGTATCACTGAGACCGAAACATATAAAAAGTTGACCCGCACTTTGGTTAAGTCGATCACGGCAGAACTTCAAGATCTGCGCAGCGTGTCACCAGCCAAAGAATATGACGGAGTGGGTGAGCGACCTGAGTTTGGGAATCAAAGTAGCGCGACTCGTTTTATGGCCAGCCTACACAGCTTTCTTGCGAAACACGCGCGTCCTGAACTGTTAACGCAGTTGACGGCATTTTCTCTACCAGAGGGTAGGGAGCCACCGATGATTGATGAGTGGGTGTTTGTTGCTTTCGAACCGACGCATTCAGGCCAAGGCCAAGGCCAAGAAATTCAGCCCCAGTCGTTGACGGTGCGGTCGCGGCGCGATGGCCGAATTCTCGTCGAATACGGAGTTAAGGCGCGTGCATCGGTCAGGCGAGATGATGAAGTGTTACAAGACCTGTTTGACCATGCAACTGGCGAAAATAAGTCTGAACTCGACGAAGCTGTGATCTGGACCTTTGGCGATCGTAAGACCAAAGGTGCGCGAATCGCTGATCCACGGCAGACTCATGTGGCTCACACTAGCTGTGTGTCTTGTCACAAACTAGGCAAGCTTACGTTTGATCTACATAACCTGAGTTACTTCGAGGATCGCGGCGTCAGCATATCTCCACGTGTCGAGATGGATGTCAAAAAAGAGCTTGCTTGGATTGCTGCTGATTGATTTTAGCAAGTCGATAAAATCACAGATATTTTAATATAATTTTCGAATTAATTTATAACTCGCCCCATGCCGGAATTATGCATTTGAATGACATGCATGATTCCCCCGTGAGATGATAGAGTTCAGCCAATTCCCGCCCAATTATTCCCCCATTTATTCTTAAGCCCCTGGCCGAGGAGACAATTATGTTTCTATCGATGCTTCGCTATTTTGGTCTGCTGATATTTACGTTCTGTTTGAGTCAATGTAGTCATGAGGTGAATCGCACAGACCGCAATCGAAAGCCACAACCTGCTCAAGATGCGGTGAGCAGTAGCGGCGGTCAGTTCCAAGATCAGCAGTCGCCACAGCAGCAGAGTAGTGATCCGAGAGCGCAACAATCAGAGACCCAGCAACAGCGACCGAAGCTTAAATTCTGGTCCGATCCCAGTTCAGCTGCGGCGCAGGACGCGGCACGCATGCAACCTTCAAACGGTCCTGATGCTCGGCGAATACGCTACATCGCAGAGCAAGGTGGCGCTCGTTGGTATGGTGATTGGAGTGGTAATATTACTCGCTCAGTCGCCGCACAAATGCAGAGTGCTACTCAGCAGAATGCAGCAGCAGTGATGGTTGCCTATAACATTCCTGGCCGCGACTGCGGCAGCTACTCTGCCGGTGGCGCACCTAATGCGTTTGCGTATAGGGCCTGGATTAACGACTTCGCGAAAGCTTTAGGTTCGACTACTGCGATTATCATTCTCGAACCAGACGCTCTGGCGCATGACAACTGCTTGACTGATGAGCGTTACGATCTTATTCGTTACGCTATCACGACTCTGAAAGCGAAGCCAAATACGCTGGTTTATATTGATGCCGGCCACTCAGCCTGGATCGAATCCGGGAAAATGGCAGAGCGGTTGCTACGCGCTAGCGTTGAGCTCGCGGACGGCTTTGCCCTCAACGTCTCTAATTATCAACTCTCTAAAAATTTAATCGACTACGGTCAAGCCATTCGCAGCCGCGGCGTCAGTAAGAACTTTGTCATCGATACTAGTCGCAATGGTAACGGCCCAACGCCGACCAACGAATGGTGTAATCCAGCTGGTCGTGCTTTAGGACAACGCCCAGCCTATCCACCGGACTCCCCAGCCATTGAGGGTCTAGACGGATACCTTTGGGTCAAGGTCCCTGGTGAGTCGGACGGCCCTTGCAACGGCGGCCCTGGTGCCGGTGGATGGTGGCGGCAAAAAGCGCTAGAGCTCGCCAGAAATGCCGGAATTTAATAAAGCCGTTATTAGTATCTTTGCTACTGCCGAAGTGATCTAGGAGGTTTTTATTCATGCAAGTTCGTAAATTGCATTTAGCCTGTACGCTTATTTGGCTCATGGTTAGCTCATCATTCAGTGCCCAGGGCAAGACTTCATTGACGCGCATTGAAAGGCGAGCAGGCAACGACTTCGTCAAGGTGGATGGCAAGCATTTTGTCGTCAATCAGCAGCGTTATGCCTATGTCGGCACGAATCTTTGGTACGGAGCCAATCTTGGTGCAGACGATGCAACGGGACATCGCGCTCGCTTACTTCGTGAACTAGACCGCTTGCAGATCTTAGGGATTAAAAATCTTCGCGTGATGGCTGGCACCGAAGGGCCCGATGGTGAGCCTTGGCGCATGTTGCCGGCCATGCAGCCACACCAGGGTGAGTATAATCCTGCAGTACTTCGTGGTTTAGATTTTCTTCTTAGCGAGATGGCCAAAAGGTCGATGCGGGCAGTTATGTGTTTGAGTAATTATTGGCATTGGTCTGGTGGCTTTGCTCAATATTTAAGTTGGAATGGTGCTGGTCCCATTCCCTATCCGCCACCGGCTGAGGGCGGCGATTGGGATAGATATAAAGGTTACGTTGAGCAGTTTTATACCAACTATCCTGCAAGGGCGGCGCTGGCGAACCACATCCGCTACATGGTCACTAGGACTAATTCGGTTTCTGGAACACCTTATGTGAATGACCCCACGATTATGGCCTGGGAATTAGCCAATGAGCCTGATGCATACGCCAATAAACGAGCTTTTATTGATTGGATTGCTGAGTCCTCTCGCCTTATCAAAAGTCTAGATTCAAACCATCTCGTGATTTCGGGAAGTGAAGGCGAGACCGCAGCAGAAGTGACGGAAATGACCGATGTTGATTACGCAACCACTCATATCTGGGTGCAAAACATCGGCTGGTACGATCCAACTAAGCCAGCGACCTACAAGAACGCGTTAAAGCTCGCCACTTCGAGCCTGAAAAAGTCGCAACAGTTGATCGCCAAGATTGGTAAGCCCCTCGTTCTTGCAGAGTTTGGTATCGCTCGTGACAACGGGCTTTATGCCCCAGGGACTCCCGATAATTATCGGTCACATTTCTTCAATGCCCTTCTTGGTCAGGTTTATCTGGCGGCAAAAAATAATGATGAGTTAGCCGGTGTAAATTTCTGGGCCTGGGCTGGGGAAGGGCGACCTCGCAATCCCGGCCAAGCCTGGGCCGTAGGGGATGATTATACGGGCGATCCGCCGCATGAGCTGCAGGGCTGGTATTCGGTGTATGACAAAGATCGTGACGTACAGCGCGTATTGCGTCGCTATGCGAGGTTAATGGGTGCATTGTACTAGATTGCGACTTAAGTCATTTGATATCTGAATCTGCTTAGAGACGTTTTCTAAAGTATCGGATACAGGAGGGATGATGCTCGGCAATAAATTACGCAACAGAAATCTGCGGGGTTTGAGTTTACTCACTGTATTTGCTTTAAGTGTGTCAGCCTGCAAGCAAGTGACACCGACGATAGTAAGCCCTAATACTACAGGCGGCGGTAAGACGGCTTTTTCCGCTAGTCCCGTGACTCCTGCGACAGCCCAGCCCACGGCACCGACTCCGGAATTCTCCTATGTTAACTGCAAGACCGCAACGACGTGTCAGCCGGCCAAGCAGGATGTCATTGGTCTAACAGCAAATAATCAGCTCGCCGGTACGGTTGGACAGCCTGTCGTGTGGGTCTTTCATGGGCGCGACTTAAATACTCTAAACTCAACTCAGATTGTGCCGAACATCCAGGGCAGTGACCGGCGCGTCACTGTAATTGCAACAAATTTGCCATCTGGTGCCACTTTAGTGCCGACCCCAAATGTGGCTGAGTTATTTACCCAGGAAAATATTGTTTGGACACCCAGTGTTTCGGGGACAGGTGTTCTGCAAATTCTCCTTCGAGACTATGACCGCTGTCTAGTCGTCGAGGCAACGCCAGCAACAATTTGTAATGCACTCACGAGCACAATCTACGATTTTTCTGTAAATGTTCCCTGGCAAGTGGTTGAAGCGCCACCTGCAAGAGTGCCGTCGGCGCGTGAGCCGGCCACGATCCCACAGGCAATTGGTCAGTTTGCGGGAGGCTTTGTTGGCGGTGTGGTGGGAAGTTTGATTCAGAGACTTATTGGAGGCCCAACCAATTCCGAGCCTAATGGTGGTGTAACTACGTTTACCTACTCGAATCAAGCTCAAGTATACCCAGACTGCAAAGCAAATGGCGGCTGGGGCTACGGATGTAACTGGAAGTGCGGAACACTCTGGTGCTCGAAAGATGACCAAGGTTTTGCTGACTCTTCAATTTGTACGGTAACGAAAGCTGGTGGCCCAAGCTGCTGAGTATGATGAAGGCAAAGAGGTTTTAGTTTGAAGTCAGAGGCTAGCAGTATTAGCAAGAGTCAATGGTGGGTTCTGGTTGTAGCCTGCCTAGGCTGGATGTTTGATACCTTCGATCAGCGCCTGTTTATTCTGGCTCGCGCTCCGGCCATGGCTAAACTACTTCCTGCTAGTAGTGATGTGATCGCCCAGACGCAGGCAAGCACATGGATGACTGCGATATTTATAGCTGGATGGGCTACCGGTGGGCTCATCTTTGGGTTTTATGGTGATCGCTTGGGGCGTGTCCGCACTATGGCCATCACGATCACTATTTACTCGCTGTTCACCGGCCTCTCTGCCACAGCACAGGGTCTCGGAGATTTTGCGCTCTACAGATTTCTGACTGGTCTGGGTATTGGTGGTGAATTTGCTGCTGGCGCGGCTTTGATTGCAGAGATTTTGCCAGCCAAAGTGAGGCCCTATGCACTCGGTCTGATGCAGGCGACGGCCGTATTGGGTACGCTGTTGGGCACAATTTGTTCACTTTTTATAGAGGTGACGGCGACCTACGCAGGGGTAGACGGATGGAGACTCCTTTTCGTCATCGGAGCTTTGCCCGCACTAGTTCTGATCCCCTTAAGGATGAATGTGCGAGAATCTGATGCCTGGCTAGCGACGCGCGAGCAGGCCCGGCGTGGTCATCTCACCCTCGGCGGTTTTCGGGCCTTGTTCAAACTGCCGTGGCGTCGCGCCAGCCTGGTTGGCATTACTCTCGGGTTTTCCGGACAGCTGGGTATCTGGGCGATTGGCACCTGGAGCCCGGAACTGATGCGCCTCGTGATGGCCAGCGAGGGTTATCTCAGCGCCGCGGAACGTTCGCGCGTTATCGGTGGTGGATTGATCGTTAAGGATCTCGCTTCGGCATTTGGAATCATGATCTTTACTTGGGCTGCAGAGCGTTATGGGCGGCGGCCTGCGTTTGCAGTCAGCTTCGTGTCGTCGATCGCTGCTGTGCTGATATGCTTTGGCGGCATGCGCGAAACAGCGCAAATATGGTGGATGATGCCTCTATTGGGGCTGACGGTATGGTCTGTGCTTGGTGGCTTTTCGCTGTACTTTCCCGAGCTTTTCCCAACCAGTTTGCGGGCCAGTGGTATTGGCCTTTGCTATAACGTGGCGCGTTATCTGACGGCGGCGGGCATCCTGGGTATGGGGCAACTGCTGACGCTTTTCGCGGGAGCAGGTTTCGCGCAGCCTTTGCGCCCTGCAGCTATTTTGCTTTCAACTGGTTATCTTTTGGGGCTGGGAGTACTTTGGTGGGCACCAGAGACGAAGGGAGAGCCACTACCAAGCTAGCCACGAATCCTCCGTGGTACGCGGACTGGCTGACGATATGCACCGTTCAATCAGAGAGATTTGTTTATGTTGAGCAAGTTGCCGGAAAATCTGCGAGACGTTGACGCCTTTGCCGCGTTATTTGATCATACCTTGCTAAAGGCAGAGGCCACGCCAGCACAAATTCGTGCTCTTTGCCAGGAAGCCGATGAGTTGGGCTGCAAAACTGTTTGCGTGAATCCGTGCTACGTATCTTTGGCAGCGCGGGAGCTACGCAGTTCAAGAGTTTGGCCCATTACCGTGATTGGATTTCCACTCGGTGCATCCCGGACTGATATCAAGATCGACGAAGCTCTGCGCGCAGTTGCCGACGGTGCGCGGGAACTCGACATGGTGATTAATGCTGGTTTTTATTTAGGCGGTGAGGCAACCGCAGTCCGCCATGATATCGCCGCCATAGTGCGCGTTGCTGGTCATGTGCCAGTTAAGGTGATTTTGGAGACGGCATTGCTGTCACCTAAGCAGATTACCGAGCTCAGTGAATGGTGTGCTGACGCTGGAGCAGCCATGGTTAAAACTAGTACCGGCTTTGGCTCGCGCGGTGCTTCACTTGAAGACATTAAAGCCATGCGTGCAGGGTTAAGCCTGCATCCGCAAGTCGGCATTAAGGCCTCTGGCGGAATTCGTACGCTGCAATCAGCCGTCGAGTTTGCTGCTGCTGGAGTACAGCGGATTGGCTCTAGCGCGACCGTGACGATTTTGAGCGATTTCCGCAAATTACTTGCGGAAACCGCTCTTGATTAATTTTTCTAAATTCTGATTAGTTCTGATTGAACTGGATATCAGCTACAGATGTTAGCGTGTCACCAGTAGACGCTTTAGTTGTGACCGTGAGTTTGTTGAGCTCAGCTTTGCTCAATTGGCCAACCAGTTCAAATGGCTCAGTGGTCCAGTAGTAGCGATTCGGCGCGTCTTTACGGGCTTCGATACGGTCAATGTTCACTTTGACTGTGCCGTTTGCGTTTTTCAGTGTTGCGGTGGTGTCGGCCGCTGTGATGGTGATTGGAGGAGTAGCTAAGGCTGCCGCGGCTTCGACTAGCTCTTGGGCGTTCGCCGTGACGCGTACTAGTTTTGGGTTACCAGTAATGGTCTCTAAGTAGCCCTTTGGATTATTTGCTTTGCCCGAGGTGTAGCCGACAAACAGAGCATTGAGGCTGACGCCAGGTATCTTGCGGAGGTTTTCCGCTGCTTGTAGGCCAGCTTGAGCTGGATTTAAACCGCCAGCCGTTGGCGATCCGTCAGAGATGAAGTAAACAATTTTTTGGCCTGGGATTGTGGCAATCTGTGTTTCTGCTGTCGTGAAGGCCGCATTATAATTTGTCAAAGCGATGCCGCTATCAGAACCGCAGAACACTTCTGGTTTTAAGTTGCTCGCGACCGTGTCAATGGATCCTACAGGTATTTGTACTTTTGCTTTGGTTGAGAAACCGACGACGCCTGCCTGCACGTTAGTGCCGCCCATCTCTTGGTATTTTTTAACGATGAGCTCTGCTGATTTAAGGCGACCGCAGGTGCCGTTGCCGGTCTTGTCGTTGGGGCCTTCACCGCCAGAGCCTTCCATCGATCCCGAATGGTCGATAACGAACAGCACCGTCACGTCACCGGTAATTTTGGTTTGCGGACAGAACTCGCCGGCAAGGCGCACTTTCGAGCCTTTTTTGGCAAAGAATTCGGAGTTAAAGGTACCTGCATCTGGGCCATCAGCGCGGCATGGCAACCAGAGGACTCCGCTGGAGTCACTGAAGATGTCTCCACCCTGTACAGTGCTGCCATCAGAACTGCCGCCAACACCAGGATTGTTGCTAGAATTATTATTCGATCCTTGGTTTGGGTCATCGCCGATGGCTGGTAGCGAACCATTTTTAAACAAAGCATCAACTAAGGATTTAATTTGGTTGCCGGCCCAGCCAGACTGATCAATGGCAGGTGATTCAGGGGTGCCATAAGCCTGGTCGTCAATGCCGTTAGTACGGGCGTCCGTAAGATCGGTTTTATCTTTCTTCTTGCCGGAGTCTTTGGCGTTTTGTTCGTTGCCCGAGAGCTCTTTGCCGCCAAAACTTGCTTGATTACAGTTCATTAGGAGCATGCTTGCGAAAAGCGAGTTCGCAATTAGAGACGCTTTGCGCACTTGCTGAGTACGTTTGCCGTGTGACATGCGTAGTCCTTCCTGTAAAAAAGTCCGTTCGGATACATTGTTGCAAAATGCGTGCGCAAATCGTCGTTCAGTCGGATCGCGGGCTTAGAAACTTAGTTAGAGACGATTGTCTAAGCCTTAGCCACTTTCCTGTGTTGAAAGTGTAGGCGTATTATGTGTATCCCCTTGGGGGGGCAGCACTTCGTGAGGATGCTGAATCCCTTTATTTGAGCGCACACCTTGGAGGCGAGTCATGAGCATTGCTGCGAGCCAAAACGAAGCCAACGGCGACAGCCACAATTTACTCTTTGGATATTTACTGTGGTTGCTTGGGTTTACGGGAGCCCACCGCTTTTATTACGGTAAGCCCGTGACTGGTACCATTTGGTTTTTTACCCTTGGACTTTGCGGAGTTGGTTGGTTGATTGATGCTTTTTTGATACCCGGGATGGAGCGCCAAGCACAGCGCCGGTATCCGGAGGGGCGCCTTAACTACTCGCTCGCTTGGCTGCTTTTAACGTATCTGGGGGCCTTTGGTATCCACAGGTTTTATATGGGTAAAATCTGGACCGGCTTACTGTATCTGTGCACCGGTGGTTTGTTTCTCTTCGGTATTGTTTACGATTTTTGGACCTTAAACGAGCAAGTGGCCGAGTTGAATGGATAATCGGCTATAGCAGTCTTAAGTGCTCAATTATCCGTTAAGGCCCGAGAGCAGAGCCTTCTTAAGGCGCTTCTCGATATCTCGGCTGGCGGGTCCTAATACGGCAATCGCGGCATTTTCTGCTCGCAAGGTGCGGCGACAAAGCTCTGCCGCTTTGTCCGCTGTTACAGCCTTGAGGCGTTCGCGTTCTGTGACTAAAGAGAGACGGCGGTCTGACAGTTGAGCCCACGGTAAGCGTGAGCCAATGGCCTCTGGCACAGTAGGCGCCAGTTCTAAATCTACAATACTGCGGACGATCGACCGATTAAGTTCTTCCGCTGTAGGGCCGTGCTCGGCTAAGCGCTTCAATTCTGAAGTGAGTTCACGCAGGAATTCATCGAGCTGATCTTGGGCGCACGACGCGCCAATATCTAGAGTGCCAGACTCAAGTCCTAAAGTGGCATGGGCATGAATATCATAAACCAAGCCGAGCTCCTCACGCAGTCTGCGGCCTAGTCGTGAACAAAAGCCATCCGCTAGAATCCGGCTGATCAGTTCAATGCCCTGCGCATCTTCTGACCATTCGGATCCACAAACAAAGCTCAGCTTTATTTCGTATTCATTATCGCTGTGTTCGACCCACTTTACTGCTGGTCCCTTGAATGCCGGAAGCTCGTGGTAACTTACCCTCGGCAGTGCACTGTGATCCGCCCGCAAAGGAGAAAAGTATTTGATCAGTGAGCTTAGTAAATCTGCATCGCCACCAACGGCGCAGACAGCCATGTTGTGCGGTACATAGAACGCATCCCGATAACGCCGCAGATCAGATTGGCTGATTTTTGCAATGGAATCACGAGTGCCGAGAATTGGTTGTGCTATCGAGGTGCTCGGCCAAATGAGCGTTGCAATATGATAATCGAGATCGGTGCAGTGGCCGTGGTCATTGGTCTCGCCGTCGAGCTCACGCAAGATAATTTGGCGTTCGATTTCGATATCTGTAAGTTGCGGATAGTCTAGGAAATCGACGAAAAGTTCGATCACCTCGGTGGCAGTGTGGCGAATACCGGAGTACCAGTACTCGGTGTGTTCTTGACCTGTGGCTGCATTCCAGTCGCCTCCGAGCCACTCGAAGGCCTCGGCTAGCTGTGCATAGTTTGGGTAGAGTCTCGAACCTCGGAACATCATGTGCTCGAGAAAATGCGAGACCCCTACTGGATGCGGAGCACTCTCGAGGCGCGTTCCAGCCTTGAGAGTGACACCCAGGAAAAACTGATCATCATTGGGCCTAGGCACATGCATTAAGGTCAGGCCGCTTGGCAGCGTATGGTGCTGCCAGCTCGCGTCAAATTGCTCCAGACGCAGGGTATGCATGTCACTGGGTCGCTTGCTTATCATAATCCTCTAATTGAACCGGAAGAGTAACTTATTCGCTAAGTTCTCCATGCAGTCTCGGGCTGGGCTGTGGGGAAAGCTGTGCAGTGCCGCCATAGCCTTCATGGTGTATTGATGAGCGCGATCTACGGTCAGTGCCGCAGTGTCGTACTTGTCGATGAACGTCGCGATCTTGGTCACGGTATCAGCATGTACCGAAGTATTAATAAGGGAGCTGATCTCCGTCCACTCAGAGGCAGTGGCCAAACCTTTTAGCATGATGACCGGCAAGGTTACTTTGCCCTCGAGCAAGTCGGAGTGCGTCTCTTTACCAACAATCGCGGCGGACCCAGTATAATCCAACGCATCATCGATAAGCTGAAAAGCCATTCCAACATTGTGACCGAATTGCATCAATGCGTCGCTTTGCGCCTTTGGTGCACCGGAAAGCAGTCCAGCTGCCTGACACGAGGCTTCGAGAAGTACCGCCGTTTTGTACTCGAGGATGGTTAGGTAGGTTAGCTCGCTTATGTCGGGATTAAATACATTTTCAAGTTGCAGTAGCTCGCCATCGCTCATCAACCGGATCGCGCGAGCGAAGGTGCGAACGATGTCCATGTTGCCGGTGGCGGCCATCATTTCACTAGCTGTCGAGTAAATTAGGTCCCCAACTAGCACGCTTGCGGCACTGCCATAGATGCTATTGGCAGTAGGGCGGTTGCGGCGAAGTGAACTATTGTCGACTACGTCGTCGTGCAGCAGACTCGCTGTGTGAACGAACTCAGTCACAGCTGCGATCGGGTAAAGATGTTCGCCGTAATATTTAATCAGTCTGCAGGCCATGAAGAACATCGCGGGCCGGATGCGTTTCCCACCGGCACCCAACACATGCTCTGCCACCGCGCGCCCAGTTGCCGTTTCCGTCGGCAAGTAATTGAGCAGTCGCTGATTTAGCTCAGCTAAGTCAGGAAGCACAGGGGCAAGTGCCTGCTCAATCAGTGATTTGGCAAGAGAATCCGGGGGCATCGATGGGACTAAAACCTGCAGAAGGCACCTCCAAGACGACAGCAACTCCCGAACATTACACAGTATATATACCACGACCAGGCATGATTTGCGGCAATCAGGATTTCCTGGTACATTCCGGCGCCGCTCATGGCCTTGTGGTCCGGGGCTTTGCCCGCTGCTATAGACAAGGCTTTGACGTTAAACGTGCTTGGTAGAAATACATAGAGGAGTGCGCCATGGCAAGCCGATTGTCGGAAGAGACACTGTCTGGTGACCTAGCTGGCATCATGGATGCCGGTCATCAGGGACTGGTTATTGAATCCGAACGTCGCATGCCGATGTTGCAGCCAGCCACCATTGACCTTGACGCACTGTTGCTCGCAGAAGACCCAGAGGCCGCCGTTCAGGCGGTACCTACACAACAAATATTCCAGGCGCTCCTTGCCAAGGGGCCTGAGGACTGCATCGAGCTGCTGCCTCTTCTCTCCGAAGACCAGGTGGTCCGTTTACTCGATTACGACGCCTGGCGGCAGGATGCGTTGGAGCCGCGCCGAGCGGTACGCTGGCTGTCTCTGTTCAAAGAAGTCAGTGACGAGGAGTTCTATCGTCGCTTTCGTGACCTCGATGAAGAGTATCAATTAGCACTACTAGGTCCAATGATTGATCTAGTCGATGAAGATCAGTACGAAAAACTTGGGACCCAAGATCAAGATGCACTGTACAGGTTGCCATGCGGTACCCTTTATTATCGCATCAAGACTGAAGATCCCGTGCTCGTGGAGTTTGTCACCAGCTTAGTCGAGGCGACTATGGCCAGTGACATTTCCTACGCCTATGCAATGTTGGCGCATGCCGCCTTTATGCCGCCGCATGAGTCGGAGGCCCAAATCAGCCAATTCCGTCGGGCTAGACTGACCGAGGACGGTTTTGTTAGCTATCAAGAAAGTCTTGCTGCTTTCCGACCGATCGAGCTTAAGCCTCTTGAACAGCGCTGGTTATTGCAACAGGTATCGGCCGTACCCGGTGTGGATGCTCTCGTCCAGAAGCAGGCCGGAGAAGCGCTTTTCTTAGAGCAGGTGTTGAAGCGGACGGCTCAGAGCGACCAAGATGGCAACATCGACTTGTGGCAGAGGTTGTTGTTTTTGGCGAACTCTCTATGTGCGGCGGCACTGGTTGAGCCAGATGACCTAAATGGCGTGCGGTTGCTAATGAACCATGCCCAGGCATTAGTAAGTCTGGGTCTTGAGCATCTCGCCAGCGGCGATGTGACCCTAGCGGCAATGGTTTTGAAGCAAGAACATCCGCAGACGCTGTTTCGAGTTGGCCTGACTCTGGTGCGCAAGCTGGCCGACGCAATGCTTGAGCAGTGCGAGAAGCATGGCTTGCCTGGTGTCGATGACATGCGCCGTCATCTGCGTCTTGATAAATGTGGTGCCTTGCTTTTGCTTATGGATAAAAAGCTGCTGCCTATTTTGGGCTTTGCTAGAGTCGAGACTCTAAAGGGCGCTTGTAATAGGTTGCCTGTCCGGCCGCTACAGTTCCGTGTCGATGGACGTGGTGCCTCCGGTGTGGTCTTTACTCCTGTGAATAGTATGGCCTCGCTGATGACTCTTGCTAGTCAACTGGATGCGATTGCCGGTCTACTGGCAGTGGCATCGCTGGGTGATGAAGATCAACAAGCGGCTACCACAGCCCTAGACCAGAGGCTGATGACGGCGTTGGCTCGAGTGCTGACTGGTGGCCAGTTCCGTAGTGAGCCTCTTAGCTTAAGCGAGTTTGAGCGTCTAGTTTCTTTGCCGGCGGAGTCCGCTCAGGGATTCGCCAGTGATGTTCTGGCTAGTATTGAAGGGAGCCTGCGTCTGGCTCTGGCTCCCGGTGCTAGCGCCGGATGGTCGGTAAGTCGTGCCGCCGGTTTAATGGTCTCCGACCCAGTCCACGGCACTTTGGCCGATATTGCCGATTTACTGCTGCAGCTTGGTACCGCCTGCACTTATGCGAAAGATTTACCATCGCTCGCGGCGCAGAGGTCGGCCATGGCAAGTTTGATCAACATAGTTAGTAGTGAGGAGATGCAATCATGACTTTGGCAAAGCAACCGAATTTCCTTACCGTTGAGGACTGTGCCGAGATCTCGCAGCTTATGGACCGTAAATTTGCGGGTCTTCTGAAGCAGCGATACTTCGAGGCAGCCGTTAACAAAGACAGCCAAGGCGTTTACGCGAAAGTTGCCCTCAGGAATCAGTCAGGCTCGTTCTACTATCCGGTCGAGGCCAGAGTGGCCCACATGAACCACGATTTTGACGAGCGTGCTGCCGCTTTTTTTCTAATCGACTACATCACAGAGTATTTTGCTGAATACTTTCGTGCAGACGGCGATGTCTTTTTGCCGATCGATTGGAATGAATACGAGTGGGGCGGAGTGTCGCTTCAGCTCAAGGGGCAGCTGCTAAATCTCGAGGTTGAGCGTCTTGCTGATGCCCTGCTTGCTGGCGACTCTGCTGGCGACCAGTTGCGCTGAATTATTCAGCGTTGAGTTTAATCAGGCTGGGCTCTAGTTCTACCGGTTCCGCGCCATTATGAACGCCGACGCGATTTCGCCCGGATTTTTTAGCGAAATAAAGGGCCGCATCAGCGCGCGCCACCGCTTCCGTCGGGGTCTCTTTGCCGATAGTAATCTGCGAGACTCCGCTGGAAATCGTCACTGGGATAATCGTACCGTTGAAGTCAAATCTGAAGTTTTCGATCGCTAAACGAATCTTTTCAGATGCTGTAGCTGCTCCAACTAACTCAGTGCTGGGTAGAATCGCGAGAAACTCTTCACCGCCATAGCGAGATACAATATCTGTCCTGCGAAAACCATTTTTCAACAGTCTGCCGACGTTGCTGAGGACATAATCACCAGCTTGGTGACCATAAACGTCATTGATTTTCTTGAAGAAATCGATGTCCAGCATGACGACTGACATGGTGCGCTGGGGCGCGTCAGCTGGTAGGGTCTGCAGCGCAGCGACCTGAGAGCTCAGATATTCACTGAAGTATGCTCGGTTAAATAGTCCAGTGAGATTATCTGTGATCGACTGAGTCGCCTTGTCTTTATACTTATCTTGTAGGTTAGTCTCGGCAGTCACATCACGGAGCAGCATAAAGGCTCCGATGTTATTACCGTTGCTGGAAAATGGATAAACCCCAATGATAAGGTTTAGCGAATGGCTGTTGATGATCGCCGTCGCCGTCACTTCATCAAAGCGAGTAGGGCCCGCAGCATTGAGTAGCTCGCTGATAGCTAATGGTTTGCCAGCGATAGTGAGCACCAGCATATCGGTCAGCGTATTAGACTTCAAAATCTGTTTAGTCTTAAGACCTGTCACTTGCGATAAGAGGGCATTACATTTTAATATTTTGCCATCCATATCCACGACAGCGTAGGCGTCCAACAAGCACTTAGAGAAGTGCTCGTATGGTTTGAACGCATCTAGCACTTCATTTGCTACTGGAAGTTCAAGATTTAATGCTGCCTCTGCCATTTGTGTCTCACGTGAAGTTCTAAATAAATGTTCAGTCCTTGGAATCAGTCTGGCTGTCTTTATGCTGCATCCAACCACGCAAAAAACTCATCTTCCACCTCTTCCATCTCCATGATCGTGCCGCATTTCTCGCACTTTTGAGGTGGGATTTCAGCCGTTCCCGACGAGGGTAAATTCCGACCTTCTTCGAATAATACCCAGGTTTGGTGGTCGCATTTGCCGCAAGCGTAGGATGCATAGACCGAACGTACCTGGGCCGACCCGCGGAAGTTGGGGATCATGTTAATCTGACTTACGATTTCCGGAGTGCACTCTTCGAAGATCAACTTACGGCCCTTCTCTGCCTCGCGTATGAAGTTTATCCAGGCGCGCACACCACAGCTGTTCACGGACTCCACTTTGCGGAAGTTGATGATGACATTCGTGCCTAGCGCGGTGATCATTGGCTTCAGATGTACTTCGGAGTCCTCATTGATCGGACCCACGTATACTAGCTGATCCCACTGACCTTTTTTTTCTACGTTGAGTGTAATACCCATGAAAAAACCCTCACGATGGCTAAAAGCCGGTCCTGAGGGCTCATCGGTCAGTCCGTGATGGACTTGAGCTATAGATTCAAGAATTCAGTAACCCACTGACTTGACTAACTAACGATCGATTAGGTAGGGGTACGAGCGCATAAACTTGGTTAGTCTTTCCAGTCCCAATGTCGCCTGTTCAGCCGATACAATGCCGTTGGTCACTGCCCGATCGAATTGCAGTTCGTAGCATCCCACCATCTCTTTCAAGTCGTAGTTGCGGGATTCCAGTAGCTCGTCAATCGGATCACCTTTGGTCACCTTAGTTAGCTCCCAGTCACCATCGGCATTGATGTAAATCTCTGCCTCGTGGATAGCTCCGAACAGATTGTGTTCGTTTGCCAGACTTTCCTGGTAAGCGCCAACTAGGAAGAAGCCGATGTAATAGGGCTGGTTGTTTGGCACGTGTAAGTCGAGTGCCGTCTTGACATCGGCCCGGTCGACGAATGTATCCAAACAGCCGTCTGAGTCACAGGTGATGTCCACAATAGTTGCTTTGTGCGATGGTTTCTCATCGTGGCGACTAAGAGGCATCACTGGGAAAAGCTGGTCGATAGCCCAAGAATCTGGAATCGACTGGAACATGGAGAAGTTGGCTAGGTACTTACTGACCAGTGCCTTTTGGAGGTCTTCGAATTCTTCTAGTTGATGACGCTGGAAGCTAGAAAAGTAGAGAGCTCTTCTGCACACACGGCGGAACAAATCTTCGGCGTAAGCCCGATCCTGCATGTTCAGGTAGCCGAGGTTGAAAAGGGTAAATAGCTCTTCCTGATATTCAATCGCATCATGGTAGAATTCGACGTAATTCTTACGATTAATATTATCAAGTATGTACTTGAGCTCTTTGATACTCTTGTGAACTTCGCCCTGAGTATACTCTGGCAAGTCCGCTTCGATCGGCAGTAACTCTTCGCCTTGAACTTCGCGGATGTCGGTGACTACCACAGAGTGATAGGCAGCAATAACACGGCCGCTTTCCGTAACGATGGTCGGGTAAGGCACGCCCTCATTGGCGCAGACGTCGCCGAGTACGTAAACTGCGTCGTTGGCAAATTCCTGCATCGTGTAGTTGGCACTGGAGAGGAACGATGTCTTACTACCGTCGTAGTCGACACCGACGCCGCCGCCGATATTCAGGAATTGTGGGGTGTAGCCCATCTTCACGACTTTGGCATAGACTCGTGACGCTTCTTTGATGGCGTTTTTGAAGCGCTTAATCTCAGTAATTTGTGAGCCGATGTGGAAGTGAAGCATGGCCAAGCGGTCTTGAAAGTTGGCCTCTTCTAGCATCGACAGACAGTTGAGAACTTCGGTCGTGGTCAGGCCAAATTTAGAGGAGTCACCGGAACTCTTCTCCCACTTGCCGGCACCTTTGCTGTAGAGACGAACGCGCAGGCCAACTAGCGGCACTACGGGCTGATCCTTAGCTAGTTCAAGGAAGGTGGCTAGCTCGTCTGGACCCTCGACGACCACAATAACGCGCTTACCCATGGCTGCTCCGAGGAACGCCATGTCGATAAACTCACGGTCTTTAAAGCCGTTACAAATGAGCAGAGAATTTGGCGTTAGCGGGTAGCTTAGAGCGGCCACGAACTCAGTCTTGCTGCCGACCTCGAGGCCGTAGTCCAGTCGCTGACCACAAGCAACGACAGCGTCAATGAACTCACGGCGCTGGTTTACTTTGAAAGGAAACACGCCGACGTGTTTGCCCTTAAAGTTGAACTCACTAATAGCCTGTCTGAAGGCAGAGTGCATGCGCTCCAATTGGCATTCGATGATCTGCGGAAAGCGCAGAATCAGCGGGGTGTGAATCCCTTGATGTTTTAGCTTGGCGATCACCTCTGGCAGTGACACGCTAAGGTGTTCTTCGCCCGTGGGGTGGCTGACGACGTGACCTTCGTCATTGATGCCGAAATAGCCGGCGCCCCAATCGTCGATGCCGTAAAGTTCGCGTGCCTCTTGGATCTGACGGATATTCATAGGCTGGTGACTCGTACAAAAAGGATGACCGGGACGGCGTAAAATGGCGGCATTGACCGCAATTTACAAGTACAAAATAGCATTAGCTATTAATGCACCGTCTCCTATCTAAACTAGCTATGATAGGTCAAGCGATTCTAGGGTCTTAAGTGAAAAAATGGAAGACTTATGCAGATCTCATCCGGATGGGCAAAAGGAGCTCGGCTCGCAACGCCGCAAGGTGACACCACAAGGCCAACGGCAGCTAAGGTGCGTGCCGCAGCTCTTAACATCCTCATGCCTTTGCTCCATGAGGCTTCATTCCTTGATCTTTTTGCTGGCAGCGGAGCCATGGGCCTAGAGGCCGTGAGTCGCGGTGCCCGCTCAGCGACTTTCGTCGACCAAGCGCCCGGTGCGATCAAAGCACTGCGGGCCAACATTTCAGAGGTATTGCGGCGAGCAACCGCGCAAAACTTGTTATTGCCGGAGCTGCGGGTCCACTCCGGCCCCCTGCCGTTGGCGTTAGGGCGTTTGTCAGCGCCGTCGTCAGGTCCTTTCGATCTAGTTTTTGTCGATCCTCCCTATCGTGATGTCCCGCTGTTAGCAGCCGACATTCTGACTGGTTTAGTCAATTTGGTCGCACCGTCGGCGACCGTGCTCTTTGAGAGTGCGGTGGAGGCTGAGGCATCAATTAACACTGCGGCGCAGGACGCGTGGGTCGTCGTCAAGCAGCGCGCTTATGGAGAAACCCTGCTGACCATGCTAGAAAAGACTTAAAGGTCTAAGGACGCAAGTGATTTTGTCGCTGTGAAGGAGCCCAGGGGGGCTGCTCACGGGCCAGGAGGGACTAGTGGAGCGGATAGCTAAGGGCAGGGTCATAGGTAACAAACAGCGGAGCCCAGCTAAGCTGAGGGTAGGTATTTTTGCAGGTAGTTTTGATCCGCCTACCTTTGGGCATCAAGATCTTATAAAGCGTGCCAGTTCGCTCTTGGACGAGCTCGTGGTCGCCGTCGGTGCTGCCGATGGTAAATCACCGCTCTTTACTACTGCCGAGCGTGTCGCGATGACCCTGGCATTGTGTAGTGAATACAAAAACGTTCGGGTGATCAGTTTTGATGGCTTGACCGTCGACTGCGCTCTGGCGGAAGGAGCAACTACGATCATTCGCGGTGTCCGGTCAGCTATCGATTATGATTATGAGATGCGCATGGCTCTGATGAACCAGGCCATGAAACCGCAGTTGCAGACTATATTTTTGCCCACTCGCGCAGACCTTAGTCATATTTCCTCGTCCTTAGCTAAAGAAATTGCCCGTCATGGTGGTGACTCCGGCCTGTTGGTGCCGTCGCTGGTGGAGCGCGAGCTGAAAAAAAAGTTCAGTAAGATTAGTCAGAAAAGATGATTATGCTGCTTTTGAGAAGGCTAATTGTGGTGATTTCACTGTTGCTGCAGTGGGGCAGTTCGGCATTAGCGGAATCCTCAGAGGCTCCCGTACTTCGGTCACATTCGGATTCTGACCTATCGGTATATCAAGGTGACTCTTTGACGCTCGAGGTGCAGGCTGGTGGCCAAGAGATCAAATATACCTGGTCGAAAGGTGATGCCTTCTTTTGCTTGGCAGCTGCTTGTGACATTGACACGAGAAATTGGCCTCTCGGCCGACATAGTGTGGTTGTAACAGTTGGCAACGCCATTGGTTCGCGCAGCCTTGAGATAAACATCCGCATAGTGCGGCCTCCGCTTGACCATCGTCCAGCTAGCGTTAGGCCTCGGCTAGTCGCAGCCAGGGGATTAAAAAGCCTCACGGCGGAAGACTGGATCTTGAAGCCGCTTTACGGTCATGGGGTCCGGGATCTTAAAGGTGATGCTCGGGATATCAGTAAGTTGCCAGATTTGCTGACGTGGGATGTGTCACTGCAGACTGCCGCGCAATCAGCCCTCGAATTTGGCCGCCGCGGCACGGCAGCCTATGTGCTGGCAGCAGACAGCAGGATTCAGCTATCAACTGACACAGATTCTACGCGAATTATCCTGCTCACGCAGGGTGGGTTAAGGGCCCGCAACCTTGGAGTGGGTAAATCTAGTTGGGCGATCAAAGTCGGGGACCAGAGCCGAATAGAGACTGATTCCGACGGCGACATATTGGTGCAGGTCACAGCTGAGGACGCCGCAAGACTGACAGTTTTGCGCGGTAGGGCAAAACTATTCCAGGCAGCCAAATCAGAAGGAGGCGAAACATCAAGACCGGTTGAGGTTGAGCAGGGCTATAGCTTGTCCTTTAATCCCAAGTCGGTGTCAAGCACGATGCCGGAGCTGGCCAACTTCAGCGAGATCCAACCGCTAGTTGTAGCGACAAGTGCACAGTATCTACCGGAGAATCTTCTTAAGTGGCCAGAAAAGGGCGCTTTTTATCTCGGCGTCCCGGCGCTGAAAACGGCTGCCGCAGCGACGGACCAGGCGCGAACATTTAATCACGATCGAGATTTCGTTAGCGCCATAGAGAGCCTAGCTCCTCATTGGAGTCAGGTCAGAAATACTGTCGAAGGCAACACAGTCCTCGCCGAAGCATATGTTGGGCTTTTCATGTTTGATCGCGCAACAATACTCTTAGGTGACGCGATTCAATTGGACCCATCTGCTGCCACTCCATATTTTGTGTTAGGCAGTATAAAATTAAACCAAAAAAACTGGCGTCAGGCAGCGCGCGCTTTAGAAGCTGCAGCGAAACGCAACTATCCTGATCAGAAAATCCTAAATTATCGACTCGGAGTAGCTCAGTATCATAGGAACATCCGTGACCGCGCTAAATCGGCCTTCACGAAGGTGCATTGGAATGGAGACGATGACGAGATCTCTAGATCGGCCCGCGACTATCTCCAAAGACTCAATGATGACAATTGGTACGAGGCGACGACCTCCCTAGGTCTATTTTATGACTCCAGTATTTTGCGTGTGAGTAGTTTGAAGCTAGCTTTACCCAATGGTGATGTGCGTAGCAATTATGGCTCCGGCTATCACGGTGACTTGCGCCTGAGCTTTTGGCCATATCGTGGTGACAGTGCTACGGCTCAATTCACGGTGGAAGCCGACATCACTGATTATATAAAACCGACCAATAGTGACTTGGCCGTGATGAAACAGCGCATCGGTTTTGACACCGGTCTTGGATTCGGTGGTACTCGCGACGATCGCATTATGATCGCGGGACTCGGTGCTTTTGCTGAGGCTGAGACTTTAGGTGGGCAGAAAAATCTGACCAAAACTGGTACTAGTTTAAGCCTGTGGTCGCCGAAGCTGTCTGATTTGCGGACAGTCATGGAAAGATCCCAAGCGATTGATGCAGCGCCAGGTCGCGAAAGATTCGTTGAGCCCATACGTTGGGAGCTAGCTGGACCTGGGGATTATTCAGTAGTGCTGCCATATTATGATGTCAGTGCTGGATTCCAGGCTAGCCCTAATTTGAGTTTTAAACTGGGTGCTCGTGTCGGCGAAGGTAATTACCGTGCTGCATCCATGTATAACCAAAATTTTCGCGATAGCGGCTTTCGATTAGATAGTATTTACGAGCCAGGTCCGCGCGGTAATATGAATTTCGGTTTTGTATATAATGCGAGGAACTTTCCGAATTCATCTGATCAGCGGCGCGACTCTTCAATTAAACTGAAAATAAACTGGCGCTGGTGGATCACCGATTCTGTGGCACAAACGATCGAAGGTAGCTATGAGGCCCAGACTTCCAGTAGAGCATTAAATAATTTCAAGCGTAAGTATTTGTCCTATAAGCTTACCATGGATATTTAAAGCACGAATTAGAAGTCCCAGGCTGTCGCTAATCCAACGTAAGTTGATGTCATCACATCAGCTTTGGCCGTATTATCGACGGTAATCGTGTAAGAGTTATAACGAAAGCCACATAGTGCACTAAGGACATTGCGCGTCAATGCGAAGCGTCCACCGATATTAAATTCCATTCGAGGACCTATGCTAGACACTCGTTGTGAGGCCGTCACAGTTGCTGTATCTGCGTCAGCAGCAGCTGCTTTTTGCCGACCAGCCGCAGACAAGACATAGATAAAATTGCTTTCCAAGAGACTTACGCGTCCTAACGGTATACTGAGACCGGCGCTGACGCCGTAACCATTCGTCACCACATCAATGTACTCAACAGCCGCTAGTGAGTCGTCAGGCTTGCCGTCGCCGTCGCTATCAGGTGGCGCACTCACCGTGTAACTACTGCTAGAGATCACTGCACCTAAGCGTGCGACCCCGAGGCGATAAAGGAAATGTAAGTCTTGCCAGTTTTGAGCCAGCTTGCTGCTGTTTAGAGCGAAGTTGAAAGTGGAGCTGGAACGCTCGAGCTTCATACCTAGGGATTTGTCGTGGCCAGCCCAAACCCCTAAGCCATAAGACACCGAAGTTGAGGTGTCGTTGCTCGATAACAAAGCACTTTTATAGGTGGAATAGCCACCAATCAGTTCAAAATAGCTAGTCGGCGCATAAGTATCGCCCTCGTTACCCAATGCTGCTGAGGCCCATAAAAGCATGCAGCTTGAAATTGCGAAGCTTTTAAAATGTGCTTTCATATTTGATCTGCCTTTTCTCAGTGCCCCCCGCGGACATAGGGCAGATCGGTTGGACCTTAGTGCTTCTTGAGCAATATTGCGTCGTCACTGCGGTTGGTCTGATTGCAAAAACCACCGAAAATCATGGCCCTTCCCGGCGGCTAGGTGGACAATGAGTGCTTTGGTTTTAATCTCCTGAGCCATAGGTTACGCGCGGCTTGGCCGCGCATAGTGGTGGTGCCCCCGCCATATTAGAGAAGGCCATCAGCTCCAATTGCTTGGCGCCAACGGCCCGGTTTATTATTGGTATTTCAGCTGCCGAGTGAATGCCGCCACTGATCACAAATGTTGGGCTTTGTTCGAGCAGTAACCAGGGCTCCGGAGTCAGCCGACATGCTGTGTTGCCTGGTAGCCTCTGTATTAGTTGTACCTTGCTGCCTCGTGATGGGAATTTTGCCGAAGTGCGCTGGATGGAATGTGCGGGTAAGGAAAGAGTTAGGGATTGTGGCGGTAAGCGAAGTGGTGGTGGCCCATCACGCCAGGATAGGTGAGCAAGAGCCACTCCCAATAATAAGCAGGCTAAATGAGACGCCATAGGAGGCCAATCATTTAGGCTCAGGTTCAGTCGCATAAGATACCTTTGAGCTTCATGTTAGGTCGTTTGATTTGGTGGATAATGGCACAAACAATGGGTGACGATTTCGAACGCGGTAGGCCCGGTGCTGCGTGATCCCAGCGTGCCGGCAAACACAGCGTAGTGACTGCGTTGTTTGAACCTGGTGTCGAGCTTAGCTGGGTTGGTCCGTGGTGGATGAGTTGCTCCAGCGATATTCGGCAGAATAAATTGGAGTCTTCCGTGGAATCAAAAAGTGCAATAGCGTGGGTGCTTGCCCGGATAAGCCCAGCCTGCGCTGTACAAATTGCCATCATACTCAAAGCTGCAGTAAGTATGAGCAGAGCCAAAGAGGTATTACCTTGCTGCATCGAGGCTTTCGCTTTGTAGGTCTATGATCCTGGTGCGCCAATTCGGCCAGTGCTTTGGTTGGCCGGGATGATGCTCTTTATGAAGGACGGCTGCAATTGTGGCATTCTCTGTTGTTTGACAGGTCGCAGGATCTAACAGAAAAGAAGACGGATAGATTGAAGTGAGCTGATCACTGAGAGTCTCGGCAGCAATTCTTGCGATCTCAGAGAGATCTGAGTTTAGGTCGCCAATGAAATCGGCTGCCTCGGAAAGATTAGCCGTGTTGGCTAAAACCTCGCCACAAAGCCGCGTCTCATACTCCTGGCGCCACTGCTGGGCAAAATCATCAGATAATTTGGTACAACGTTTAAATGCCGTTAGTGCCCTCGCAATCGGAATGCTACCGAGCACTAAAAAAAGGATAATTTGGATGTTTGATGACATAGTCGAGCTGCGCACCTCACACAGGCGGATAGTTTCGGCGCTAAAATTAGCGCCGAAATCTATGATCTGGGAAGCGACATGTACCAAGTCCAGCGTGAAGTCAGCGGAATGCGAAGGGTGTCACTTCGTTCAAAGATGAGGCCTGACATAGGAGAGCAAGCCACCTGTCAAAACCTAGGGCATTTCCTGAGCAAGGTGGAAGTCCCTTGCGCAATGCGTCGTAAAAGTTTCGATCTTCCTCTGGCACCTCATAGCCCAGCTGCACTCTTTTTAGATTACTTTCGCGGATCCGCTCTTGATTCGTGCCGGCATCCAGTAGCTCTTCAAACCCGTTGCAAAGTTCAACTCGCCCAAAATAAATCTCAAAGCGCTTGGCACAGCCATCACGCACTATGGCTAGAGCAGCCTGTGATGCTGGATAATCATAAAGCACAGCAGCGCCGAGGCTGGCCAAGCCAGGCTCGATGCGTTCAATTAAAATTTTGAAAAAAGCGGTTTCAAAATCGTCATCGTCTCTTAAAGACACGGCTCCAGCCGCTGTGCCTTTGAGGGCTAATTCTGGATCACCATCTATCAGAGTGACCCCAGCCCAGCGTTCAAATGCCTCGGCCACGCTGACGCGAGGCAGTCTTTGCGGGATTGATAAGCCGCTACCTAGGGCGCTATGTGTGGCGTGTAGTAATGCTTCAGTCTGATCAATCAGGCCTGTGAAGCTAAGGCCTGATTCGTACCATTCGAGCATGCCAAACTCTGGCCTATGCCACTCAGCGAGTTCCCCGCCATTTCTGAAGCACGGGGCGATCTGGAAGATGCGCTCCATACCTGCTCCCATGGCGAGTAGCTGCTTCATATGGAGCTCTGGACTTGAGCGTAGATAAAGTTGGTGCTGGCTACCGTCGTAGTCGGCCCAATTTGTTTTAAAATAGCGAAGATGGACCTCTGTGCCGGGGCACTTAACTGCAATCGGAGTGTCTACCTCTAAGTAATCACGTGCACCGAAGAAGTCTCTAATAGCTCGCTTGAGGCGGGCTCTTTGCTGGAGCCCGATGATTGTTTGCATAATCGCTCACTAGTCGCCTAGTCGCCTAGTCGTGGGTCGTAGTCTTTTTTGATTTGCGAATTTTCGTAAGCTTTTCCGTGATCAATGCTAGCGCCGACCCGGCAGGGAACTCTACATTTTGCACATGCGAGTATCCCAGCGGTACACCTGTTGCAAGTTCGAAGGCGTCGTTGATGCTGCGAATGGGGAAGATGCGGAACTTGCGTGCGTCAATCGCCTCCCTCACCTCACTGTGCAGCATTAAGTTCGGAATGTTCTGCGCTGGCACTAGCACGTCGTAGCACTTGCCCTTGCCTAGTAGCTTAGCCGTTTTGAAGAAGCCTTCGACCTTTTCGTTAACTCCGCCAATCGGCTGGACGTCGCCGAATTGGTTCAAGCTCCCGGTCATCGCAATATGCTGGTGAACTGGAATCTCGCTGAGCGAGCTGAGAATTGCGACCAACTCAGCAACGGTGGCGCTATCGCCATCGATAATGCCGTAGGATTGTTCGAAGCAAACGCTAGCAGCGATCCCGAGGGAATGCTCTTTAGCGAGGACGGCATTAAGAAAGCTGCCCAGGATGAAAATGCCCTTGTCGTGGATCTTGCCAGAAAGTTTACTGGCACGCTCAATATTGAATACACCTTCTTTAGAGGAGGATACTGTACAGGTGATCCGTCCCAATTTACCGAAGGAATAGTCACCCATGTCATATACGGCTAGGCCGTTGACTTGGCCGATACGGCTGCCATCGACGCTGAGCATGATGTCTTCGTTCCGCACCATGTCTAGGAGCTGCTCCTCGACTAGGCTAAGGCGATGGTGTTTTAGATTGAGCGCTTCTTCCACGTGACTGCGTGTCACTTCTTTGGCCTTAAGGCCCCGCGCAATATAGTCGCTCTCGATAGTTAGATCTTTGATTTCAGCGAACTGCGTTGACAGAAAGCGTTGATCCTCGACTAAGCGCGACCCGTGTTCCACAACGGCAGCGATTCCATCCGAGTTAAACGGCAGTAGGTTTTCTACTTGGGTTCGCGTTGCGATAAACCCGGCGTAGGCATTTACTGTCTCGGCATTTCGAGGCATGCGATGATCAAAATCAGCCTTGATTTTGAAAATCTTATGGAAGTCCTCATCGCCACCATGAAGGATGTGGTAGATATCGTTGTTGCCGATAAGGATCACTTTGACGTCGAGCGGAATCGGCACGGGTCTTAGGCCAGAGGTAGGTAAGAGTGAATATTGTTCACCCATGTCCTCGATGAAGCCCAGACGATTCTTGAGAGCCCGTTTCAGGGTGTCCCAAATGCTCTGAGTTTTGAATATATCCATCGCATTTAGTACTAAATAGCCACCGTTGGCGCGATGTATGGCTCCGGCTTTGATCATCGTGAAGTCGGTCAGATACATGCCGTGTTCGACGTTCTTTTCGATGCGGCCGAAAAGATTATAATAGGTCGGATTAGACTCGATAATTACCGGCGCACCTTGGATATTGGTGTTATCGACGAAAACATTTACCTTATACTTGACGAAGCGATCACGCTCTTCAGCCATGAAGTGCGCCGCTTCCTGCTCCTGCTCGCTGTTTTCATCGACAAAATCGAGCAGATTTTCAAGAATATGGGATCTAACAGCGGCTAGATGTGCGGCGATCTCGGCGTGATCTTTGTATTCCTCGGCTAGTGGGTCGAGCTCTCTGCCGACTAAATTAAGTCCAAGATCGTTCCGCAGAGACTCAACAAAGCCAGTGGTCTCTTGCTCTATAGTCCGGACCTTCCGCGCGAAGTCTAATACTTCAGGTTCGAGTTGGGCCCTTCTGTCCTCTATGGATTCTCGGTCAGCATCGCCAAGTTTGCCGTATTCTTTTTCGGTAAGAGATCGCCCATCGACTACCGGGATGGTCTCGATCCCCATGCGCGTCGACTTGATGACGAAATCCATCGACTTAGCTAGGCGCTCAAGCTCAGCATAGAGCTTGGCTTTCCGTTCATTTGAAGCGGACACATATGCATTCACTGCATTTTCGTAATCTTCACTCTGTAGAGCCGATGGCACTAGCTCTCGCAGATGTTTGATTAACGCATCCATTTGCTTCTTGAATTTGCGGCCTCCCCCAGCAGCCATCTTAACGGCCTTGGGAGTTTCGGTGTCCTCAAAGTCGTAGACATAAATATAGTCGGCTGGTTTAGCCGAGTCTGCCGACCACTTTTCCAGGAATGAGCGAATGACACTGGTCTTGCCAGTGCCCTGAATGCCGGCTACGTAGATGTTGTAGCCCGGCTTGCGAATACCAAGTCCCATATTAATCGCGCCGACGGCCCGATCTTGGGAAATGATGTCGTGTGACTTGCCAAGATCCGAGGTGTCCTTAAACCTGAACAGACTCGTAGGGCATTTAAGGTATGTCAGGCGCGCTGGTACCGGCTTCGGTAATTTCCAGCGCGCCACCCTTGCTGCCGTGGGGTGTTTACGCGCCGACGACCGCAACTGCTTTTTAGGCACGGGTATTCCTTTTGACGTTAATTAACCTGCAGCTCCCGCACAAGCTCTTCATAGCGCGGCAGTAAATTGTGCTGAGCTGCCTGATTTTTGAGTGTTTCGAGTACATTTTCCAGCAACCTTTTGCCGCGCTGATTAATGTCGTCTAAGAAGAAGTGTCCGTAAGCATCGATGAAATCGATAGCGTCTTCGGTTGCTTCAGGTGACGACGTGGTGAAGCAAGCGGCGATACCTTTGCGCAGCCACTGGCTGAGCTCTTGTAAATTTGCCTCACTCTTAACCCCAAGCCTAAGACACTCACCGAATAATGTAAGCAGTAAATCTTCGGGTAGGTCGTTCTCGTGACAGCCGACATAGTAACTTAAACTCTTGTATGCAGTACGCCAGTTCTTAGTGGATTGCAGAACCCGTACTTTGTCCATGGTTAGGTCATACGCCCTGATCGCTTTTTCGCGGCGTAGCTCAATTCGCTTTTGGCGAGCAGCAAGCTCCCCAGACATGCGTTCTTTGAGCGTTGCCAGGACCTGTGCCGCTTCGGCATGGGTCAACGTTTCGTGGACCTCAAGTTCCCGATCTAGCGTGTCGGACAGGATGTCGACCACTTGGGGCACCCCCGTGCGGGTGTTGTCGGCAATCTGAGCCAAAGTCCAACTAGTGGTCTCAGGCCACTTCCCCATGACTCTTTCGAGTTCGCAGATAAAGTCGAGCATCATCGAGGCCTTCCCCATTCCATGGTTGAGACGTCCGAAAAATTGTGCGGGCGTTCGCTAAGGATATCATGGGCAGAAGGCTGGCAGTATGGAAAAACTTAACTAAATGAAATTCTCTGCGTTCAGGCGCCGCTGTAAGCGGGCCTGACGCCGAAAATTTATCATAGCGAACAACAGGGCCAATTGATTTTTGTAAAAAAATCAAATTGCCGAGTGCAGCTATAGCTGGTTGACCTACTACCGCTATTAGACGGTACGCAATTGACGACGCTTGCGCATCATCCGGCGTTTTTTCCGACCAACTTTACGGCGACCTTTTGGATGTTTTCTTCTGTGTCTAGAACCGTGCAAGTCCGAACTCCGTTACATGAGATATAAGGTTGCCGAAATTAACCAGCTGCAGCCAAAAGTGCAAGCACAATCGTTCAGCTAGATCTTCTGGTTGGTGTAATGGGTTTTTTTTCATTTATATCTTTTATTACAATGGCTTGTTCCGGATTAAGGATGTTGCTGGGGGGTGCGTGACTCAAGCTTGCTGCAGGTTTGCCGAAATGGAGACATCCCCAGAATGGGGTAAGGAGCAACTCGAACCTGAAGGTTGCCGAAAGGGAGTAACTCGTGTCCGCAAACCCGACTTCTGACTTCGAAAGGGCCAGGCGCAGCCTGCGATCCACTGTGATCGAGCCGTTTAAGCAGATTAAGTTCGGACTTTACGTCATTGGAATTTCGATCGCTTTTGTTGGCGTATGTGCATTCATGTTCGTTTTAGCCTTTAACGAGCAATATAATCATGTCATGGGCATCTTCCACGTCGTCGACCCGAATCTGCAGTGGGAGCTGGTGACAAATGACGTGTTCTACACTAACGCTGTGCGCGTGGGAGCAATACTCGCCCTCTTCATTGTCGTGATGTTTACCGTCGTATTCCGCTTAACGCACAGATATTACGGACCGGTAGTCAGTATCGAACGGTTTGTCGATCAGTTAACCCAGGGTGATTATCAGGTGCGCTGTAAAATTCGCGAAAAAGACGAGCTCCAAAGCCTGGTAGCGAAACTGAACGTTATGGCCGAAGCCATAGAGAAGCGACATGCCACTGTTGTGAATCAGGCCAAAGAAAGAAGCGGTAAGCACGCAAGTTGAGCAGTAAACAACTCAAGTTGAGCGGCTTATCACGCCTTTTCTGATGCTAGCCAATCCGCGCAGGTTGCCCCGTCGTCTCGAGAACGTTGAACCACGTCTCGCCCTGGGGGTTGATAGACTGCTTAAGGCCCGCCAAGGCAGCCATGGGTACATGCGTCATCAGGCCGTGCCAGTAGCCTATCAGTAGCCCTGACTTTCCCGCCATCGCTGCATGTACAGCGCTTTGCGCCAGCCGGGCACAATGAAGCTGGTCCGTTGGATTAGCTGGAGCGGAGCGGATTAAGTAGCTGGGATCGATATATTTTAAGGTGAAGTCGAGATTGCGTGAGCGAAAGTGCGCGGAAATTTGCTCCTGCAAAAATGTGCCAATGTTGCCAAGTTTGACGTTGCCGGAGGCGTCTTTTTCCTGCTGCTTGCCAGCGAAGAACTGTTGACCGGCGCCCTCAGCCACGACAATGACGCAGTGACGCCGCAGCGTGACCCTGTCTTCAATGAGTTGGAGCAGCCCAGTTGGTCCGTTCAGGCTAAAAGGCACCTCTGGAATCAAACAAATATTAGCCTGGCCAGCAGCCAGGCACGTAGTCGCAGCGATATAGCCAGCGTTGCGGCCCATTAGCTTTACTAAGCCGATGCCGTGCGGGGCTCCCGTCGCCTCAACATGCGCCGAGTGTACCGACTGAGTAGCTACTGACACAGCGGTCTCAAACCCGAACGCGCGGCGTACGAAAGGGATGTCGTTATCGATGGTCTTTGGCAGGCCAACCACCGCGATCCGGAGGCCTCGGCGCTTAATTTCATTCCAGATGGCAGTTGCGCCGCGCATGGTCCCGTCACCGCCAATCGTGAAGAGAACATCGATACCGTGATGGACTAAGCGATCCACGATTTCGGTGGCTGTTGGAGAGCCGCGGCTGGTGCCTAGCATAGTGCCGCCCTGCATATGGATGTCGGCTACCACGTCAGGATCTAATCTAACGGGTGGTTCGCTGGTCGCCGCCAGGCCACCAAAGCCATACTTTATGCCAAGGATATCGCGGCAGTTATAGCGAAACCAAAGCTGCAAGACTAGGCCGCGAACCACGGCATTAATGCCCGGGCAAAGGCCACCACAAGTGACAATCGCAGTCCTAGTCTGGGCTGGGTTGAAGTAGATCTTGGCGCGGGGACCAGCTACCTCGAAGCCCTCTTCGAGCGGTTGTGGTTCACTTTGATCCGCAATCGAGTAGTAAGGATTGTAGGCGATCCGCTCGTCATCCCCGGTGAAGCCGAAGCCTTCGGCTCGCTCGATGGGTGACGGATGCATTGCCTCGCCTAAATTTTCAATGCTAAAGCGCCCTACCATGTGCTATCAACCCCGCCTGAATCCGTGACTTTACCCCACCTTCACTTTATAAGTTTAAAAAGATCATTTGGCGAGTCTATGGCGCAGCATTTAAGCGAAATTAAAATAGAAAATGAGCTGTCGCAGGATTTGTTGGGTCTGACCCGAGCGGGGTTAGCAGACACGGTGCGAAATCTTGGAGCTCCCGAGATCCATGCGAAAACTTTATTTCGCCGCATCTACAAGGATTTGTCGACCAACCCTTGGTCCGAGCCGACGCTGCCGCTGCGTTTGGTTGCTGCCATGCGAGATAAATTCGCGGTGCATCTCCCGGAGGTCAAAGTCGCTCACAGATCTGCCTATGACCAGAGTATGAAGTTTCTGGTTGGGCTTGGTGATGGGCGCGAAGTTGAAGCCGTATTGATGCCGGAGAAGGCAAGGTTAACCCTCTGTTTATCGTCTCAGGTCGGTTGCGCTCAGGGCTGTGTTTTCTGCCATACCGGACGCATGGGGCTGGTACGCCAGCTTTCGGTTGCGGAGATTGTTGGGCAGGTCATGCTAGCGGAGCACTGGCTACGTGAGCATCCCGAGTGGTTGGAAAGCACGCGATTAGCTCCGGGTACTCGTATTAGCAATATTGTGTTTATGGGGATGGGCGAGCCTTTGGACAATGTGGAGGCCGTAATCGATGTCCTCAGCATTTTGATCGATCCGTATGGTTTGGCCTTAGGTATGGCGCATATTTCTGTGTCTACTGCCGGCCATTTGGTTGGGATCGACCGCTTGTACGATGCCCATCCGAAAGCTCGATTGGCACTCAGTGTGCATAGCCCTGATGAATCTAAGCGCTCACGAATCATGCCAATTAATCGACGCTGGCCTCTGACTGAGGTGATCGGTCGACTTCGTGAGCGTATTGGGGAGTCTGGGCCGCCCGTTATGATGCAGTACACGATGATCGCTGGAGTTAATGACAGTGATGCTGATGCATCCGCTCTTGCTGCGTTGACCGTTGGTTTGAATGCCAAGATTAACCTGATCCCACTTAATAATGTTGAGCCATCGCGCCTCTCGGCACCGCCTCCAGAGCGTATCCAAGCTTTTCGTAATGTCCTGCATCAGGCTGGAATTCGAGTCATGGTGCGTTATAGCAAGGGGCAGGATATTGCGGCAGCCTGTGGCCAATTAGTAGCGTTCGCGAAAAAGCCTACCGCAGCTGAATTAGGTTGATCGACGAGTTCTCGTCAGAGGCCCAAATCAGGTTGAATCCCCCCGATGCAGTGACGCTAAGCCCACCTTTTGCTAACGATATAGTTGAGTCTTTCGGAGAAATCAGTTGATTGAGTGTGCTGATTCCGCTCCATCCCGCCTTGTTCGCCTGGCGTTGAATAGCATAGACGTCTACTCTGCCATTGATGCGTTGGATGCCAACAAGCACGGTATTGCCGGTGGTCGAGTCAGTGGTTAAGTGCAGCTCGTCAAGATCGAGGGTGGAGATCAGCGTCGCCTCGGAAGACATCGTGGCTCGTCTTTCTAAATAGCTAGCGTACACACCGTCTCGGGCTCGCCAGGCAAATACTGCGTTACCGAGTTGGTCCACTCCTACTTGAATGGTCTGTAAAGGTTTTTGCCCTTCTGGGACTTTGTTATCGGAGGGTAGTAGGGTGGCGATGGCCAGCGATTGTCCTCGGCTGAACGAGCGGGCTTTAAAGCCCGTGACGCTGTCCCTCCAGACGATAAAGCTCTGCCCAGTCGCTGGATCCATGGTCCAATTCAGCGAGTCAATTTCGGTGTTCGGTAATGATTCCGCAATTAGATACGTGGTCCAGTTAGTACTAGTACCAACGGCCAAATAATCCAGTCTCAAGGTATGTCCGTTGCTGCTTTTGGTGGCTGATAAAACGGCTGTATTACCGAATCTGTCAATCCGAACTAAAGGCTTTATCGAGATGTCGATCACTTCCGAGTGAATCGCTTGAGGGGGTCCGATCCAGTTCTTAGGTGAGGTGCCGGATGATTTACCGAAAAACCGCGTATATAGCCTAGCGTCTCCATCCGAAGATTGTTCAACCCAAATAGCCCTAAAATTTCCGCTAGGGTCGGCAGCAACCGCAGCATGTAAGCTCAGCGTTCCTTGGAGCACAGGCGCGTTTTGCAAGTTAGGGGGGACATCCAAAGCTGTCCAGGCATCGCTGTCTGGCACTATCATGCTGTCAAAATAACTGCCACTAAGGTAGCTGCGCCCACCTTCGTCTCGGTCAGGCCATAATATGAGCGCATTCCCCGAGTTGTTTATGGCTGCGGTGATTGATTCCGCAGCTTGAGGCGCGCCGATGCATACGAGTCCTGTCGGTCTTTCTCCACTGTCAGAATCACTGACAATCCCGGCGAACGTGCCCGTTGAACTTCCGCTGCCTGCCCCTGTGAATAACACTAAAGTGGCGCCATTGGGATTTGTTGCCGTCAGAAATGGGGTGCTTGGTAACCGTCCTGTATTCGCAATCAATGTAGTCGATTGCTGCCAGCTCATTGGCGATGCGTAAGTCTCCGGACCGGCTTTACTGGTTTCAGAACCAACTAATGCAGCAGGGGGTGGAGAGGCTGGAGATGCAGGAGACGCTGGCGGCGCTGGAGGTGAGTTGTTGTTACCGAGCGTTAACGGCTTTGACCAAGGGGAGGTAACTACGCGACCGTTTTCCTCCGTGCAGATCACGCGCGCCAAATAACTGCCTGGCTTTGGTGCTGTCATCGGTACCGACCCTGTCGAAGCTACCCCTAATGCAGCGGTAAAAATCGGCCAAGAATTAGCGTCCGCAACCAGTATCACTAAACACTCTTGTAGTGAGACGACTCCGTTTACGGTGGTGCTAACTTGAAGTTGGCCATTGAGATAGGAAGCGGTAACCTGCTGCCAGCTCACTCCAGGCAGCGTGGCGGCGATTTTGGAAGTTAAAATGGATTTCTTGGTGGGGAGGTCGATGCTCTCCGTGAGAGGATTAGCTGCAAAGGCACCCTGATATAAGCCAAAATGCTTGGTCTTAAATTGGATTCGGCCGTCGACAATCACGAGCTCTGTGTTCGGAATAACCCCGATGCGAGACTGGTTGCTCGATGCATCCAGTGCGATGTAAATAATAACAAGTTTACTTAGGTCGTTCCCATCAATAAGGCTAGTCGAGTCTGTTGTGATAGGCAGCGCTATTGCAAAGGGTGACGTCGCATCCATTGCTGTGGCGGCCGTTACGACCACCGCTCGAGTGGCTTCGGAAAGTTGATTGCCTGCGTCCAATCCCAAAGCTGATGCCAGGGTGGGCAGTATGATCGATTCCCCTTGCTGGATAGTCACAGAAGTAGAGGCTGGGAGTGAGCCGCTGGGAAATAGCACAGCGGCTCCGGCAATGGCGCTGCTAGGACTCGCATTGACTTGCTGAGGTCTGTCAGTGGCCACAGCAATCTCAGCCGTGACGACCCCTCCCACATCCTGTCTGATTGTCGCCAGACTCGGTTTGTTCGGATCGTCAGAGTCGCTTCCGTCTGGCCCACCTGAAATGTCCAGGCAGGCTGTCACGGAGGACATCCAAATTAACGATGTGAAAAACCACCTCATCAAGGCTCCTTTTTTGGCTTATATATGCCGTCGGAGTGCTTGGTGGGTGGCTTTAGTTTTTGTTTTTAAATCTGTATTTTCAATTGGTTGCGATCAAAGATAATACTGCATTTTATTGTCGCCCTGGGCGGTTTTCGCGATGTATCGCTCGAGGCGCCGCTCGGAGTCGCCAAGAAATTCTAAAAAGCGGATACCCACACCGTTCGTTTGATTCAGCGAGCGTAGTGTTCTGACGACTGTACCCTTAATCCGAATGGGCTTCTTGCTGCCCGGCAGCTCGAATTCGACTTTGATTTCGGTACCATCCGGAATCTCGTGATCGGTTGATAACAACATGCCGGTTTGGGAGAGGTCCCCGATTGGGCAGATGATGTCGTTAGCATCTAGCTGAAAGTGAGCTTCACCTGGACCTTCGACACGCTCGTTCGTCCGGGTGCGCTGCTCCAGAAGCTGCTTAAGCTTTTCGATGAAATACTGACGCGGCAAAGGCTGTTCGACGAAAAGGTCTGCCCCAGCCTCAAGCGCGACAGCTCGCACGCGCGCAGAGGTGCGGACGCTGGTGAGCACGATCGGCAAATTTTGTGAGTCTTCCTGGGCTTTCAAATGCCGCGTTATTAGCGCTCCATCGACGGCAGCAAAGTCGAGATTGATGACGATGAGATCGATTTTCTCAGCCTTCATGATCTTCCGAGCTTCTTCATAATTTGCGGCGGCTCTGACAAAGACACCCATTTTGCGGTAGCCTGCACGGTCAAGGTCTGTAGTGACGTTTTTGTCGTCGATTTGTATCATGCGGATTATTTGTGAGTTACTCATCGTGTTTTTCCTCCTGCCGGATTCCACAGTCACTTTGATTTCGGCAGTTGGCGGCAGGGGTTTAGAGGGGGCTCTAATAATTCTTTTAACCATTTGTTATTATTGGTATTAAAAAAATATTTTGGGTGGAGTTAAAGCCTTGGCTGAGCGCCCTGTAAAGAAAAAACGCCTGGATCTGATGCTCGTCGAACGCGGTCTGGCTGATACCTTAACCTCGGCTCAAGCTCTCATCATGGCTGGCAAAGTTTTGGTGAACGAGCAGCGCGTCGACAAATCTGGCAGGAAGGTCAATGCCGACGACGCGCTCCGAGTAAAAGAAGCATCAAAATTTGTCAGCCGTGGCGGCGACAAGCTAGCTGCCGCCCTGGTGGACTTGAACCTATCTGATTGCCTTAAAGATTTAGTGGTGCTCGATGTGGGAGCGTCCACAGGCGGCTTCACCCACTGTTGCTTGGCGCATGGAGCAAAGCAGGTCATTGCCTTGGATGTAGGGAGTAATCAGCTTGCCTGGGAGTTACGGACGGATCCGCGCGTTACTGTCCTTGAGCAGACCAATATTCGCGATTTTTCTCCCGCGGCACACCCGCCAGTGCAATTTGTCGTGGCCGATGTCAGCTTCAATTCTTTAGCGCGTTTGGCCCCGGCGCTAAAAAATGCAGCGCCGGGGCCAAATGTTCATTTCTTGCTATTGGTGAAGCCGCAATTTGAACTAGCGCGTGAGCTAATTCCAGATGGCGGCGTAGTCCTAGATCCCGACCTGCGCGCCGCAGCGGCGGTGCAAGTAGCGACTGCTTTTGCGGCAGTTGGTCTCACTGGTGGAGTGACCATTGACTGCAGGTTGGCTGGCCGCGCTGGTAATCAAGAACTTTTCTTTTACGCGAAATCCTGAAAAAACTTCATTCGGCGTACAAATGAGATTCGTGCCGGATGCAAAAATAAAAATGTGCCGCGTCCAAGGCATCAACCCAAATTGTATCGTTGAAATAATCGTAGTGCGCGGCGACCTGCCGATGTTCGATTGCGTCTAAGACGGCATCGACCTCGAGCTCGTATAATTCGCACATGCCAGCCAGAGCCAAGCGTTGTCCTCGGTACTGCTCGGGATCGTGGCCGAGCTCTGTTAAAGCTTTGGCAAACGCGTCCTTGCTTACCTGCACAGGCATGTGTCCTCCGATTAAGATTTGGGATGTGTTGTGTTGATTGGTGGGGGGCGAGAAGGCGAAGATGAGAACCGGACTTAATAAGTTTAGCGCTCTCATCCGCAGATAAACAACGGGAAATCTTTGCAGGGCGTGTCATTGACGGCGTGCGAAAGATGCCGCCCAGTGATCCTGCCTTAGTGATCTGCCTGGGGCGGATTCAGCAGTCGTAAGCCTTGAGGTGTTTAGGGGTGGCTTTGGCTTGGTGAGTCCAGCCAGCCATTCAGACTTTGGTTCATCGCGTCACGTAAGGCTTTATGTGGATTGAATACGAGTCGTGGGACTTCGACAAAGACCGTGTTGGCAAACGAGCTATTGCCTAGTAGTTCGTACAAGACGGTCTCATAATAAACGACTTGCTCACCCCGATAAACCTTCTCTGCCATTAACCAGAAGTCCCGGTTTTGCTTTGAATAATAGTCAGCTTCTTGCGGGATTTCGACGGCACAGAATCCCGGGTTAAAATGGGTGGCAATTAAGGAGTTTTCTAGGAATTGCTTGCGGTCTGTTCCACTAACATGAGGCAATTCTAAGCTTATCTTTACCGGCGCACCGCCATTTGGGGCGTCAATAAAGCAGGGCGTGCCACCGACGTCGTTGTGAATGTTTGGCACTTGTCCCATTAAGTTTACTGGGCGGGCAAATAACTCGCGTAAATAGTCGTCAGTTAGGGGCTTATTCAGTGGAGTATGGAACAGCGATGCCTGGAGGCGCCATAACGCTGCAACCGGGCCACTGGAAAGCGTAATCGCAGGCATCGGAGCCGATGCCGGCAAAAATTGCCTCAAGATAGTTTCAGCGCTCGCTGCAGCCACTTCGATTTGCTGTTTTGCTAGGGCTGCCCTGATCGCACGAACACCTGTCAGAAGCTGGCGATGCAGCGATAAAAAGGCCGCCGTTGCCGCTATCGCTGCGCTGCCAGTACCCATAATATTATCGATGTTGCGAATGAACAGGGCATCGCTCGTAGGAAATAATTGCCGTGTAGTAGGGAATAATTTGGCTATGGCACCATGTCCCGCTGGGACCACGGATGGCTCGCCATTAGGATCTAGCACTGGGCTTCCATCGCGGTGAAAGCGGATCGTCGACAGCGCAGGGCCTTGCTCCAAAAAGCGTGACTCTAGGGGCGATGGCTTCTGATGATGAGTATTGGCTGCAGCTAGAGCGCTGGAGAATGCGGCAGTCTTGCCTGGCGGCGTCACAAAAAGCTCACCCGAGAGTCCTCTGAGCTTTAGATGCTCTAGATGTTTTAACTCTAGAAACGACGTCCCCTCGCGTACGCATGGCATGAGTGCTTTTGGTAGGTGGATCTCTTCGGATAAACGCTCGCAGTCTTTTGCGCTTAGTGCGTTGGCTTTAGCTGGCGCTGATACCAATGTGGCCAACTGCTGCGGCAATGGCCAAGTAAGGGCTCCCTCGTGAGCGAGCGATTCCAAGCTCGAAACGATGTCGGGATGATTTTTGTCCTCTAATGCACAGCTAAGGTGATGTAGGGGCTGTGAGTAACGGCTTGCGGCACCTGCAGCCAGTACAAAAGCAATGTAGCCCTCTGCCCAGTCGCTTTTTAGATCAGCAGCCGGTGGTAGAGTTAACATGCTGCCATTGTCAAAGCGGCAAGTGTCTATGATTTTGAATGACGCCTTGCGTTGCTCGCTGATAGCGCGGCTGAGCAATTGCTCATGAGCCTGCAATTCATCCGGTGCAAGCCCTAATCGGGTCAACTGATCAATTATTGCTGTCAACGTATTGCTCATGCCACGATTTTGCCACTTTGTTTGGCTTCTGTCCAATTGCCAAATCAAGCTCACTTAGTATTTCTACTATGGCCTCCTTGAGGCAAAAAGAGGACTCTGACAGTAGCGTCTTTTGGAGCAATATTCTGGTGGCCTCTTGTCCCTGTAATGCACTCAGGCGGCGACATGCCGTTTTCAGTCCGAGCGGAGTCAGGGGTCTAATCTCAGTGATTGCGGCTGCGAGTAGATCGGTGTCCTCAATGCGTTGTTGAATTAGACTAGCCTGAAAATAGGCATCAAGTTTTGGAATTTCAGAACGTAAATCCGACGTGTCACTCGTCCAATTAGCGGCGAACGCGGCCGCGGTCAATTCGCTAGCTAGGGTTAGATTGCGCCAAGTCCGTTGTCCCTCTGGGGCCATGAGGCCTCGGGCTGCGAGGAGTCTACAAAGCAATGTTGTCGGGCGTTCGCCGTGAAATTCAGGCGCATTGGGTAAAAGATTTGCTAGCTCCTTCGTTAGTTCCCTGATGTGCATGACGCGCTGCTGTGAGAGTTTTAACAATAATTCAAATACCCATTCGGTACCGTGTCGGATGAATGCATCGCACCAAGGTCCTTCTGAATCGAGTAACAGATAATGTAACCTTCGGCCTTGCAGCGCCCAGGGTGAGTCCTGCAGCTCATCAGCTATCGTGGTCACGATTCGCGCAATTTGTGCATCCAATTCAGGGAGATAGCGCGTGCTGTGGTCGGTCTGTGGGGTCATTAGCCCCAGAGCTTCTTTAATGCGAAGCAGCAGACTTCGACCAAATCCCAAATCTAGTAGTAGCGATTCTTCGTCTTCGGCAGTTGCCGTCGCTATACAAATACATGTCAAAAATTCATCGCTGCTAGCTGTGTTGGTCGCTAAGGTTTGACGGCCGACTGCAATAATACCGCTCGCTAAGCTTCTAGCTAGTTCTTGAGGTATGTGGAAAGTTGTGGCGATATGATCGGTCAAAATTACAGAAAATAGCGGTGTCGCTAACCAAAGGCGATGGCGTGTTACGCAATATAGAAGATCAATTTCTATCGCTTGCATCAGGCCGGGCGCGACGATGCCACTCTCGCATAAAGGGGCAACGGCATTGTTGAACCCTAAAGATAGAGCGCTGGTAGTTGCGGTAAACCTAGGATCACCTAAATAAGCCAGATGATGCCGAAATTTCTCAAAAGTAGCCGTCATGAGCTTATCCTTTTCTATTCACTCCGGGGTGTCCATGTCTTTGGCATGAGTCTGATTATAGCAAGGCATATCGCGGAACTAGGTAATTCCAGGAAAAGTTTAAGCTGTTTATAAAATGTGCCGATACCTCTAACGACCAGCCACAGCAAGTGGCAGCAGTTTGAGGAGGTGTGATTCGCGTTGAGTAAATATCCAATAACGTTCTTGTAATTGACTGAATTTTAGAGGTTTCTTGGGTGAGCAAGGAGAGCGAAAAGCCTATTGATGCATTGCTGACGAAGCTCGGCTTCGTGAGTGAGTCTCGTCAAACGTGGGTCTTGTGGAAACTGCGGAGCGAGTCTTTGGTCGATCCCAAAGAAGTTCCGGAAAGTCTTCAGAATAAGCCTGCGTCCAGTCGAGTCGTCAATCCGTGGCGTATCCTTGGTAGCGAACTGGCATCTCGTAAGGGTGGGTTGGCAGTTCACAATTTGATGATGGACCTCGATAAGACTGCTATTTTACGCAATCTAAGCAATTTGACCAAAAAATACTTCGGAGCCCGTACCACCAGTGACTTCGTTTTTCAGAAAGACGGATCCATATGGTGCGTTTTCGAATTCAACCGTGCGCTTCGTCGAGATCAGGGAACTCAAGGCGACGATGTGTCGCGCCAATTATCCAAGCTGGCAAACGGGGTAGGTGGATTTAAGGTCCGTATCCTCGCCGAAGGCAATGAAGGCCAGTTAGTACTTTCCGATATCTTTGGGTTTGGCTTCCTTCCGTTCGTATTTGTAACCGTGCCTCTGAGATTTTTAGCAGAGGCTCTGGGTCTAAGATCTTGGGATGAAATAAGCCGCAAAGAGTGCGTGCCAACCTCGATTCATGAAATGCGGTTTCCTCTCATGGCGCCCGTATTGGTTCATTTAGGTAGCCTCGGTGCAACACCGGCGATGCTTCGGCAGCTGGAAGCCGAATTATCGCAGTCACGTGGACAGTTCAGCCCAAACGTTTTCGCTGGCGATCAAGGGTTAAGTGTTCGACTTTTGTCTGATGACGTAGATATACCTGCTGGTTTTTCCGAAGTAACGTTTGTACCGGTAGAAGTTTTGGAGTCGAGGGAACGCCTAGAACAATGTCGTGATCTCGACAAGGCGATCACTTCTGGAAAGCTGAATCAAGCCTGGAAGCAGCTAGTTGACCGATGTGCGACAGAGCGTGACACTCTCTATTTGTGGCGCCGCCTTTCATTACTAGGTTTGGTTGGGTGCGGTGAACTCAATGATGGTGCGATCATCGTAAGGGCTTTGGAGCTAGAGCCTAATCAGAAGCTGTTCCTCTCTTATTCGATTCACCTAGCTTTGCTAAGTAAAAATCAGTCAGCATCGTTAGAACATTTGTCGAAACTTGGCGCGATGCTAATGAGCGAGATTCGTGGTGCGGAACATTTGCAATGCTTTGATTTAGTATTGCCAGAATTGCTAGGTGATGTTTGGGCTGAGGAAAATCACGACAAGGCGGCGGATTGCTACTACAGAGTACTCGAAAAACGTGGCGAAGTACCTCGGGTTCTCAAGAAATTAATAGAATTAGCTCGATTAGATAATCGTATCGATGCAGAAATCAGTCTCCTTCACCGTCTGATAGGTGCTGAGAGACGGCGTCTCGAGCTAGCTAAAATTCATTTGAGAATGGCAGAGCTGCGTCGGCTACAGGGTGTCAGTGGTGACGATGCAATTCAATTAGCGCAGAAGGCTTTGAAACTGGATCGAGGCTTAGTGGCTGCGGCATTGCTAGTCGCTGACATACTCGTGGAGCGTGAACGCTACGAAGAGGCGATCCAGGTATCAGATAGTTTGCTCAAGGACCGGAACCTAAACCTGAGTGCTGCCGAAAAGCGTTGTCTAGAAGCAACAATTGGCCGTATTTGGTGTCATCATCTCCATAGGCCAGATTTAGCGGCGACTCGCTATGAAATGGCTATAGGATACGACGTTGGTGATCTGGAGACATTGCGTGAGCTTGAACACATCTATAGGCAGGGCGCAAATCACTTGTCGCTGGCCCGCATTCTCGAAGCCGAGTTTGCGGTGTTTGAGCAGAATGGGAAGAGCGAATATTTAAAGCCAATTTTTGATGAACTTGTCAGCCTTTATCGTGGTTCAGTGAGAGAGCCGAAGCGAGCTTTAGAATTGTACCTACGCCTCCTTGCCACAAGTACGATTGCAACGCAGGAGCTTGATCTTTTATTTAGTTGGAACGATGTTGATATTGATTGGTCCGACCTCAGTGCAAGGCTTGTAGCGAAAATTCCAGCAGTTCAGGCTGGGCGCCGCCGTGGGGAATTTCTGTGTCGCTTAGCTGAGGTTTTTAGGGATCGGCTAGGGGATGATGTTGGCGCTATTCGGCATCTACGCGCTGCAAATCAGGAGGGGTGGATAGATGCGAGTGGCTTTGCGTTTCTCACAGAGTATTTATCACAGCAAAAGGACTACAGATCGTTAGTTCAAGCTTTTGAATTGCGTCTGCAGCAGGTATCGGCAGCAGATCAGCAGTTTCTAATTCTCGAGCTCTTGACGACACCTGCTGAGTTGACAGATTTACAGCGAGATAATCTGGCGCTTAGGGTTTACGCATTCGATTTCTCTGCTGAGATAGCTTTGAAAAAAAGGTTTCAAGTTTATAACCAAGCAAATCAGGTCGATGCAATTGGGCGTTTGCTGACTGCAATCGGTGAATTGCAAAAACTGACATCGATGCAGCGGTTGCAGTGGATGCGTGAGGCTATACAAGCACTATTCGATTTAGATAATGTCCGTCGTTACGATCTCATGGGCAGTATTTATTCACAAATGTTGCCTTTGGTTGATGATCAAACAATTGTCCTTAATGAAGCTGTTTCTGCTTTAAAAGAAGCGCCCGATCTAAAATATTTACTTTTCTTCGTCAGGGAGCTTCTGAAGCGTGGGCTGACAGCCGAGCTCGCCGAACGAGATATTATAAAATTACTGAGAGGTTTAGACCAGGAGTTGGCCATCTATCATGAGTTGATGTCGTTTAAGGCGACAACGGTACACGTCGCGGTGAGTCATGCGAGAACTGCCGCAGCTTTATATGCGAAGAGGCTGAATCAAGAAGTCGCGACCGAAAAAATGGTGGCTAGAGTATGCACACTCGTGGCTTGCACTGCCGATGAATTGCAGGAACTTCGAATACTTGTAGAGCGTACCGGTCATTGGAAGTTGCTGGCGAAGGCGTTGCAGAAGCAGGCAGAATTTGAAGAAAATAGGCAGCAGAAGTTTGCACTACTAGACCAACTTGGCCAAATCTTCTGGTATAAGATGAAGGATCGTGCGCGAGCGCGACTAGCGTTTAGTGCCTCGGCTCGCTTTAGCGATGAACCACATAAAATTCATCATGTGCTCGCCAAGTTAGCCGCGGAGACTAATGATGTGGAGCGCGAAAAACAACATCTTGGCGAGTATTTGCAGGATGTCGCATCTACAGTAGATATTGAGACGTTGACAAGAAATGCAGAGCGGTTATTGAAAATCGGAGAAGATCCTGTTTCTGTGCAACGGATACTTCAGAAGCATGTTGATAAGTCTTTTTCAAAAGGCAGATGGCAGCAGGCTGGGCTGCTCGCGGGTGCCTTGATTAATAACGGCCTTGTATCGAGTGAGACCTACAAAGTTACTCTTAAAGCGGCAATTATTGAGCGTGACGCAGAAAAAGTGGTTGATCAATGGTGGCGCGGTCTTGCTTGTGTAGCAAACAAGTCAAAAATGAAAGCGTACTTAGCTGAGACTACTATTTTAATCGAACGGGGAGAGATGCGTCATGTACTGCTTGATTGCTACAAGGCTGCCTTAGATCATAATATCGGCGATCGCATTGGGCCAACGAGTAAGCAAGAATTAATGTTGGTGTATGCGAGTATGTTGTTTGACCAGGATGAAACCAGACGCAAGGCTTTGGCGATATACGCGGAGGTCTACGCCGCGGATCCAACTAATAGTCGTACTTGGATGCCGCTTTACTTTCTCTTGCTCGAATTTGGTGCCCCAACGGAACGCTTAACACATTTGCGTGCCATTCTGCCCAAGCTTCGCCTCGATCAGCGTCCACTGAAATCATTCCCGCTTACTATCGAGTCGATGCAATTAGAATTGCGGAATCTGGAGAAGGAAATTTTGGTACATGGGGCCGCGGCGCTCCCTCGTACGCCGGTTAAGTCTACAGAGAAAAGTATCGAAGCTAAGAAGGACGAGTCGTTCCTTCGTTCAGATTCAGATCATGCAGTACCGCAAGAAATTTCTGCCCCCGCGATCGATTTTGGATTCGCGGTTTCTGAGGGACTACAGGATGCGGTTTTGACTTCAAAAGAGGAATCAGCGAATGCAGATTTAAAGGCCGTTTCTGGCGACTTTGCTGGATTTGTTTTGCCAAATATCGCGCGTAAGTCGAGCTTAGTCGAGCCATCATCGGTCGGGCTTTTTGCTCCTGTGGCGAAATCCTTCAGTAGTGGAGGAGTGGTAGAATTTAAATTGGACATCGCCGATGAAGTTTCTCCAAGTTCAGGGTCGGTGGATGGTAGTGATATTCTGCGCCTAGACTTAGAGCCGGCTGGTGGACTAGATCTGTCGGTTGAAGATAAAGCTGACAATCCGTTTGCAGCCGACGTTATAGATCTCGATAGTGTAGATATTGAAGAAGTTGAGGACTCTTCCGAGTCTTCATTGAACCTAGGCGATGACGAAATCTTGCAGGTCGGTCCGGCCAGCAATGCTCAATTTAATGGAGTAACAGGCCCTTCGGCAGACTTTATGGCGTTTAATTTGGGCGCGGATGTACTGAGTGGTCTTGGCCCCAGATCTTTTCCGCCAAACATAGTCGCTGGATTTTCGTCGGGTTCAGACGAAGAGACGACCACCCAGGCGCTGACCCTTGGCAATATGGTTTTTCCGCCGGCACCGGGTGTCATCATTCCACCTATCCCACCGATCCTGCCTATTAGGACTGCTTTAGATTCTGGTGAGGGTGCTGACGGAACTATGCTTATGAATCAGAGTACCTCCTTCGACGCAGCTGATGGAAATGAGTCCACTGATCGCAATGCTATAGACACTGTCCAGGTCGACAATACTATGCGCGAGGGCTTTGGAGTCAATGTCGATGCGGCTGATGATGCAGCGGACTGGCGGGCGGCAGTCATAAAAGGTGATTTCAATGCTGATCTTACTGGCCGACTATTGCAGCAAGCATTTGCAAGTGAAATTGAAAAGCATCTGGCGATACAGAGTGTTGCACTTGTGGCCGGGAACTGCGAAAGATTGAGCAATTGGCATTGGAGAGTCTGGCGAAATCCTGATGAGTATGGATATCCCTTGTCGGGTAAGGAAAGGTTTCCTCAGCGTCTGAATACACCAGGGCTCAATTCCAGTTTACATAAATTGGTGATTGCGATGGCACCTTTACTGGTGCGAATAAACTCATCAAGATTCTCTCAAACTTATCTTAATAAGAAATTCAATTTGACTGAGTCGATGATTCAGCGGATGAGTAAGCCACTCGACTGGCAGAGTGGCATATTACGCACGGTCGGTTTGCACCATTATGCTGAGCGAGTCCGAGTTGCGAAGTATACAGCATTCGATTTGCCTGGTCTTGGTGCAGAAATATTCTATGATGGCCTGCGGCGGACTCTTTATATTGATAGCACTCACTATCGAAAGACGCCGTCTAGTCATCTATTTCATCGCATAATCGGTCTGATATGGTCTGTTAGGATTCATTACTATGTGCCACTGGCACTTGATCCAATAAAGGATTTCTTGCCAGTTATTGGTTCATTACATCAGATTTTTAGTAAACAGGGCTTCTCAAAGCTAAAGATGAAGCTCAGTGCATCTGATGGCATCAATAAATATCTGCGCGATTTTGATCTTAGGCCGGTTAGAGCTATACATGAAAAAATAGGAATGCCTAGCGAAGAGCAAGTACTGCAGTTATGGGAGTCGATGCGGGCACACATTTACCGCATGCAGATAGCTGAGACATTGGATGTCATCGGCCTATTCGAGTCAATTCTCGATAAGGATTTATTGGTGCCGAACCTGCATAAGCATAGTGAAATTTATCAAAGGTCACCGTATGCCAAGGCGTTAATTGAATTCGTGACCAAATTAAATATCTAGGTGCATTGCTTAATGGTT
>JAPLFY010000019.1 GCA_026390435.1 Pseudomonadota bacterium
TTCATAGAGCCATGCCGGAACAGCCAAGCAGCGCGGTAGTTTTTAAATACTAATAAATATTTATTTTATATTCCGTAAAAACAGATGGTTACCAAGTGACGAGCGTTAAGTTCATGGCTTAAACTTTTTTGCAGAAGATCCCGACGTAGCTCTAACACTTACGCGTCTTGTTACGGGGATGTCATTGTATTACCATACTGGTAATACCGAAGGGGGGATCGTGTCCAAAATAACCCGTAAGGGTCAAATTACAATTCCGGAAAATATCAGAGAAAGTTTCGGACTACTGCCTGGCTGTGACGTTGAGTTTATCGTCGAGAAAGGCAAGGTCGTCATTCGGCGTGAAGTTAAAAGCGGTAAGCTCGACAAATGGCAAGGCGTCATCGACCTTGAGGCCGAGGTAGATGAATTTGTTGAGAGTCTGCGGAGCGCCAAGAGCAAAGGCAAGAAGCGTGCGTAGCGCCGTTGATACCAATATTTTACTGGATCTCTTGACTGGTGACTCGGTCCACTGCGACCTGTCGCGGACTGTACTTGAGGCGGCGCTGGTCCGCGGGAAAGTCGTCATTTGTGACATAGTCTACGCCGAACTGGCTGCTGCCTTCGATGGTGATGGTGGCCTTCTCGACTCTTTTCTTGATGATATCGGAATAACTTTTCTTGCCTGCAGCAAGCAGAGCTTTCTACTAGCTGGTAAGATCTGGCGTAAATCCGGTCGACGAAGGTTTCCTGGTAGGGTATTGCCTGACTTTATTGTCGGCGCGCATGCAAGAACTCACGCAGACTGCCTTCTGACTCGTGACCGTGGGTTTTACGCCAAGTGTTTTGACGGTCTTAAAGTCATCGACCCCTCGCGGCTTTGAGTCGGGCTGGTGCCGCTGATATGAGCCAGATCTTCTTGGGTATCCGCCCCATTTGCCTTAACATACGAGAATAATCCATCCTCTACCGCAGTCGTCACCTCGACGGTGCTTTGGAGATTCAAAGTGACGAGTATTCGACCCTTTAAGTTCCTTAGGCTCGTAGGTCTCAAGCTGCAGCTTGGTGCAGCAGCAATAATGACCACAACGCTGCTTGCCGCTGCTCCAGCACTGGCAACTTCCGTCGTTTATGTCGGCAACAAGTACGTCATCATCGACGCTGGTAAACTCCACGGACTTAGTCGCGATGATGAAGTTTGCGTCGGCCTTGCGGAACAACCACCGGTAGCCTGCGGTCCGGTGAGGGCACTTAAGAACAAACTCTCTGGCGTACGTATCAAGACAGCTCTAACGCCACTGATCACTGTCGGTATGGCTGCAACCTCACCGACCATCCGCACCGACGTCGACATCAAGCCCGCCACGAAAAAAGAGATCGCCAAACTCGTAGATGCGCTCAATGGCAAAAAGTCCCAACCCGCCGAGCCATCGCCAGAGGGAGACGCAAGTGAACCTACGAGCACTAGCAGCAGTAATCACTGGCGGGTTGCCTTGGCTTATATTTTCACCCCGCGCCTACCCTACTCCTACAGCACGCCAAATTATGCACTGAGTAGCGAGGTGAACGGGACGGGCAGTCTGTGGCAGAGCGGCACCCCTATCAATTCATCACCGCTCGGCGTGGACCTACAGCTAGGGTGGGAACTCGACCAGACCAGCGCTATCACCTTCGGCATCACTAATCATATGTTGGCAAATGATGTAGCAATCGCCGCATATGATCTGCTGAAGCCTGATGCAAACGCCAACTCAAAAACCACCGCCACAGATTTAGGCGCATGGTTAGGGATGCAATTTAATCACCCCCTCATGGAACACCTCACCCTAATCAGCCAGGGCGATATAGGGGCCGAACAAGTTGTAGTTAAGACCTCGGTAACAGCTAGCAGTGACGGCAATCAAACAGCCATTACCTCAGCAACCGCACGCATGACGATGTTCGGGGCGAGGATCGGAGTCAATCTGCAATGGCTCGCTACCGCGCCGCTTGCTCTGACGGTGGGCACCCGCTTCACCCTGCCGCTTGCTGGGCAGGCCAGCGTCTCGTCAGGGGACACCACTCTGCGCTCTACTGTAAGCGCAACGCAAAACGCCAGTTCTTCGGAGGATCTGGCGTCAGCATTAGGACTGCGTAAATCAGGAATCGGTATCGAGGCCATGCTCGGGATGGCCCTAATCTTCCCGTAGGAACACTACTCAATAAAGCGCTGCGCGCTCTGCAGACACTGTCGGGCTCTCGAGAAAGTCATCGTAAGTCATGACTTTATCGAGAATCCCTTTGGGCGTGATCTCGATAATCCTAGTTGCAACGGTATTCACAAACTCCCGGTCCTGGGAGGTGAATAGGACCGTGCCTTTGTAGTTAATTAAACCCTCGTTTAGCGCTGTAATCGATTCCAAGTCCAAGTGGTTAGTCGGTTCATCAAGAACTAGGACGTTGTTGCGCTGCATCATCATACGCGCCAACATACAGCGCACTTTCTCGCCACCGGACAGCACTGGTGCAAGCTTGGTCGCCTCCTCGCCGCTAAAGAGCATCCGTCCCAAGAACCCACGCACGTGCTCTTCGTCACGCTCTGCGTCGTTTTTAGCCCACTGGCGGAGCCAGTTGATCAACGTCAGCTTTTCTTTAAAATACTCGGCGTTATCTTTAGGGAAATAACCCCGCGATGTCGTCACGCCCCAGCGCATCTCGCCGCCAGTCGATGTCTTCTCGCCAACAAGAATTTGGAACAGATGCGTCGCAATCGCCCCGTCACGGCCGACAAACGCAACTTTCTCGCCCTTAGTGATCGTGAGATCCAAGTGATTGAAAAGCAGCCTGCCCTCAAGCGAGCCACTCAGACCAGTCGTCTGCAGCAGGTCTTTGCCAGCTTCCCGCTCTTCGGTGAAGACAATATGCGGATACTTACGTGAGGTAGGCTTGATCTCTTCGATATTGAGTTTACCTAGCATCTTCTTCCGCGACGTAGCTTGCCGCGACTTCGAAGCATTAGCAGAGAAGCGCTCGATAAAGCTCTTCAACTCTTTAATCTTATCTTCAGACTTCTTGTTTTTGTCGTACTTTTGCTTCAGCGCCAACTGGCTCGCTTGGTACCAGAAGCTGTAGTTACCGGTATAAAGAGTGATTTTGCTGAAATCAATATCGGCGACATGGGTACACACTTTGTCGAGGAAGTGCCTATCATGCGACACCACGACAACGGTGTTCTTAAACTCGCAGAGGAATTCCTCAAGCCACATAATCGATGGCAAGTCCAAGTTGTTTGTCGGTTCGTCAAGCAGCAGAATATCCGGGCCACCCGCAAGGGCCTGAGCTAAAAGCACCCTAACCTTCATGCCGGCTTCGAGATCACGCATGTTACTTTGATGCAGCTCAGCTTTAACACCGAGAGCTTCCAGCATCTCGCCAGCTTGGGATTCCGCATCCCAACCGTTTAGCTCGGCGAAACGAGTCTCCAGCTCAGACGCGCGCATGCCGTCCTCATCGCTGAAATCTTCCTTGGCATAAAGTTCATCCTTCTCCCGCATGATCGCGTAGAGAGGTTTATTGCCCATAAGAACCGTCTTCAGCACTTCGACATCGTCGAATTCAAATTGGTTCTGCTTCAGTACCGCAATCCGCTCACCTGGCGTTACGCTCACGTCGCCAGAGTCGGGAGAGATCTCGCCAGATAGAATCTTCACAAAGGTTGACTTGCCAGTACCATTGGCACCGATCAACCCGTAGCAGTTACCGGGAAGAAATTTGATCGAGACATCTTGGAAGAGGACCCGTTGGCCGTAAGCCAAGGTAATGCCATTAGTACTAAGCATGAGATTATGACCTTTACATAGAAGGCCCACATCATACTGATTTTTTCATTAAAATCAAGTTAAGCGAACCTAACTATACAAAGCGAGCTACCCGACCCTAGACTCTGCCGCACCCACCTCCAGCGGCACCGCGCCGACCAGCCCAAAGTTCTCTAAATGTACGAATTTTCCTTTGGCATCGGGACCTAAGCTGGTCCAATATAGCAAGGAGACTAGGCCGCGCCATGGTGGGGTGGCCCTGTAAGCAACTGGGGTGCAGAGTGAGCCGATCGCTCGCGGCGATCGCAAACAGCTCTGACCCCAAATAATGCGAGGCAATTAGCAATGCGTTTTACATCTGCAATCAAAGGAATGGTCTTTGGTCCAGTGCTAGCATGTTTGGCTTTGGCTGGAACCGCCAAAGCAGGAAGCGTCGAAGCTCCTGGCAAAGTGTTTTATGTGGACGACGCCGGAGTGTTCGTTAAGCGCGACGTAACACTGACCGTACCAGAACGAGGCGAAGGCGAAGTCAGCCTGACCAGCAGCAAATGGACTGCTTCAACCTCACGTTTTTTCACGGCAAAATACCATGGTCGTACGGTATTCTACGTCGTGTTCGATGACGTCGGCCCAAAACACAATTCACTGCTCCTCCGCGGCACCTACCTGCGCGGTAGCAACTTGGCGTCCTACTGGGGCGACATGTACACCGGCCACTGCCCAGAAGGCAGCAGCCTCGAATCCTGCGTTAAAACTGCCCACGGACAAGGTCACCAACACTGGGATCACGTTGGCGGCTTTTACTTCAAAGCTCCAGTGAACAGCGACTCACAGCAGTCGCCAGCTCCAGTGCCAGTTCCTGCTCCAGCCGGCAACGAGCTAAGCAATCTCTTCGGCAACGCGTCCGAGAACTAAGACCCGAGACTTAAGAAGCTACCTCTCACTTGTGGGGAGGTAGTTTTTTTTTGGATTCCCGACGCCTGATTTCCAAAGCCTGATTTCCGATTTCCGACTAAACAGCTCGGGATTACTCCCTACGATCTGGACGGCTAAATCGTGGGTGCGAAATGATGTCATCGGAAGCTCGGCAAATAGGTGCGCTTCCCAAATACAACTGGATTGCCCTACAAACCATGTGGCCCATGGAAATCCGCTCATAATTCGCTCAATTTGAGCTTATTTAACGATAATCTGCTCAAATTGAGCTAATATAAGTTAAATTTTAGTATGGGTTTAGCCCATCGATTTAGGCTAACTATATGAAAAACATGGTAAAAGACGCAATCCTGTGCGCATTGGAGGAGCTGGCAAGGCGGGGAGTTCCCGAGGTCTCCGCGAGCCAACTATCTACAGTGCCCGCTAGCCCTGCAACCATTCGACGTCACCTCGACGACCTCGTGACCGCTAGCAAAGTCGTGCGCAGCGGCAAAGCGCGAGCTACACGCTATCGGCTGGTAGCTACTCCGGTCGTCCCTGGCAAATTGGGCCTGCAGGTTGATAGCTATAGGCAATCCACAGAGGTGTTTACCATGTCGCCGCAAAGTAAATCACTTCTGGTGACCATCTCGCAGCCATTGGCAGCAAGGTCACCGGTTACTTATCGCCGCAGCTTTGTCGACCAATACGTACCGAACGCAAGCCATTTATTGCCGCTCAATATGGCCGAGTCGCTGTACCGCGAAGGCCGAATGCGAGGACAGCAACCAGCCGGAACTTATGCGCGCAGAGTCCTCGAACAATTGTTAATCGATTTATCGTGGTCTTCGTCACGACTGGAAGGTAACCGTCGCTCACTCCTCGACACTGCAGAGCTCTTCAAGCGGGGCACTGACGGCGGCGATGCCGATGCCGTCATGCTGCTAAATCATAAAAGAGCTATCGAGTTCCTGGTTGATGCAGTACCTGAGTATGGCCTCTCTGGCCCGCTGATCCGCAATCTCCATGCTTTGCTCATGCAAGATCTGGTTGCCGAGCCGCAAGCATTAGGTGAGATCCGAACTAAGATCGTCAACATTTCGGATACCACCTACATTCCGAGCCAGATGCCTTCGTTCCTAGAAGAAATGCTCAATGTCATTATCACCCGCGCACAACAAATTAAGAATCCTGTTGAGGCAGCATTTTTTATCTGGGTAAACCTTGCGTATTTGCAACCCTTCGAAGACGGTAACAAACGCACTAGTCGACTCGCTGCAAACATCCCATTGATGCTTTACAATTGCGCTCCACTATCCTTTCTTGATGTCGATATTCACGACTATGCCCATGCCATGATTGGCATTTACGAATGTTTGGACACGTCTTTAGCTGCAGATCTTTTCGAATGGACTTATAAACGATCGATACAAAAATACGCCGTAGTTATGGAATCAGTCGGTTCACCCGATCCATTTCGACTCGCCTATCGAGATCAACTAACCCTGGCTATCCAAGTAATTGTGCAAGGGCGACAAGGCATTGAAGATGCTTTCCATGACTCGACAGTGCCTGAGGTGGACCGCGCCAAATTCAGGGCACTATTGAACGAAGAGCTAAAGGCGCTTACGCTTCATAATTGTGCGCGACATAGGCTCTCAATCAAACTAGTTGATGATTGGATTGCCCGGGGCCGCCCGTTATGAATAGGCAAGTATAACGAGCTCAACACCTGGCCCTACCCGACACACGTGTGGCAAAAGAGG
>JAPLFY010000068.1 GCA_026390435.1 Pseudomonadota bacterium
GTTTATAATCACGCCTTCAGCGTATAAATCCGGTTGGTGATCTGAGGCCACTTCTTCGATGACTTCCATCACTTGAAGTAAAGCCTCTCCGCTAAACGCGTCGCAGTCGAAGGGGATGAGCACTCGGTCAGAGGCCATCAGTGCGCTCATGCTATAGAAATTCAACGCCGGCGGTGTGTCAAAAAACACGTCGTCGAATCCTAAAACTTTAGGACAATTCGGACACTCCTCGCCCCACCCAAAACTACACGTTTTTACCGCGCGTTACCGAGGCGCACACCGGAGTTCACCGCCACATTAAATTGCGAGTCAGGGCGAGGGCGAAAACGTGAATGATTTGGCGCAAGGTATGTATATCTGAAGCGTGTCGTACTAGATGGGCAGAGTCACCCCGGGCTACCGCAGGTCGGTAGGAGTCCGTTTTTATTTGAGATCCAACAATCGAATCAAAATATAAATTTCAAGAACCAGTCACGGCACACCTATCTGGGTCGCAAACTCTCGCAGTCGGCAGGCCCTAGACGAATTCTTTCTAAAAATAGGAAACGAAGCCTGTGCCAAGCTCCAGGTGGTCGCTACCGATCAGCATGATGAATACAGCAGATCGATCAAAGATCATTGTCCCAATGCGGTACAGGTAGTTGATCGCTTTCATCTCATGCTTGTCTTTGAAAACGCCGTCAACGATGCACGCAAACGCTTGTATAAAATGCTGCAGCAGCCAGATGTCAGCAAGCTAGCGAAGTCAAAATATAAGTATGTTTTTCTTAAAGCCGATTCTCGCCGGACTCCCGAAGAAAAGTCCCATATGCAGCAAGTCATGAAAGATAATGAGTCCTTTTATCGGTTAGACCTAATCAAAGAGCGTATGCTGTCCTTCTTTGACTAGGAGAACGAAGAAGCGACCAATGCTGTGTTTATGGAGCTCCGTGATTGGATCTGGGAATCGGGAATCCCTGAACCTAAGAATTGGTGGAACAAGCTTGCTAGCCAATGGAAAACCCTTGCCAACTACTTTACCCACAGAGTGACGACTGCGTTATCGGAGGGCGTAAACAAGGTCATCAAGTCTCTCAAGCGCCAATGCTACGGCTTCCGTAACATGGAATACTTTCGCCTCAAGATCCTCCAGCGCTGCGGTTTTCTAAACAGTCCCACCCGAGTACTAAGTGCTGGGGTGTCTGCCCGCAGAACAGTTCGTTCCTCATCTTATGGGGCATAGCGGCAGGCCTTACTACGCAGCCCTTCTCACTTTTGCTCGATACGTTTAGATTGGAAGAGTTATTGGCAACGAAATTGCGAGCTCTATATCAACGACGTAAAGGTCGTGATTTATTATCCTACCACTTTTCAGCTATCTAAAGCGCTCCCTGAGCCTTTAGGCTGCGCAGCCGCGTATTGATCAGCTCGCTGATCCGTAGCGGTATCTTAGCCTCGGAGTGCGTTGCACAGACCTCTTTGGCGAGGTGATCCTTTGCGGCGATAACTTTTTCGCTGATGCTCGCCAGGCGACGCTGAAAGGTAGCAGGTCGGATCTCAAGGCTCTCCTCGAGCTGCTTGATCTGATTTGCGCCGATCTTTGAGAACTCGTTGCGGTCGCCGATCTTGAACGCAAAGGTCGGCTTGAGTTTGGGATAAATCGCAGTCGACACGAGATCGTAAAAGGGCGCTAGCTCGTTCTGCCCCCCGCGCAAAAGAAACGAGATGTTCTTGGAGTGGCTATCGTTGTTACCGATGATAAGGTTAAATGCGATCCAATCGAGAAAGGCCTGCACGCTGCTGATAATGCCGTCAGGACGCACGTTGTCGCTGATCAGCTGGTAGTTCTGCCTCAGGGAGGGGCCGCCCTTGTCTTCGTACTTCGACGCGCTCGTGATCCCTTGCGCCTGACAGAAGTCCTGTTGATGAATCCGATGGACGCCACTGTCGTCAGCGTAGCGATCATAGCGCTCGACAACGAACAGAGTGTGGGGACCGCCCACGAGCGAGCACTTCGGAACGGACAGTCCGACAGCCCGTGCAAGCTCCATGCAATAATATTCGTTGTATACGGACTCCTTGACGCCGGAGCGCTGGATAGGCGCCTTGACAATGTGTGTCGTCGGCGCGCCCTGCGTCGGTAGCAGGAATGTCGTTCCGTCATAGATCGCCGGGAACTTATCCTGAGCACCCGCAAGCGACAAATATCCGGGATCCATCTCCGCGATGACGTCAGCGACAGGTTGGTGATCACTGATCGCGGCGTAGACGCGCTCCATGTCGATCGGGACCGCTTTCGTCGGACCAACACCAGGTACAAAGGCCGGTTGGTCGGTGACGATGATCGCCCCAGCGCAGTCGCGACCGTAGTGCTCGAGAAAGTCGAAGTCGCTGGCAATTCCGCGCGTGCTTTGCAGATGCTCCCGGACTTCGCCTTCGGGTAGCAAGTTCTCAAAAAATGAGCGCGTGATGCGATTCCCGAAAACTTTTTGGGTCATGGGCATCGCAAGGCTTAGCGCGAAGCGGTTGCCACTCGCGAGCCACGAGTCTGCGTACTCGAACGAGTAAACGAGCTCGTCGTCCTCTTTCATGCGCCCGACAAGCTGACTTTCGTAAAAGACGTTGAGGGATCTCAAGGTTCACCTTGGAGCACAACTTTAAGTCCGAGAAATTTCGCCATCTTGACGAGAGTCGAAAGCTTGACGTCGGTGTTGCCAAGCTCGATCCTGCTGATTCGATTGTGAGAAAGCTGGCAATAGTCCGCCAAAGTCTTTTGGGTTACGCCGATCGCGAGCCTACGCTCCCGCAGCGCGGGTCCTATATCTGCCGTCTTGCCTATGATTACATGCATCAACGCCCTCAATTCTCTCTACAGAGAGAATATAGTCGCCTTCGTGTCAATTATCAATGAGATTCTATCTGGAGAGTGAATCTTGCTATCGGAGATCGCTTTTGTCGTCCGATTCTCTCTGAAGAGAGAATCCAACAGATCGCGTCCTTTGGCCCTGCACCGATGAGCAAACGAGCTGAAATGAATCTGGAATGAATATTTAACCCAAGAAGGCCAGTGAAGTTCTGGCGGGAGACCTCAAAAGTCTAATTGTTCTGAGCTGTTGTTTGATTCAGCTAGAGCTTTCGGGGGAATATGTCGACTATTCGAATAGTGCGTTTAATTCGATTGGTGCGAAAGTTTCCTAACTGACCGTCCGTTTAAATGAGGAGGATCTATTCGAGTCAATTCTCGATAAGGATTTATTGGTGCCGAACCTGCATAAGCATAGTGAAATTTATCAAAGGTCACCGTATGCCAAGGCGTTAATTGAATTCGTGACCAAATTAAATATCTAGGTGCATTGCTTAATGGTTTTAAACTCATCAGATAGTTTATGCTTTGGGCGAAAATGCACTAGCGGCATATGTGCTGCGTGGCTCTCTCGCATCACGATGGAAGTGGAAAGATACGGTTCGAGGACTGGGAATCCCTTGCTGCGCAGACTCTCAATTGCTTCTAGCGGTAGCTTCGCTTGCGCTTGGAATTGGTTTATAATCACGCCTTCAGCGTATAAATCCGGTTGGTGATCTGAGGCCACTTCTTCGATGACTTCCATCACTTGAAGTAAAGCCTCTCCGCTAAACGCGTCGCAGTCGAAGGGGATGAGCACTCGGTCAGAGGCCATCAG
>JAPLFY010000034.1 GCA_026390435.1 Pseudomonadota bacterium
GTTCAGCGACTCTGTGGCTACGAGTCTAGACTCGCGTACGATACGGGCACTGGTCTTGTGCAAAAAATCATCACGCTGATTGGCCAGCCTCTCATGACACGATACTAGCTTCAGCTTGGCTTTGGCCCTATTCTTGGATCCCCTCTTTTTGCGGGATAACTGACGCTGCGCTCTCTTTAGTTGGCAGTCGTACTTTCTAAAATGACGCGGATTTTCGATGAGATACTGGGCATGATCCTCAGCAACAATGGTGACAAAGGTAGCAGTACCCCAGTCAATCCCGACGGCCGCTGTGCCACTTGCACGGTGTGGTCGTAGCGTCGCAAAGGTGATCGATGCAAACCACTTACCGCTGCTCTTTCGTATGATCTCAACAGTCTTAGGCTGGCCAGGACTGCGGCTACTTTTGACCTGATCAATAAACCTGGGTCGACCACGTGCTTGCAAATTACCAACGCCACTCAGGTGCAGTGTGGCATGCACAAAATCCGCGTTAGGCTTGAACTTCCAGCCATCCCCGTGTGCTGCATATCCCCAACTCTTAAAGCGGTCGAAGGCTTTGAACCTGGGAAATCCAGGTGCTGCCTCTCCCGCCTTCACACGCCTAAAAAAGGCCTGGAACGCCTTCTCAAGACGCCGCAGAGTTACCTGCTCTGACTGGGCATTGAGGGCGCCATATTCCGGAAACTCAGCTCTGAGCTGCGTAAGCTCTTTGGCTTGGTCGTAGTAGTTGAGGCTCTTACCGCAGCGGCGGTAGGCATCAACGCGCTGCTCCAGTGCCGCGTTGTAAAGGCGCTGATGGAGACGCATAATCTCGACCATTTTATTGGCCTGTTTGGTCGACGGGTAAATGCGGTATGTGACTTTGCGCTTGACCTGCGCCATGAGCACAACTATGTCTTAGTTCCTATGAAAAAACAATCTTTAAAAACCTTGCATCATTGTGTTTACGACCTAAAATATCACTTAGTTCTGGTGACTAAGTATCGTCGCAAATGCATCAACAAGGCGATACTCTCACGTCTCAATGAACACTTCGAGCGACTTCTCCAGACTTGGGACTGTCAGCTCCTCGAGTTTAATGGCGAGGCTGATCACGTCCATCTTCTGATGGCGCTTAATCCCAAGGCTCAGCCGTCGGTGCTGATCAACAATCTAAAGACGGTCACTTCTCGACTGATACGGAAAGAGTTCGCAGATCACATTAAAAAATACTACTGGAAGCCAATATTCTGGAGTCGCACATACTGCTTGCTCACTGTGGGCGGGCCCCCCCTCTCGGTACTCGAACAGTACATTGAGAATCAGACCGAGGTCGAATGACGGACCGCTCACTTCGCCAAGCGAAGCTCACGGTGAGTCGGCATTCACCACCAACCAAGCCTCAGACGCTAAAGCGTCCTACGGTATGGTTGGAGTACTGGCCGACTTTCCGATAGACCACTTCTAGGGGAAATTGTGTTTTTATTTCGCACACTAATAGTGTTCGCCTTCCTGTATACCTTGCGCTCAGGAACAGCCAAACTTCCAGGAATAGGTTTAACTCCCCAGCAACTATCGGACACAGTCTGGGAAAAATCAGCGCCAGAACAAGTCAAGGCATTAGGGCATTTTACTGAGCGTTTCGGAACGCCGGCGGAGGGTTATCCAAAGCGCATTGCCACTCTATTAAGTGACTTTCGGGACGGCGCGTGGACCCGAAAGTTGAACACCCCATTTCTCGGCGAGCCCTTAGAAATTGCCTCCGCCATTCGAAAATTCCCAGAGATCAAGAGCATTATTGTGGCTCCAGATATTGCGGAGAACGGCGAACTATACCAACGGATCTTCGAGGGCATATACCCAACCTTAGTCTTAGAACAGGGGTCTACTAACTTTCGGTTGGTGAGTTCAAGCAATGTCGGCAATTGCCAAATCCTTGCCAAAGCCAAGGAGGCTACACTTGTACAGTGCCCTTAAATTATTCATCCTGTTAGTGGGATTTACAGCCCTCTTCTACCTATCGGGCGTAGCGACCCTCCGCGATGAGCGCAGACCTACGCTCTCACTCGGACTGGCAGCAGGTTTACTTACTGCAATCATCTGCGCCATGCTCACGACAAATATTAATGCAGCACTTCTAGCGCAGACCTCGATCGCTATGTTCGGCATTTATCGTTTATACACCAGCAGACAAGGTAATAGGACCAATCCAGCGCTGCAACCAAATCCGAGCAGCTGGCCACAGATGACAGTGTTCATGGTCCTCATATTTATATTTTCCTGCATTTTAATAAGTGACCCAATCGCCGACTGGGATGCACGCTCCATTTGGTTTTATCACGCCAAGGTCATCTACTACACCAAGGACATTTGGGCGCACGGACAGTGGGCGGAGCAAGCTAACATCTACACTCACTTGAATTACCCTAAATTATTCCCGTTATTAGCTGCGCAGGTAGCCAACGCATTTGGATTTTGGAACGAATACATACCGAAATTAGCAATAGCTTTGCTGGCATGCCCGATTTTGGCATTTTTCGTTGAGTCCGCGTTGAAGACACAAAGAAACCACCGTGCAATCCCGGTAAATTTTCTCCTCTTATTCATGATGCTGTTTATGTTTGATGGCGCAGGTTTTTACCTGACCTCAGGGTATATGGATGGATGGGTCGCACTTTATTCCATTTGTGCCTCGATGATGCTCACCACGGCAATTCAGCAACATAACTCCGATGACGGCCGCAACAGTAGAATTCAAGCGCTTGTTTTCCTAGCGATTCTATCGCAAATAAAACAAGAGGGATTAATCATCGCTGTGATCCTCTTAGCCGTTGCCATCGCCGTGACGCTGGGAACATTGGCGCAGCCCATGCAATCAATTAAACGGATTAGCTCCGGCACAACACCAAAGACACTTAGATCAGCGGCTTGGTACAGTTTGTTTTTACTAGGACCAGTTGTAGCATGGTTGATTGCCTCGCATATCCAGGGGCTATCTTTAAGTCATTACTCCGGCAACACCCTAGAACGCATTACCACAAAATTGACTACATCAGGCCAACCAACTTGGATCTTGGCAAATGTGATATTTCACAATGGCATGATCTTTCCATCGCTAGCGCTCGCCTTAGTGTTGACAGTAAACGCGGCCGCCACTAGAAAGCGATTAATGACAGCAGATTTTCTACCTTTAATCGCCAGCTTGGTATTTTTGGTCGTTATTTTTCTCGTTTATTTGGCAACTAACGCCGACGTCAATTGGCATATGGCAAAATCAGCCGGTAGAGTGGGTTTGACACCAGGCCTGCTCATTGTTTGCTATAACTACCATTGCATCATTAATATATTGTTTGCCGATCGCAGCATCAAGCCACAGTCTTCAATTTCTCAGGCTTGATCTTAGGACCAGCATCTAATGGCACTTGCCTATAACTAGCGATGTCAAAGCGACGAGTCTGCCAACGGAAACTTAGCGTACTCCCCGGCCACAGGGTGCTGTTACGTCCTGTGGAGCTATTGTACCAGCTAACGCAGCCTCCCTTAATCCAGACTGATTCAGCAAGCTCATCTTGAAGCTCTTGGTTGTACGTATCTTGCTGATCAGGAAGGACATCGACATATTTAAGCCGATTGCGCTCAATCTTGTTGATCCCATCCAAAATATACTGAGCTTGTGCTTCGATCATTAACACGATCGAGGTATGTCCAAGACCTGAATTAGGTCCAACGACCATAAAGAGATTAGGAAAACCACTCACCGACGTGGCTCTGTAAGCCTCGGGTTCCTCGCCCCACATTTTACCTAGATCACGGCCCTGCAAGCCGATTGTGCGAAAAGCATTAACTGCTTCGCCGATAGAAAAGCCAGTCGCACAAATCAATGCATCCAGTTCGTGTTCTTGGCCATCCTTGGTACGAATGCCGCCGGCAGTAATCCGCTCGATCCCACTCGTCTCAACCTTCACATGCGACTGCGTCAAAGCCGGATAGTAGTCGTCGGAAAGCAAAATGCGCTTACATCCAGGCGTATAATTAGGAGTCAGTTTTTGCCGCAATTCCGGATCTTTCACCTGGCTGTAAAGGTGTTTGATGAGAAACTTTTTTGACCACTCACGAAGAGCTGGGTGACGCATCGCGACACCAAATGTCTCATTACGCCAAAACTGTCCGAAGCGAATGAGCCGTTCCCAGATTGGAAGTAAAGCCTTGAGGCGCTTTTCCCCCGGCGAATAAGCACGGTCGAAACGCGGCACTACCCATGCTGGGGTGCGCTGAAATAGAGTCAATCTTCTTACTTCAGGAGCAATCGCTGGGACAATTTGAATCGCACTAGCGCCTGTCCCGATCACCCCAACGCTGAGCCCTTGTAACGAAGCATCTTGCTGCCAATGTGCGGAGTGGAAAAGACGCCCTTTAAAGTCACTTAGCCCCGGTATCTCGGGAAATTTTAGTTGACTAAGTCCCCCAGTGGCTCGGATCAAAAACTTAGCTGTAAAATTTGCCCCATCTAAAGTTGAGACTGACCAAAGACCTTCGGTTTCATCAAACTCTGCTTCAACTACCTCGGCGTTAAATCGAATGTGCTTGTTGATCTCAAAATCATTCGCGCATTTTTTCAAATAATTTAAAATTTCCAGCTGAGGTGAAAACTTTCGCGACCATTGGGGATTCGGCGCGAAAGAGAAAGAATACAGGTGAGACGCCACATCGCAGGCTGCGCCAGGGTAATAATTATCTCGCCAGGTGCCACCGATTTGCGCCGCACGCTCCAAAATAATGAAGTCATGTAGGCCTGCCTGCTTTAGCCGGTATGCCATGGCAAGTCCAGCAAAGCCAGTTCCGATAATGATAATCTGTTGTGCCGAAGTAACCATAAAAACTCCTTCTTGATCTCTGCAACTAGACACTTAACTCAGCGGTAACCTCCGAGGCCTTGCAGCGCGGCATGAATCGTCGCTGCGCTCCGTGTGTCCGAGGGATCTAACGGGAAATTTTTAAAGACGGCTCGTGCTTGGTCGACTTTGCCTAACTTTTCGTAAGTCGCCGCCAGATCTAAGGCGATGTTTATGTCCTGCGGCAACATCCGCGATAAAACCTCTAATTCTATTGATAACTTATCCAATTTTTCTTGTATTTTCAAAATCCGTACTAAATTCATTCTTGGTGGAATATCAATCGGTGCAATGCGGATAGCGTCACGAAAATACTGTTCCGCTTTTTCGTTTTGACCTTGCTTAGCCGCGATGTAACCGAGGTTTTGGTAGGACATATAGAAGTCAGGAGCAAGCCTAAGAGCATTACGGCATGCAGCCGCTGCCTCTTCCCACATCTCGCGCCGGGCTAATGCACCACACAAGTTGTTAAAGGCCAGGGGATAAGATGGAAATACTGCGATGGCTCTCTGCAGTGATTCTGTCGCCTCAACCAATCTATTTACGTTGATGAAACTGTTACCGAGGTTGTTGTGCACACGGCCCCAGTCAGGCCTTAAGTTCAATGCACTGCTGAAGTACTTGATCGAATCGTCCCAGTTTTTATTATTCGCCGCATCATTGCCAAGACCCACCAACGCCATCACCCCATTCGGCTCAATGTCGATGCTGTGCTGAAATAATGCCCGCTCGTTTGCCCAATAATTTACCTGACGATTACTGAGAGCCGCCAAGAACACCAAAATAATTGTGAAACTTGCGTAGTAGCCACGAGCAGTAATTTTAGGAATATAGACTTTCAAATGATCCAACGACAATCTTGATAATAAAAACGCCGGAACTGTCATAGCTAGATAAGCATAGCGGTCACAAACCGTGGTCAAAAACTGGTTTGAGAAGCTAATTAGCCCTAAGTTTGGTGCAAGCAAGATACCAAATGTGAGCAGGCTAACAAAAAGCAAGGGGAACTGACGGCGGCGATAAACTAATGCAAGTCCGACAATCATAGGTATGAATGCTAGAAGACATAACATCAGATCGGCGGCCACTATATCTGGTCGCCGCGCATAATCCACAGCAAACCCAAACGGCCAAAATAATTTCTTTACATAAAAAAGGACAGCATCGCCCGCTACCAATGGGCGCTGCCACCAAAGAACTACTGGCAGCGGCCCTTCCGGGATTTGAGCGATCGACGTCGTCTTGACGACAAGTATTCCCACGATCAGCTGCGGAATAATCATCAGCAAGTGTCGCCACCAAGATCTTCGCGAGTAAATTGATGCTAAGATAAAGAATACAAATGGCAGTACAACCGCTGCTGGCTTAGCAAGTATAGCTAGAACAGATAGGATCGTAGCGGCCAGATAATAAATTGGTGCATTCCTGCGGCTTCTCTCAGGATCTTTCTGTAAATACCTGAGAAAAATTAGCGTCGATGCTAAGGATAAAAATCCACACAATAGATCCTTAGCTCCAGTAATCCAAGATACCGCTTCCACCTGCATTGGATGTAATAGAAAAAGTAGACAGCCTAGCAGCGCCCCCCACTCTTTCGCACCCAAAGCCACCAGCAACAGCCAAAGCAGCCATCCATTCATGATATGCAGGAGGAGGTTACCAGCATGAAACAAGATCGGGTTTGGTGCCTGAGGCGTATTGGGATCTTGCCCTAAGCGCGACAAAGCGACCCCGGCTCCCCAGTAAGTATAGGTCACCGGTATATAAAGACCGAGGTGTGGGCGCGTCCAAAATGTCGCCAGTTGGTCAAAGGACAGCGCCTGTAAATCAGGGTTCTTCACAATATTCTGATCGTCATCATGCTCAAGAAAGCCAAAGCGCAAAGTCGCGGCGAAGGTCATGAAGACCAGGGCGGTAATAAGCATCAATAGCACGCCGCGCTTTTTCAGCTTCATTAATAATTCCCTAATTTTTGATGTTATTTAAAATTGTAGATTTTTACCCAAATGAAAGCAATTTAGTGCAAAAATTCGCCCAAACATCCAATTAATCAAAACAATACCCGCATATTTTCCAAACAATCAAAACTATCAACTGATTAAAGTTTAAGCGGATTTCGGCCGATCAGTGAACTAGGAGGGCGTCTATTTATGCCCGGCGCAAGCTCATCCCAACCTAAAAGGCGAACGAACGTTTACGGATCTCTCCGAGATCTGTCGTTATCCGTCATAGTTCCCGTTTTCAATGAAGCGTCGCGCATTCGGACCAATCTCGATTTGCTCATATCAGAGGTGGCCCCCTATTTCTCCTCGTTCGAAATTTTAGTTGTGAGCGATGGGAGCACGGATGGCACTGATAATGTGCTTAAATCCTATGATCACCCACGAACAAAATTGATCTGCTATTCTGAAAACCACGGTAAAGGCTATGCTTTACGCGAAGGATTCAAGGCAGCGAGCGGCGACTTTGTATTATTTATCGATGGCGGTATGGAGCTGCATCCACGTGAGATTCGGATATTCATTGGCTTGATGGAGCTTTACGACGCAGATGTCGTGGTCGCGTCAAAGCGCCATCCGCAATCACAAATTGAATACCCAAGGACTCGTCGAATTCTTAGTTCAATTTATCAATTATTGGTCCGATTGCTATTCGACATGAATGTCACTGACACACAAGTAGGACTAAAGCTATTTAAACGCGAAGTTATCGAATCAATACTACCGCACCTTACTATCGATCGCTATGGAGCTGATCTTGAAATCCTAGCACTCGCCCGCGCGACGGGTTATAAAAAGTTTTTAGAGGCACCTGTGCGTCTAGACTATTTTGGTAGTAACTCCAGATCCGCAATCCCAGAGATGCTGCATATCGCCAAAGTTGGCTGGTCGGTTCTAGTCGACACGCTGCGCCTTTATCGCCGGATCCGCAAAATACAACCCATGCCTGTGAAAGATGCTAGCGAGAATCACTTAGCGGCATAGGGGGTCCACAACTTCTCGTTTTCAAGGCACCATTGCTCGGGAGATATCGTCAGTTTCAACCTTTGCCCCAGATACGGCAAGAAATTCTTCGCATCATTATTTGCTGGATCAGCAAAGCGCGCTAAACATACAGTACCCAGGCTTTCAAACAGTGTGCCAAGCTGCATCTGCGCGTATGCCAAGACGACATACTGAGCGGCAATGGTTGAGGCCGAGTTTGGATTGGCGATGATCTTTTCTTTGGTCAAAATATGTCCTGGAGCATCTGCAACCACATCCTGATAGCGACCTAGACGAGCATATAGCAGCCATTTATCAAGTAGCGTAACTACATTAGTAGGCTCAATTCTTTCTGCGTTACGCAAATAAGGCAGCGCATCCTGGTAGCGTTCCTCGCGCATGGCGATCGCCAGCATACCAATCTGGCCGGCAAAGCTATCGGGATTCGCCGCAATCATGACAGGGTATAGCGTCTTATCATCTCGCCAAATTGCCACTCGCTGCAGCGAGATCGCCGTCATATAGACACTTAAAACTAAGGCGATCCCAATAGCTAATCGCCGCGGAAGTCTGGCGACTAGCAATCCTAGAAAGATAGCAACACCTACAAGAGGTAGGTATGCATAGTGATCCGCGACACTAGAGACATGCTGAAACGCAAATGGCACGATGCCGGACGTCGGAGTCATCATCATGCCTGCAAAAAGCAACCAGCCCCAGTCAGTCGCCTTTAGCTTTCGCCAGCTTAGAGCCAACAAGCTAACCAAGAGTATCAAGCAGGCGATGCTCAAATAGTAACTTTGACTGCCTAATACTTTTTCGGGAGTGCGTCCGTAATCGACAGCTAGTCCGAAAGGAGCCACGAATTTACTTAGATAAAACCCAAAGCTATCGACAGCAATCAATAACCTTTTGGCGAAACTTAGCGGCGGGACAGCAAAACTAATGACTTCTGTTTGTATGTGCGCGGTCAACCACACCACTATGCCAGACACTAGTACCCAAGGAAGGTATCTAATAAATAACTTCCGTAAAGTGGCTCCACCCCCAAGATAAGAAATAATCGACAAGATGACAGGCAGCACTACAGCCGATGGTTTGCATAGCACTGCTATGATAAAGGCCAGAAAAGCACAAACCGCACGTAACCTTGATGATCCGCTAGAAAGACTGAGAAGTGTCGCTAGTAAGACCCAAAAGCAGCACAAAAGATCACGAAGGCCAGTCACCCAAGCTACCGATTCGACCTGAAGTGGATGCAGAGCAAAGACAAGGGCAGCAATGAAAGGCGCAAAAGAAAAACTCCGTGATCCTGAGTTTAAATGCTCTTCCGCACGCCGTGCTATGGCATAGACTAAAACGACGTTGCCTAGATGCATCAAGACGTTAGCAGTATGAAAAAATATAGGATTTGCCGGGGGTGATAGACGCAGCAATCCATACCAAAAGGTGTAAACCACTGGAACATACATGCCAATGAACGGCTCTGTCCAAAATTTCCACCAATCACTGCGTTGAAACCAAGGATTTTGCGTTATATTCTGGTCGTCATCCCAGCTCACAAAATCGTATCCAAGGGTGCGACCATAGATAGCCGCGACAGCAATAAGCACGATAAAAATCGGCCAATAGCGGCGGCTCCAATGCAACCAGTAGTGCTTCATCATTGCGCCGCCTCCAATTTTTTCTGCAGCTGAACTACGCGTTCTACAAGAAAAAGGTAGCGCTGATTAGGACTCTGCTCGAGGCGAGTCAAAAGATCTGCAAGAGTCTGCTTACCCGCCAAAAGATCACCTGCTTGAAGGTGCACAAGCGCAAGATTAAAGCGAAGAACTAGGCTGTCATCTGGCCTTGAAACAACCGCAATTCCCGACTCAAGAAGCGAACGCGCTAACGGCAGGTTAAAGTACTGCGGATACTGCCTAGAGCTATATATCGTCGCCAGGTTATTATATGCAAGATTCGTTGATCCGTAATCCACCGCAATATCCAAACTTTTTTGATAGTGGACTATGGCCTCTGAAATGTTTCCCTCATTCTGAAAAGCTTGGCCCAGATTATTTTGCGCAAGACTACTTAACGGAGCCTTATTTACGGTATCACTCCACATTGTGATATTAGATGACAACACAGCTGCACGGTGGCTGCTGAGCCAGACACAAAAAACTATGAAAACTAGGCATATTGCCGTGAAAATCGACTTCCAAAGATTTCGAAATCTCGCTCTATTAGCTCGCTCTTGCCCACGCAGCCAAAAGGCCTGAAGGATAAGCAGCGTGCAAGACACAAAGCCAATCAGAGGCAAATAAATATAGCGATCGTTCACAAAATTAATGCGTGGCACCAAGTTTAAGACGGGAGCCAAAGTGAGCAGGCCAAACAGTAGCCAGATCAGAGCTTCTCTTAGCCTAAGCCAGGCCACACTTCCGAACCAGAAGAGGCACGCACAGGCCCCCCAAATTATTTGGTTAGCCCAATCAGAGGCACTAGTAAAGGATGGATAAATTATCGACAGGTCCAAGGGAGCGATGATCATTTTAACGTAGAAACCCAAAGCTGCCAAAGTCATTAGCGGCCATGCCAACAGCCTATCCGGTGACAGCGCCTGAGATCCGAAATGAGGAATCGCACTTGCATACGCGAGCACTCTCACCACCGAAAATCCAAAGGCAACAGCTAGCGCTGCGATGTGCTTAGGCCGTCTTAGCGGGATCCAACGCCTTTGACTGAGCGCAGTCGACAAGGCAATCCATATCGGTATAAAAATGCCGTTAGCTTTAGATAAGGCCGCCAAAATAAAAAAGACTATATACCCTAGATCCCAGCGCAACTGATCCCGCTCTTTTACCTCCACCTTACTGGCGCAGATTAGGGCTAATAAATAAAAGGTGGTTGCTAATACCCCCTTTCGCTCACTGACCCAAGCCACACTCTCTACTTGCAGGGGATGGACGGCAAAAACAGCAACGATGAGAAAAATAAAGGGCCTTAGCGAGGAAAAACGCCGCAACCATGCCCATACTAGAAAAACATTTAAGCTATGAAGCAGCAGATTGTTCACATGCTGCACGGCAGGAACGAATCCGGCTATTCTCACCTCACACCAATAAGACATCAAACTGATCGGTATATAATCGCCGTTATAATAACCACAAAAAGCTGCCTTGATCGCCTGAGTAAATGGCAGCCTTAGGATTGCATTTTCGGTGACGAGTAGATCATCATCCCAAAGCAAGTAGGTCATACCAGTCAAATCACGGTATACATAAAGCACGCATAAAATAAGCCCAAAGCAGAATATCCAACTGAACTTATGCTTCTGCATGTTCGTCATCATGATTTAGACCCGACTATCCGAGCCAGACCGGAGGCAGCATCACGCCTGTTGGGATCCAAAGTTAAAGCATGCTTAAACGCCTCAACTGCTGCCTGCTTGGCACCGTTGTGTTCGAGCATAATACCTAGATTAACGTGCGCGGTGACCAGTCCCGGTTGCTGCCGTATACTCTCGCGCAACTCGGCCTCAGCTTCTTCATAACTACCCATCTGCGCGAGGATCCCCGCCAAGTTAACCCGTGCCGCTATGGCGCCTGAATCCAATCTTAGCGCTGTTTTATATTCCGTGACTGCAGTTGTGCCCTCACCGTGATCCGAGAGAAAGTCGGCATACGCAGTATGAATCTCATAAGCATTGGGCTGACGAGCTATAGCCGTGACAAATTTTGACTTGGCGGCATTTAAATCGCCTGATGCGGCTAAAGTTTCAGCCTGTAACCAGGCGGTTTGTGCACGCCCTGGGAAGAGTTCTTCACATCTCTGTAAATAGCTCAGGGAGTCTTGCCACCGACCTAGGCGCTTTGCAGCTCTGGCACCACCCTCCAAACTAGCTGCAGTCGGTGCACCACTCATTGCAACGGTCGCGAACTGTGTCAGCGCATCCTCATCACGGCCGAGCCGCTCATATGCTAAACCCAAATTATAAAGAGCATCACCGAAGCGAGGCCTTAGACTTAAGGCTGAGGTAAACGCTGGCACCGCATCTGCCCATCTTTCCTCCGTCATCCTGCCAGCACCTAGCGACTGCCAGGCTAAAACACTACCTGGATTAATCCGCAGCGTGTGATTGAAAAGCACGTCAGCATTCGCCCAAACGGATACCTGACGGTAACCAAGCCAGGTCAAACCTAACAAAATCGGCAAGGTGAATACCGCTGCTCGCCGCCACCGCACAATCAACATCGCAAGTAGAACGCTAATACCAAGCATCGGCAAATACACATATCGGTCAGCAACCGTTGAGTGGCTTTGAAACTCAAAAGGTATCAGCCCTAGCACCGGTGCCAATGCTGCAACGGATAGCGCTACGCCAAACCACCATCCAGCAGCGCGGCGTAGCCAAAGCCACATCGCCAGCAACAACACAAAAAGTAGCGCAAACATAGGTGCGCTTTGCGTGAGCACACGGCTGGGTATCGCACCATAATCCAGGGCTAGATTGATCGGGGCCAACAGTTTAATCAGATAAAAGCAGATTGCGTGCGCAGCGATCAGTGGCCTTTGCCAGAGCGTTACTGGGTGGAGCACGGTGGCGGCTTGTACATTAAACGTCATCACGATGATGGGCACTGCGAGACATACCCATGCGACAAAAGTAGTCATCAATCTACGTACCGGTAATCTTTCGTAGCGGCCTACTACTAAGACTATCAGCGGTAACGCTAGAGCTGCGGGTTTCGCCAATAGTGCCAGTGCGTAAGTAAGCGTCGCTAGCGCCAACCAAAAGTATGGCCGCCACCGGCCACGGGCAAAATTAATCAAGCACCAGATCGACGGCAATGCAAAGGCGGTAAAAAGTAGGTCTTTCATGCCTGTGACCCAGACCACTGCCTCGCTTTGTAGTGGGTGTATGGCAAATACCGCCGCAGAGAGAAAGATGGCTAGCTCGCTCCTGAACCAGCGCCTGAGGAGGGCAGCGACCCATAATGTGTTCCACAAATGCAGTAAGACATTGCTGGCATGAAACCAATTTGCGGTGAAAACGTAATAGCCATCGCCACTAAGACCCTGGCGAGCCAGACGCGCAGCTCCAGCCCAGACGCTGTAGGTCAAAGGAATGTATAACTTGTGCAGAGGTGCCCGCCAAATTGCTGAGAGTGTCTCCGCGCCAGCAATAGCAAAAAGAGGGTTTTCGGTGATGTTGATCGCATCATCGTAGGGCACAAAAGGGAAGGCCCAGGTCCTGGCAAAGAGCAGAAGTACCAGCCCTGTTAAGGCAATGGCCGAGACGAACGCGCCCCGCTTGGACGCCGGAGCTGACCTTTCGTTAAGCGGATTTTCTGTATCAAAGGTCACATCAGTCCAAATAGCAGCGCCCATCCGATCACACGCGATGGTGCGATTAACTCGATGCTTAGGCTGGTTGCCTCTAGAGATCGGTAGGCTGATATCTAAACTTTAACTTAAGACTTAGTAGCTTGCGCCGAATTAACGGCGGCTACGCAGAAAATCTGTGCACCCACTTGCGGACAGGGAATATGAGCACGGGCCAACTTGCGCACAGGCGCATTCAGGACCATCGGCTGAAAGCCGGTGCGCCGCAACAGGAAGGCCAGGCTATACCGGCTAAATAAAATCTTATGTTGAGGATCCGTGGCACCTGACCAAGCCTCGCCTTTAAGCAGGCGCTCCCACGAGGCGGTGTTTGGGGTCGTCAGCACCAAGCGCCCACCAAAAGAAAGCAAGTCCCTGCAATTATTTAGAAATTTAACCGGAGAACTCAGGTGTTCCAAAATATCAAAGGCACAAATCAGGTCAAAGCTGGAGTGTCCATTTTGGGCACGCGGGACCTCTGTAGTCCAGTCATCGGCCTCTAGGTCGACCGTGCAAAAGCGCCAATCTTTGGCTTCAACATCCGGAGATTTAAGATCTATCCCGACCACATGCCTGGCCCCTTGACGGGCAGCCTCGGCACAGAGAAAGCCCGAACCGCAGCCCAGATCGAGCAGGGCTTTACCAGCCCAAGTCTCCACCCCAACCGACGCGTGTTCCCCAAGCCAAGTCAGATGATCGAGATCTGCGGCGCGAGCACCGCTCGCTATTTTAGGGTTATTTGCCGGCATGAATGATCGTCACCTTCCCTAGAATGTCCGTTAGGGTTACCTAAGTTTATTAACATTTCCTGACCTCTGAGAATAGCCCCCGCGGTTAGGGTTGGTTTGACTAAGGGGCAGTAGAAAGGCTATAGGCATACTGCCCATTTCCTTTTTGGTTCCTGGAGAGTTGCAGCATGATGGACGTCCTGAGCGAAGGGTTCCGCCAGGCGCGGGATAAATTTCGCGGCAAAACGACCCTTTCAGATGAAAATATTGATGAAGCCCTGACCGCTATACGCCAGAGCTTGCTCGAGGCGGACGTTGAATACGGCGTTGCGAAAAAATTTCTCGCCGAAGTAAAAGAGCAGGCACTCGGTCGTCAGGTTCAGCTTAAGGCCGGTGGTGGCGCCATGCGTGTCAGCGCGGGTGATCACTTCGTCAAGATCTGCCAAGACGAGCTGGTCAAACTGATGGGCCCGGCCGATTCATCACTGACTATGGTCAGCAATAGACCGACTACGATTATGATGGTGGGCCTTCAGGGTAGCGGTAAAACAACGACAACCGGCAAGCTAACGAAGTTCCTGATTGATCGGCACAAGCGCAAGCCACTTTTGGTTGCCGCCGACATCTATCGCCCCGCCGCTGTCGAACAATTGAAGGTGCTCGGTGGCACTCTTGGTGTGCCGGTATTTCACGTTGCCGGCGCAAGCCCGGTAGAGATCTGTAAACAAGCTGCAGCCAAAGCTTACGAGCTTGACTGCGACACCATTCTTTTTGACACCGCCGGTCGCCTCGCCATTGATGAAGCGCTCATGCGCGAGCTCGACGAAATCAAGGCAGCAACTAAACCCGACAACATCCTGTTCGTCTGTGACGCCATGATGGGTCAGGACGCAGTCACAACCGCAAAATCATTCGACGAACGTCTGAATCTCAGCGGTGTGGTGATGACCAAGCTGGACGGTGATGCACGTGGCGGTGCAGCACTCAGCATTAGGGAAGTCACAGGCAAGCCCATCAAATTTTTAGGTATGGGTGAAGGCCTCGACCGCCTGGAAGAATTCCGTCCTGAGGGATTAGCCAGCCGCATTCTTGGTATGGGCGATATTGTCGGCTTAGTGCAAGATTTTGAGCGCGTTGCTACCTCAGATCGCGAGGCAGATGCGCTACGCATGCTGCAAGGTCAATTCACCCTGCGTGATTTCTACGACCAAATTGCCATGATCCAGAAGATGGGGCCGCTGAAGGATATCCTCGCCAAAATGCCGCTCCCCGGTATGCCGAAAGATATTAATGTCGATGATCGGCAGCTGCTACGCTTTCGCGCCATGATTGATTCCATGACCAACAAAGAGCGGACCGATCCTAAAGTATTCAATGATAGTCGAGTTCGCCGGGTGGCAAAAGGCTCCGGGCGTTCCACTAAAGAAGTAAACGACCTCCTCAAAATGTTTGGCGGTATGCGCCAGATGATGGGCATGTTCGGCAAGAACATGGGCCTTTTGGGCAAGATCCCTGGTATGGGCGGACTTGCCCAAATGAACAACATGCGGAAGATGGCCCAACAAATGGGCGGCGGTGGTGGCATGCCCGGTATGCCGGGTATGGGTGGGATGCCGGGCCTCGGTGGCATGGGCGGCATGCCAGGGATGGGCGGCATGTTTGGCGGCGACAGCGCGCCACGGCGCCCGGTCGATCGCGACAAGCAGAAGAAACTGCGTAAAGACGCCAAAAAAGCTCGCAAGAAAAACCGCAAGTAATCGCTAGGATATATCAGCAGTGAGTCAAGTCAGCGACGTGAACACGACGGGCACCCCTAAAAAGGTGCATGTAGAAACCTGGGGCTGCCAGATGAATGCGGCCGACAGCGAGCGCATGCTCGCACTGTTGGCACAGCAGAATTACCAGCTCACCCAAATCGTCGAAGAAGCTGATCTGGTGCTGCTCAACACCTGCCATATCCGTGAAAAAGCGCGACACAAAGTCCTCAGTCGTCTTGGTGTCCTGCGGGATCTTAAAGAGCAGCGCCCAGGCATGACCATTGCCGTCGCCGGTTGTGTTGCGCAGGCCGAGGGTCGCCGCTTGCTGAAAGCTGCGCCGCAGATCGATGTATTGCTTGGACCGGGCAAGATTGAAGATCTCCCGCGCTTGCTTAGAGAGCATGCAGATACGGGAAAGAGCGCCTTGGCTACAGGGTTCGCGCGCCATCACGATGATCATGCTGTAGAGCCGACAGATGTCGATGCTGAAGCTGTTGCACCACCAACGCTAAGCGGCAAGCATGAAGTCTCACGCTATGTGAACATACAGCAGGGATGTAACAATTATTGCACGTTTTGCGTGGTCCCATTTACCCGTGGACGCGAAGTTTCCCGGACTATCGCCGAAGTAGTCGCGGAGTCTAAAGCTCTGTTGGCAACCGGTGCCCGCGAGCTGACCCTGCTAGGGCAAAACGTCAACAGTTACGGCAGCGACAACGGGGAACCACCACGATTTACCGAACTACTACGTGCAGTTGCGGCCCTCCCGGACCTCGATCGACTGCGTTTCACCACGTCAAATCCGCACGACCTCACGCGCGAAGTGGCCGATTTATTTGCTACGGAGCCAAAACTCGGGCGCTATCTGCACCTACCGGTGCAAAGCGGTAGCGACCCTATCCTCCAGCGGATGCAACGGAAAGTGACAGTTGCCGAGTATTTGGAGCGCGTGACCTGGCTCAGGTCCGCTGTACCAGATATTGCTATCTCCACAGATCTGATTGTTGGGTTCCCTGGCGAAACGGAAGAAGATTTCGCCGCGACGATGGCGCTGGTCGAAAAGGTTGGCTTTAGTTTTACGTTTAGTTTCAAATATTCACCGCGCAACAACACACCTGCTGCGCGCTATTTGGATCAGATCCCAGAGAGTGTAAAAGACGAACGGCTTTCTCGCTTACACACCCTACAAGACAGCATTACGACTAAGCAAAATTTAGCCGAAATAAACGAAGTAAGACCGATTCTATTTCTTTACCATAGTCAGAAAATGCCAGGCCATTACTATGGCCGCACAGAGCATTACCGCCTGGTAAGAGTGGCGGCAGAGCGCAATTTGGTCGGCGAAATTTTGCCAGTAAAAATTACTAGCGCCAACAAAACAGCATTGCTCGGTGATTTAGTCTAAGAAAATTCGCGCTGAGGAACTCTGCTCAGAGTTGATTAGACCACCCTGCCTGACCATTGATCATACTACTGATCCAATCACCAAGATGAGTGTGGCCGGCGACCACGTCGGTCGGAGGGGTATTGTGAAACGTATGCTGATCCCCGCTCACAAAGAAAACTTTCTGCTTCTCCCCTAAATCATGTGCTGCGACATCTTGGATCATGCGGCTTATCGTCGAAAAACCAAACTCGGCACCTAGTAGCATAGAAAATCCGGTCATCACCCAATCGTTGTATGACGAAACAAATGCATATTTGTGGTCAGGGTAGCGCCAAGAGTTATAGCGAAGCATGCCTGCAAAATCCAAGTCACCAGGCGATATTAAGCCATAGTCATCAGGAACATTATCGAGAACGCCCCAAGATGAAATCAGTCGCTGGAGGCCTTTTGAGGAAACGAATGGCAGTTTGAACGGCGCACCGGAATCTGAAACTACTTGGACCGGCTGTTGTGGGTAAAAGCGTTTCACTTGATGAAGATTAAACACAGCACCAAGTCCACCGGCACTAGATCCCATCAGAACAATATTTTCAGGATTTGGAAAAAGTTTTTTGATCAGAGTCAAACTCACAGTCATGTTGTGATAGCCAAACTGGCTAAGGGGGAGAGGACGTCCAGTACTGCCAAAATTCTGCAGACGATTGCCGATAAACAAATCACCAGTGCAGTAGGGAATCTCCACAATATTGTAATCAAGGGATATCGGATTAAATGGCACTGTCGGATCGCTCCAACCCGAATGAACTGATTCTGGATTAGGTCGAGTTAAATTGCGGGCAAAGCCCCCAGCGCAGTGACCATCCCTGCGACAGTCGCAGGTAAAGGCATCCCAGCAAGCCCCTCCTCCCTGCATATAGATGTAAAGCTTCTGCGCTCCGACCCGGGTAGTGATGTTGACGAACATCGGCGTCCCGTCGGCACAGACCGCATCTTTTAGTTCCACCGTGCAGGAGCCGTTAGGCTGACAATCGACCGCCTTAGCGTAAGCCGCCTTAGCGTAAGCCGACTGAGCCAAAATAAAAGCACAGCATATAGCCAGAACGTTCACGAATGATCGATAGATCATACATGTCTCCCACTTCTCCGACGTAAACAATGGGGGGGTAACTTTTGCAGGCAGTTCGCTGCAGTTACTATGTTATCACGGCCAAAATCAGAAAAATCAGCGACGGTTGCTTTAATCGGCAAGCGCTAACCTTAAGCCATGATTATTTGCGGATTACCAAAATAGCGTCGAAAAAGAGGTTAATTGGCATTATCAGGCAGGTAAATTTGGTCTAAATCACGCAATGGCCAAGTCACTACCCAGTAGCCAATTAGACCAATCAAAAACAGCAGACCAAATACAATATAACTCCAGATCATCATGATTCTCCTTCGATTGAAACAGGCGCAACTTTACTTATCAACGGAAGAGCGCATAAAAATCTACCGACAGCTCTTTCTGCTTCGGATCTGTGGTCTCAATATATAACTTGCCGCGAACGCTTCCTGCCTGTTTAGCGATATTTTTTAGTTCGACATTAATCAGTTGCGTGTCCTGCAAGGCTGGCTGAGATTCAATCTTCAGATAATTCGCAATCTGCTCAACTTTTTGTCCATTAATTTGCATATCGCCGCGCATATTGACTATTTTGTAAGTATCCGTGCTGCGCAATGTTACCGAGCGCTGTACCGCCTCGCTCGAAGCTAAGGCACCAAACTCGATGTAACCTGGAGACAGCTCAATATTGCCTAACACTAGCGCGCGAACAGGCAGGGCAAGCTTCGGCAAGTGAGCTGAGTTGTTGCGAACAATGATGGATTCCTTGAGAAAACCGGGTGGAATCTCTGGCATTAGCTGGACCGTCACGACCCAGTCATCTTGTTCACGCACCACTTTAGCCGAAAGGATTTTTTCATTATATTCTAGCCCAGACACCTCAAGCGGCTTGCCTGGTGCAGACTTGATCCTGACTACTTTTGAGTCACCCGACTTAAGTCTAACATCGCCGAAATCAAGCAGCGGCGGATCTGCAAAAATTTCTGTTTTAACTTTAGCTTTTAACGTCAAAGTTCGGTCAGGCAAGAGTCTTTCGTTACTAATCACCGTAACGGTCTTGACTATGTTACCGGCAAAATCACTGGTATCGAGAGTTACCTCAATAAAACCGGTCTCGCCGGGTTCATACTTGCGGCCGCGTTCGACTTCAATAGCAGTGCAATTGCATGCGGAGTGAACCCCCTGGATAGTCAGTGGTCCCGGGCCGCTGTTAGTAAAGCGAAACCGATGTGTCAGCTGTGTACCGCGAAAAGCTTCGCCGAAATCGATACTATTTTTGTCAAATCGCAAACTTCCATAGGTCAAAGTACCGCTCGCTAGAACGGACTGACCTGATAGAGCTGCGATACCAATCAATATAATACTCACCAGGCCCAACAGACGGCGCTCAAGCCAATTTTTGCCTACGGTCAAGATTGGTACCTCCGGAACAACGGATAGCGGGATAGCGAAAGATCTCAATATAGTAACCATGCCACAGCTTGGATGCCAGCACGGAAAAATTTGCCCATTTAGCATCCCGCCTAAGATGCCGATGAGTCTTACAAGTTAGCAAGCTGAAGTTTAAGAGCAAAGCTCTCAACCAAGATCATGAGGTCGAGTCATGGCCAAGACCCCAGCCAAATCGGGCAGCAGTGCAGTAAAGGGCAGTTCTGACGGAGGCGATTCCTACTACAGTCGACTAATAATAGATAAGTCCCGTCGAAGCCTGATTACACTGGCGGTCGTAGTGGGATTTGGCGCCTTTTTTACGATGATCGCACGTGAACTCAACCACTCTAGCGCTGCGTGGTGGCTTCCAGGTTTGCCAATTACAGTCTTGGGCCTTATGATTGCCGCAGTCCCGCTGTCAGAGAAATGGGAGTACAAACCATGGCAAGCGCGAGCTCGGCAATACGAGAGAAATCAGTAGCCTACAAACCACTGATAGGCATCCTTTTGACCGTCACGTTAGGGTTTATAGCTATTTTTTGCAGCTCGAAGGCTGACGCTGGAAGCTACCCACAAGCAGGCCTAGTCACAACAAGTCCCCAGTGGGGGCTTGGCATCCAGCTTGGCAACTACAATGCCACGGGCTTCAGTGTCGAGAGAGTTGGGATTCTGGACGGTGGCCTAAATCTGACGTTGGCCTTAGGACTGGCGAACTCTAGCTTTGGCGTCGCTGCTGATTACATCCGCTATTTCGGCAGCGGCTTTCGCCCGCTCAGTCTAAATGATCGCGATTCCTACGATAAAATCCGTGATCAGCTGACGCCTTATCTCGGGCTAGGACTGCAGATGGATAACGGACTCGGCATTCGGATACCAGCGGGCATTCAGTACACGCTAGCACGGCAACCGGTCACGCTCTTTGGCGGTTTTGCCCTGTACTTAGGGCCATTTTTTTCCAGCCGATCATTGGGGCCTGAACTCTGGTTTAGCATTGGTGCCCGGCTTCTAATGTAACCTTCTCCTAATTGCGTACTTTATGCACCATAGTCGCGCTTTCTGGCAGTATGACTATGGAGGTCAAACGCTGCAACGAATGCGGTACGGGGACCCGTGTGACGGTGCCTAGACTGGCACGACTTTGACTGTATGACTCACCAAGCAGCCAAGTCTCCATGTCCCAGATGATGCTAGTTTGCGCCCGCATCGATTGCAGGGAGGTGAGAGCCATATAGTGATTCGGGCAAATTAGCGTAGCCAATCGGCAGACGAAGCCGGCTAAGGCAACAGCAGCCGTTTGATCATCCAATGCGCGAGATAATGCGGCCATATCCTGCCAGGCGGCTCGTTGCTCAGGCGTCAATTCTTTCAGCCAGGTAGCGACCCGACTAGAGTGCCGACGCAGGTCTTGCCGACTGGCAAGTCGCGGTATGAGGTCAGCAATTTGGGCATGCAACCGACTAAGGCGCCACCCCCAGGCATTGATCCCAAGTCGCTCAGCTAGGCGAGCAGTCAGCAGACTCCATGCATTGGTGGGCAGCACCTGCATAAATGCTGGCAGCTGCGAGCCTCCTAATGCACTTTCGAAACTGAAGCGGTAGCGCCTTCGCGGTGGCAGAAGCCAATCTAACTTGCTCAATGCCTGATCCACACGTGCCTCAATACTATCATGAGGTGCTGCACTTACCCGTGTCACGGTCGCTCCAGGGTCCAGCAGCGACAGTAATTCTGGCAGTGCGCCGCCCACCATTAAACAGGCATTAGCCAAACGAGCAGCAGGTGACGACATCCCCGCTAAACAGGCTTGCACCTGCTTTTTGGTCGGCACAAAAAAACCATACTCGGCCCTCTTCTCACCGGAAAATTCCCATGCATGACGCACGGCGGGCACTAAAGCTTGCCGCGCATTTAACACAGTTGCAGCACGCCAAGCTAAATCATGATCATTTAAGGTCAACCCCAGCTGCCACACATGATTAAGGTCAACATTTGTCAGATGCGACGCCGCAGCGCCCTTCAGCAGCAGTCTCTTGGCGATCAATGGTTCTTTTAGGCGTTCGGCAACACCACGCAGGACCTGCAAGATAGGTAAAGGAGACCCTTCGGCCTGTTCAACGTATTCGGTCAAATCACCAGCCGTAATCTGCTCTAGTGGCACAGCTACACGCAGCTGCCTTAGCATGCGCGTACGTTCGCCATCTAACAAATGCGTTGCTTTTATCACCCAGGTAAAAGCAGCTCGGTGCAGTTCTTTCCATAGAATTGGCAATGGTTGAGGTGACTCTTCCTTAGCCCGTTTAACCGAGTTTACCGCCTGCCAGAGCTCTGCCTCAGCCGTCGCTCCAGTCCCCGCATAAAAATGCAACAAACCAATACCACGCCAGTACTCATCCTGGAGATTGACTGGAGAGATATTCAAAGGTCCCTGCCACAGCGCAATGTCTAGATTAGCAGCATGAAATTTCAGAGCATGGTTTTGAAAGACTGCCAGTAAATTAGGCAACAGTGCTGCTAAATCACGATTAGCGGTGAGCAGCGACGACAGCTTCCCCCAAAGGGCGACATCCATTGGTAGCCAGCTCAGGGGATCTGCGAGTAATTCATTCAGCGCGGGTCGATTACGATCCTTAAATCCTCCCAGCCCGCGGGAATCGGCGAGAAATTTTTGCAAAAGTTGCAGCCGACCTTCGCCTGTGGCTTCAGCCATAAGCAGCTCAGCGAGATGACTGCGACCAGCTTTATTTTTTTCGACCGTCGAGGTCAACATCAGTCGCAATGCATCATCGCGCTCTGGAGTATTGGCGCCGATACCGTCGAGAATTTGCGCCGCATCCGCGTTGTAACCTAAATCTAGCGCCAGCTGCCCGGTGCGAAGTAAAAAAGCTGAAGCCGTCAGCCCAACATGCCCCCCCATACTCATGACCGCATTTAGGAGCTCGTTACGGTAGCGGCTGAAATACAAATAGGGAACCGTTGGATCTTTGGCCGATGTCATACTCTGAAAAAGAAATAGTCTCTCAATTGGCTGCAAAAAACTTTCATCGCGATCCCGGAACAACAGCGTAGCTAAAGTGTCGCTGCTGCTTGAGCGCCAAAGCCGTATAACTAAGTGAGTGCGCAGGGTCGGATGCAGATGGCGGTAAAATCCCGGCGCATTCTTTTTAGCCCATTGGAGCAATGGTTCGAGGCGGTCCGTGGTGGCATGAACAAATGCTAGTTCAATCACTCGGGCTGCCGTGGCCGGGGCCGGTTGACTGGCATAGAGTCTAAGCGCCAGCGGTTCCATAGATTCCCACGCAGCATTTGCATCGATCATTTGGCGCAGTTTAAGCTCAAGCTGAGCAGTACCAAGGCTGCTAATAGGGACCGCTTTTTGCTGCTTTGACTCAGCAACACGCCCCTGCGGCAGGGTCGGCGACTCATCATGAACCTGTTTAATGATTGGTTGTGCGTCAGAGGCCGCGATGGGGGCCTGTTTCTGCTGCGATTCAACTGTGTCTGTCATCCCTAATTCAGAGAATAGCAGGTCTTTTAGTAAAGCTCTGGTCGAGTCGCTTAGCTCATTTGCAGCCGCACCACGATATAGGCGTGCTAACTGGGTAGCTTGGGGCCTTCTTTGCTCGTCGTTGCCCCCCTCAGGGCTGCTAGAGACTACGACGTCAGTATCTTGCTGGAGAACATCATCGCTAGGACGCATGCGGGCCTCATCGGAGAGGAGGATGAGAGGCGGACTCACTAGGCAATTTTAGCACAGATCCTGCTTAAAGATGTGGCACACTGGCAGTTGCGTGCATGGACCCCGCCCTGACCTAGGATAAAAAGCACCATGGCGAAGACACAAGCTGCTCCCTTTGCGGCATTTCATCACCGAGACTTTTGTTTTTTCCAACTCATGCGCTTCACCGGTACTCTCGGTCAGCAGATGCAGTCGGTTGCTGTAGGATGGCAGGTATATGCCATCACGGGCCGAGCTATCGACCTAGGCTATGTAGGCCTGGTGCAATTCCTACCAGCACTGAGCTTAGCTCTTGTGACCGGACACGTGGCCGACCTCGTCGATCGCCGATTAATCCTGATCGTTCAAAATGTAATCCTACTTGCCTGCGCCGCGGCCCTGTACTGGTTAACTCGGAGTCAAATGACTGCCAGTTACGGGGTCTATCCTATTTACGCGGTACTTCTAGTACTCGGCACCGCACGCGCCTTTGCCGCACCCGCTGCTCAAGCCTTACTGCCAAGCCTAGTCCCCAGCCAAGACTTCAGCAATGCGGTGGCTTGGAGCTCAACCACATGGCAAGTCGCGACTATTTTAGGCCCCGCCCTAGGTGGGTTCATATTCGGTTGGAAAGATGGTGCAGCCGTCGTCTACAGTGCCTTCGGGGCCTTGGTTGGCCTGGCTTTAGTGAGTAATTTGTTGATCCGCAGGCAAAGCTTTGTCCCTAAACGCGACGACAGCGGAACACGCTGGCAAAGGCTGCTAGCAGGTGTCCATTATGTGCGCGCCCATCAAATCTTGTTCGGAGCGATATCTTTAGACCTATTTGCAGTGCTCCTAGGCGGTGCCGTGGCCCTACTTCCTGTTTACGCACGCGACATCCTTCATGTTGGGCCACTTGGACTTGGTATCTTGCGCAGTGCTCCGTCTGTGGGGGCCTCTGTCATGGCTATTTTCCTGGCCTTTCGTCCCCTCAAAAGACGAGCGGGCAAATCGATGCTGGCGGGAGTTTTCGTATTTGGTTTAGCAACTTGTGTCTTCGGCTTATCGACAAACTTTTATTTATCACTAAGCATGCTGATCATCATCGGAGCTGCCGATCTGATCAGTGTTTATGTGCGTCAGACTTTGGTGCAGTTGCGCACCCCAGAATCGATGCGAGGCCGCGTGAGTGCCGTAAATCAAGTATTTATCGGCGCATCTAATGAACTCGGCGAATTTGAATCGGGAATGACCGCCAACTGGTGGGGAGCTATTCCTGCCACCATCATTGGTGGACTCGGTACGCTCATCGTCGTCGCCCTTTGGGCTTGGAAATTTCCTAAACTGCGCGACGCCGATGAACTCAACAGTTAAAAAAAATGTGGGCGTTGGGCGTCGGGGTCTATTAGCGTTAACATCTTACTGATCTTGCTTCGGCATGTCGCCGCCCCAGCAGCTATCAAAACCAGGGGGCGGTGCGTCGTTGACGCATAACGGTACGCTCGTATCCTTCTGATCGCCGCCGGAGTCACTCGGCTTTGCCGCAGTGGGCCCAGCTTGACTACGGCCATCGCTACAATGATTTATTGCCGACTCAGCTACAAATTTCAAATGTGTGCCAGCAGCTTTAAGTGCGCCACCTGAAGTTGGCCCGCCATTTTGAACAGACATAAACGACGGCATTGTGGCACCAACTGCCATCTTGCACAACCAATTACAACTGGGGTCTAGAATCTGTCTTTGGGCCGTTATCCCACTTTTATCTTCGTAGTCAGATTTAATATTTTCACACTTAGCATCAGCGGGATTGTCTAAGAGTTGCAGATTTTCAGGTCTCTGCGATGGTGCTCGCTCAGATAGTCTAGTTGCCGCACTTGCTAATTCCGATCTTGCTCCGTCGCTAAAATGGATGGAGCCTGGTTTGAGATTGTAGAGGCTTGCAAAGCTCATTGAGCGTAGCGACTTCTGATATTTAGAAATGAATTGGTTGGTAAAAACAGCCTTACCAACCGGCGAGTTGTTGCGGAAAGACATGATCCCTTTTAAGGCTGGCTGAGCCAACACAGCGGTCAGAGTCTTATGCAATTTTTCTGCGCCCTGCGGAGTCTTCTCCAAATCCGCTATGTACCGAAAGACTGAATCGGCCTCTAAGTCGTAACCTGCCGCGTCTGACAACTTCATGCCATCGCCGTTACTACAAGCGACTACCGAGTAAAAAGCTAGGAGTAGGCCTGCCATAGATCTTGTGAGCATTTAGTTTTCTCCAAAATGATTTCTACTTGTCGGCATTTGTAACGAAAAACTTTAATTCTGCGGAAATTTTCTTTAAATTCAGCGGAATAAAGTCTCAGTGAACGAGTTGCGTCACCGCTTGTGTTACCGAAGCTCATCACCGGGGTGATAACTCAAAGATAACAAAGAAGTTCTTGGAAGGACGGCCGCAATGGGGGAATTTAATCGGTGACGAAACCATTAAATTCACTGAGGTTACCCCCGTGTCCATTACGGCCGTTAGGGAATACGTTGCCCTGCTTTGGAACGAGTATCAAGGGGCTAAACGCAAAAGGCGCAGCGAGATCCTGTCTGAGCTTAGTCACAATCTAAAAAGGCACAGGAAATCAGCCATCCGACTGATGTCGGCCCCCTGCGTTCCTCGTCTTCAGCGCGGCAAAGGATCTGGCGGACGCCAGGAATATAGCGTTCAATCTCGCGCCGTCCTGAAGGTGCTTTGGAAAGAAATGGGCTACCTGGGCTCAATCCGCTTAAAGGCGGCCCTTCCTGAGTGGCTGCCGTTCTTTGAGAGTCCAATTTGCGACGACACTATACGCGCTGAGCTGCTGAAGATGAGTGCAGCGACCATTGAACGCACTTTAAAAGCCGACAAGGCGGCGCTGCGGCGACGCCTAAATACGGGCACCAAACGGGCTAAGAGCCGTCATTTAACTGTGGTGCCAATAAAGAATTTCACCGAGACACCCACTGAGCCTGGGCACTGCGAAGTCGACTGTGTGGCACACTGTGGCGACTCGATGAGCGGTACATTTGCGTGGACCGTCACACTGACTGATATCGCAACGGGGCATACCGAATGCGAGGCTATTTGGGGCAAAAATGGCTATGAGGTGCGCCAAGCACTGATGGAGATGGAGCAGCGCCTACCATTTGCGATGGTCGGTCTCTATTTTGACAACGGTTGTGAGTTCATGAATGATGAAGTGATAAAGCGCTTCGCTACAGGCCATCGCGAAAAGCCTATTCCAGTGTTTCGCGGTCGCCCCTACCGGTCAAATGATCAGCCATATGTAGAGCAAAAGAACTATACACATGTGCGCTCAACCTTTGGTTACGAACGCATAGATTTCAAGCTAGCAGTGCAGCTGATGAACAATGTTTACCGAAGAGAGTGGCGCATCCTGCACAACCATTTTTATCCGCAACTAAAGCTCGTCAGTAAGATCCGCATCGGCAGTAAAATTAAACGAGTCATGAGCAGTCCCATCACCCCATATGCCCGTATCTTGGATAGCACCAGTATCACTGCTGACGCCAAGGCAGCCCTGAGTCGAGATCACCAACCGCAAAACCCATTCAGACTAAGGCAGACTATGAGGAAGAAGCTGAAAGACTTCAGGCTATACTGCGGTAAGGACACACTATTTTGCGGGAAATATGCAATATGAAAAGACCTAAAACCGACCTAGTTTTCGGTAACACTTATTCACGACTCAAAACGTGAAGCGTTTCAAATGAGGGAAAAGCTGAAATCTCTGAGCGACTTTGCCCCCCCCCCTCATCCTGCGCTTCCAAACGCCGCGGGCGGTACACGGTCGAGCTACTCGATCCAAAGAACGACACCGTCTTTAAACTCATGCTTGTTGACGACGATGCTGCTGAGGCGCACATCAGGTTGCTCTCGGCCATACTGAGACCAGAGTCCCCTATCACCTCAGCTACGGTCAAAAATCCCAATATGCCAAAAAGCATTAACTGGGGCAGTTCAAAATATTTAAGCCGACTTCGTCATCGCATCACACACCCATACTTCCGCCAGCTTCAAATGATGACTACAAATCAATTGTGATCCAAAGACACTCACTGCTCCAAAAGCCAAGTCCCGCCAATGTATGTAACTTTGCGCCCCAGCAGATTCTGGTGCTTCTCGGGAGCACTCTTGACATCGAAAAGACCGATATCTCCAGCCTCACGAACGACCAGATCGATTTCTTTCTTAGTCTTACTGGAATACCAAAAGAAGGTCTCGTACTTGCGGCTAGCTACAACTACGACGCAGCTTTCTAGTATAGTCCCCTTAAATCCCGCATCCGAAAGTAGTTGGACACTGAGGTCCCAAATATTTGTGAGTCCAAGCTTCCAGGAGTCGGCAATGTAGTAGAGTAGTGGATCGACAAAATATATCTTACGACTCTTGTGGTAGGCCGGGCCACCTTTGTCGACGTCGTAGCAATAGTGGGTCCTACAGAGGAAGGCATCATCAAGATGCTCTAGGTAGCGCAGTCCTGTTTCATGGCTCTTAAGTGGCGTCTGCTCGATCAGAGAAGTTAAGGTGACGCGACTACCCACCGTCACGAAAATCCGATACATCATGTGTCGCAGACTCTCGATGGAGAGATCATACCTAGCGGCATCGCCGATAATCCAATTTTGGTAGGTGCGATAGGTCTCATCCGTAACCCGACCGTAGTTAACCACATCTCTTAGAGCATGCGGAAAACCGCCCATCTTGAAGTATAGTTCCAACAACGCGTCATCACTTAGGTGCGAGAAACAGGGCAGCTCACGCAATTCTCGCGGTGAAGCCGGATGGATAGCGATGTCTAGTCCTTTTCCCCTTCGTCCGGGTAGTCGCTCACTTGATTCCTTAAGATCTCTTGCGTTGGAACCAGTCAGCACGACAGTCGCGTTGCGCAGAAGCCCCGCATTCGCACACCAAAGGATCGCACGCTGCCATTCTTTAACGAAGGAAACTTCATCGAGAAAAAGGTATAGACGCAGGCTATCCCGTCGACTCTCTATCCACGATGCCAAAATACTCTGCAGCTCGGCAAACGTGGCTATGCTCTCGCAACTTAGAAAAATAATGTCTCGTCCTTGAACGCTACGACCAAGCAGAGCGCAAATCCATTCTTTGAGCAAAGTCGTCTTGCCGACCTGTCGCGCGCCACGAACGACGTAAATGTCGCCCGGGCCAAACTCATGGTGCAGGTCACCCAGTGACTTCCGTTCGAGACGGAAAGGTGCACCAATAACGGCAGTGAGGTGGTGGTCATCAGCCGGCCCGAAGTCGGGCTGATGCCACCATGGGTTTTGAATAGCTATGAGGTCGGCAGTCATATCTTACTAAAATTAATGGTTAATTCTCAAAAAAGAAAAATGCGCGATTTAGAATCGCACGTTTTCCATTCTTACATGTTGGTGAATCATGTTCAAGCTCGGACCCGCAGGATCCCAACATCTTTGACCACGGATAGTTCTTGAATGCTCGCGTCTTCTCCTCCCCCCTCTTCGCTAATGGCAAACTGGAATCCCTTATTGATCTCTGGCCTGAATGTGATGTCTCGTCCGTACGGCGAATTCGAGGCAATTACACCCGCCCAGCGCATGAGATGACTGCGTGGAGGGGGTAGAGCCACCAACTTCTCAATAAACTCGTACAACACCGTTCGTTGACAGCTGACTTGAAGTTATGTAGCGTCTTTTGAGCATAAATAATGTCCACAGGGCCTCCCAATGTCATGCTGTGGTAAAAATCAGACAACCACGAAATCTGCAGAACTCCTTGCCAAAGACGAGACAAAGGTTGTCGGAACGGGTGTTTTCTTAGTCCCCGCTCCCGAAAATGGCGTCTTGGAATATCGAACTGTCGTTGTCGAAAATTTGTCGCCCGAAGAAACGATAAAACGCGGCTACAATTGCACGGCATTTAGGTGGGTGCACCCCAACGAAATGTCATTCTCACAACTTTCCGTTGCTCGAGATTGTTATGGTTTTTGTCCCGCTGGAAGAGATGGCTCCGACCCCAGATGCTTTTGCGACGGCACGTCAAATTGGTGCCGATAATAAGGTGGCCCCGATGCATAACACTAAAATTGCAGCAATGATCTTTACGCTTTTGGTAGCACTAGCCGACCAAGCCTTAGCTGGATGTCCAGAACTCCAAGGTCGGTGGCAAGGAACGTGCGATGACCTACAAGCGATACAAATAGATCTAAACTTCACAGATTGCTACCTGCTTTCAGTCAACGGAGAACGCTTCCTCGTTGACGGCGCAGAAACAACTCATCAATCCGTCGGTGGCGGCACTTGGACGGTCACCCGGAGTGCGACAGTTAGCTCTACTTTCAGAGAGTTTGAGATCGATCGCACTGAAACTTCAATTTCATTCCGAAAAGAGGGATCGAGAATGAACTACCCCGACCAATCCTCACGCTCTCTCACGAGAGCGCTCCGGTATGGTCTGAGTTTCGTGCTTCAGCGGGCGGGCAACCCCACCCTCCACACCTGAGGACGGTTCCCGTCCCGTGACAAAGCCTGTCAAAGCATAATTCAAAATCACTCGTGCAGCATTCACATCCCGATCAAGCG